>MHKS01000005.1:81325-534444 GCA_001818495.1 Candidatus Komeilibacteria bacterium RIFOXYD1_FULL_37_29 | reverse complement strand
GTGGCGATGATGATGTAGATAAGTAGCATAGTATTATTTACATTTATCACACAGACCAATGAGTTGGATCTGGTGTTTGGTTATTTTAAAATTGGTTGGTAAATCTATTTTCAGCTTACAGGGGATACAGAATATTTTTTGGCAGGACTGACAAAGTAGATGGTGGTGATGGTGCTTGTCGTGAGACAAGTGGTAGATCTTTTCCTGACGGGTATTTTTTATCGAGTCCTCATTGATTAGTCCGGCGGTCAAAAAACGCTCTAGTATCCGGTAGATTGATACTAGATTTATTTTTTTGTTGGCTTTGGTCCAGATATCTTTGGCTGAGAGGGGAGTAACATGGTTTTTGAGGATACTGAAAACAGCCGTATTGGCAGCAGTAATTTTTAAACCAGCGGTTTTAATAAGATTCTTTTCTATCATAAAGATAGTTTAACATAGCTTTTAGATAAAAGCAAACGACTTGCTTTTATCCCCAAATCGTGCTAGCATAATTATTGAAGAAAAGTGGCTTTTATGCTATATTTTAGCTATGAAAATATCTGATGAAATTGTTCTACTTTATAAGAAAATAGAACAAATCTATAAGCAAAAAGAGCTTTTAGTGCAAGAGGAAAATCTCATAGAAGTTGAGGAAATTGCTAGTCATTTTTCCGCCTTGTATGAAAAGCTCAGAAATACCGTTGATTTTAAAGAAGTTCATTTACTTCGTCGTTTTGCTATTGAAAGAAATATCAAACGGCGTTTTATCATGGAAGTACTGAAGCCCAATATTGCTCGCACTCTGATTGAAGATTTGGTGCGCTCCCGTTATTTTCCCAATAAAAGTATTCCGGAATATAAAATTGCCCAAGCAGAAAAGATTATAGAGAAATACAACGATCTTTTCTTGCTGATGAATGATATGTATCATGGTGATGATATCAAAGATTATTTCAATTGGCTGATTGCCGTCGAGGCTTGTGAAATTGATATTTTACTTCATCCCGAAGATATTGATGATGCTGTGATTGAGGCCATGTATCAGATCACCAAACCGCGTATCAAGCTCCAAGGTGACGATGATTTGAGTATTAGAGAAAAAAATATTCAGCTTTATATTGCTATTCACAAATCTTTGGTCAAATCTGACGATACCATCATATCTTATCATCTGTTGAATTTGTATTATGACAAATGGTTGAGTGCTGATTCTGATACCATCAAGATAATGGCCATCCATTTGCCAGAAATTTATAGAAATATTCAACGCCATCTTAGGCATCCTTATCAGTTGCGTATTTTAAGTTCTATTAAAGAGCCGGTAGTAACTTTCAAAATTCTTCATGAATTGATTTTGAGTCACGGTGTTGCTATCAAAGAACTTTTGGCCAATCCCGATATGCTGGAATCAGAAGCCAAACTACTGGTTAACAAAAAATATCGCACTATCAGAAATAGGATTTCCAAAGCTTCGGTCAGAGCGATTGTTTATATTTTTATCACCAAAGCTTTATTGGCTCTACTTTTGGAATTTCCTTATGAAAAATATGTCCTTCAGGAATTAAACTATACTAATTTGGGAATCAATGTATTATTCCCACCACTACTTATGTTTTTGGTTACTTTGACTATCAGACCATTGGGTAGACATAATACCGATTTGATCATGGAGCGTTTGCATAATTTAGTCTATGATAAACCAGAACAATCAATTTTGTGCAAGCTTAAGACCAAATATAACAAGCATCTTGGTTATCAAGTTTTCTATTATTTTATGTACACCGTCCTCTATATTGTGGTTTTCGGAGCGATCATTTATTTACTCAATTATTTGAACTTTAATATACTAAGTGGTGCTATATTTTTATTCTTCTTAACCGCTGTTAGTTTCTTTGCTATTCGTATTAGATCAACGGCTAAAGAACTTAATGTTGAGAATAAATCCGAAGGGATATTGGTATTTTTTCTAAACTTTTTTTCTTTACCGATTATTTCCGCTGGTCGTTGGATGTCAGAGCGATTTAAGAGTATCAATGTCTTTGCTTTTGTGATGGATTATATTATTGAAGCACCATTTAAGTTGTTTGTCTCCGCCTTTGAAGACTGGTTGGGCTTTATGAAAGAGAAGAAAGAAGAAGTATTTCATGGCGATGAATAACGATTTTTATATTATCGCCCACAATATACGCAGTTTGTATAATGTGGGGACTATGTTTAGGACAGCCGACGGCCTGGGGGCAGATCGGCTGTTTTTGACTGGTTATAGTGGCTATCCGCCCAGAAAAGAAATATCCAAGGTGGCTCTCGGAGCTGATCAGGTGGTGCCTTGGGAGTATTGTAGCCATTTGGGACAGCTCATCAAAAGATTAAAAAAACAAGGAGTTAAAATCATTGCTTTAGAAACTGATGCTGGCGCTATAGATTATTTAGATTTTAAGCCAACTTTTCCCATGGCGCTTTTGGTCGGCAATGAAGTCCGGGGTATATCTAAAGCTAGTCTAGCTTTGGCTGACAGCATTATATCTTTACCTATGAAAGGATCTAAAGAATCTTTAAATGTTGGTGTAGCTATGGCTGTGGCGGGCTATCATATTATTCAGTTTAGGCAGCAATAGCTAATTGTCTTTATTTTTGTTATAATATAATTGATAACTATATAAACATTTATGACATTTAATAAAATAGCAGAATTGGTTTTGGTATTAGTGATACTGCTTTTTTCTTCGGCTATTATTTTGGGTATTTTGATTGCTATCAGCGTGCTTCATGAACTGGGTATTTTTAATTTGGACATAAAAGTGCAGATACTAGTTATTACTGGCATGTCCACAGTTTTTCTTTTGATAATGAAAATGATTGTTGATCGAATCAAGGAATATAATCGATATATTTAAATAAAATAAAATGCTAAGTAATAAAATTACCACTATTGGCGGGGCTACTCGTGATATTATGTTTTATACAGATGATATGGTAATTGTCGATAATAAGTCTGACCTCTTGCGTAAAAAATTAATTGGCTTTGAATATGGGGCCAAGGTTTATAGCCGGGAAGTCTATTTGGTATATGGCGGTGGCGGTATGAATGTAGCAGTGGGTTTGGCTTCTTTGGGTATCAAGACCCAGGTCATCTTATCTTTGGGGGATGATTCCTTGGCTCAAGAAATAGTCTCCTATCTTAAAGAAAAAAAAGTAGCCACTGGTTTGATTCAGAGAAGGAAAAATATAAACACTGGCGTTTCTTTTGTAGTCAATGTTGGTAAGTTCAATGAACACATTATTTTTGCTTATCGAGGAGCTAACAATAAAATTGATCTTAGCCCACCAGTGGTTAAAAAAATAAATACTCCTTGGCTATATTTGACTTCTTTATCCGGTAATTTTCGCGCTAGCTTGCATAATATTTTTGAGCATTGTCGTCAAAGAAAAATAAAAGTTGTTTGGAATCCAGGCAGTGAGCAGTTGAAAATGGGCCTAAAAGGACTGGCTAGATATATGAAAGATACGACAGTTTTTGATGTTAATCGTGATGAAGCTTTGGAACTGACAATGAGTGTAAAAGGTCAAGACACTAGAGATAATATTCATAATATTTTAAAGTTTTTACACAGCTACGGTCAAAAATTTACTGTAGTAACGGATGGTCATCACGGTGCCTATGTTTATGACGGCTACAAAGTATATTTTCGGGCTGCTTCTAAGAAAAAGGGTATCAATACTACTGGAGCTGGAGATTCTTTTGGCTGCGGACTGACCGCTGGTCTGATTAAGTATAATTTTGATCTGACCAAAGCTTTGAAATTGGCTATTGTAAATAGTAATTCAGTTATTATGAAAGTCGGAGCTCAGGCGGGTTTACTGAGCGCTCAGGATTTGAAAAAATATAATTTATAATTATATGAAAAGAATCAAAGCGGAAATTTCCGCTCGGCATCTACATATTTCCCGGAAGCATTTGGACAAACTTTTTGGCAGTGCTTATCAGCTCAAACCAATTAAAGATCTATCTCAACCCGGAGAGTTTGCCTCTGAAGAAAAAGTAGAAGTAACTGGCCCCAAAGGCAAATTGTCTATGCGTATCGTTGGTCCAGTCAGACCACAAACTCAAGTGGAGCTGGCTTTAACTGATGCTCGTATTTTGGGAGTCAAGCCAGCCATTCGTGTGTCTGGTGATTTAGCTGGTAGTCCGGGTGGTCTGACTTTGAAAGGACCGCGGGGTAGCGTTAAACTAAACGAAGGAATTATAGTGCCACAAAGGCATTTACATATTTCTTTAGCTGATGCCAAAAAATGGCATATAAAAAACGGTCAAAAGTTAAAAGCTTTGATCAAAGGACCAAGAAGTTTGGAATTAAGGGAGATTGTGGCGCGAGTAGGAAACTATAGCACCGCTATACATCTAGATACCGATGAAGGTAATGCTGCTGGTTTACTAACTTGTAGTATCATTGATTTGGATATATGAAAAAATATTTGCTTATCTTAAATCCCGGTAGTGGCAGTATAAAGTTTGCC
This sequence comes from Candidatus Komeilibacteria bacterium RIFOXYD1_FULL_37_29, assembly GCA_001818495.1. Taxonomy (GTDB): domain Bacteria; phylum Patescibacteriota; class Patescibacteriia; order UBA1558; family GWA2-36-10; genus XYD1-37-29. The sequence goes on along the minus strand of MHKS01000005.1, from coordinate 529,947 downwards.
GTTTTTGAATTACCAAAATTTTTGATAAAAGGTCAAACCAGGCCTGGACAGAAAGTTTTGGACGGAGCCATCTCTTTGGTGGGCAATAAAAGCGTGTTGGTTTATAGAAACAAAAAGATAAATTATCAGACTGGCTACAATATTAAAGATTGGTGGAGTTATCTGTATGAGTTATTAAAAGATTTTGATATTAAGTTTGTCGGTTTTAGATTGGTGCATGGTGGTGGAGAATTTTTTGAGACTACACTTGTCAGTTCAGCTTTTTTGAAAAATATAAAAAAATATAATCATTTGGCACCACTACACAATCCAGTTACTTTGGAGTTGATGGACTTGGTCAAAGACAGCTGGCCAAAAGTAAAAATGGCTGTTAGTTTTGATACAGCTTGGTATCACAAGTTACCGGCCGTAGCCTATTTGTATTCTTTGCCCATTTCTTATTATCAGAAATATAATATTAGAAAATATGGTTTTCATGGTTTAAGTCATGAAGCAGCTGCTGATTATGCGGCCAAAGTTTTAAATAGAAATATAGATAAGTTAAAATTAATTACCTGTCATATAGGTTCGGGGGCTAGTATCAGTTGGTTTATGGACGGTCAGGTCAAAGATACCAGTATGGGCTTTTCTCCCAATGAAGGATTGACCATGTCTACCAGATGCGGTGATTTGCCACCTAGTGTTATATTTTATTTAGCCAAGCAGCTTAAGCTATCTTTGGCTGATATTAGCGAAATAATAGACAAAAAATCTGGGCTTTTGGGCTTAGCTGGTTTGGCTGATTTGAGAGATGTTTTGCTAGCTAGTGGTTATAAGGTCAGTGGTTATAAAAATAATTTTAAATTTAGTAAAGAGCAAAGACAAGCCGCTAAACTAGCTTTGGATATTTACATTTATGATATTTCTCGTTATATTGCCTCATATCTTGGTATGAGTAAAAAAATTGACGCTATTGTCTTTACTGGTCCAGCGGCTGCCAACAATACTATCAGAGGCATGATTTTACGCGGTTTGCAAAAGCCATCTGGCACCAAGGTTATTTTAGCTCCTGAGGGTGAGTTAATTAATATAGCTAATAAAACAATAAAATGTCTGAGCAAATAAACAAGTTAGTTCAGGCCGATGATCCAATACTCAATAATCTGGTTGACACGGAAAATAAATTGGGTGATCTCAATCAGGAGGTGGTAAATATTGTTAGTGATTATCAAGAAACAAATTTTACCAGTCCATCCGAGGCTTCATTTTTTAATTTTAATAATTCTTTTTTCCTTTTAACTTTACTGGGGCTAGTGATGCTGGCAGTAGCTTTGGCATTTTTGAAAAAAGAGTTAAAACAAGGTGGTCAAAATAAAAGAGAAGTGCGTCTAGAGCCAAAAATAGAAAAAGAAGTTACTTTGCCACCGCGCATAGTCTACAATGAAAAACAATCTTCTCCAGCCAAAGAAAAAAATTCAACAGCTTCCACTGCTCGTAAGATTAAGGTTGTTAAGTTAAAATAGGCTAGTTTGTCAAAACCTATAAATTATTGATACAATAACCACACGTTGATACGTGATTATTTTTTTATGTCATATATTTGGAAATTACCACATAAGCCCACGCAAGATTTTATAGAAAAATTTCCGGAATTGCATCCAGTAGCTGTTCAGTTATTATATAATCGGGGGTTAAAGACTCAACAGCAGATAGACGAGTTTTTGAATCCTGATTATAGTCAAGATGTCCATGATCCACATCTTTTCAAAGATATGGAAAAGGCTTGTCAAAGGATCTATCTGGCCATTAAAAATAAAGAGTTGATTACTGTGTATGGAGATTATGATGCCGATGGAGTCAGTGCTTCGGTCATACTTTGGTCAATTCTAAAATCTTTGGGAGCCCGAGTTGATGTTTATTTGCCCCATCGTGAAAAAGAGGGCTATGGGCTAAATAAAAAAGCCGTCCAGCAGATCGCCACCAAAAGCCAAGTAATTATTACTTGTGATTGCGGAATCAGCAATATTGAAGAAGTAGCTTTGGCCAATAGCTTGGGAGTAGATGTAATAATTACTGATCATCATACTATTCCAGAGATATTACCCAAGGCTTTGGCTATTATTCATCCACAAGTTAAGGGAGAAGAATATCCTTTCAAATATTTAGCTGGCGGTGGCGTGGCTTTTAAATTGGCGCAAGCTTTACTTTCTCATCAGCACAATGATTTTTCAGCCAAAGAAAAAGAGGTCAATGAAAAATGGCTTTTGGATATGGTGGCCTTATCTACGGTCGCTGATATGGTGCCACTTTTGGGAGAAAATCGGACACTTTTAAAGTATGGTTTGATGGTTCTTAAAAAAACCAAACGTTTGGGTTTGAAAAAATTGATTCAAGTAGCCAATTTGGATATTGATAAAATTGACGCTAGAACCATTGGATTTTCTTTGGCTCCCAGAGTCAATGCCGCCGGACGGATGGATCACGCCAATTTGGCTTATTATTTAATGATTGAAGAAGATGACGATAAAGCTACTAAATTGGCTTCAGATTTGAATCAATCAAATTTGGATAGGCAAAAGTTGACGGAAAAAATAGTTAAAGAAGCTAAAGCACAAAAGATTGATGAAAGTGAGCCACTTTTGTCTTTTTATAGTCCCGACTGGTCTAGTGGTTTGACTGGGCTGGTAGCCGGCAGATTGTCTAGAGATTATTCTCGGCCAGTTTTTGTCATGACCAATGTCGATAATGTTATAGTCGGTTCTGGTCGCAGTATCCCAGAATTTAATATTATTGAAGCTTTGCAACAAAATGAAAAAATGTTGATCAAATATGGTGGGCATCCACAGGCTTGTGGTTTTTCTATCACCGCCGATAAACGTGAGGAGTTTATCAAAACAATGAAGTCTTTAGCTCTCACCAAGTTAAAAAATATACAATTTCAGCCAAGCTTGGAAATAGAACTGGCTATAAATTTTGAAGATATATCCTGGGATCTTTTGGATCTGTTGGAAAAATTTCATCCCTACGGACAAAGTAATCCGGAACCGCTTTTTATGTCTACGGGTTTATCTGTTACTAGTATCAGGCAAGTAGGCGGAGACGGACAACATTTGAAATTGGAAATTGCCAAAGGAAATAAAAGTCGAGGAGCCATTGCTTTTGGTTTGGGTAAAATGTCTTTAGAGCTGGGTGACAAAATTGATATAATATATAATTTGAGTATTAATCAATGGAATGGTAATCGGGAAATACAATTGATTATTAAAGATATAAAGAATAATGGTTAGTCCTTCTACAAAATCAGCCGCTCGTCTTTTTACTGATGGCGGAGCTAGGGGTAATCCTGGTCCAGCCGCTATCGGTGGAGTGCTTTATCAGGGAAAGGAAAAAATAGATACTTTTTCAGAGTATATTGGTGAGACTACCAACAATCAAGCCGAGTATGCAGCCCTGATAAAAGGATTGGAATTGGCTTTAGCTAGTAATATTAAAGAGTTGTCTTGTTATTTGGACAGTGAATTGGTAGTTAAACAGCTAAATAAAGAATATAAAGTCAAGGAAGTAGGCTTGGCTAAGACATTTGTCAAAGCTTGGAATCTGGCCATTCAGTTTAAAAAGATTAGTTTCAAACATATACGGCGGGAGCTCAATAAAGAAGCTGACGCCCTAGTAAATAAAGCTTTAGATAGCCGCTAAACCAGCGGCTTTTTCAATTGTCTAGCTGGAAGAGATTGTTAAATTGAATGGGATTGATTTTTGGGCTTAAAAATGGTATTTTTAAAGCAATGTCACAAGAGTATCAGTGGCCTATTTATGGTCATAAAAATCAATTAAAGTTTTTGCAAGAAACAGTCAGCCAACATAAGCTGGCTAATACTTATTTATTTTATGGTCCGGCTGGCCTAGGTAAAAAAACCATAGTAGATTATTTTATTAAGAGTATTTTTTGTTTGGACAACAAAATAAAACCCTGTGGTCAATGTGATAATTGTCGGATGATTAGTAAAGGCATTTTTTTAGATATTCATAAAGTGGGTGACAGAGAAGACCTAGGTGTTGATAATATTCGAGAATTTTTACACAAAATTTCCATGTCTAATTTTAGAAGTACCCATAAAATTGCCGTTATTTATGGTACAGAAACCATTAATCTTTTTAGCGCCAATGCACTACTCAAGACCTTGGAAGAGCCGACAATCAATACAACTATTATTTTAATCGCCGATACCATTGTCAATTTGCCGGCCACCATCATTTCTCGGGCGCAACTGATAAAGTTTCAGCCACTAAAAAGGGGTGATATGTTGGCTTGGCTAAAAAATTATGATTTTTCTGATCAAGAAAAAGAAACAATTATCAATTTATCTTTTGGCCGACCAGGAGTAGCTTTGCGCTTAATGGGTGACAAAATGGAAAATTTTAAAAAAAGCTCAAATTTTATATTAAAAATGTTATCCGGGGGAACTTTTTATTATATGCAAACCCTGGATAAATGGTTTGAAGTACTAAAAAAAGAATACCCCGGATACAAATTAAGTGAATTGGGTAACCTGACCAAAGAATATTTAGATTTATTTGAGGTATTTTTAAGAGATATTTTGTGGGCTAAGTTAGAGCGACCGATTATCAACCAGATGTATGATAAAGAAATTAACAGCTTGGCTACCAAATTTAATAAGCAGAGTTTGATAGATAATTTATTATCTTTGAATAAAACCAAAGAAAAATTAAATTATAACATATCGCCACAACTCTTGTGGGAGAATTTATTTTTAAACATGGAATAAAAATATGAAAAAACAAAAGTTAATTGTTTTAATTATTATCTTACCATTATTTTTGTCTGGTTGTGTTAGTTTATCTAAAAAATCAGCCTCTCCATCTTCGCTGACTGGTGGATTTTTCCGAAGTGAAAATTTGGGGGATAGCTGGACCAAGATGAATACCATTTATACTTTGGGAGACAAAAAAGCTACTTTTGATGCCGCCAGTGTGACAGTGATGACTTATGATCCTCTAGATGAAAGTGCTATTTATTTGGGTACTTTGCATGACGGTATATTTTATAGCTATGACTATGGCAACGGTTGGACTAGGACTTTAGCTGGTTTGGGAACTATCAATGCTATAGCGGTTGATCCGGAAAAAAATTGTACTATTTTTGCCGCTGTTCACAATGCTATTTATAAAACCATTGATTGTTCACGTAGTTGGGAAAAAGTTTATTTTGAACCCACTACTGGTGATTATGTTACCGCTCTAGCTACTAGTCATTATAATAGTAATATAGTTTTTGCTGGCAACTCAAAAGGGTCATTGTTACGCAGTGAAGACAATGGCAAAACTTGGAGTGCTGTCCAACGCTTTGGCAATAGTATAAAAAATATTTTTGTGATCGATAGTGAAGCTGGCCGTATAGTTTATGGAGTTACGCAAAAAAATGGAATTTTAAAAAGCATTGATGACGGTTTAACTTGGGAAAATCTCTTAAGTTGGCGTTTAGATAGAGCAGAGATAGACGAAGATCAGGCCTTTACCGAATTTTTAACGGCCAAAGAAGAGGCTAAATTGGCGGCCACTTGTCAAAAATTAACTAGCACAGAGAAAAGAGCTATTACCAGCGGTGTTGAAGACGAAGATAGGCAGGCCGAGCTATTAGCTGAAGCCGAAAAGGAAAAATTTAATCAAACTTGTCAGTATTTAACCAAGGAAGAAAAAATTGAATACGAAAAAAATAATAAATATATAGTATTAGGTAAGAATAGGGGGGCATCTACAGTAGTGACTGTTAGTTTGGACAGGAGTGTCAAAGACGGTATAATTTATGCCAATAACGGATCTATTTACCGTCTGATGGAGGACAAGTATGGCTCAATTTGGAAACAAATAAAGCTACTTACCCCACCCAATAAAGGTGAAGCTATTTTCTCAGTTTTGGTAAACCCTAAAAATACCGATGAATTATTTTACGGCACATCAAAAGCGCTGTATCATTCTATAGATAATGGAAATAATTGGGAGATTAGTGATTTGCCGACCAATCATTCTGCTCGCTCATTATCTTTTTCTTTAGACAATAAATTTTTATATTTAGGGGCTTATCAAGTAGTACAAAAGAAATCAACATTTTAATTATATGAATAATTTAATAGAAAAAAATAAAGAACAATTTGAAAAAACCATTAGATTTTTTCAAGAAGATATCTCTTCTCTTAGAACTGGTCGGATATCACCGAGTTTGGTGGAGAAAGTTTTAGTAGAAAGCTATGGCACCACTACCGAGCTTTTGCAACTGGCTTCTATTACTAGTCCAGAGCCACAGAGTATAGCTATTAAGCCCTGGGATAAAAGTATTCTTGCGGCTATTGAAAAAGCTTTAAATAAAGCCGATCTAAATGTTAACCCGGTAGTAGATGGTGATTTGGTTAGATTAAATTTTCCTCAATTAACAGAAGAATCACGCAAGGAGCTAGTCAAGGTTTTGCATAAAAAAGTTGAAGAGTCCCGTATTAAACTAAGAGGTAATCGGGAAAAAGTTAAAGAAGAAGTTATTTCACTAGAAAAATCCAAACAAATTTCTGAAGATGAAAAATTTGATGCTCTGGAGTCTTTGGACGAGTTGGTGAAAGAGTACAATGAAAAGATCAAACAAATTAGTGATAAGAAAGAGCAGGAGATAATGAAAATTTAATTTATGGAAACAGTTATTATATTTATTTTAATTTTGGGTTTACTTATCCTAGTGCATGAGCTAGGACACTTTATTAGTGCTATAAAATTAAAAGTGGATGTAGAGGAGTTTGCTATTGGTTTTCCACCTAAAATATTTTCTTGGAAACGAAATGGTATAAAATATTCTATCAATTGGATACCGATGGGCGGATTTGTCAAAATAAAAGGAGAGCAGGGAGAAGGATTGGATGATCCTAGAAGTTTTGTCAATCAGGCTGCTTGGAAGAAAATTTTGATTGTCTCAGCCGGAGTGTTGATGAATTTTTTCTTAGCTTTTATTTTATTATCCATTGTTTTTATGGCTGGTTTTCCCCAAGAACTGACAGCTGATATAAGTCAAGCCAATGTCCGTGATAAAAATGTCGTTATTTTACAAATTACTGAAAATAGTCCAGCGGCGCAAGTTGGTCTGGAAGTTGGTGATAAAATCCGTAAGATTAATGGACAGACTTTTGAAAGTGATGAAGACATCTATGCTCAGTTGGAATTTTTGCGCGGAGAAGAGATAACGTTGGTGGTTTTAAAAAATAATGATCAGGAAGCAATTTATAATTTAAAACACGAAGTGTTGGAAGAGGGTACCGAGTCAAGATTGGGTATTGGTATTACGGAAACGGGTATTGTTGATTATGGCTTTTGGGGCAGTATCGTTCAGGGTTTTGAGGTCACAGTTTTTATGATTGCCAATATTGTTAAAGCTCTTTATCATTTGCTAGCCAATTTAATCACCAAAGGAGATTTGGCTGAAGGTTTTGGCGGGCCAGTGGCTGTGGCGGTAATTACCGGACAAATTGTTAAATTGGGATTTATTCATATCATTTATTTTGCGGCTTTGCTTTCTATCAACCTGGGAGTGATAAATTTTTTCCCATTCCCGGCCTTAGATGGCGGACGAGCTTTGTTTATATTAGCGCAAGCGGTCACTCGTAAAAAATTAAATGAAAAAGTAGAAGCTTGGATACACAATAGTGGTTTTATTATTTTGATTATACTTTTAATCGTTATTACTTTTAGGGATTTTACGATTTATGGAGCCGGAATTTGGCAGACTATTCAATCTTGGTTTATGTAAGTTATGAAATTTTTAGTTAATAATAATAAATACAATATTTTAGCTTTGACTAGGTTTTTGGGTTATCATCCCCATAAAAATCAAAGTTTTTCTCGGCGTTTAAATAGTGGCCAGTTTCCGCGTTTTCATATTTATTTAAGTCAGGTGGCAAAGGGTTGGGAATTTTCTCTTCATCTTGATCAAAAAGGCGCTTGCTACGAAGAGCAGGTTGCTCATGGCGGTGATTATGATGGTCAAATTTTAGAAGATGAGAAAAACAGAATTATAAGTTTATTAAAAAATTAGTTATGAGACAATCAAAGTTATTTGGAAAAACTAGACGGGACGTCAGTCAAGATGAAAAATCTATCAATGCGCAGCTTTTAATTCGTGGCGGATTTATAGATAAACATATGGCTGGAATTTATAATTATCTGCCTTTGGGGTTAAAAGTTTTTCGTAAGATTGAAAATATTATCAGAGAGGAAATGAATCTTATTGGTGGACAAGAAATGCTAATGAGCGCTTTGCAGCCAAAAGAACTGTGGGAGCGCACCGGTCGTTGGTTGGGGATGCAAGATATCATGTATCAGTTTGAAGACGGACACGGTGGTGAGGTCGGTCTGGCCACTACGCACGAGGAAGTAGTAACAGAATTGGCTAAACAGCAAATAAAGTCTTACAAAGATTTACCGGTTTATATTTATCAAATTCAAAATAAGTTTCGCAATGAAAAAAGAGCCAAGTCTGGTTTACTCAGGGGGCGGGAGTTTTCTATGAAAGATCTTTATAGTTTTCATATCGATGAAGCAGACTTAAAAAAATATTATGATAAAGTATTACAGACTTATATAAGAATTTTTAATAGATTAGGCCTTGATGCATTTATTGTAGAGGCTTCTGGTGGAGCAATGAGTAAAGATTTTTCTCATGAATTCATGATTAGAACTATAGCTGGTGAAGATGTTACAGTTTATTGTGGTCATTGTGCTTGGGCGCAAAATAAGGAAATTGCTAAAGTTAAAGCTGGAGACAAATGCCCAAATTGTGGTGCCAAAGTAATAGAGAATAAAACAGTCGAAGCCGGCAATATTTTTAGATTGGGTACAAAATACTCTACAGCTTTAGGCCTGCAGTATGCTACTGAAAACGGCGAGTTGAAAGATGTCCTAATGGGTTCTTATGGTATTGGTTTGGGCAGGGCCATGGGCACTATAGTAGAGGCCAGTCATGATAAAGATGGTATTATTTGGACCAAGGCCACTACCCCTTACCATGTTCATTTGCTAAATTTGTCAAAAAATGATAAGACAAATGCACCAGCTGATCAGATCTATGAAAAATTGGCTAAAAATGGCTTAGAAGTACTCTATGATGATAGAGACATCTCTTTTGGCAAGAAATTAAAAGATGCAGATTTATTGGGTATTTGCTTCCAATTGATTGTTTCAGATAAACAGCAAAAATTGGAGTTGATTTATCGGGCTGATCATCATAAAGAATTACTAGATTTGGATACAGCTATAAAAAAGATTAAAGCATTTTACGATTAATGTTTAGAAGAATTTTTAAAAATTTTTCCAAAGATATTGGCATTGATTTAGGCACGGCCAATATTTTGGTTTATGTCAAAGATCAGGGTATTGTCATCAATGAACCATCGATTGTAGCTATTAATAATCGTACGGAAAAAATAGTAGCCGTTGGTGAAGATGCCAAAGTCATGCTTGGAAAAACTCCACAGCATATTACCGTCACTAGACCATTGGTTGACGGCATTATTTCGGATTTTGAAGTAACTGAAAAAATGATTAAACATTTTATTGAAAAGGTGCATCGTAAATCATTTACTTTTATGCCTCGGCCGCGAGTAATAGTTGGTATACCACTTGATGTGACGGAAGTAGAGAGAAAAGCGGTAGAGGACTCTGTCATGGGAGCCGGAGCATCAGAAGTACTTTTGATTGAAGAGCCTATGGCCGCCGCCATTGGTGCTGGATTGCCTATTCAGGAGGCCTCTGGATCAATGATTGTTGATATTGGCGGTGGAACTACGGAGATAGCGGTTATTTCTCTAGGTGGTGTAGTTTCATGGAAATCATTAAAGATGGCTGGTGATAAATTAAACGAGGCAATTGTTCAATACGCTCGGGATAAATTTAATCTTTTATTAGGCGAGCGTACGGCTGAAAAAATTAAGATACAAATTGGCTCAGTTATTTTGGGCGAAAAATCAGTCAAATCCATTATTCGTGGCCGAGATCTTTTAACTGGTTTGCCCAAGGAAGTGCAAGTCACCGATGCTAATATCAGAGAAGCGATTATTAAACCCATTAGATTGATTATAGAGAATATAAAAAGCACAATAGAAAATACTCCACCGGAGTTGGTTTCAGATTTATATGAAAAAGGGATGGTCTTATCTGGTGGTGGTGCCTTACTTAAGGGTCTAGATGTTTTGATAGCACAAGAAACCAAAATGCCGGTCCATATTACTGATGATCCACTGACAGCCGTGGTGCGTGGTACGGGCAAGGTATTGGATGATCTAGATAACCTAAAAGAAATACTTCTTCCTTCGGCTAAAGATTTGGGATTACACTAAAATTGCTTTTGGCCCATGTTGAGACAGAATTTAAAATTTTTTTTACTCTTTCTTACTATTATTGTCTTGTTTGTATTGTTTAAAAACGGACAGATTTTTGATTTGGCCATGGTTTTTAGAAATAGTTTTTCACCCAGTCAATTTAGTAGTGTCTTCTTAAATCCGCCGACAGATCTAGAGAAAGCCTATGCTGATTTGTCTGTAGAAAATAGTCGTTTAAAAGAATTGGAAAAGGAAAATAATAATTTACGCAAATTATTGAATTTGAAAGATAAAAATCAATACACTCTGGCGGTGGTAAATATATTGAGTAGAGATCCGGTCAATCGTAATATATTGATAGTCGATGCCGGGCGTAATCAAAATATAGAGGCTGGACAAGCTGTAGTTTTAAGCGATGGTATTATTGTCGGTAAGGTCATTGAAGCCGGCATTGATGCGTCTAAAATTCGCCTGTTGACTGATAGTTTTTCTAAACTAGCTGTTAAAATAGGCAATGATAGGCTAGTTTCCGGTATTTTAAGTGGATCATTGGGCTTGGTGATGGATTTAAATTTTATACCACAAGAGCAGGATATTAAAAGCGGTGATGTAGTAGTGACCGGTGATATTGATCCAAAGATTCCGTCTGGTTTAATTGTTGGTCAAATAGGAGAGGTTGAGTTTTCTCAGGAAGAGTTATTTAAAAAAGCCTCTGTTTTGCCGATGGTTAATTACGAAGTTTTAAATACTCTGGCGGTGATTACAAGCCTATGAAGTATGTTTATTTAACCTTAATATATTTAATTTCTGTTTTCTTATTCTTCCTGCTAAATTTTTACGATAATGGTTGGCAATTTTTGCAGCCATTTTTAGTCGCTGTCTTATTGGTTTATTTTAATTCCAGTAAAAGTTGGTTGCATTATTTGTTTGCAATGTTGGCTGGGTTTTTTGTGGATTCTTTTACGGGAATTTTTGGTTTACACGCTATTATTTTTGTGTTAATTATTTTTTTATTACAAGGTTTGCAAGTGACCATTCTTACTTCAAAAAATATTTTAGCCATAATTCTTTTGACTATATGTTCATTTCTATTATTTTGGGTATTGTTTTGGACAGCGGATTTTATTTTTAATTGGGATGTCTATGTTTTTGATAAAATGCAGATCAGACCAATTTTAAAAATGATGGGTGTCAATATATTTTTGGTAATATTTTTACATTTAATTTATTATAATTTTTGGCTCCGGCATCATGATAAAAAACAATCCTTTTAAAATTCAGGAAGGCCAGATTCGTGATTCCAGCGTCAGAACTTATGTTCGACAGAAAAAAACTGGGGATTATTTAGATTTTGGTTTGGCTGACAAAACTCAGTCCTTGGGTAAGTTTTTTGATGATAAAAAAATACGTTCTTTATTTTTTGTTTTCGCCCTATTTATGATGATTTTGTTTTCCCGGTCTTTGTATTTACAGGCAGTCAGGGGGGAATATTTTAGAACAGTAGCCGAAGGAAATCGTATTAGATCGGAAATCATCAAGGCTAATCGCGGACTTTTATATGATCGCTTTGGTAATCTGTTGGTAAAAAATGTTTCTTATTTTTTTCTTTATTTAGAAAAGGATATATTGCCAGAAGATGATCTAGTAAAACAGGATTTGTTTACCAAGCTGGCTAGTATCTTAGAAATGCCTCAGGATAAATTAATAGAGACTATTTCCAGCCAAGACCAACCAGCTGATCGAATATTGTTATATGAAAATTTGCCTTATGAATTGGCGATGAAACTGATTATCTTGTCAGAGACTTATCCTAGCATTGATGTTAGTTATGAGCCACGGCGTCAGTATTTTTCTAATTTAGGGATGAGCCATTCTTTGGGATATTTGGGGGTAGTGGCCGAAGAGGATATTGAAAATCGCCAATACAATTATCACGATCGTCTTGGTAAGACCGGGTTGGAGCTTATTTATGAGGATTTCTTAAAAGGCAAAGATGGTATTAGACAAATTGAGGTAGACGCTTTGTTTAGAGAAAAAAATATTTTATCAATGCTTGATCCGATAGATGGAGATGACTTGACATTGACTATAGACGCCAAAGCTCAAGAAAAATTGTTCGAGATAATGAAAAACCAGGCCGCAAATTATGACAAAAGAAAAATGGCCGCAGTAGTTTTGGACGCTCAGGACGGCGGTGTTTTGGCGATGGTTAGTTTGCCGGACTATGACAATAATATTTTTACCACAGTTTTAAATAATGAAGATTATCAAAGGGTTTTAAGTGACGAAGATTTACCGCTGTTAAATAGGGTTGTCTCTGGCACTTATCCCATGGGTTCAGTTTTTAAAACGATTGTTTCAGCCGCTGCACTGGAAGAAAAGATAATTACCCCCAGTTTTACTGTAAATAGCACTGGTGGAGTGCAGGTGGGTAATAATTTTTTTCCTGATTGGCGCAGTTCTGGACATGGACTTACTAATATTTATTGGGCTTTAGCCGATTCAGTCAATACATTTTTTTATTCTATTGGTGGTGGTAATAATCAGTGGCTTAGCTTGGGTTTGGGCGTCGATAAGATTATGGAATATGCTAAAAAATTTGGTTTAGGTGATACCACTAAGATTGACTTAAATGCGGAAGCGACTGGTTTTTTACCAAGTAAAGAATGGAAAGAAAAAACCTTTGGTGAAAGATGGTATTTGGGTGATACTTATAATTTGTCTATCGGCCAAGGATTTTTATCAGTGACGCCCATTCAAGCGGCTACGGTGATGTCTTATTTTGCTAATCAGGGTTTAGCCTATAACCCACATTTTATCAAGGAGATAAAATCTTCTAGCGGCACAGAGATTTATCAACCAAAAATATTTTTAGATCATGTTATTTCTGATGATAGTTTAGAAACTATTCGCAAAGGTTTGCGTATGACAGTGACAGATGGGACAGCTCAAAGTTTGCAGGCAGTACCTATCAGTGTAGCTGGTAAAACTGGTACGGCACAGTTTAATCGAAATAAAACTCCTCATTCTTGGATGGCGGCCTTTGCTCCTTATGATGATGCCAAGATAGTTACAGCGGTGATAGTAGAAGAGGGTGGAGATATTGGTTTAGCTGTCACTATTACTAGGGAATTTATGCAGTGGTATTTTTCCCAATAATTTGCTAAGATTTAAATATAATAATAATAAGTTGTTTATGGATAATAAAATTTTAACCAAAGAGGGTTTAAATAAGCTCAAAGAAGAACTAGAGCATTTGAAAAACAATAAGCGCCCACAGGTCTCTGATCGAATCAAACAAGCCAAAGAGCTGGGGGATTTATCAGAAAATGCTGAATATCAGGAAGCCAAAGAAGAACAATCTTTTGTGGAAGGTCGTATTTTAGAGTTGGAGCGATTAATCAAGACATCTTCAGTAGCTGAAAAAGCCAGTAGTGATGGTCGGGTGCATGTTGGTTCTCAGGTCAAGATAGATAAAGAAGGACAAATTATGAATTTTACTATTGTTGGTAGTACCGAAGCAGATCCAGTTCGTGGTAAGATTTCTTTAGAATCTCCTTTTGGGGAGGCCTTGATGGGTAAGTCTGTTGGTGATGAAGCAGAAATTAATTTGCCAGGAAGAAAAACAACCTGTAAGATATTAGAAATTCAATAGATAATCCATGTTTATAAAGAAAATTGGCATAGATTTGGGGACTACCTATACCTTGGTATATATTCCCAAAAGAGGTATAGTCATAAACGAACCATCGGTTGTGGCTATTTCTGTTTTGGATAAAAAAGTTTTAGCGGTTGGTGATGAGGCCAAAGAGATGATTGGACGAACACCAGATTCTATTATTGCCGCCAGGCCACTTAAAGATGGAGTAATTGCCGATTATCGGATTACGGAAAGTATGCTTAAATATTTTATTAATAAAGCAGTTGGTGGGATGAAAATATTTCGTCCAGAAGTTATGATCGCCGTACCAGCTGGTATTACTTCTACGGAGCGTCGGGCAGTCATCGATGCTACTTTAAATGCTGGCGCTAAAGCTGCTTATATTATCAAAGAGCCCATTGCTGCCGCTATTGGAGCTGATATTCCTATTGGGTCAGCATCGGGGCATATGATAGTAGATATGGGCGGTGGTACCAGTGAAATAGCGGTTATTTCTTTGGGAGGGATAGTAGCCAATACATCAGTCAGAATTGGTGGTAATAAATATGATGCCGCTATTGGGGAGTATATAAAGAGAAAGTATAATCTAGCGATTGGTGAACGTAGCGCTGAAGAAGTAAAAATAAGAATTGGTAGTGCTCAATTTTTACCAAAAGAAGAAAAATTAACTATGGATATTAAGGGGCGAGATATGATCACTGGTTTACCACGCACTGTTAAGGTCAATTCCGATGATGTGACTGAAGCTTTACAAAATGAATTACAAAGTTTAATCACAGCTGTTAAGTCGGTGCTTTACCAAACTCCACCGGAATTATCGGCTGATATTATGGATAAGGGGATGGTCTTATCTGGTGGTACAGCACTTTTAAGAAATATAGATAGATTACTTAGCCAAGCCACTGGCGTGCCAGCCTATGTCGCTGATGACGCACTTCTTTGTGTGGCCCGTGGAACGGGCATCGCCTTGGAAAATTTGGAGTCTTATAAGAGGAGTATTTTATCGGCCAAATAAATTTCCTATGAAAACACTGGGTTTAGAAGCTACTAGAGCTAATAAAACTTATAAAACAGGCACCGAATGGTATGCCTGGTATATGCTTCAGGAATTTAAAAAAATTGATAAAGAAAATAAATTCGTAGTTTATTATAATAGGTATTTAGCCGGCGACTTAAAAAAAGCGCCGGAAAATTTTTATTTTAAGTCCTTACCGTGGCCGTTTGAAAAATTTTGGACGCATATTAGATTGGCTTGGGAGCTACTCATTCATCCGGTGGATAAATTTTTTGCGACCAATGCCTTACCGCTGTTTGGTCGAGGAGAGATGATAGTGACTATTCATGATTTGGGATTTTATAAACACCCCGAGCTTTATCATCCTTTGGAAAGGATTTATCAGAAAATGTCCCATCGTTTGGCTGTTTTTAGGGCTGATAAAATTATTACTATCTCAGAGGCTAGCAAAGCAGATATTATAAGTTATTTCCCTAAGGCCAAAGATAAAATAAAAGTGATTCACTTGTCTTATAACCAAGACTCTTTCAAACCGATTAGCCCAGAAGATAGGCTGAAATTTATGGACATTCATGATTATCCAGATAATTTTTTGTTATATATTGGTCGTCTGGAAAGTAAAAAAAATGTTTTGAATTTACTAAAAGCTTATCAAAAGAGTAGTCGTAAGTGGCCCTTGGTTTTAGCTGGCCGTCCCGGTAACTATGGCTATAAAGAAATAGAAGAGTTGGTTAAACATCCCGACTTAAAAGAAGATATAATTTTTTTGGGCTATGTAAATCAAGAAAATTATCCCAAGCTCATGGCTTGTGCCTCGGGTTTTGTTTTTCCTTCCAAGTTTGAAGGTTTTGGTATACCAATTTTAGAAGCCATGGCCTCTGGTGTGCCAGTGGCCTGTTCGAATATCCCAGCTTTAAAGGAAATTGGTCAAGAAGCAGTAATTTATTTTGATCCAGATAATACTGATGATATCCAAGATAAAATAGAGGAGCTGTTTAAAAATAAAGAACTTCGTGAAAAAAAAATTACTAAGGGACTAGCTAGAGCCAAAGATTTTTCTTGGCCTAAGGTAGCCAAGGAAACTTTGGAATATATTTTAAAGTAATAAAAAAGGTCTAAATAGACCTCATAAGCCGAATTCTGTAATTTCAGTAAAACTGAAACGATGATCATCTATCTAGGATTGTAATTGCTTACAACCTCAAGCAGCCTACCCAGCGGCCTTCGCCGCTCTATTTGGCCTTACACCAGATAGAAGTTTACCTCTTTCTATATGTCACCATATAAACGTGTCGACTGATTATTCGACATTTTCACCCTTATCCCGCAAAGCGGGAAGGAATATTCTCTGTTGCACTTGTCCTACTGCCAAACTTGCGTTTGGAGCGGTTGGTGTTACCAACTACCTTTTTTTGTGGTGTTCGGACTTTCCTCTACGATTAGCCTTACGCTAAAAGTAGCAATCATCTCAGTCTATTTAGACCTTGTAGCTAATATATAACAGATTTTATTTATTTTGTCAATAGTAGTAATTTTAATATATTTACTAAATATAGGGCAAATGATATGATATTTATATCATGAAAAAAGCCAATTTTATTGTTAATATTGCCTTGGTGCCTATTGATTTTATAGTGGTCTTTTTAGGTGCTTTGTCGGCCTATTTTTTAAGATTTTCCGAGTCTATCGAAGAGATTAGACCGGTATTTTATGAAATGCCTTTTTCTGATTTCGTTAATCTAGCTTTGGAAATGGCAGTTTTGGCCGTTATAGTTTTTGCTTTTAATGGTTTTTATGCTATGCAAGACAAAAAATTGGCTAGAGAACTTACCAAAATAGTTACTGGGGTTTCCACAATGGGCGTTATTGTTGTTTTGGCTATTTTTTGGCAAAGAGAATTATTTTCTTCTCGTTTTATTATAATATTTTCCTGGATTATTATTATTATTTATTTATTTATATCCCGCGTGATAGTATTTTTGATTAGAAATTATTTTTTAAAAAGGGGATATGGCCTTTCTAAAATTATTGTTATTGGTACGGCAGATAGTAGAAAAATAATTGTTGATACTTATAACAATAATCGACAGATGGGTTTTGAGATAGCCGCTGAATTTGCCAGTCTAGCGGATTTGGAAAATTCTTATGAGATCAAAGAAAAAATAAAGTTTAAAAAAATTGATGCTATTATTCAAACAGATTCTAACATTGACAAAGATCAGGCCTTAAACCTTTTGACTTATTGTCAAGAAAACCATCTGGATTTAAAATATGCAGCCAGTCTTTTTCAAACACAGAGTTTACACTTAAATATGAATTCTATAGCCGGTGTGCCGATTGTAGAAATACAGGGGACACCTTTAGACGGTTGGCGACGGGTGTATAAAAGAATTTTTGATATTTTTATATCTGGCTGGCTGTTGTTATTGTTGCTGCCGATTTTTATTATTGTATCTCTAGTTATCAAACTTAATTCTAAGGGACCAATTTTTGTCAGATTGGAGCGGGTTGGTGCCAGGGGACGATTATTTAAAATGTATAAATTTCGTTCTATGATTAAGGGCGCTCATAAGATGAAAGCGGAGGTACTCAAATATAATGAAAGATCTGATGGGCCATTATTTAAGATGAAAGATGACCCACGAGTGACAAAAGTTGGTAAATTTTTAAGACGTAGTAGTATTGATGAGTTGCCACAGCTGGTTAATGTTTTGTTGGGCACTATGAGTTTAGTTGGCCCCAGGCCGCATGAGCCAGAAGAAGTGGATAAATATCAAAGAGGTTATAAAAAATTATTATCGATTAAACCGGGGATTACTGGCATGGCTCAAGTGTCTGGACGAGCCAATTTAGCTTTTAGCGAAGAAGCTAAGCTGGATGTGTTTTATATTGAAAATTGGTCTATTTTATTAGATTTAATCATTTTATTGAAGACGCCTATAGCGGTAATTAGAGGTGATTAGTGGTAATATGAAAAAAATTGCTTTTGCTCATGATCATTTATTTCAAATAGGTGGCGCTGAAAAGGTTCTAATAGCTTTATCTAGCTTAGATCCGCAGGCGCCGATTTTTACTTTAATAAATAATCCAAAAATTACCAAAAATTTATTGAATCAGAAAAATATCGTTACTTCATATTTGCAAAAGATTCCCGGCATCATTAGATTTTTTAAATATTTTTTAATACTAATGCCTGGTGCTTGGGAAAAAACAGATTTAAGCTCTTATGAGCTGGTTATTTCTTCTTCTTCTGGTTTTGTAAAAGGTGTGAAAACGGGGCATAACAATATTCATATTTGTTATTGTCATGCACCCACTAGATATTTGTGGGACGATCAAGAAGAATATATAGGTAATTTACCGGAAGGCAGGTTACTAAAAGTATTTTTACCGAGGGTATTAAATAAGTTACAAAATTGGGATTTCTATAAGGCCCAAGAGGTAAATTATTTCATTGCTAACTCCAAATTTATAGCTGATAAAATTAAAAAACATTACAAAAAAGAGGCAGTAGTTATTCATCCGCCAGTTAAGGTAGAAGATTTTCATTTAGCCGATGAAATAGGCGATTATTATTTGATTGTTTCTCGTCTTAGACCTTATAAAAAAGTAGATTTAGCTATCAAGGCTTTTAATAATCTGAAATTGCCACTTAAAATTATTGGCGATGGTTCTGAGCTGAGAAGATTAAAAAAAATGGCTTATCCCAATATAGAATTTTTAGGCGAATTATCGGATGAAGAAAGAAATTATTATTTAGCTCGTTGTAAGGCTTTTATTTACCCACAGATTGAAGATTTTGGCATTACGGCCTTAGAAGCTATGGCTTCTGGTCGGCCAGTGATAGCTTATTCTGGTGGTGGTGTACGCGAAGCTATTATTGATGGTCAGACGGGGGTATTTTTTTCAGAACAAACTTGGGAGTCTTTGGCGCATAAGATTTTAAGATTTGATCCTACAAAGTTCAATCCTCAACTGATCAGAGAACATGCTAAAAATTTTGGTGAAGACAAATTTAAACAGAAAATGGTTGATTTTATTGAATCTATATGAACATAGGCATTGATATCAGAGCTTTGGGTAATAAAAATTGGACCGGCATCGGTAAGTATGTTTTTCATTCTATTTTAAATATTTTAAAAACGGATAATCAAAATCAATATTATTTATTTAGCACGGGATTAAATAAGGATTTGTATGAAGCGGTAGATTTTAATCAAAGAAATGTTCAACGTATTCATATTCCGATTTCTAATAAATTATTGAATTTAAAATTAATCACTGGGTTTAGGTCAAATATTTTTGATAAGTTTTTTGAAGAGATTGATCTTTTTTGGATGCCAAATATAAATTTTTTTAGCCCCACCAAAAAGTGTCCAACTATTTTGACGGTTCACGATTTATCATTTTTACACAGTCGGGAGTTTTATTCTTTAAAAAGACGATATTGGCACAAGTTGGTGGGTGTAGAAAAATTGACTAGCGCCGCCAGCCATATTATTACAGTTTCAGAAAATACCAAAAGAGATTTGATGAGATTTTTTTCTTTGCCAGAGGATAAAATTAGTATTATTTATCCAGGGATTGATTATAGACCGATGAATAAAGAGCTGGCTACTTCCTTGGTTTCTAAATTGGCTTTGCCAGAAAAATTTTTCATCTACGTTGGTACTTTAGAGCCTCGTAAAAATATAATCAGCATCATCAAGGCTTTTGACAAATATCATAGAGAATATCCTGATGTTCATCTACTGATAGTGGGCTCACGGGGTTGGATCTATAATAATGTGCTAAAATATATCAAAGAACGTAGCTTTGTTCATTATCTGGATTATGTGGCTAGTCCGCTCAAAGATGCTCTTTATTTTTTGAGTCAGGGCTTGATTTGGCCATCTTTTTATGAGGGCTTTGGTTTTCCGCCACTCGAGGCCATTGCTCACAAAAAGCCAGTAATTATAAGCTATAAAACATCTTTACCAGAAATAGGTAAGCAGCAAGCTTTATATGTTGATCCTTATAATATTTCTGATATTTACCAAAGTTTAAAATTTTTGACTGAGGATAAAAAATTGAAAGAACAACTGGCCAAATCGGCCGATAGTTTTGCTTTACCTCAGTGGTCAGAGCAAACACAAAAGATTTTGGCTATATTTAATCAATATAAAAAATGAAAATAGTTATTGATTTTAGAATATTTGGCACCAAACCGGGCGGTCTTGGCCGATATAACCAGGAGTTTTTAGCAGAACTTAAAAAAATAGATCAAGATAATCAGTATATTTTATTATTTGAAGAAGATCCTCACCTTGACTTGCCACCAAATTTTCAAATTAAAATTTGCCGTTGTCATTGGTATGGCCTCAAAGAGCAAATAGTTTTGCCCTGGTTGCTTTATCGTCTCAAGCCGGACTTGGTTCATTTTACCCATTTTAATGTGCCATTTTTTTATTATGGAAAGTATGTCGTGACTATCCATGATCTCATAATGACCAAATTTCCTAGTCGTCGAGCGACTACCTTAAACCCAATTTTATTTAAAGTAAAATATTTACTTTACCAGGCAGTGATTAGAAATGCTATTAAACGTTCCAAGAAAATAATAGCTGTTTCCAAATTTACAGCCGAGGATATTAAAAATTATTTCAAATTAAATCAGGAGGATGCTCAGAAAATTACCATTGTTTATGAGGGCATTTCTTCTCTAGTAGTAGACACCAAACAATTACCACAGTTGCCTCAAAAATATTTTCTTTATGTCGGTAATGCTTATCCCCATAAAAATTTAGATTTTTTAATAGCTACATTTGGTGAATTTTTAAAAAAGTATCCGGAATATTATTTGGTCTTAGTCGGCAATAAAAATTATTTTTATAAAGAACTAGAAAAATCTAATAAGCTTTCTCAGGTAGTTTTTGCCGGTTATGTGCCAGATGAACTATTGCCGGCTTATTACAAAAAAGCCACAGCTTATGTTTTTCCTTCTTTATACGAAGGTTTTGGTTTACCACCACTTGAGGCTATGAGCTATGGATTACCGGTTTTGTCCAGTAATTCTTCTTCTTTACCAGAAATACTGGGGCAGAGCGTTCTTTATTTTGATCCGATTGATCAAGAGGATTTAAAGAAAAAAATGTCAGAAATTATCACTAATGTTGACTTAAGAGATCAATTGATTAAATTTGGCTATCAGCAAATTGAAAAATATTCTTGGAGGAAAATGGCTAAAGAGACTTGGGAAATTTACAAAATTCTGGTATAATATATCCTGACAAGCTATGAGTGATCAAAAACAGAAAATAAATTTAACAGATTTAAAAAAAGATTTAGTAGAAGATCTAGATCAATTTTTATTGGGCAATGATTTTAGTACAGAAGTTGTCAAAGAAGAAAAAAAGAAGGCTTTGGCTGAGTTAGATAAATTAATTAAACAGGATTTATCCTATTCTCAAATTCTTCATACTATTAAAAATGATCTCAAAACAAAGGTAGAGGAAAAAATTGAAGCCAAAGAAACGTCCCCAACTATTCATCGTTTAGAATTTAAAAACGATTATAGAGGGTCGACTCATGTTTTGGACTTAAAAAAAGCCTTGGAGGAAAAAACCAAACCGCCAAAAAAGAGTAGATTTACTAAATATAAAAATTCTTTTGAAAATTGGTCTAGGGAGCTAAAAAATAGACAGGTTGATCGCGTAGTAGAGGAAGTAACGGAAAAGGAGCAAAATTTTCGCCCAGCACCAAAGTTGAATTTTAATCTGGCTTTAGGTAAAGCCATGATTTTTGCTTTAATATTAGCGGTTATTTTATTTCCTATTAGGGCCGTGGTGTTATTTGGTCAAATTAATGCCGACAAAGGTAAGATCTTTGATTTTGGTCAAGAAGGACTCCTAAGTTTAAAATCGGGTGTAATATCAGCTTCGGAAAATTCCTATCAAGCAGCTCAAGTTGATTTTGAAAATGCTTTAGATAATTTTTCTCAAGCGCAGGGTGTTTTAGATGAATATCAAAAGTGGATGCTCAATGCCGCTGGATTGATGCCGGTTGTTGGCAAACCGATATCTCTGAGTAGAAACATGCTGTCGGTAGCTACCAATATTTCTGAAGCAGCCACTGTGCTCAATCAAACTTTACAAAATAATGGCGATCCGACAGAGTATATAGTTTTGATCAATGGGCAAATAGAAGAGACCCTGCCTTATCTCGAAGCGGCTAATCGTGATTTACAGGATATTTCTACCAATTTATTGCCGGATAATTTTAGAGAATATTTTGATGGTTTAAAAAATTATCTACCAGCCACCATTGAAAATCTCAAAGAATTAAACAGCGTATTTGCTTTGTCAGCTGATTTGCTAGGTCACAGCAGTGAGAAAAGATATGTTGTGCTTTTTCAAAACAACAATGAAATAAGAGCCACCGGCGGTTTTATTGGTAGCTTTGCTTTATTTGATGTTTATCATGGTAAAATTGTTAATTTAGAAATTCCCACCGGCGGTCTATATGATTTGGAGGCCGGACAGAAAGTTGCTCTCAAGGCTCCTCAGGCGCTTTCTTTGATTAATTCCGAGTTTAATATTTGGGACGCTAATTGGTGGTATGATTTTCCTACTTCAGCCAAAAAAATAATTTGGTTTTATCAACAAGCGGGAGCTACTTCTCTAGACGGAGTAATAGCCATCAATGCCAATGTTTTGTCAGAGCTTTTAGCTGTTTTAGGTCCAGTCACTCTAGAAGAGTATGGCGTGACTATCACGGCTGATAATATTTTTTCTGTTTTACAAGAAGAAGTGGAGCTAAATTATGATAAAGAATCAAATCAGCCCAAAGCTATTATCGCTGACTTGGTGCCGATTGTTTTGGAAAAATTGTTAGCCAATGGTGATAAACAAAAAGAAATAGTCAAGGTTTTTGCTCAGACCTTAGCGGCCAAAGATATACAGATTTATAGTGAAGATGAGAGTACACAAAAAGCCTTGGTAGATTTTGGTTGGGCTGGTCAGGCTTTAAATTATAATAAAGATTATTTGGCTGTGGTGGCTACTAATATTGCTGGCGGTAAGACAGATAATAATATTTATCAAACCATAGATCATCAGGCGCAAATATCTCCGAGCGGAGAAATCATTAATACTATAAAAATTACTAGGGCCTATAAAAGTGATGATGAGGCTCTATTTGCCGGTATTTATGGGGGAAATGCTAGTTATTTGAGGATCTATGCGCCTTTAGGTAGTGAATTTATTGAAGCAATTGGTTTTGATAAAATTCCGGATAATTATTTTGCCGGAAATGACAATGCTCAGATTGATAAAGATTTGGCTCAAGAAGAGATAAAGATGATTGACAATGCTTCGGCTACAGAAATTTTTACTTCTTTAGATCGAACTGTTTTTGCCAATTGGATGACTCTTACGCCCGGTCAGACAAAAACTGTTTTGATAAAATATAAATTGCCGTTTAAGTTAGATTTTGGAGATCCACTGGTAAATAGCTGGCAGGAAAGACTATTTAAGCGGGATGTCAATCTCAACAATTATAGTTTAGTAATACAGGCTCAATCCGGCTTTAAAAATAATTTGTTTAATTCATCAGTTATTTTTCCGGATAATGTAAAACTGGTGTTTAACAACGCTATTGATAAAGACAGTGTCAATGTGACTGATAATTTATTTACCTATACCAAAGAATTATCTCATGACCAATATTTTGGTTTTATTTTAGCAAATAAATAATTTTGAGGATGATGTGGCAAAATATTTGGCATAAAATTAATAACAGTGTTGCCGGAGGTGCTTTGATTATCACCTTTTTTTCTTTATTGGCCAAGATATTTGCTTTGCTTCGGGAAAGACTGATAGCTCACAATTTTGCGGCTGGCCAGTTGTCCGATATTTATTATTCAGCTTTTCGTTTGCCGGATTTGATATTTAACACTTTAGTTTTAGGCGCCTTAACGTCAGCTTTTATTCCGGTATTTCAGAGAGTCTGGTTAAAAGATAAAGATGATGGTTTAAAACTTTCTAATTCAGTTTTAAATTTATTTTTGATTTTTATTACAATTTTGATTGTTATATTTTTTATTTTTACGCCCCAACTAATGCCTATGATCACTCCGGGCTTTGAGGCTTGGCAGATTGAGCAGGTAATTATATTGACTAGGGTAATGCTTTTGTCGGTTTTATTTTTTGTAGCGTCAAATTTGATTGGAGGAATACTCAATTCTTTTAAAAGATTTTTTAGTTTTTCTTTGGCCGCTAGTTTTTATAATATTGGTATTATCATCGGCATTATCTTTTTTTATCCGCGAGTTGGTCTAATTGGTTTGGCCTATGGAGTATTACTAGGAGCCCTTATGCACTTGTTGGTGCAGTTACCAGAAGTTTATAAAAATGGTTGGCATTATAAATTTATCTTGAAGTTTGATGATAATTTAAGGAAAATACTAAAGTTGATGTTACCACGCACTATTGGTTTAGCGGCTGGGCAGATTAATTTGGTTATTATTACTATGATTGCTTCGACACTGACTGTCGGTAGTATTTCAGTTTTTAATTATGCCAATAATATTCAAAGTTTGCCCGTATCTTTATTTGCAGTTTCTTTGGCTGTGGCTGTATTTCCTACTTTTACGCAAGCGGTCAATGAGAAAAATTCCAAGTTATTTAGCCAAAATTTTTCCAGTAGTTTGAGAAAGATATTGTTTATGTTGATTCCAATATCGGTTTTAATTGTAGTACTACGAGCACAGATTGTTCGAGTAATTTTGGGTACGGGAGCTTTTAACTGGGACAACACTTATCAAACTGCTCAGAGTTTGGGTATTTTTGCCATTTCTATTTTTGCTCAAGGATTGATACCACTTTTGGGGCGTTCTTTTTATGCTTATGAGGATACCAAAACGCCGATGATTATTAGTATCATTAGTATTATTATAAATATCATTTTATCTTGGCAGTTCTCAGATTCTTTGGGAGTTTTTGGTCTAGCTCTAGCTTTTTCTATTTCTAGTATTATTAATATGCTGCTCTTATATATTTTCTTACATTTCAAGGTTCGGGATATAGGGGATAGTTTGATTGTCAATTCTATTTTAAAAATTTCTTTTAATTCTATCTTAGCCGGAGCAGTCGCTTATGGTGTTTTGCAAATTTTGGCTGAGGTAGTGGATATGCAGACATTTTTGGGTATATTTATCCAAGGTGGTCTGGCTGGGCTAGTTGGCTTGCTAAGCTATCTGCTTTTAGGTATAGTGTTTAGACTTGACGAGCTTAATATTGTTAAGGTGATGCTTAAGAAATTTGTATTATTATTTAAAAATGGAAGAAATTAGAAATTTTTGTATTATTGCTCATATCGATCATGGTAAATCTACTTTAGCTGATCGCATGTTGGAAATTACTGGTACGGTGGAAAAACGTAAGATGAAAGATCAGATGCTAGATCAAATGGATTTGGAAAGGGAAAGGGGAATTACTATCAAATTACAGCCGGCCAGAATGGATTGGGCTGGTAAAATTTTAAATTTAATTGATACTCCCGGCCACGTTGATTTTAGTTATGAAGTTTCTAGATCTTTGGCTGCTGTAGAAGGAGCTCTACTTTTAGTAGATGCGACTCAGGGTATCGAAGCTCAAACTTTGGCCAATCTTTATTTGGCTTTAGAACAGAATCTAGACATTATACCAGTTATTAATAAAATTGATTTGCCAGCGGCTGATGTAGAAAAAGTCAGTCGGGAAATTATAAATTTATTGGGTTGTCAGGCCGAGGAGATATTGTCTGTTTCCGCTAAAACTGGGCAAGGTGTGGCTCAGGTTTTAGATGCTATAGTAGAGAGAGTCAAAGCGCCGCAAAAAATATCAGATGATTTGCAAGCTCTGGTTTTTGATTCCACCTATGATGAGTTTAGAGGAGTGGTAATCTATATCAGAGTTTTTGGTGGACAAATAAAAAAAGGCGACAAAATAAGATTTGTGGCCAGCAATGAACCAACCGAGGTATTGGATGTTGGCTATTTCAAGCCTCATTGGGTCAGCTCTGGTGGATTAAAAAACGGTGAGATTGGTTATTTGAT
Organism: Candidatus Komeilibacteria bacterium RIFOXYD1_FULL_37_29; assembly: GCA_001818495.1. Classification (GTDB taxonomy): domain Bacteria; phylum Patescibacteriota; class Patescibacteriia; order UBA1558; family GWA2-36-10; genus XYD1-37-29. The sequence goes on along the minus strand of MHKS01000005.1, from coordinate 503,848 downwards.
TACCAGCGTAAGAAATCTAGAAAAAGCCCAAGTCGGCGATACTATTATTTTTGCTGATCGGACGACCAAGGCCTTGGCTGGCTATAAGCAGATAAAGCCCATGGTTTATGCCGGAATATTTCCCCAGGAGGGCAGCGAATATCAGAAATTAAGAGAGGCCATACTCAAATTAAAATTAAGTGATGCTAGCTTGATTTTTGAGCCGGCCAGTTCTCCCGCTTTGGGTTTTGGTTTTCGTTGTGGTTTTTTGGGGCTATTACATTTGGAAATTTTTCAAGAGAGGATCAGTCGAGAATTTAATTTAAAATTGATTGTGACTACGCCGACTGTTGCTTATAATATTTATCTAAATAACGGCGATAAAGAAGTTTTGACTACTCCAGCGGAGATGCCTGATGTTACCAAGATTCATCATATTGAAGAGCCTTATATGCATATTGAAGTTATTACTCCTAAAGAACATATGGGTGGGCTAATGGAATATGTAATATCACAAAGGGGCATACCCAAAGATACCGAATATATCAATGATACTCGCATGATACTTCGTTTTGACATTCCTTTGGCTTCAATTTTGGTAGATTTTTACGATAATATAAAAAGTATATCTTCTGGTTATGCTTCACTAAATTATGATTTTGCCGATTATCGAGAGTGTGACATAGTCAAAATGGACATTTTGGTAGCTGAAAATATAGTAGAGGCTCTCACTAGTTTAGTTTATAAAGATGAAGCTCATAAAGTCGGCAAGCGGATTGTTAATAAATTGAAGGAGGTTTTGCCTAAACAGCAATTTGTTTTGAAATTACAAGCCGCTGTGGGCGGTAAAATAATAGCTGGAGAAAAACTTTCAGCTCTTCGTAAAGATGTTACAGCTAAATTGTACGGTGGAGATGTGACTCGTAAAAGAAAACTTTTAGAGAAACAAAAAAAGGGCAAAAAGCGCATGGCGCAAGGTGGAAAAGTAGAAATACCACAAGAGGCTTATTTGGCCGTTTTAAGAAAAGATTCTTAGTAGCCGTAAGTACTGCCCATTGTCCATAAAACCATTGATAGGATTACGAAGATGGATATCAGTATGAGGATTATTTTTTGAGTTTTTTTATTCATAACATGAATAATTTTAGCAAATTTTTGACCGTTAGTGAAGACTTAAAAATGGTCTTTGAGTCAAAGACTAGTTCGACCAGGGTAATTTTTATTATCCTGCTTTTTTTAATGACATTTTTTATACTTTTTCCAGTCTGGAAAATGGGCTATCAGGGGCTTATTTTGTGGGTTATTTGGGTAATATTTTTGATATTTTTCTTGGCTAGAGCCATGCTAGATCGCAACAATTTTTATTTACTGACTAATAAAAGGTTAGTTCATCTTAAATTAATTTATAAAAATGATTTTAGATTGGTCGGTTTTATAAAATTATCTGATATTAAAGCGGTTCGCAAAAGAAATAAAAATATTTATATACTATCTGGCGGGCACAGATATGTTTTACCGGCCATTAATTTGGCTGATAAACTGTATCAGAGTCTAGATTCTTACCTAAAAAGCCAAAATTTGGTATAATATAGGCATGTCAAAAGAAAAAAGAATAGAACAACCGTCGATTAGTCAAGAATCAGGCCGATTCGCCGAACAATCAGTGGAAAAGTCTTTAGACGGCGCTAAATTAGAAAAATTTTCTCAAAGTAAAGAACAACCGGAAAATGATAATATTTCGCCAACTGTAAATTTGGATGATGGTGAGACTTCTTCAAATGCACAGGCTAATATAGCGTCTGTTATTCATCAAAAAATAGAAAATGTCTTAGCAGAAGGTATGGAGGATGTTTATTTATCTTTAGATGCTGGTACTCAAAAAGTTTTTAAAACAAAAGGAGAAGACGTGTCGGTTAAAATTACAAATTTGTTGTTGCAGGCCAAGATCAAAGTAAAAGAAATTACTAAACTGATATTAGAATGGTTGCGCCTTATACCCAGAGTAAACAAGCATTATTTAGAGCAAGAAGCTAAAATAAAAACAGAAAAAATATTAAAAATAAATCAACCAAAATAAAAAATGAATGAATATATCACTATAGCTATAGTTTCATTGATAGGAATTATTTTCTTGGGCATTTTTGTTTATTTTTTATTAAATTATTTTAACAATAAATCCAATAAAAGTCTTCAACAGGAGATACTTTTAGTCAAAATACCAAAATATACCAAACAGAAAAAAGAGGAGTATGGTAAAGATTATGTCCAGACACAATTGGGGCAAGTAGAAAATTTGTTTGCCGCTCTAAGTGGACTAAGAATTCAGAAAAAAATGTTTAGCCGACGGACGGATGTTTTTTCCGCTGAAATTGTTTCGGATGGCGGATTTATAAATTTTTATATAGCCACGCCGACTAATTATAGAGATTTTTTAATCCAACAACTGCAAGCGGTTTATCCTAAAATATATTTTGAACTAGCGGTTGATTATAATATTTTTCAGCCCCAGGGTCATATCAAGGCGGGTATTCTTTATTTTACCAATGATTATAGCTTACCAATAAAAACTTATCGTCATTTTGAAAATGATCCACTAGAAGCCATTACCAATTCTTTGAGTAAATTAAAAGACGGAGAGGGGGCGGCTGTCCAATATGTTTTTCGCTCTGCTCCGGCGCGGTGGCACGCGCGCGGCAAAAAAATAGCCAAGTATATGTATACTGGTATTCATTACAATGAGGCTGTTAAAAAACTTGGCGGTGGTGGATTTTGGGGTAATCTCAGTAAAGTTTTAAAATTTTTTGGTACTTTTGTTGCTTCCAAAGAAAAAGAAAAACCACTAAACAAACCTCAGGAAAAACCGCTTATGTCTGCTATGGAGCAGGAAAGAGCCAAAGCTATGGAAGAAAAAACTTCCAAATCCGCTCTCGAGGTCAATATCAGAGTAGTTGTCTCTACACCCAGCTCGGAGCGTTCTGGTATGATTTTGAATGACATTTTAAATAGCTACAGTCAATTCAATATCTATGAGTTTGGCAATAGTTTTAGAGCCCAGATACCCAAAAAAAATGATTCTTACATTGAACATTTTATTTATCGTCATTTTTTGCCTAAACGTAGTATGATTTTGAATTCAGAAGAAATGACTAGTATTATTCATTTACCCCTGCCCACCAGTGAAACACCCAATATCGCTTGGTTAGAGGCAGCCAAAGCAGCTCCACCGGCGGATATGCCAAGAGAAGGCGTAGTGTTAGGTAAAAGCATTTATCGTGGCAAAGAAACCCTAGTCAGAATAAAAGATGCTGATCGTCGTCGGCATATGTATACCATCGGGCAAACCGGTACTGGTAAATCGGTCTTTTTAGAGAGTTTGGCTATTCAAGATATAGCTAATGGCAAGGGTGTTTGCGTTTTGGATCCACATGGAGATTTGGCAGAAACTATTTTGTCTCATGTGCCCAAAGCCAGAGCGGAAGATGTAATATTTTTTGATCCATCAGACACCGAACGTCCTATTGGCATCAATATGCTAGAGTTTGAAACAGAAGAACAAAAAACTTTTGTAATCAACGAGATGATTGCTATTTTTGATAAGTTGTATGATCTCAAAGCAACGGGCGGCCCGATTTTTGAACAATACATGAGAAATACTATGTTACTTTTGATGGATGATAAAGAAAATTCGGCTACACTATTAGAAATTCCCAAAGTTTTATCTGATGCTGAATATAGAAAAAAGAAATTAGCCAAAGCCAAAAATCAATTAGTGAAAGATTTTTGGGAAAAAGAAGCTCAAAAAGCCGGTGGTGAAGCGGCCTTGGCCAATATGGTGCCCTACATTACTAGTAAATTAACGCCTTTTATATCTAACGATACTATTCGGCCGATTATTTCCCAGGCGAAGTCAGCTTTTAATTTTCGAAAAGCTATGGACGAAAATAAAATTATTATTATCAATTTATCCAAAGGTCGCATTGGTGAAATGAATAGTAGTCTTTTGGGCATGATTATGATCGGAAAAATATTGTTTGCCGCTTTGAGTCGGGTGGATATACCAGAAGAAGAAAGGGCAGACTTTTATTTGTATATTGATGAGTTTCAAAATTATATTACCGAAAGCATCTCAGTGATATTATCAGAGGCTAGAAAGTATAAATTAAATTTGATTTTAGCTCATCAATTTTTGGCTCAATTAACTAAAAATAATAATACTAGCGTCAAAGATTCTGTCTTTGGCAATGTTGGTACATTGGTATCTTATCGAATCGGAGTAGACGATGCTGAAGTCATAGCCAAACAAATGGCACCGGTAGTGACTGAATATGATCTTATCAACATGCCCAAATACACCTGCTATATTAGGTTATTAATTGATAATCAAAATCCGCCAGCTTTTAATTTTAATCCAATATTACCGGAAAAGGGTAATTATGAATTAGCTAGAAGTATAAAGGAATTATCTCGCTTAAGATATGGTCGCGATAAAAGGGTAGTGGAAAGCGAGATAAATAGTCGTATTGCTATGGTTTAGGCTACTTTTTCTCTAAAAAATTTAGATTGCCAAGAGCCAATTTTTGTGGTAAATTATTAGGGGAAAAAGAGCTACCAAGGCTCGTAAACAAAAACAAAATGTCAAAAGCAAAAAAAATAAAAGATTTAGAAGCTTTATTATATAATTTAGAATTAGAGCTCACCAAAACCAAACAAGTTTTAGGAGAATTGACCGGCCGAACTTCTTCAGACGCCGCTAACTATAGTTTAAAAGCCGCTCAAGTGGGCAAGCAAATAGATGGTGATGAGGGCTTGGTAGTAGAAGGTGTTTTTAACGGGCAAATAATGATTGGTCCAGATGGCAAACAGTATAGTGTTCCAGCCAATTATGCTTCAAAATCAAAATTAGTCGAAGGGGATATTTTAAAATTAACTATCAGTTTAGACGGTTCATTTATTTTCAAACAAATAGCACCAGTAGAAAGAGCTCGCTTAGTCGGACACTTGATTAAAGACAGAAATACCAATGAATTTGTAGTTTTAGCTGGAGATAAAATATACAAACTTCTCATGGCCTCAGTCACTTATTTTAAGGGTGAAGAAGGGGATGAGGTAGTGATATTGGTACCAAAGGGTTCTGAAAGCGGTTGGGCAGCCGTGGAAAATATTATAAAAATTAATAATCATAAAAAGATTTCTACTGACGAGCTTGATTTTAGTCTTTGATTTATGTCAGAAGTAATCTATAGAAAATATCGACCAAAATTTTTCAAGGAAGTTGTCGGTCAAAGGCCGATAAAAATTACTTTGGAAAATGAAATTTTGAGTGGGAACCTAGCCCACGCTTATTTATTTGTGGGAACTCGAGGCACCGGTAAAACTACCTTGGCTCGTCTTTTTGCTCGTTCTTTAAATTGCCTCAATCGTCAAGAAAAATCAGCTGAGCCATGCGGCCAGTGTGCTAATTGTCAGATGATTTTAGCTGGCCGGTCTATGGATATTATAGAGATTGATGCTGCTTCCAATACCGGAGTAGATAATGTGCGGGATAATATTATTGCCAATTCTCAAATTCCACCTTTTAATAGCCAGGGCTATAAAGTCTTTATTATCGATGAAGTACATATGCTTTCCAAATCAGCTTTCAATGCTTTGCTCAAGACACTGGAAGAGCCACCCAAGAAAGTAATTTTTATTTTGGCTACTACAGAAATAAACAAGGTTCCAGAAACTATAATTTCACGTTGTCAGAGATTTGATTTTAGAAAAATTCCCAATAAAGATATTATCAAACGCCTGACAGAAATAATAGAATGGGAAAAAGTGCAGGTGCCAGAAAACATCTTATCAGAAATTGCCAGACGCAGTGAGGGATGTCTCAGAGATGCTGAGTCTCTATTGGGGCAAGTGATTTCTATTAGCGGTGGAAAAGTAACGGAGGAATTAGCCTCTTTGGTTTTACCCAGTAGTAATTGGCAAGCAGTGGATTCTTTGGTGGAAGCTTTACGGGTAAAAAATCTTTCGACAGCTTTAAATCAGATAAATAATTTAGTGGACGAAGGTAGTGATTTGTCGGTTTTTATGGCTGATTTTGTCAACTATATCAGGCAGATAATGCTTTATAAGATTATCGGACCAAGCTTTGTGATTGATTTTGATGATAATTTGACCCAAGCTATTAAAAAACATGCCCAAGATTTTTTGTTAGAGGATATTTCTAAGTTGCTCAATATAATATTGGAGAAATTATCAATCAAAGAAACCATAATTGTTCAATTACCACTGGAATTAACTTGCGTAGAATTTTTACTAGCTCAAGATAGCTCTAGTGAAAAAACTAGCGATTTTAAGAATTTTCAAAAAGAGAGTAAAAAACCGCTAGACGGATCTCCAGAAATCAAAAAATTACAAAATAATTGGCATCAAGTGGTGACCAATGCTAAAACTCTTAATCATTCAGTAGCAATGATTCTTCAGACCAGTCATCCTTTGACAATTGAACGGAATTTACTTATTATTGGCTTGGAATATGGTTTTCATAAAGAACAATTAGATAATTTGTCGGTGCGAGATAAGCTATTAACTATTTTTGCTGATATTTTAGGTAAAAAAATAGACCTAAGCTTTGAAGTAGACCCAAATTATCGACACAATCATCAGGATTTCAAGGGAAAAAACGAGAGTGAAGTAGGCGACATATTGAAAACGTTTGGAGGAGAAATGCTTTAGGATATTCGGGGATCGTCTAATGGTAGGACAACGGGTTCTGGTCCCGTCAATCGGGGTTCGAGTCCCTGTCCCCGAACCAAGCGAACAAAGTGAGTGCAGGTTCTTTCTGAGAATACTCCGCCAACGGCGCGGAGTGACCTAAGATGCTACGTAATAGCGTAGCGCCCCGAACCAAGCGAACAAAAGGGCTATTTTATAGCTAAAATATCCAAAATTTATTTACAAATATCCAAAATTAGTGTATAATATAGGTATTAATAAAAATAAGTTATTTATGAAAAAGATATTAGCCTTTGCACTACTTTTAGCACCAATAATGGCTAATGCTCAGACCGCCTTAGACGATTGGGGGTATAATGATTTTACAGATGCCGAAGTAGCCTTAGGATCAAGATCGCTTCGAGACACCATTGGTGGTGTAGTTAATATCATTTTGGGTTTTTTAGGCATATTAACAACAGTCGCTATTTTGTGGGGAGGATTTAATATGATGACATCTGGTGGTAATGCCGAAAAAAGTGAAAAAGGTAAAGGCGTGGTCATAGCTGGAGCAATTGGTTTAATCATTGTTTTAACGGCTTATGCTATTTCCAGATTTGTGCTTAGTGAGCTTTACAGCGAAACATTTTAGTGCTATATTAATATATTAATAATTAATTAAATAATTAACTAGTAAATGCATAATTCTATGAAGAAAATACTAACTTTTCTTTTGTTGTTAGCTCCAGCAGCAGCTAACGCTCAAACTACTTTAGATGACTGGGGATTTAATGATTTCTCCAACACTGATATTGCCTTAGGATCAAGATCGCTTCGAGACACCATTGGTGGTGTAGTTAATATCATCTTGGGTTTCTTAGGCATCCTCACTACCTTGATTATTCTTTTTGGTGGTTTCAAATGGATGACTTCTTATGGCAGTAGTGATAAGGTTGATGAAGCTAAAAAGCTTATTGGTGCTGGCGTAGTTGGTTTGGTTATCATACTAGTAGCTTATGCTGTATCTAGATTTGTATTGAGTGAATTATACGCACAAACTGTTGTTGGATAATACTCTACACAAAAAAGCCACTTCTTTGGGGTGGTTTTTTTGTTATAAAAAATGTATAATAATTTTATGGAAACTCCTAGACACATTGGTATAATATTAGACGGCAATCGCCGTTTTGCCAAAGCTAAAGGTTTGCCAGCCTTTGAGGGACATCGTTTAGGTTTTGAAAATCTTAAAAAAACGGCTGAATATATTTTTGATAAAGGTGTAGATATTTTAACTGTTTATGCTTTTTCAACAGAAAATTGGAATAGAGAAAAAAAAGAAGTAGCCTATTTGATGGATTTGTTTAGAATTTTGGTTAATAAAGAAATAAACAAATTGTCTAAACGGGGTATCAAAGTAAATTTTTTTGGCCGACTGGAAGATTTTGAGCATGACTTACAAAAGTCTATTAAAAAAGCCCGCGAGAAAACTAAGAATGGTCAGCGAGGCATCTTAAATATTTGTCTTAGTTATGGTGGTCGTGATGAGCTAGTGAGAGCTTTTAAAAAGATTGTGGCTCAGAAAATTACCGTTGATAAAATTGATCAGGAATTGATTAGTCAAAATTTGGACTCAGCTGGACTACCAGATCCAGATATGATTATCCGTACATCGGGGGAAGAGCGCTTGTCGGGATTTTTAACCTGGCAATCTACTTACAGCGAGCTCTATTTTCCAGAGAAGACTTGGCCGGAATTTATGGAAGCAGATTTAGATAAAGCTATTTTAGAATACAATAAGAGACAGCGTCGTTTTGGTGGAAATTGATTTTGTGGTATAATAGACAAGTTAAAATCTTTAAATAAATATATGCAAAAAACAAAGCTAAAAACAAAAATAACTAAAAATAGATTGGGGTTTACTCCGATTTATTTAATAGCCTTGGTATTATTTTCAGCCGTAGCACTAGTTTTAATAATATCTACTATTGATACCCCCAATAATTTTAATAAACCACCATTGAATCTTATTCCGGGTAAATATCAAGTAAATAAAAGTAATGAATTTTCTAAATTTAAATCTCTTGATGAGTTTAAAAAATATATAGAAGAAATGGAGGATGGAGCCTATTATTCTATTGGTTTAACTAGAAATACAGCCACTCCACAAATGGCTATTGATAATTTGGGTGATGGTTCTTTACCTTTAGGCGAGTCTGATACTGTCAAAGAAGCACCGTCGGGCATGGGTAGTGGATCAGCGGATAGATTTTCTGGTACCAATGTCCAGGTGGTTGGTATAGACGAGCCAGATATATTAAAAACAGATGGTCAACAAATTTATTTTTCTGATAATAGCGGTGGTTATTGGTTAGAAGAACCAATGCCAATAGATATTATGATGGATTCAACTGATTCCATAGCTCCTCGCTATGTTAATGATGTCAAAACTAATGTGATTGGCGCTTGGCCACCAACGGATTTAGCTTTGAGCTCAGAAATAAAATTGGCTGGAGATTTGCTTTTGGCGGATAAGGTTTTATTGGTTTTCTCTGATAGAAAAATTGTCGCCTACGATGTCTCTAATCCAAAACAACCTACAGAAAAATGGACTATTGATTTAGATGATGATACTTATTTACTCAATTCTAGATTATACAATGATAAAGTTTATTTAATTACTCAAACTTATTTAAATCGCTATAATCCCTGTCCGATCAGTCCATTGTTAAAATCTGGTCAGGTTTTAGCCATTCCCTGCGGTGAAATATATCACCCCAACAGTCCCATTCAAGTGGATTCTACCTTTAGTGTCGTTAGTTTAGACCCTCAATCTGGCGATATTGATAATAAGATTTCTTTTGTTGGCAATCAGGGCACAGCCAACATTTACATGTCTCAAAACGCTTTATATGTAGCTTATACCAAAAATTTGGACATGTTTGATTTTATGTTTGGTTTTATAAATAGTGAACTAAAAACTCTAATTCCTGGTGATTTATTGGCTAGAATAAATAAATTAGATGATTATGACATCAGTAGTCAGTCCAAATTTAGTGAACTACAAACTATAATGAATGAGTGGATGGGTTCTTTGGATGACGATGCCATGCTCAAATTTGAAAATGACATGCAAAACAAGGCCGAAAATTATTATGAAAAAAATAAAAGATCCCTTCTTAGCACCGGTATTGCCAAAATAAATATTAATGATTTGAAAATATCGGCCAGCGGTTCTGTGCCCGGTTATCTTCTAAATCAATTTTCTATGGATGAGTACCAAGGCAATCTCCGAGTAGCTACTACTATTGGTGATATTTGGGGCTGGGCACCGAGTGGCAGTGATTCACAGGCCAATGATGTTTATGTCTTAGATCAAAATTTAAATACTATTGGTTCTGTTTTAAATTTAGGGGTGGGCGAGCGTATTTATTCAGCTAGGTTCATTGGTGATTTGGGGTATTTGGTTACCTTTAGACAAACTGATCCTTTCTATGTGCTTAATTTGGCTGATCCAAAAAATCCAAAAATGGTGGGGGAACTCAAGATACCCGGCTATTCATCATATCTTCATCCAATTAAGGAAAATAAAATATTAGGTATTGGTATGGAAAATGGTAATGTAAAACTTTCTTATTTCGATGTGGCTGATGCTAGTAATCCTAAAGAAATTAGCAAATATTCTTTGAGTGAATATGGTAGTGAAGCTCTTTATAATCATCATGCTTTCTTGCAAGATGAAAAACATCAGGTATTTTTCTTGCCTTCTTACAGTGGTGGTTATATCTTTTCTTACGCCAACGATCAGATCGAGCTGGTCAAAGCTGTTAGCTTACCAGATGCAAAAAGAGCCGTTTATATAAATGATTATTTGTATATATTGGCCAATGATTATATGGCTGTTTTAGACGAAAATACTTGGGAAAAAGTTAATGAATTAGACCTCTAATTTGCTATTTGATGACTACAGACCTATACTCTCAAAAATCGGAAGTCCAAAAGGAATATTACAATAAAACCGCCAAACAATATGATGATTGGCACATCAATCCACCGAGCGCCAAAGTAGTAGATGCTTGGAATTTTGCCAACCTGAAGAAATTTTTAAAAGATAAACATATTGGTAAAAGTTTAGAATTGGGCTGCGGCACTGGCCGTTTGGCCAATTCTTTATTTCAAATATCTGACGAGGTCTATGGGGTTGATTTGTCCGAAGCCGTGCTTCAAATAGCCAAAGAAAAATATCCCAATCTTAAATTGCAGTGTTCAGAAGTGACTCATTTGCCTTATCCGGATAATTATTTTGATTTAGTGATTATCAATGGATCGCTACATCATTTTTTTGCTGTTGATAAGACCTTTCAAGAAGCCTATCGAGTTTTAAAAAGCGGCGGAGTCTTTGTTTTATTGGGTGAACCAAGTAGTCAATTTTTGCGTCTTTATAATCCATTTTTTTATACTTGGGTTATCAACCGGATTGTTTCTAAGTTTTTGGGCTTTTTTAAAACAAATCGATCGGCCAATGAATTGATAGAGCCAGAAGCTGAGAGCTATAAGCCGTGGGTTTTGAAAAGACAGCTTCAGCAAGCCAATTTTCAAGTGCAAGATTTTTATACCTATGATTATTTTGCCAGAAGCAATAATAAATTTTTATTAAAATTTTATAAGACCTATTTAAATTTTGAGCATAAAATCATTAGTAAAATTTTTCCTTATTTAGGATTGGCTATTCAAGCCATGAGTATTAAGAAATAATTTATGAAAATCGCTATTTTAACTGGGGGAGAAAGTTCAGAACGAGAGGTAGCTTTAGCTTCTAGTAAAAATGTAGTTTCGTCTCTACCCAAAAAATACTCGGTTGATATTTTTGATTTTCCAGCCGACCTGGATAAATTTTTAGCCCAGTATCATAAATATCAGGCCGTTGTACCGGTTTTCCATGGTCCAGGCGGGGAGGATGGCTTAATCCAGGGATTTTTAAATACCTTAAAAATACCTTTTATTTTTTCTGATGTGGAAGCGCAAGCAGTCGGAATGAATAAATATTTGAGTAAGCAACTGGCTAAAAAAATTGGCTTGTTGGTAGCACCAGATATTGTTTTGGATAAATTTGAAAAAATACCATTTAAAAGTCCTCTAGTAATAAAACCATTAGCTGGCGGTAGCTCCATCGGCGTGGCTATAGCCCATTCGCAAAAAGAGCTTGATCAGGCTTTAAAACAAGCTCTTAAATACAGCGATAAGGTACTCATAGAAAAATATATTAAAGGTCAAGAGCTAACAGTACCGGTAATAGATAAAAATAATAAAACTTTTGCCTTGCCAGTGATAGAAATTCGTTCTAAAAATAAATTTTTTGACTATGAAAGCAAGTATGATGATAAATTGGTAGATGAAATATGTCCAGCGGAGATTAGTAGCTCTCTAGCTAAAAAGCTCCAGTTTCAAGCTGTGAAAATGCATCAAGCCTTGGGTGCTCGGCATATTAGTCGAACGGATTTTATAGTAGCTGGTAGTCAGATATATTTTTTAGAAATCAATACTATCCCCGGTATGACTAACAATTCATTACTACCAAAGTCTATCAGAGCAGGGAGAGAGGATTTTGCCAATTTATTGGATATTTGGATTAAGTCAATCATTCGGCGATAAGACTTGTCAAAATAATTAAATATGCTAAAATACGGTCACTGTTTATTATAAATAATATATGAATAAATACAGCGAAACATCACATAAACAAGTGACAAGCACCAGAGTTAGAAGCGTATTTTTAGCGATTTTTTTGTTGGCTATTTTTGCCGGTTTGATTGTCTGGCCAAGCGCTCCCGGCTGGTTTGGAAAGTTTAAAGTTCATTTGGGTCTGGATCTTCAGGGAGGAACACATTTGGTCTACCAAGCCGATGTCTCAGCTTTAGAAGGATTAGAGAAAAGAGATGGCGTGGAAGCTTTGCGAGATGTTATTGAAAGACGAGTTAACGCTTATGGTGTTTCCGAGCCAGTAGTACAGACCAATTTTAGTGGTGATAATTATCGCATTATTGTAGAATTAGCCGGAATTAAAGATGCCAACGAAGCTATAGCTATTATTGATAAGACTCCTCATTTGGAATTTAAAACACAGGGAGAGGCAAAACTTTCTGAGCAAAATGTGACCGAAGCGCAAAATGAAATAAAAGCTAATGCTCAGAAAGTTTTGGATAGAGCTTTGCTGGGAGAAGATTTTTCTACTTTAGCTAAAGAATATAGTGAAGACCCAGGATCAGCTATAAATGGCGGAGATTTGGGTTATGTAACAAAAGGACTGTTTGTTCCGGAATTTGATAAAGCTATTTTTGAAGATTTAAAAGATGGACAGATTTCTAAAGAGCTGATTGAATCACAATTTGGCTATCATATTATAAAGAGAATAGATCAAAAATTGAATGATCAGGGAGAATTGGAAGTACACTCAGCCCATATTCTTTTTCAAAAAACAGATGCGGATTTAGAAAATATTATTTGGGAAGAATCCGGTTTAAGTGGTCGCGATATAGCTAAAGCTCAACTTTCTTTTGAGCAAAATACTCAGGCCCCTTTAGTATTGTTATCCTTTAATGATAAGGGTCGTGATCTTTTTGGAGAGTTGACTACAGACAATGTCGGTAAGCCTATTGCTATATTTTTAGATGGAGTATTGATTTCTAGTCCAGTAGTAAATGAACCAATTAAAGATGGACAAGCACAAATTACTGGTAATTTTAGTATTTTGGAAGCCAAAGAATTGGTAAAAAATCTTAATTTAGGTGCTTTGCCAGTGCCAATTGAACTGATTAGCCAAAGTACAGTCGGGGCTAGTCTAGGAGAAGAATCTCTTGGTCAAAGCCTTTTGGCTGGTATAATTGGCTTTATTGCTGCCGCTTTGTTTATGTTAATTTTCTATAGGTTGCCAGGGCTTTTAGCAGTTGTTGCTCTGGCTATTTATGCTGCTTTAACCTTGGCGATTTTTGAGATTATTCCTGTTACTATGACTTTGGCTGGTGTAGCTGGATTTATATTGTCTATTGGTATGGCGGTAGATGCCAATGTTCTCATTTTTGAGCGTACCAAAGAAGAATTGCGCGAAGGTAAAAGCCTAAATACCGCCATAGAAAATGGCTTTACCAGAGCTTGGCCATCTATTAAAGATTCAAACATCTCTTCAATTATTACTTGTATAATTTTGGCTTGGTTTGGTACTTCTATTATCAAAGGTTTTGCTATTACTTTGGGCATTGGTATCCTGGTATCCATGTTTTCTGCTATTACTGTCACTAGAACATTTTTGAGAATAATAGTAAACAAAAAATTAGAAGGCAAATTGGCCTTATTTGGAGTAAAAAGAGTTAATGTAAAAGAATAAAATTATGTTGAATGTTATTGGACAAAGAAAAATTTGGTTTATTTCATCTGGACTTTTGGTTTTGATGGCTATAGTTTCATTGTTTATATGGGGACTAAAATTTGGTATTGATTTTACCGGTGGTAGTATTTTAGAAGTGTCTTATTCCAAAGAGCGACCAACTATGATTGCTGTTCAAGAAGCTTTAACCGGCTTAGATTTGGCCAATGTTAGGTTGCAACCAAGTGGAGAAAAAGATTATATTTTACGTTTTGAAGAAATAGAGGAAACTACCCATCAAAATATATTAACCAGCTTGGAAGCCATAGAAATAGCCGGTGTTGATGATAATACTTTATCAGAATTACGCTTTGAAGCCGTTGGACCCATTATTGGACAAGAATTGAAAACCAAAGCTTTACAGGCCATAGTTATAGTATTGATTTTTATTATTTTATATATTGCTTATGCTTTTCGTAAGGTTTCTAAGCCAGTGGCTTCTTGGAAGTACGGTCTAGCTGCTATTGTTGCTTTGGTTCATGATATTTTATTAGTGATTGGTGTATTTTCTATTTTAGGGCATTTTATGAATGTAGAAGTAGATATACTTTTTGTGACGGCTTTGCTTACTATATTAGGGTTTTCTGTTCATGATACTATTGTCACATTTGACAGAATCAGGGAAAATCTGTTTAGAAATCAAGACCAAGATTTTAAGGAAATTGTCAATAATAGTATCAATCAAACAATCATTAGATCCATTAATACCTCTTTTACGACCTTGCTAGCCCTCTTGGCAGTCTATTTTTTTGGGGGAAAGAGCATCCAAAACTTTGCTTTAGCACTTATACTGGGCGTTATTGTCGGTACTTATTCTTCCATTTTTTTAGCTTCACCACTTTTGGTAATTTGGAACAAGAAAAAGGAATAATAGCATTTTTAAGCTAATTTTAGCTCCTATATTAAGACCCGCGGTTTTTTAGCTACGGGTCTTGACTAATTATAAAAAATGTGTTACTTTATAGGGGAATTTTATTATTAGAAATAAAATCAGATAAATTGTAAAGAAAGAATATGTCTGGAATTTTAGACCAAGTCATTACATCAAAACATTTGTCAAAACTTTCTGATTTTGATCCCCATCAAACTTTGGTTAATATTTTGACGGCTTTATCAGAACGTGAGCAAGAAATTATAAAAATGCGTCACGGTTTGTCTGGTTCTGAGAAAAAAACCCTAGAAGATATTGGTAAAAAATACAATGTCACCAGAGAAAGAATTAGACAAATTGAAAATACTTCTCTTAAGAAGATCAACAAAAATTTCAATCAGACCATCTTAAAAGAGATTGAAGAGATCGCCAACACTACTCTTTCCGAGCATGGTGGTTTGATGTCTGAAGACAATTTGACCAATGAGCTTTTATCTATCCCCGGAACTTCCGAAGAAAATAAAGCAGCTATTAGATTTATTTTAAACCAACTATTAAATCATCGTTTTTACTTTGTTAAAGAATCAAAACAGCATAGTGGATTTTGGAAAACGCCGGAAGCTAAAGTAGATTTATTTCATGAAACCGTTGGTAATATTTGTGAATTAATTGATAACCATGGTCAAGCGCTTATTTTGGAAGAATTAATGAATAAAATCAAAGAAACTGATTTTTACAAACAAAATGATGATTTGACTGATAAAGTAGTAGTAAACTTCATTACAGTTACTAAAAAATTAAAATCTAATCCTTATGATGAGTGGGGATTGATTGAGTGGGCAAATATTACACCTCGTCGTATGAATGACAAGATCTATTTGGTACTCAAGAAAAATGACAAACCGATGCATTTTACGGAAATTGCCAAGACTATAAATGAAATGGCTTTTGATCATCGTCAGGCTTATCCAGCTACTATTCACAACGAATTAATCTTGGATGAAAAATATGTTTTGGTTGGTCGCGGTATTTATGCTCTAAAAGAATGGGGTTATAAGCCAGGCGTAGTGGCTGATGTGATTGCTGATATTTTGAAAGAAAGTGACAAACCGTTAACCAAGAAAGAAATCATCAAGGCCGTATTAGAAAAACGTTTAATTAAAGAAACTACCATTACTCTAGCTTTGATGAATAAAGACCGTTTTACTAAGGACGAAAAAGGCAGATATTCATTAAAAACTGAATAAATAATTTTAAAAAAACCTTCCTTTGCTACAATCTGTTTTTAATGCAGATCGGGAGGTTTTTTTCTTTTTAGATAAGCTTTAAAAAAACTGAGAAAATGGTATAATATAATTACATTATGGAAATAACTTTAGATTTATCATCATTGTACGCGGCTATGAATCAAGGCTTCGGAGCCATAGCTTGGTATTTTTTTAAAAACGGTGGCTGGATTATATATTTTTATATCATTGTCCGGGGTTTTTTTGCTATTTGGCATATGAAGCAGAGTATTAAATGGTTTAATACCAATAAATTCGTGATTTTAGCCATTGATGTCCCCAAAGACACCGAACAAACACCTAAGGCCGTAGAACAGCTTTTCTCTACTATTTCTGGAGCGCATGATCCGCTTAATTTAAGAGAAATATATGTAGAGGGTCGTTTTCAGCTTAGCTTCTCTTTTGAAATTGTCAGCATTGATGGTTATGTCCAATTTTTAATTCGTACCCCTAGCCAATATCGTGATTTAATAGAAAGTTCTATTTATTCACAATATCCTGATGCTGAAATTACCGAAGTAGAGGATTATGTGGGGGCTGTGCCGGATGATTATCCCAATGATACTCATAATATTTGGGGTACCGAAGTTATCTTGGATAAAAAAGATGTTTATCCTATTCGGACTTATACAGAATTTGAAGACAATGTTTCCGGAGAATTTAAAGACCCCATATCATCACTACTCGAAACCATGAGTAAGATTCAAGTTGGGGAACAGGTGTGGATTCAAATTATAGTAAGACCAACTGGTTTTGACTGGCCTAAAAGGGGTTTAAGAGAGGTTTATAAAATAGCTGGTAAAAAGTTTTCCGATAAAAAGGGATGGCTTAATAGACTGATTGACCCAATGACTAGTTTATTTTTTCTATCCACCGGTGAACCGATGATTTGGCCACAAGATTTAAAGGGGGGAACTTCTAGCGGTAAAAAAGATGTTTTGCCGTCTATGATGCTTCATTTAACCCCTGGCGAGAAAGGAGCCATTGAGGCCATTGAGAGAAAAACTGGCAAAACCGGTTTTGAGTGTAAAATGCGTTTGATTTATATCTCGCCCAATGATAAGTATTCCGCTTCTCGAGTTATTTCTTCTGTTTTTGGTTCTATCAAACAATTTAACACTATGGATTTAAATTCCTTTAAACCAGATAAAAAAACTAAGACTAAGATTGATTATTTCTTCATTAAGAGCAGAGTAGCTATGCGCAGAATAAACTTAATGCGTGGTTATAAGGCTCGTAGTGGCACTAGAGGGCATGGGTATTATATTTTAAACACAGAAGAATTGGCGACTGTTTGGCACTTCCCAAGTAAATTTGTTAAAGCACCATTACTACAACGGACTGAAAGTAAAAAATCTGAGCCACCATTTTCTTTACCTGTTTCCAGAGGCATGGATTTAGACAAGGGCCAAATCACCGAGGACCTTAGAAAGCAATTACTGGCTCCTAGTTTTAGTGTAGATTTGGCCAACAAACATTTTGAAGAACGCTTCGCCAAAAAAGGTGCTCATACCATGCCCAAGCCAAAAAATAAAAACCAAGCCCCACCTAATTTACCAACTGCTTAAATATGGATAACCGCATTACAATTTTTGCTGAAACAAACTTTAGAAATTCCAATGTTAAGTTTGGGATAAAAACTGACGACCGCCGTCGCCACATGTATTTTATTGGTAAAACTGGTATGGGCAAATCTACTGTCTTGGAAAATATGATTATTCAAGATATCCAAGACGGTAAAGGAGTTTGTGTAGTTGATCCGCATGGTGACCTAGTGGAAAAGGTCATAAATTTTGTACCAAAACATCGCATTAATGATGTGATATATTTTAATCCGGCTGATTTGGATTTTCCAATTGGTTTTAATGTTTTGGAACAAGTCGATGCTGGACAAAGACATTTGGTAGTTTCTGGTCTAATTGGAGTCTTCCAAAAAATTTGGGCAGATTCTTGGGGACCAAGACTAGAATATGTGCTCCATCATGCTATTTCAGCGCTACTAGAGTATCCTGGCTCTACTTTACTGGGCATTATGCGTATGTTGACCGATAAAGCTTTTAGAAAAAAAGTAGTAGAAAAATTATCTGATCCAGTGGTCAAAGCTTTTTGGTTAGAAGAATATAGTAAATATCCAGATAGATTCCAGGCTGAAGCCATTGCTCCGATTCAAAATAAAGTCGGTCGTTTTCTTTCCTCAGCCCTAATTAGAAATATCTTAGGTCAGGTTAGATCATCTTTTTCTATGCGTGACATCATGGATAGCCAGAAAATATTGCTCTTGAATCTTTCTAAAGGACGCGTCGGAGAAGACAATTCGGCTCTTTTGGGGGCTATGATGATTACCAAGATTCAACTGGCCGCCATGAGTAGAGTGGATACACCAGAAGAAGAAAGAAAAGATTTTTATCTCTATGTCGATGAATTTCAAAATTTTGCCACAGAATCTTTTGCGAATATTCTATCTGAAGCCAGAAAATACCGTTTAAATCTAATCATTGCCCATCAGTATATTGAGCAGGTAGAGGAAAATGTCCAAGCCGCTGTCTTTGGTAATGTCGGCACCTTGGTTGTTTTTAGAGTTGGGGCGGCTGATGCCGAGTTTTTGGAAAAAGAATTTTTTCCAACTTTTACGCAAGAAGATCTGGTTAATTTGTCTAAATTTGAAATTTATATAAAATTAATGATTGACGGAGTTACTTCCGAGGCTTTTTCTGCACGGACTCTGCCGCCGGTGTCACTAGCTGAAGAAAATTTGGACACCAAAGATAAAATAATCTCTGTGACCAGAGAAAGATACGCCCGGCCACGAGAAGTGATTGAGGACAAAATTATTCGTTGGTCAGAAAATCGTGGTGTGGAAGAGACCAATAAAACTAAAGCCACGGCTACTCTCACTGGCAAAAATAATTCTGACCAGAAAAATAGGAAGAAAAAAGAAACAGGTATTAGCCATGACGCTGTTTGTGATCTTTGTGGTAAAAAAACTAAGATAAATTTTGATCCAGATCCCACCAAACCAATCTATTGTCGGGAATGTTTAGATTTGTCTAGAGCTGGTAAAGTACCGCCACCATCCAGTATTAAAATAATATCTGATGATGGTCGAGAAGAAGAATTTACTTCTTTGGCCGAAGCTTTAAAAGGACGTAAAGTAATCACCAAAGAACCGCCAATGGCGAAAACAAAATCCCAATCATCTGAAAATGTTCAGCCAAAAAATAACGGAAAAAAATTAAACCCAGGAGAAATTGTAAAATTTTAAACTTATGCCATATTATTTGAAAATAAAAAAATTAGATATAAAAACAGGGCAATCCAACATTGCTTTGCTAAATGTAGATGAAGCTATTCAGTACGGCATTAAAGCCGGGGATAAGATCAAAATAAGCTGGCAAGACCAATCAGTGATTGCTGAAGCCAATACTAGTCAAAGTAGGGTCCAGAGGGGCCAAATTGGGCTTTATAAGGACATTTGGGAAGCAACTAGTATATTGCCCAATACTATAGTAGAGATTGAGTTTTTAGAAAGAGCCCAATCTATTGTAGCTATTAAAAATCGTCTGCTCGGTAAAAAATTAAAGTATAAAGATTTTTATCAAATATTTTCCGACATTGCCAATGGTATATTGACTCGTACCGAAACAACTTACTTTGTAGCTTCTAGTTTTATTCATGATTATAGCGATCAAGAACTTTATTTTATGACCAAGGCTATGGCCGAAACCGGTGAGATGTTAAAATTTTCCAATAAGATAGTAGTAGATAAACATTCTGTTGGTGGTTTAGCTGGTAATCGCACTACCATGGTGGTCATTCCCATCTTGGCTAGTTTGGGACTGATTATACCCAAAACATCTTCTCGGGCTATTACTTCACCAGCCGGAACAGCTGACACCATGGAGGTATTGGCACCCGTATCTTTTAGCGCCCCTGAAATAAAAAAAATAGTCAAAAAAGCTGGTGGCTGTTTAGTCTGGGGTGGTGGATTAAATCTAGCGCCAGCCGACGATAAGATTTTACAGGTCTCTTATCCATTATCTTTAGAGCCCTATGATAAAATGTTAGTTTCTATTATGGCCAAAAAAGTAGCGACCGGAGTGACTCATTTGATTATTGATATGCCCGTTGGTAAAACTACCAAAATACCTAACATGAAAATTGCCAAAGAACTGGCCAGAAAATTTAAGTATATTGGCAAAAAATTTAATATAAAAATGAAAGTCATCATGGTTCAGACCGAAGACCCTGTTGGTATGGGTGTTGGTCCGGCCTTGGAAGCCAGAGATGTTTTAAGAGTACTCCAACAAAAAGACAACTACCCAGCTGATCTAGCTAATAAGTCTATTCATTTGGCTGGTGAGCTATTAGAACTTTGCGGTAAGGCCAAAAAAGGTCATGGTGCTACCATGGCTTGGAAAGCTTTGGAGTCTGGAGCCGCCTGGAAGAAAATGCAGGAGATTATTAAAGCTCAAGGTGGTAAGTTCGATATTGATCCCAATGATATTGTTTTGGGGGCTCACAAGAAATATTACAATGCCAGTAAGTCAGGATGTATTACTTTTACCGATAATAAAGCTATAAATACTATTGCTAGAATTTTGGGCGCACCAAAGGATAAATTGGCGGGTATTTATCTCAATAAAGAATATAATGATCATGTTAAAAAAGGCGAAAGACTCTTTACTCTTTATGCCCGAAGTCAAATGAGGTTAAAGTTAACGGATAAAGCCCTAGAGAAAATGAGCATTTTTAAAATAGGTAAATAATAGAGTGACTTAATGCCTAAAAAAGCTAAAGAAAGAGTCTTAGTAGCCTTGTCCGGCGGAGTTGATTCTGCCGTGACTTTGTTTTTACTCAAAAAAGCTGGTTATACTGTGGAAGCGGCTTTTATGAAGAATTTTTCTGAAAAAATAAATATCAAAGGCGAGTGTCCTTGGAAAGAAGATCGGCTGATGGCCTATCGGGTAGCAGCGCATCTTAAAGTGCCCATCCAAACCTTTGATTTTGAAAATGAATATTATAAAAAAATAGTCAGCTATATTTTCGAGGCCTACCAAGCAGGGCTGACACCCAATCCCGATGTTTTGTGTAACAACGAAATAAAATTTAAATTATTTTTAGACCAGGCTATTAAAATGGGTTTTGATAAAATAGCTACCGGACACTACGCTCAAATTAAAAAGACCAAAGATTTTTATCAGCTCTGCCGTGGTAAAGACCCCAGCAAAGACCAGTCTTATTTTTTAGCTGGTTTAAATCAAACTCAATTATCCAAAGCTCTTTTTCCAGTGGGACATTTGTTAAAAACCCAAGCCCGTCTTTTGGCCAAACAGGCCAAATTACCCAACGCTGACCGAAAAGACAGTCAGGGCATTTGTTTTATTGGTAAAATAGATCTTAAAACTTTTCTATCACAAAAAATAAAACCACAGGTAGGGGATATAGTTGATACCAAAGGACATAAGCTCGGTACACACGAAGGAGTTTGGTATTATACCATTGGTCAGAGGAAGGGCTTGGATATTGGTGGTAGTGGACCTTGGTATGTAGTAGCCAAGGATATAAAAAATAACCAATTAATAGTCGGACACATTGATGATGAAAAACTGTACAACAAAAGTGTGCAGATTTCAGAACTCCATTGGCTGGGTAAAAAATATCAGTTACCCTTAAAAGCTCAAGGGCAAATTCGCTATCGGCAGCCAGCCCAAAACCTGACTTTATATCCAGACAAAGCTGAGTTTAAAAAAGCCCAGCAGGGTGTGGCCAGTGGACAAACCTTAGCTATTTATATTAAAAACGAATTAGTAGCTAGTGCTACCATAATATAAAAAATATTTTAATAGACCGAGAGTGCTCGGTCTATTTTTTGATAGATTGTGATTTTCAATCAGTTTTATTTGGCCTGTTTTTTGGCCGCGCGGCGCTTGTTGTACAAGTACCGGCTTTCATTGATTTTCCAAAAATACCAATTGAACGGATTGAGAGACAGCAGAAGATAGAGTGGCCGATATCCCCTGATCAGCATAGCTTCAGAGATCCACGAAACCTGCATGATCCTTGTCTTTCCGCGACCAAGTTGTGGCCAGGGAAAGAGTGCCCTAACAATTGGATCAGTGATTTTACTGACTAGAGCCAGCACACCAACGGCCAAGAGCATGATTTCTGGAAGTAATCTGATCATCCAGCCCATTTCCGTGCCAAAGTTGGCACTAAGATAAATAAGGCAGATCCCCACATAAATGATGACCAGTGTTAGAATCATGCCATCATGACGTATGGAGCTCCCCAGGGAAGAAACGTCAGCCAAAGAACGACGCATAGTACTCATAAAACACTCTCCTGTTGTGTTTTTAGTTGATGGTTAGTGGAAGGTTCTTTATACTAATATATCTAAACACAAGTATAATTATTGGTCAAACTCAATATTCTATCGCTATTATTTTGTATTCAGTCACTTGTCCGTCGATTTTTACTTGAGCAATTTCGCCTACTTTTTTATTTAGCAAAGCCGAACCCAAGGGAGACTGGTAGGAAATAGCTCCTTGAGCGGGGTTTGTTTCTGATGATCCTAGTAATCGATACTTTTTTGTTTGCTTACTAGAAATAATAGTCACTAGATGACCAATCTCAATTTCATGAATAGTTTTACTAGGATTAATAATTTTGGCCTCAGCGATTTGTTTAGTAATTTTATCTATTTTTTCATTAGCTCCACGCAAACGACCCTTAGCTATTTGGTAGGCGGCATTTTCTGAAAAATCACCCATCAAAGCCAATCTTTTAACTTCTTTGGCTAGCTCGGGCTGAATTATTTCTTTTAATTTTTTTAGCTGGTTTTTAAGTTCAGTCAATTTAGCCTCAGTCATCAGAGGATCAGATTTAATATAAGTATATTGTCCAGCTTTTCTAATTGGTACTCTCATAAAGTTATTATACTTTAAATTTTTTTTAATAGCTACTCAAAAATTTTGATTTTTGCTATAATAGTCTTATGGATCAAGAATTAGCCAAAAAAATAGAGGAGCTGGAGCTTAAAATCAACGATATTCACAAGACTCTAGTAACTGCCAAAAACATCTTTAAGTGGAGTATGATTATCAGTTTATTATTGTTTGTTATTCCACTAATTATTTTGATGTTTATCTTGCCTAGTATGATTGATACTATGACAGCGAGTTACTCTGGTTTATTATAAGGTCATGAAAAAAATATTACAATGGTTATCTTTGGTTATACTTTTATTTATTGTCGGAATAATTATAATTGTATTTTTTAATCCCGGCGGTTATAGAGACAAATTAGTATCTCGGGCTATTAATATTTACCTGACTAAAAATATTGATGGTTATCAAGCCATTCCCAAAGATGAAATGGTTCCTTACGAAGATGTAGAGTACAATCACCCTTTAATTCCCGATACTCAGGAAAAAGCTATTTATGAAATGGGAGTCAATGTCGCTAGCTTACCGACTGAGATAACACCAGAAATGACTAATTGTTTTATAGTTACCTTAGGCAAGGACAGAGCCACTGAGATAGCCAATGGAGCCACACCTTCTTTATCAGATTTTTTAAACGCTAAAAATTGTCTTTAAATTCTTGTGCATAATTTATAAATATCCTTATTGACAAGGATGTTTTTTTAGTATAACTTTACATCAATAAGGGCCTTGGCTCTTGTTCTATAAAAATCATCACAAATACTAGTGATACTCAAAACTTTCCTCACGGATTTATCAAACCAGGTTTTGTGGGCCTTCCCGCAACCGGCTGTCCAGGATTGGACAAAATAACCGTCTGGGGTGATCCTAGTATTTATGGTGGCTGTCATGGCTGGTTTTGTAACACTGTGTTACTTTTCGTAGTTGCTTTTTAGCGTTTTGCGCAGTAAATGCGCTCGGTAGAGGGGATTCCCTGTCGGTGGTCAGTAATGACCAAGCATAGTGTGGCATTATCAGCCAGTTTCATAGGACCCGGTTCTTAGGAATCGGGTCTTTAATTTATGGTATATTTTTATAAAATATTGACTTTTTTGGCCAAATTTACTAAGATTTATAGGAATTTAGCTAAAATTATCTCTATTTTTATGATATTTTCCAATAAATGGACTGCTAAAAAGTTAAAAAACAAATTTTTTCAATACTTTCAAGGCAAAGAGCATCATTTGATCAGCTCAGCTTCTTTGATTCCGGAAAATGATCCGACCGTACTTTTTACTACAGCAGGTATGCACCCTTTGGTTCCTTATCTTATAGGTGAGAAACATCCAGAGGGTCAGTGTTTAATTAGCGTACAAAAATGTCTGCGCACCGGTGATATTGATGAAGTGGGTGATGCTACCCATCATACTTTTTTTGAAATGCTCGGTAACTGGTCGCTGGGTGATTATTTTAAAAAAGAAGCGATTGAATATTCTTGGGATTTTTTGACTAAAATTTTAAAATTAGAAAAAGATAAATTGGCGGTATCTATTTTTGCCGGAAACAAGGATGTGCCTGCTTATGATGAGGAGTCAGAAAAGATCTGGTTATCTTTGGGCGTTTCTAAAGAACGGATAGAAAAAATAAAAGACAATTGGTGGGGTCCAGCTGGCCAAAGTGGTCCTTGTGGTCCTGATACAGAGATATTTTACTGGACTGGCCCAGGCAAAGCCCCTAAAAAATTTGAGGAAACAGATAAGCACTGGGTAGAAATTTGGAATAATGTCATTATGGAGTTTGATAAAACTGCTGATGGTAAATACCAACCTTTAAAACAAAAAAATATTGATACTGGCATGGGTCTAGAGCGAACCCTGGCTGTTTTAAATGGCTACGATGATAATTATAAAACAGAATTATTTCAGCCAATCATCAAACAACTGGAAAATATCTCTGGTAAAAAATACGAAGAGGATAAAAAATCTTTTAGAATAATCGCTGATCATATTAGAAGCGCTGTCTTTATACTAGGCGATAGTCATGGTATTGCTCCGTCTAATAAAGACCAAGGCTATGTTTTACGTAGATTAATTAGGAGGGCTATTAGATTTGCTAGATTATTGGGTATTAAAGAATATTTTATGGCTAGTTTAGGCAATCTAATTGCTTCTTGGTATGCTCTAGCTTATCCAGAGTTAGAGAGAAATGAAAAATTTATATTTTCTGAGCTAGCTAAAGAAGAAGAAAAATTTTCTAAAACTTTAGATAAAGGATTAAAGGTATTTGACAAAAATCCGCCAAAATCTGGTAAAGATGCTTTTATGCTTTATAGTACCTACGGTTTCCCAATAGAAATGATTGAAGAAGAGGTTAAAAGTAGAAATTTAAATTTTGGTAATAAAGAAAAACAAGAATTTCTTGAATACACAGTTCAACATGCTAATTTATCAACTACTGCCAGTGCCGGTATGTTTAAAGGTGGTCTAGCTGATGATGGCGTCATGGCTACCAAATATCACACCGCTACGCATCTGCTTCATCAAGCCTTACGAGATGTCTTGGGCCAGCACGTTGAACAACGCGGTAGTAATATCAATGAGGAACGCTTGCGTTTTGATTTTGTCCATCCTGATCCCATGACCAACGAACAAATAAAAAAAGTAGAAGATATTGTCAATCAGCAAATTGTGGCCCAGCTACCGGTTAGCTATCAAGAAATGTCTGTCGAAGAGGCCAAAAAGCAAGGGGCGATTGGACTGTTTGAACAAAAGTATGGTGAAAAAGTAAAAGTATATAAAATGGGCAACTACTCACAGGAAATTTGTGGTGGCCCTCATGTTAAAAATACTAGTGAACTTGGTCATTTTAGCATCAAAAAGGAACAATCTTCTTCAGCTGGCATCAGACGGATCAAAGCAGTTTTGGAATAATTGCTAGCCGGCCTTAAATTTGCTACATTTAAATTATAAATTATTAAAATAAAATTATGAAACAAGCTCTTATTTTTAGCTTACTATTATTAGCATCAACCGCTCAGGCTCAAGAAGTTAGCACCGCTCCAGTACCACCATTTTGGCAGGATAAAACTTTTTTAATGCTAGCTGGTGGAGCAGTATTTTTGATTATTGTGCTAGTCATTAAAAAAGTATTGGAAAAACGTGCCATGAAGGCTTATGAAAACAACATTCAGGAGAATCAATAACTATGAAAATTCAAATCTATAATCAAAATTTTGACCTGACAGATCCTTTTAAAGAATACCTACAAACTCGTTTTGATGCTTTGGATAAGTATCAACTGGGGGTTGCCGATTGTCAAATAAAGCTAATTCGTGATCAAAGACATCAAAAAGGCGAGGTCTATACGATTGAAGCAAAATTATCTTTAGCCAATAAAGAACCAGTTTTTGCCAAAGAAGAATCTAGTGACGCCAGAGCGGCTGTCGATAACCTACAAGAAAAACTAGCCAGGTTAATTATCAAAAATAAAGATCAAAGAATCGGAAAATTAAGAAAAAATATTAAAAGATTCAAGAACTTGAAATTCTGGGGAAAGAAAGACTATTAGTATGCAAAAACTGATCAACAAACTTTTTGGAGATGCCAATGCCAAATTTTTAAAAAGTCTCCAACCATCGGTAGATAGTATCAACGAAACCGAGCAAGAATTCTTAAAACTCAATGACGAAGAACTTAAGGCCAAAAGTCTAGGTTTGCAACAACAAATCAAAGACGGTACCAAATTGGATGATGTCCTGGTACCGGCTTTTGCCTTAGTAAAAATTGCTGCTCAGCGCACTTTAGGCCAAAGGCACTATGATGTTCAGCTTTTGGGCGGTATGGTGCTTCACCAAAGACAAATCGCTGAAATGAAAACTGGTGAAGGTAAAACTTTGACCTCTACCTTACCAATATATCTCAATGCTTTAGCCGGACAAGGTGTCCATGTCATTACTGTCAATGATTATTTGGCCAAACGTGATGCTGTCTGGATGTCGCAAATATATTCATTTTTAGGACTAAGCATCGGTGTAATTTGTCATGAAAGCTCTTTTTTATATGACTCCAAGCAAATCACAGATAAAAACGATACGCATGTCAAAATAGATATGGACTATTTGCGACCAGTACCCCGAAAAGAAGCTTATCAAGCTGATATTACTTATGGTACCAACAATGAATTTGGCTTTGATTACTTGCGCGACAACATGACGCAAGATGCTACTCGCCAAGTACAAAGAGGTCTGCGCTATGCCTTAATTGACGAGGTTGATAGCGTTTTGATTGATGAGGCTCGCACACCTTTAATAATTTCCGCTCAAGCAGAACAATCGACCGAGCGTTATGGTCAATTTGCTCAGATGGTCGAGGTTCTCAAAGAAAATGAAGATTACAACATTGATGAAAAAATGAGAGCTTGCACCCTAA
Source organism: Candidatus Komeilibacteria bacterium RIFOXYD1_FULL_37_29 (assembly GCA_001818495.1). Lineage (GTDB taxonomy): Bacteria > Patescibacteriota > Patescibacteriia > UBA1558 > GWA2-36-10 > XYD1-37-29. Next base: position 476,243 of record MHKS01000005.1, on the reverse strand, counting down.
CGGAACAGGGTATTTCTAAAATGGAAAAAATGCTGGGTGTTGATAATATTTATGAAAGCCACGGCATGGAGACTGTTCATCACTTAGAGTCAGCATTAAAAGCCAAGGCTTTATTTACCAAAGACAAAGATTATGTCATCAAAGATAATGAAGTTATTATTATTGATGAATTTACCGGTCGCATGATGCCTGGCCGTCGCTATAGTGAAGGTTTGCACCAAGCTATTGAAGCCAAAGAAGGTGTCGAAGTCCAGCGCGAAAGTATGACCTTAGCTACCGTCACTTTTCAAAATTATTTTCGTATGTATAATAAACTGGCTGGTATGACCGGTACAGCTGCTACCGAAGCCGAAGAAATGGCCAAGATTTACAATTTGGATGTTACGGTTATTCCGACCAATAAGCCATTTATCCGTCAGGATATGCGCGATCGTATTTATAAAAACTATCGCGGAAAACTAAAAGCCATTGTCAAAGAAATAAAAGAGCGACACGAAAAAGGCCAGCCGATTTTGGTTGGTACTATTTCCATTGAAAAAAATGAAGAATTAAGTCAATTACTAGAAAAAGCCGGCATACCACATCAACTTTTAAACGCCAAATTTCATGAAAAAGAAGCGGAAATTATTGCTCAAGCTGGTAGAAAAGGGGCTGTCACTGTAGCCACCAATATGGCCGGCCGCGGAGTTGACATTGTCTTAGGTGGCACGCCTTTTAATCAGGAAAAGTACGAAGAAGTTATCAAACTAGGAGGCTTACATGTCTTGGGTACCGAGCGACACGAATCCCGTCGTATTGACAATCAGTTGCGTGGTCGTAGCGGCCGGCAAGGCGATATTGGATCATCCCAATTTTATATTTCTATGGAAGATGATTTGATGCGCATCTTTGGATCAGACCGCATGAAAAATATCATGGACAAGCTCGGTTTGGGTGAAGACATACCAATAGAAAATAAAATCATATCAAATTCTATTGAATCAGCGCAGAAAAAAGTAGAGGGCCACAACTTTGATATTAGAAAACACCTGGTTGAATATGATGATATTATCAACAAACACCGTCAGGTAATCTACAATTCTCGTCAGCAACTTTTGGAAATATTTTCTGACAGAGATCATAAAAGCGAAAAAACTTCTCAAGATATAGTCTTGGAATATGTCAGTCAAGAAATTGAAAACGTGGTTTCTTTTCATACTTTAGGTGATAAGTCGCGGTCAGATTTTAACCCCAAGGAAATATTAGAAACCATAAAATCAATTTTTCCACTAGAAACTGCTGAGGAAAATAAGATTAAAGATTTTTTTGATAATCTCCGTAAAAATAATTCACACGAAAATCGTGATCAATTGATTGAATATGTTATTGCTATTGCCCAGGAAAAATATGGTAAATTAAGAGACGAAATCAATGCCAATATGGTCGTAAATGACCAAGCTTGGACACCGATGCAGGTCATTGAGCGTAGCGTAGTTTTAAAAAGTATTGATACTTTGTGGGTAGAGCATTTGACCGCTATGGACAAATTGCGTACTGGTATTGGTCTGCAAGGTTATGGTCAAAGGGATCCACTGGTGGAATACAAAAGAGAAGCTTTTGGTTTATTTAATAACCTGATTGATTCTATCCGTAAAAATATAGTTTATTCTCTTTATAAAATTACCCTAAAAAGAAACACTGTAGCCGCCAGTAATAATGCACCTAGACCAGGTGAAAGCCAAAAAGTTTTTGAAGAACAAAAACAGGGTTATCAGCCTTTTCAAAAACAAGTAGCCAACCGCGAAAGCCATAATCCTATTAAATCCAACAAACCAAAAAACTTAGAGGGCGATAAAATTGGCCGCAATGATCCTTGTTATTGCGGATCTGGCAAAAAGTATAAGCGTTGTCATGGTGCCTAAAATTATTTAATATTTAACATGCTGAATTTAATAAAAGAAGCGCAGAACATCATTGAACAACATTATGTCAAAGGAAAACATTCCGTTGGTGCTGCTATTAGAACAAAATCAGGAAAAATCTATACTGGCATTTCCATAAATTCTCAAAAAGTAGATCTTTGTTCCGAATGGTTAGCTGTTGGACAGGCTTTGTTGGCTGGTGATCGTGAGATTGAAATGATTGTTGCTGTAAAAAGGCATGAAGATGGAACTTTTGAAATTTATCCGCCTTGCGGTTTGTGTCGTGAATTGTATGTAACATATTGTCCCGAGGCTCAAATTATATTATCAGAAATAAAAACAAGTAAGGCAATTGATCTTTTGCCCTCTGCTTGGAAAAAAATATAAAAGTGTTATGGAAAGTAGTAATAGGAAAAATACCAAAGAGGCTTTAGACTGGATAGTTAAAATTTTAAAAAAACACAAAGTACCCTTTCAAATAACTGGAGGTTTGGCTGCTAAAATTTACGGATCCAAGAGACTTCTAAACGATATTGATATAGATATTCCAGACAAATATTTTTCTAAAATTATAGAAGATCTAAAGGGATTTATCGTTTATGGCCCGAAGCATTATATTGATGAAAGATGGGATTGTAAGTCGTTGACATTAAATTTTAATGGTCAAGAGATAGATATAAGCGGCGGTAATAATATTAAAATCTGTGATGCTAGAACCGGAAAATGGGAAAAAATGCCCACCGATTTTTCAGCATCAATTTTAAAAGAAATTTATGGTATTACTATACCAATAGTTTCACCCGCCGATCTGATAGCTTACAAAAGTATGCTAACAGGAGAACACCAAAAAGAAGATATTGAAGCTGTCTCAGCTTGGTTTCAAGCATAGTTTATGAATCATAAAAATTACAAAATAATATTAGGCAGTGCTTCTTTAGGACGTAAAAAAGTATTAGAAGATTTGGGTTATAAATTTGACGTATTGATTTCTGATATTGACGAAAGAGCCATTAGGGATTCCAATCCTAAAAAACTGACCAGCAAATTAGCCAACGCTAAGGCACTGGTATTGCTCGAAAAAATAAAATTTCCCGCCCTACTAGTTACCGCCGATCAAGTAGTCTATTGGAACGGAATTATTAGAGAAAAACCACAGAGCCCCCAAGAAGCTAGAGATTTTTTAAACAGCTACGAAAAATTTCCCGCTGAAACTGTCAATACTGTCGTAGTAACTGACACTGAGACTGGCCGAAAAGTAGAGGCTAGTGATAGCGCTAAAATTTATTTTAAAAAAATCCCCAATCAGATAATAGAAAAACTAATTTCCAAGGGCGATATTTTCCAACAAGCTGGTGGTTTTTCTATTTGGGATCCCCTAGTCAAACCCTATATAAAAAACATAGAAGGGGAAGAAGAAAGTATCATTGGTCTACCAACCAAAATAACTAAAAAATTATTAGACCAATTTAATACCTAAAAAAAGACTTTAAACTATAAATCTAGACATAATATTGAAAAAGTACTATACTATAATGTAAAAATAATTTATAATATATATGTGTATCTTAGCCCAAAAATAATTATAAAAATATGGCAAACAAAGCATTTTCTAAGGATTTTATTACGGCCCTTCTGAGTAAAGCTAATTTAACCGACGCTAGCGGCAAAATTGACGCCACTGACGTAGAGAGGTTGGCTGAGCAACTGGAAAAAAAGATGGGTCTTTTTCTTTTAAGCAAATTATCAGCTCAGGATATAAACGAATATTATGAGTTGGTTGAAAAAAATGCTAAAACGGAAGACCTGCATGATTTTTTGCAAAACAAAATACCAAATTTTTCCAATGAACAAAAAAAATTCTTAGATGACTATGCTTATAATTTTTTCAATCGAACTGCCCGCATAAAACAAGCTCTAAAATAATAAAAGTATGCCTCCAATAAAATCCAAAGCCACTCAAGACAAAATAGCTGAAATTCAACAAATTAGGGACTTGGCTTTGCTTAAATTGGGTAAATTAAAAGACGATAAAAATAAAATTATTAGCCAGATAATTCAAAGAGTTGACGAGGAAAAAATTTCCCAAAAACTTCAAGAATTAAAAGATAGATATTAATTATATGGACAGAAGAAACAAAGGAGATAAAAGGAGCTCTAGGGGAGGCCAGTCAGTAGATCCTAGATATGGTGAAGTATCAGCTGAAAGAATGGAAGAGCTTTTAAAAGCTAATGCTAGAGAAACTAGGCTAGATCCAATAGAAACTAGCGCCTACGAAGCAACTACGATGATTGAAGATGAAGTGGCTGATTTTAAGGATACACCATCAGAGATAAAAACAGCAGCCACTCCAGCCGAGTCAGCTGTTTTAAGAGATATTAGTAGCTCTGCTGAAAACGTTGCTATCGAAGCAAGTACAGCTATAGAGAACACCAAAAATCAATGGGGTAGAAGTGCCAAGAAAGTAACTAGCGAAATTGTTTTTTCTGGAGCGCCAGCTGAAGAAAAGAGTAGGGTTATCTATTCTGAGATTCCAGAAATCAAAAGTAATCGAGCCGAACGCCTAGAAAAATCCGAGAAACCAAAAACTCCTGAGCCGATTATTCAAGCAGAATCGAACCCTCTCCACACCGCTGAAATGGTAGCACCCAAACCAGAACCAATTTCTGTAGAGACACCCAAACCAACATTAGCTATAGCAGAGACAATTTCTGAAGAAGTAGTACCAATTTTGGAAGCCAAGCAAGAGCAAATCGCTAACCAAAAATTTAATGAGTTTTTTACTAACTTAAGTTTTGATGACTTAAAAGATATTAAAAAACTAAAAGAAAAATTTGCTCAAATGATTACTGATGAAACCATGCTCATGGAAATGGGCGTGGATACTCTTTATGCTGAGGAATTTAAAAACAGATACTTTGAAAATTTCTGTCAGCAAGCCGAAGTGGTTATGCAAGATCAGATACGACAGGCCTCAGCCTCCAAAGAAAACAATACTTCTAAAACAGATAAATTAAAAGCCGAGGGTAGTCAGCTCTTAAAAGGCGTCTGGGGTGGAGGTTCTTATGCTTTAGCCAATCGAGCTGTCATGACCGGCCTCAAATTTGTCAGCGCACCAGCTTTGGCCCTAAAATTAGCTGGCGGAGGACTGACTGGTGCAGCAGTATCTGGTTTTAATTATCTGACTAGTCGTGGTTTTGAAAAACTAAACGCCCAAAGTCTCAAAAAATTGGCTACTCAGGCTGAAAAAATGTCTAAAGATGGTTTAGATACCAACGGTCTTTTTGAACAGCTAAAAAATGATATGGATGCCCTGCTCAAATTTGAAAAACAGCGACAGGAAAGCATGGGTACTCAAAAAAATTTGGCTTATAGATTAAGGTTTGATGACGAAAAAATAGAAAATATTTTTAGCGGTGAAAATAGCGATGAAAAAAGAGCTAAAATTGATCATATCTGTAGTTTGTTGGTACTTACCGAAAATACTAAAAAAAATAGTGACCAGAAATATCAAGCTGAAGATATCAAAGACAGACAGGAGTTAATCAAATCATTAACTGCTAATAACGCTCTGGAAGAATATGCTGCTTATCAAATAGAAGAAGCCTTAAAACAACTAAAAGGAGCATCCGACTTAAGCGAAGCGGACATTAATAAACTGGCTATTCAGGCCGAGTTGATGGTTTCTAGAGAAATGAATGTTATCTTAGGTGATGTAGTAGCCCAAGAAAAATTTGCCGAAATTGATAATAAGGGAAAAAGCGCTTATGAAAAATCTTATGTTGCCAAATTATTTGGCAAAAATCCTCCCGACAGTCTGATGCAAGCTCTAGGTAAGGGCTTTGTTTCTGGTTCTATTGCCGGAGCAGCTTATTCTGACGCCATCGCCGGAGCGGTCTATATGGGTATGCAAAGAATACAAGGATCTTTGCGAAATGAAATCCTCAAGCAAAGCGCCAGCGAAGTAAAAACCACCAAAGATATACTTAGTGATTTTAATAATTTTGCCTTAACTAATGAAAATATTGATCAAGCCAGAGGATTAATCAGCGAAGCCAGAGCTCGCATAAAATTGCCTGACATCAAAGAAGCAGAGAGGGCTAAAATTGAACTGCAGATTCAGAATCTACAAAATAAAATGATCTCTGAGGCCAAAAATATTACTGCTGAAAAAAATGAAACTGTTGATACTAAAAAAATGGCCAAAAGTATAGTTTCTCAAAGAGAAAAAGAAATTGCCCAAGCAGCTGACATTGCTACCAAAGAAAGAGCCAGAAAGAGTTTTAGGGGTCTTTGGAAAACTTTTGCCCAGTTGAGTAACAAAGAAAAATTCAGAACTTTAGGCCGAGCTGGATTAGAAGGTACCAAAGGAGCTATAGCTGGTGCTATTGGTGGAGAGTTGGTAAATGCCAGTTCAACAGCACTATCAGGTGAAGATTATAATATCAACCAAGGTTTGGATAATATCTATAACCGAGTGATTTTAAATACAGCTGACACAATAACCTCAAAAGATAATACTGAGATACCGAATGGTGACACAGCTAATATTGAAGAAAAAGCTGAGGTACCAGTTGATACCACAAAAGCCCCAGCGCTCGAAAACTCTGATTCTACTTTAAGCGAACAAAAAGGAATACTCGAGCAAATGCAAGAAGTTTTAGCTAAACAAAAGCAAGCTGCTAACTCAGGATTTAAATACAGTTTACAAGATGATTTTGATATAGAAGAAATGGCGGTAGACACCAAAGACTTTATCGGTCCACAAAAACAGGATAGTTTGTTTCCGGATACGCTTGCCAATGATTCTAGTTTGGTCGAACAAAAAACTCAAATAAATGAAATTGCCCAAGCTCTTCAATCTGGAGATACAATCAAGGCCGATACTTTAATAAAAGATTCTACTTTAGACTCAACTACCGTCGACTCACTAAAAAATTTAGTGGCTGTCAATGAAAAATTGGGTATCAACACTTTTGAGAATGGTCTTAAAGCCGAGGATTTGGATAAAATCATTTGTGAATTGGATAACGATCCAAAATCTCCGGAAGCTCAAACCGCTAAACAAGCTCTGCAGCATCTATTAAAAAATGGCAGTTTGAGTTTAGAGCAATATCAAGAGACCATCAAACAACATTTAGGTCAGGAACTTCAGCTTGGTAATGTGGAATTAGCAAAAAATGCTATTGGAAATAGTGGTATTGATATAAAAACTATTAATGAAGCGGTCGGTCGGGTAGAGCTGGAAAAAAATTTGGGTATTAATGCTTTTGACGGCGGTCTAGACGAAACTGAATTAAAAATTATAAGTGATCAAATCCATGGCGGTGAAAAATCTCAAGCTGCTCAAGCGCTCTTAGAGCAACTTCATAAGGACGGCTTAATTACTGATCAGCAAAAATTTTCTATTGAGCACCCGACTGTAGTCAAAGCCGGCTTTAAAGAAGAAGCTGGTGATGAAAAAGATGTAAAATATAAACTATCTTTAGAGCTGGGTAAAGATGCTGCACCAAAACACCTAGAACAGGTATTTTATCGTTTGGGTATTGATAATATAGATTTGGATAAAGGAGAGGTAACCAATGTCGAAGCAGCTCGCATACTTAATATTGGCGCTAATTTACGAGTCTTATCAGAAGGCCATGATATTGCTGGTATCACTGGAGAAGAATTTCAAAAATATGTCAATATTGAGGGGAATAAAATAACCATTACTGATTATGAGGGCTTTCAGGAAAATGTCATTGCCAAATTGGCTGACCATGCCACTGAAATTATTATGGCAGAAAATGTCGCCAATACTGGTGCGGTTGCTTACATAGATAATATCAAAAATGAAACTTGGGGCGATATGCTATCAGCCGAGGGAGTCAAAGATGAAAATATCAAATTTGATCAAGAACAAATTCAAAAGGCCGAAGGCAGAGTATTCCAAGATAATTTAGAAAAATCTAACCTGGGAGAATTGGCTACCGAAGTAAACTTTAGTGATGAGGAATCTGGTTCTTTCACTTTGGAAAACCAAACTATTACTGTAGAAAACAATCAAGTAGTGAAAATTGGTGATAATATTTTGGAAGAACCATTATACTTACAGGATAAAGAATCTGGCGAAAAGCTAATTGATAAAGTATCTGAAACCAAAGCCACTGAATTTTTATCTTTGGTGGAAAAAAATCAAGAGGCTATGATGGCTCGCTTAAATGAGCAATTAGACAACCAAAGTTTACAAAAAATTGAAATACCCGAATCTTTGCTACCCAAACCAGAATATGATATTTCCACCGAATTAAACACCGCTCTTAATAAACTGGGCTTTGATGATGCCGAGAGTCGAAAAGAATGGAACGATCTTAAAAAAGAATCTTTATCAGAATTGTTGCACGGTAAAACAGAAGAGACTATTGAAGATAAAGATGATGCCATTAAAATGCATACCCGTGAGCATATGCGCGAATTCTTAGAACAGGCGGTCAGAAATGACGAAATCAAAGTAGATGATGGTATGACCGTTGAAAGAGCGATGAAAGATTTGATGGTCAAAGAAACTAGAGAAAAATTGATGTACGATATAGCCGTAGCTGAGCAAAAAGTAAAATCAGTCCAAGAATTAGAACAAATAGGTAAGAAAGGATCCGAGACACTAAGAGATCAACTTAAAGAAGGGGCAGAGTCTCAGAAGGAGACAATTAGCAAACAGTCAGACATGAGTGCTGGCAAATTATATGAAAATTTCCTTGATGAAAAATTACCAACCGAAGAGCAACTTGATAAAATGTCGGTAGACGATTTAGAAAAAATTAAAGGCCGTCTAGAAATTTTTAATTATATATTAAAACAAAACCCACCGGATGATGTGGAAGTGGCCGATTTGGATAAAGCAAAAAAAGTAATTGGAGAAAATGAAGCTATCCTAGAAAAAATAAACAAAAGGTTAGACAATACTAAATAAATTTTAAGAGACCCACCGGTGAGCGGGTCTCTTTTTTTGTTGAACTTAGAAAAACTCGATCTATACGATTAGAGCTCAGTGCTCTTGAGCTCTGTCGACACGACAGCGGTTTTGCCCTGAATGCTCAGGTTGTCCATCATTCGGCGATTGTCATCGCCTTGGTCTTTGCGGATTTTCGTCCGCTTCAAACCTTCCAAACAGGTCCAAACATCCCTTTTGAGATCATCCATGGCGCTAGCTAGCGTCTGGATATTCTCAGTGTTGACTGTTGCTACCTTGAAGGTCAACTCGACCGCCTCTCTAGTCTCCGCTAGTGAAGCATTTGTTTCTTCAAGGCAGGCCTGATCGGCCTTGCTAGAAATAAGGACGGAATCCTGCCCCATAAGCCGACGATGCGCCGGACCATTAAGTTCCACCGCGTAGCGGTGAAGCATATTTCTGGTCTGCGCGTAACTAATGTCCGCTAGTATAATCATATCTTGACCATAATAGACATCTATGCCAATACCACGCTGTTCAATCCAGCTTCTAGGAACATCATAGCTCAACAAAACTGCTGAGACTTTAACCGGAGTATCCGCCCACTCGAGCATAGCATCAAAATCCTCGGGGATTTCAGCCACAAGCCTTTGAACATTCGGCCAGAAGTTCTTCCGCTCTTCGATGGTCGCTAAGCTGTCATCGATAGTTTGCTGCACTGCAGCCAGACTATCATCGACAGCTTTATTGACAGCTGCCAAAGAGTCAGCCGTCTGCTTTTCATTGGCTCTCAAAAGGTCCATAACCTGGAAAGCGGCGTTCAAATTACCAGCCTGTCGCAAGCTGTCAATAACATTCTGGGTAACCAAGACATAGACCTTGGCGCCATTGACACCGGTGATCTGGACCGAATCAGTGACCGGAGCAGCCAGAGACAGAGAGCAGAGGACAGCTACAAGAGCCATCACCATAAGAGAGGTTTTCATTTTGCGCATTGTACACCCTTCCTGAAAAAATAGTTGTGAAGTGAGAAAACTGTTTATTAGATCTTGTTTTCTTAAGTTGTATGGTACAAATAGATTAATTCTATTTAATTTATTATTATACACTATATTTAGTCTTTTGTCAATATTAAACAAGTTTATAACAAAAAATCTAGCTAATATTAGCTATTTAATTAAAAAGATTATAATAACCTATAAATTAAAACTTGAAAAAATAGGCCTTTTTTGCTAAAGTATAGCTAAATTTATGATAAAAAATAACCTAGAAAAAATTCGAAAAGAGATTGATAGAGCTGATCAAAAAATCATTGATGCTCTGGCACTGAGATTTAAGCTAAGCAAAAAAATAGCTAGGTTTAAAAACCCAAATAAAATCTACGACCGTCAAAGAGAAAAACAAATAATTAAAAATGTTTTAACTTTTGCTCAGTCAAAAAATTTAAATAAAACATTTATCCAAAAAATATATAAAGAAATTTTAAAAGAATCAAAAAAACAATTGACTAATATACTCAAATAAAAATGTTTTACCAAAGAGTAATCCGACCAATTCTATTTCTTATTGACCCAGAGAAAATTCACAATTTTACTATCTGGGGTTTATCTTTTTTTAGCAAATATAAATTATTAAACGTTTTATTAAAAGCCAAATTAAATTATACTTCGCCGCGTTTGCGTCAAAGACTCTGTGGCTTAAATTTTAAAAACCCGATTGGCCTAGCCGCTGGATTGGACAAAAATGGCCAAGCTATCAATACCTGGTCAGCCATGGGCTTTGCTTGGGCAGAGATTGGGTCTATTACTTATCAAGCTCAAAGTGGTAATAAAAAACCGCGCTTGTGGAGATTACCGCAAGATAAAGGCTTAGTAGTCTATTATGGTTTATATAATCAAGGCGCTCATAAAATAGTGGAACAACTCAAGAAAAAAACTGGTTTGATATCAGCCAGCATTGCCAAAAGTAATGACATAGCGCTCGAGCAAGCCGCCGATGATTATCAAGCTACTTTTGAAGTAGTGTCTCCATACGCTGATATAATTACTATCAATCTCAGTTGTCCCAATGTAGACAATTTTACTGGTTTACAATCAAAAAAATTATTAGAACCAATTTTAGAAAGAGTACAATCAATCAATAAACAACAAAAACCTATTTGGCTAAAAATTGGGCAAGATTTGTCCAAAGCAGAGCTAGATGATATTATTTATTTAAGTAAAAAATACCATATTGACGCTATCATAGCCTGCAACTTGGCTAAAGATAGGGGATCTTTAGACTTAAAATCACTCCACCGAGATAAACCCGGTGGAATCTCTGGAGAGAAAATAAGAGATAGAGTAGATAAAATAATAGCTTATCTTTATCAAAACAGCGAAGGTCAATATAAAATCATTGGCACAGGCGGAATTTTTTCCGGCTACGATGCCTATAAAAAAATCAAAGCCGGCGCCAATTTAGTCCAACTGATCACCGGACTCATCTACAATGGCCCGATGACTATCAATATAATCAATAGACAATTGGAAAATCTTTTGGCCAATGACAATTTCAAACATATTTCTGAAGCTGTTGGCCTAGAAAGCGGAGACTATCATCTTTATGAATAAACAACAAAAAAATTATTATAAGTATAGATTTTTAGAAATACTACCCGGCCTATCTATTTGGTTTACTTTTATTTTCGCCATTTTATTATCTATCATATCGCCACTCCATGGCATATACTTTATCATAATTTTTGATGTTTATTTTGTCTTGCGTATTCTTTATATGATGATATTTTTAATAATTTCCTGGTCTAAATATCGTCAGGCTAATAGAGTGGATTGGTGGAATTTTTTACAAAATACCTATGGCAAAAAATGGGAAGAATATTATCATATTATATTTTTACCAACCGCCGGAGAACCTTTTGAAGTAGTAGATGGCACTTTTGATAATTTGGCTTACAAAACCAAATACAACAAGCAAAAAATGATTGTGGTCTTAGCTGGCGAAGAACGTTTTCGTGAACAATTTTACAGCGTGGCTAAACAAATAGAAAATAAATACGCCAATATATTCCACAAAGTGATAGTCACCTTACACCCAAGCAACCTAAAGGGGGAATTGGCAGGCAAGGGATCAAATCTCTATCATGCTGGCTATGAGGTTAAAAAATATGTTGATTCTCAAAATTTTGATTATAAAAAAATAATTGTCTCTACCTTTGATATAGATACTATTTCTCATCCAGATTATTTTGCCTATTTAACTCATAAATTTATATCCCACAAAAATCCCTATCATGCCTCATTCCAGCCAATGGCTTTCTATCACAATAATGTCTGGGAATCAGATATTATCACCCGTCTAGTAGCCAACTCCACTACTTTTTGGCTCTTGACTGATTTGGCTCGTCCAGAAAGATTATTTACTTTTTCCTCTCACTCGATGAGTTGGCAAGCACTGACAGAGATTGGTTTTTGGCAAAATAATATTGTGACTGAAGATTCCAGAATATTTTTACAATGTTTGATACACTATGACGGAGATTATGAAGTTGTGCCGATGCATATTCCCGTTTCTATGAATACTGTGCATGTTGGTAATATTCATCGCAGTTTAATTAGCCAATATAAACAAATGCGTCGCTGGGCTTATGGCGTAGAACATTTTCCTTACATGGTTTGGAGATTTTCTCGCAATAAAAAAATACCCCTGTCCAGAAAATGGATTTATGTTTGGAATCAAACCGAAGGAGTCTATACCTGGGCCACAGCCCCAATTATTATATTTTTCATGGGTTATTTGCCACTATGGATAGCGGAAAAACAAAACATGACCACTGTCCTGACCCAAAACACTCCTTTGATGCTAGAAAATTTAATGCGTTTGGGTATGGTCGGTATGGTCATGATTGCTTTTATGAGTGTCATCATATTGCCACCATTACCATTAAATCGCCGAAAGACCGTGTTTACTTTGCCTTTTAAATACTTGATGATGCTCTTACAATGGATTATTTTCCCCATTACTATGATACTTTTTGGTTCTATCCCAGCTATTGATGCTCAAACCAGACTCATGCTTGGAAAATATTTGGGATTTTGGGTTACTGAAAAAAAGAAAGTCTAATTAAACTTAAAATTTATATTTAAAAAACACTCCTTAAGAGAGTGTTTTTAGTATAAAGTTTTTATTTAAATATTTCTGATAGCCTCTGATAAATTCTTCCGCTAACATAATTTTTTTACCAGCCGGTTGCAGTTTTAATATCTGAATACTACCCAAGGACGTGCCGACAAAAATATTTTTTTGATCAAAACTGCTTTGTCCGGGTTTTAAATCTATCTTACTTATTTTTGTTTCTAAAATCTTTAATTCTAAATCGTCCAAAGTAGCTTGGGCGCCTGGCCATTTATTATAAGCTCTGACTTGATTATGAATTTGCTGAGCAGTTTTTTTAAAATCAATTTGTCCGTCTTCTTTTTTGATCAGGTGACAATAAGTAGCTTGGCTATCATCTTGGGCTAGAGGAGTAAGCTGACCACTCAAATAAGCGCCGATGTTTTGAGCCAAAAGATCAGCCCCTAGCTGTGACAAACGTTCAGACAGCCCCAGATAATCCTCTTCAGAGCCTATTTTAGCCTTTATTTGGCTCAAAATTGGCCCGTGGTCCATCTTTTTGTCCAATTGCATAAGTGATACCCCCGTGGACTTGAAACTGCTTAAAACAGCTGTTTGTATTGGTGATGGTCCGCGTAATACTGGCAGTAAAGACGGGTGAATATTTATAGCTGGAAGCTCTGATAAATCCAATATTCTTTGGGGAATAATTTTTCCATAAGCCACTATGACAAAAGTAGCTGGTAAATATTTTTTTATAGCTACTTCAAAATTAGTATCCAATGAGTCTGGTTCTAAAATAGTAATATCATTTTCTAAAGCATAAGATTTTACTGGACTAGCTAATATTTTTTTGCCTCGACCAGCTGGTCTGTTGGGTTGAGTGACCACGGCTGCCAGTATACCTAATTTATACAAAGAGTCTAAAGAAGGTATGGCAAATTGTGGCGTACCCCAAAATATAATTTGTTTATTTAATTTGCTCATTCAGTTTTTTCTTTAGAGAGTCTAAAATAGCCTGTCCTTCTGTAATTTTTTCAGCGCGATCAATAAACAAAATTCCATTCAAATGATCAACCTCGTGCTGTAAAACAATGGCTCCTAGGCCTTTTATTTTTTCCTTCTTGATCTGACCATCTACATCATGATACTTAATATGTATTTTTTTTGCTCGAGTAACTGTGCCAAATATTTTAGGCAAAGACAAACAACCCTCGTCGCTAGATATTTTTTCTTTGGAAAAAAAAGTTATCTCCGGATTAACATAGCTCTTATATTGTCCCTTGCCCAAACCTAATACTACTAGTCTAAGACTCTGGCTAATCTGCGGTGCCGCCAAACCAATGCCATCATCATGGTACATAGCCTCGGCCATATCAGCAGCTAATTTTTTCAAATAATCATTAAAATCGCTAATTGATTTAGCGGTTTTTCTTAATATTGGATCTGGATATTTAGCAATTTTAAGCATAAAAATAATATACTATATTTGTATTATTTTGTCAATACTAAATAATACAAATTAAGGGGCATTAATCAACAATGATTAACACCCCTTATACACTGACCGTCCGTTTACTGATAATCTCAGGAACAGACTAAAACCGCTTCTTGGGCCACCTCTTTGGTGGTAGGCCCATCAAACTGGATGATGATCCATTTTCTGGCCCCGTCTTTCTTACGATAAGGGCCAACCTTGATTACTTTAACCGTAAGCGGCCCGCCAGCAATAGCAGGAAATTCCTTTTCCCAACCCTCTGTGAGTTCCACCCACTTAGGGCCAGTAGCCGGCACTCCATCGCAATTAGGTAGCTTAATCTTAAGCTGCAAAACATTGGCCGGCACTAGAAGCTTTCTTTCCAGCATATAACATCTCCTCTCTGAAATGGTTGTACAATTATTGACTAATGGTGATCAATAGACCAGTAAATCTATTATATTTAAGGCCTTTTGTCAATGATTTGTCCTGATGACTAAACGTGTCTTTTTTGTTAAACTATAGCTATGCAACAAATAGCTGATATATTTAAAAGTAAAAAAGACGCCCCCAAGGCCCCGACTTATAAGTGGCAAGATTTAGCTTTACATATTATAGCAGAATTAAAAGTGCCTTATTCTAAAAGAAATTCCGTCTTTAAAGTTTGTAAAGATTATGACCGAAATGTTATAGAAAAATGCCTAGATGATACCAAAGAATTATCACACGGGCTGGGCCAATGGCGTTACTTTTTTAAATTAATATCTAAAAACAAAAAAAGCCCCTAACAGGGGCTTTTAAAATATAGGATTATTTAACCTCAAAGTTCTCTACTAGATATCCGATGCCAAAAGGCGATTGATAGCTAAGTTGCACCGGCTGATAATTTAGTTCCTTAATAATGCCTAGTAGTATCAAAAGAGAACGCAGTCCGCAAGCACCAGACTCTTTGATTAGCTCTTGATCAAGATCCAAAATTTTATCAATATCTTTTTCTTGAATTAATTTCATAATTGTCTGATCAAACTCCTGAGCCCGATCTGAATAACCGGCTGGAGAATCTTTGTGTAATTTGTGTGACAAATCTCCCGAAGCAATAATAGCCACTCGTTGACCAGATAAATTTATTTGTTTACGGATAAGTTGTCCAAATTTTACATGATCAGAATAAGATAAATCCGCATAACCAATACTAACTATTTTGGTCTGACGCAAATGCTCGGTCAAATAAAACAAAGGCACACCACTACCATAATCCAATTCTTGATCAGCGGTTAGTATAATAGGAAAAAAATCTTCACAAGATTCTTTTATTTTATAGCCAAAACCAATTTCATTTACTAGTTGCACTTTGGTTACCAAATCACCAAATTTTTTAAAATTTAAATTAAAATAAGGACTTTGATTTATGGTAAAAAACTGCCCAGCCTGACTATTGGCATGAGGAGAAATAATAATTATAATATCTGGTTTGGCCGAATACAAATCTTCTTCCAAATTCTTGTAGGCTTTAACTGTATCTTTTAATTTGTCTAGATTTTCTTTGCCCACCTCGGGAATCAAAATGGGAGAATGGGGGACAAAGCAAGCAAAGGTTATCATATTATTTTATTCTCGGCTTAAAATAGGCTCTCCTAATTGATGTAGATTCATTATTTTACTAGGCACTGCATAAATACCGGCCCAACTGTAGCCCAATTTACCAAAAGTATTACCATCGGGAATCAAACGACGCTGGCCATTAGATATAACATAAACTCTGGCATCAGTCTCAACTTTTATTAGTGTTCCATCTACCAGTTTGATTGGCGTACTGGTTTTCAAATCATCTAAAGTTTTAGTAGTAACATCTTTTATCTTCATGGCCGGAAAATTGACATCTACAATAAATTGATCAACTATTCTGTGTTTCTGACCGTCTTTAACCAAATAAATGGCCTCATTAGACATGTCTTGCCAGAGCTCGGCAAAAGGACTAGCTGAAGCATCTAAAGAATCACCAGTGACATAAGCGTCTAGCTCTGACTGGCTGACCTTTTCTATTTCATCAGGATTAAAGCCCAATTGACGGAAAATTTCATCGGAAACAATCAGCCGTTTGGTCAAACCATCAATCAAGTATCTATCGCCATCGGGACTTTCTAAAACAGAATAATTAGCATAAGCTATAATATAACCATTATCGTATTTGTCCAATTCAGCAGAATCAACTAATAATACTTTATCTGGATCAAAACGTGATAACAAAGACGTCATGTCAGCAAAGGCTCTTTTTTCTCCACCAGTAATCAAATAAATAGTGCCCGCTTGACTGCCTTTGGATTTAAGTAGAGCTCCCTCTGGGAAAAAACCGGGCTCTGCTACTGGTAAATCATTTTCCTCATCATCAATTTCTCCACCAAAACCATATTTATTCCATATTCTTTTAAAATTCATATTTCCTACCACATGGGGCGTATATCTATACATAGCGGCTGTAATCCTATTTTCAGGGGTAACTTCAATACCATCAGAAGTACATGGTAAAAATGAATTGTAATCATCTGCACAAGATGTTTTACCTGGAGACCAGCTATACCCATAGATTCTATACTTGCCAGTTTCTTCATCTTTGCCTAAATCCCAAGCAAATTGCTGAGCGGTTGCTCTTACTTGGTTAGCAAAACCACTAGTTTTAAAAGCACAGCCACTTCTATCTGGACAATCATAACCCATAGCATACTTTTGTTGATTTTCTGTAGGAGCTTTGTCTGTGATTAAACTCATCTCTTTCTGTAGCATAGTAATCAAAAACTGTGGATTAATCTTGGCTTCTTGTGCGGCGTTATATATTATTTCAGCTGTGGTTCTAGTTTTTGGATATTCCTTATTTGGATCTAAAGCTAATTGTTCTGGAGATGGATTATTGCCCATATAGGACTTATTAGCTATATAGCCACCTTTAGAATCTAAAAATTCTTGGATATCTTTTTTATCCATAGATTGATAATTCAATGCTTCCGCATCAGAGATAATGTAGTTATAATTATTTAAATCTACTTCTGCCCCCCAAACTAAATTGGGGATAAATAGAGTAAACATAACAAAAATAGCTATGTTTTTCTTGTAAAAATTGGTCATATGGCTAATTCCTTCTATTATTTATTTTAGTTTATGTATTATAGCAAAAATTTAATATTATAGCCATTGATTTTTGAGCCTATTTAAGATAAAATCAAGCTAGAGTAACTTATTATTTCCTAAAAAAATGGAGACAAAAAGATTATTTATAGCCCTACCGGTTGATCCGATTATCAGCAGAGATATCATGAAAAAATTCTCTAGTTTGGATTTACCCTGGGAAAAAATCAAACCTGTTCGTAGCGAACAAATCCATCTAACGTTAAAATTTTTAGGGGAGTTTAAGATTGAAAATATACCAGATCTCATAGACAGCTTAAATAAAGTAAAATTGGGCCTAAAGGATCTAGAATTATCCATAGACCAAACCCAAATATTTTCTCCGGATCGGCCAAAAATTTTAAATCTAGGCATTAAAAATAATCAAAATTTACAAAAATTATACGACCAAATAGAAGATGCTCTTTTTGACGATGGCTTGGCTCACAAAGAAGGTCGCCGCTTTTCCGCTCATCTTACTTTAGCGCGTATCAAAAAAAGTCTACAGCTTGATGAACTGACGCCCTTTAATACTTGGACCATTAATAAATCTTTCTATACATCATATTTTGAACTACAAGAAAGCAATCTGACCAAAAATGGTCCAGAATATACTAGCTTACAAACCTTTGACTTATGACCCAATATAATTTATTAGGAGTAAAAATAAATATCATAGCCGAGCATCTTTTAAAAAATACATTAGTTGATTTTTTAAATTCAAAAAAGCAACATCAAATTGTTACTGTCAACCCAGAATTTATAGTGACAGCTCAAAAAAACAAAAAATTTTTGGAAATATTAAATCAAGCTAGCGTTTCGCTGATTGACGGCGCCGGTATTATCAAAGCTCTACAATATTTGGGTCACGATGTATCATTAGCTCACCGCATTACCGGCGTGAGACTAAATGAAATACTGATTGATCTAGCGGTGAATAAAAAGCTAAAAATAATGTTTTGTTTGTATAGCCAAGGGTTGACCAGTAATCAAAAATTAAGCGACGTTATCGAAAAACAATATCCTGCTTTAAACTGGCAAATTGCTGACGAAAATAATGCTTTAGAACTTGGTCAAAAATTTTCTCCCGATATTGTTTTAGTGGGCTTTGGCGCACCTTGGCAAAATTTTTGGATTGCTGAAAATATAGAAAAAATACCCAGTACCAAAATAGCGGCTGGAGTAGGGGGAACTTTTGACTTTATCTCTGGTACTATAAAAAGGGCTCCCAAACTAATGCAAAGTCTGGGTTTGGAATGGTTATGGAGATTATCACTTCAGCCAGGTAGATTATCTCGTATTGTTCGAGCAGTCATTGTCTTTCCCTATTTAATCTATAAAAACAAAGGAAAAAAATAACTATATGCATAAAGTAAGAACTAGATTTGCTCCCAGCCCCACTGGATATTTACATATCGGCGGTTTACGCACGGCCCTTTTTTCCTATTTATGGGCCAAAAAAAATCAGGGTGAATTTCTAATCAGAATAGAGGATACTGATCAAGAAAGATTAGTGCCGGGCGCTGATAAACAATTGAT
The DNA here is from genome assembly GCA_001818495.1 of Candidatus Komeilibacteria bacterium RIFOXYD1_FULL_37_29. Classification (GTDB taxonomy): domain Bacteria; phylum Patescibacteriota; class Patescibacteriia; order UBA1558; family GWA2-36-10; genus XYD1-37-29. The sequence continues at coordinate 457,125 of MHKS01000005.1, read as the reverse complement.
TGAAACCTTGAACCAGCTGGGTATAAAATCTAATGAAGAAATAAAGCATCAGTCTAACAGACTAAAACTCTACCAAAAAGCTACGGATAAATTAATAGACCATCATTTTGCCTATCGCTGTTTTTGCTCTCCCGAAAGACTAGATCAAGTGCGCCAAGAACAACAAAAAAATAAACAAGTGCCCAAATACGATCGTCATTGCCTTGATCTCAGTCCAGAGGAAACGGACCAAAAAATAAAAGCTGGAGAAAAATTTGTAGTCCGTTTTAAAATACCAACCAATGAAATCATTACTGCTGAAGATAAAGTTTATGGAAAAATATCAGTCCACAGCAAAAATTTGGATGATTTTGTAATTTTAAAATCAAATAAATTTCCAACCTATCATCTGGCTAGTGTGGTTGATGATCATGATATGCGCATCACCCATGTCATCCGCGGTGAAGAATGGATGCCATCTTTACCTAAACATATTTTGCTATATAATGCTCTAGACTACGCTCAACCGATTTTTGTTCATCTGCCGCTTTTATTAAATCCCGATAAATCTAAACTATCCAAAAGACAGGGTGATGTAGCGGTAGAAGATTACTTAAATAAAGGTTATATTATAGAGGCGCTGATAAACTATGTAGCGCTATTGGGCTGGAATCCCGGCAACGACAAAGAGTTTTTCTTAGTAGACGATTTAATAAAAGAATTTTCTCTGGATAAAATAAATAAAGCCGGAGCAGTCTTTGATATTAAAAAATTGAATTGGTTCAATGCTGAGTATATTAAAAAAATAATCCAACAGAGTGATAAAAGATTTAACCAACTAGTAGACAGTGCAGAAAAATTCTTGGGTAAAAATGCTCATCAAGCCAAAAAAGTTTTACTATTATTTGGTTCTAGAATAGACAGCCTATCCCAATTGGCTCAAAATAGTGAATTTTTATTTAAACTACCGGATTATCCCAAAGAAATGCTAGTGTTTAAAAAATCCGATTTAACTAAAACTACCGAGGGCTTAAATTTGGCTTTGGGAGTCTTGGGAAAAATACATCACAGTGAATGGTCTCAAGACAAAATAAATACTACTATTGAAGATATTATGAGCAAAAGAAAACTCAACCCCGGAGATATTTTTTGGCCACTAAGAGTAGCCTGTTCTGGCTTGGAGAAAAGTCCCTCTCCCATAGAATTATTGGAGTTTTTGGGTAAAGACGAAGCTTTGCTTAGAATAAAACAAGCTATCAATAAATTGAAATAATTCTTGCCAACATTACCAAAATATGCTATAATATACTATATATTTCATCCCATGCTACAAATAAAAATAAAAATCAGCCCTAAAATATCGCTCACTATCTTGACCATGCTACTTTTTGGTTTTATTTTTTTGGCTAAAAACTCCGAAGCAGTAGAGTATAAGATGGGAGATCTAAACAATGTCGAAACCTGGCAAATAAACCAAGATATCAATGATAAAAGATCAGAAATACAAGAACTGAGACGACAAATTGATATCTACCAAAAAAATATTTCTGCCAAGCAAAAAGAGTTGGGTAATTTATCATCTCAAATCAGCACCTTAAATGAAAGTATCGCCAAAATAAACTTGGAAATAGAAGCAGCTGAATTAGAAATAGAAACAATAAACTTAAAAATAGAAAATACCCAACTAAAAATCAATGCCAAAGAAGAAGAAATAAATAAGCAAAAAGAAATTTTAGCCGAAGTACTCAGATCTTTGCATAGACAACAGCAAAAAAATAGCCTCTTGGAAATACTCATACTAAACGACAACTTTAGTGATTTTATAGCTGACTTAGAACGTTTAGAGGATGTCCAAGATAATTTATTTGAGGGAGTAGAAGAACTACAAGAAATAAAACTAGCTCTTGATAGCGATAAAGGTGCCCTAGAAAATGAAAAAGGGGAATTAGATGCTTTAAATAACATTTTAGAAGGTAAAAGGGGGACTTTGGATGGACAAAAAACCGTCAAATTTTCTCTGATGTCCAATACTCGCGGACAAGAAGCTAAATATCAAGAATTACTGAATCAAGCCAAAGAAGAACAAGAACAAATCAACAGCGACATCGTTTATTTAGAAAAAGTAGCTCGAGAAAAAGTCAACCGCCAATTAGAGTTGGATAATATAAAAAGCGATGGTCTAATGTGGCCAGTTATTTCCCAAAGAATTACCGCTTATTTCCATGATCCAGATTATCCTTATCGCTATATTTTCGAACATCCGGCTGTAGATATTGCTACTCCACAAGGAACAGCCATTAGAGCGGTAGAATCTGGCTATGTAGCTAAAGCTAGAGATGGAGGAAATACTGGTTATAGCTATATCATGCTAGTTCATGCCGATAGTCTTTCCAGTGTCTATGGACATGTCAATGAAATCAGTGTATCGGAAGATCAATTTGTCTCCAAAGGAGATATTATTGGTTACAGTGGCGGTATGCCGGGTACTAGAGGTTCTGGGCCACTATCTACCGGACCACATTTACATTTAGAAATACGTCTAAATGGTGTACCAGTTGATCCCTTAAATTATCTTCCTTAAAAAAATATTTACTAAAAGCCCTCCAGTTTGAGGGCTTTTATAATTGACAAATTGTATAATCAATGTTAATCTTCTCAAGAAACCAGACCTGTTCTTGAGAAGTAGTACCTGATTTTAACGCCTATGGTGCAAACCATTGGACTTCTGTTGCTCCCGATGGCGAGTATTCGGCTCTAATTTTGGGCAAAAATATTACTATCTCAACCTGCAAAACAGGTCACGGCAACCAGTCACTATCGACTGGAAAAAGAGACCCTTGGTCACCTCCGGGGGTCTCTATTATTTTTGGATAAAAAGAAAGAGAGCTGACCGTATGCTTGTCAGCCCTCCTAAAAAATCTACATAAATTACCTTCCTTTGCTAGCAATCCAGCAGATTATCGTAGTAAACAACGATGAGGCTGTTGCTACGATTCTAAATAATAACATATTTAACCTAATGTGTCAATAATAGATTACCCAAGATTAAACAAAAATAGCTAATATTAGCTAAATTAATAATACAAACGCAATATTTTTATTACTTTTTAAGAGGATGAAAATCCGTATGCATTTTTTCAGCATAACGATCACTAGCATGAACATATCTAGTAGTGGTGTCTAGTGACTCATGACCCAAAAGTATTTGAATAGCGGCTGGGTTGGCGCCATTTTCAGCTAGGTAAGTAGCAAAGGCATGACGAATAGAGTGAGCCGATATTGGCATATTGATAGATAGAAGTTCGCGATATCTTTTTATTTTATACTGCAAATAATTGGTAGAAATTTTTTTGTACTTATCGGCATTATTTCTACCACGATAGGGTATAAAAAGATAAGGAGCTTCATCGTGGCGAGCATCTAGATAATCTTTAATGTGTTTGATGGCTCGCGGTGTCAAATAAACAAAGCGCTGTTTTTTGCCTTTACCCATGATATAAATACGCCCAGTATTATCCAATTGCTGGCGCTTTAAAGATAATAACTCCGATATACGCATGCCAGTAGCAAAAAGTGTTTCCAACATAGCTCTGTTTCTTAATTTGATGGTTGGGTCTGTTTCAAATTTGGTTGGACACTCAATCAGCTTGATCAAGTCAGGCATTTCCGGCACCTGTCCGTACTTTTTTTCAGTTTTGAGTAACTTGATAGAGTCAGCACTAATCGGAGATTTATAATCTACATCTATTAAAAATTTAACATAAGACCGCAGCGTAGAAAGTATGCGATTGATGCTGTAGCTGGATAATTTTTTTTCGCCATGCTCATGAGCAGCTGTCTGTCTGGAAGTAGAGGAGAGATACGCCTTGAATTTGATAATATATCTTTTATTCAACTGATCAAATTCTATTTTAATATCTTCCTCTAAAAAATTTTCAAAAGTATTTAAATCTCTTTCATAGTTATAGACCGTCTCTGTAGAGTAGTTGTTGGACTGGATATTTTCGAGAAACTCATCTAAGAGGGGGAGATTATATTTTGTCTTGCTTTTAGCCATATTTATATTATAAAGGCTAGGTTTATACTTGTCAAACTGAGTGTAAGAGTTATTATACTCAATTAGTATGCTATATAATAAATAGGCCAGAAAAGCCTACTATTAATAGATACTACTTAAAATACACCTTATCCCCGAAACGGATATCTATATAGTCTATATCAACGCCCGTAATGTTCTCCTCTAAGACTGCCCGGAGATTATTTAACTGTTCCTTAATATCTTGATCCTTGTCTATTTTAACATAAAAACCAGTCTCAGTATGCAAATCTATATTCCAATCATTATAAATGGTTATTTTAGACATTTTAACCTTTGGTGCTATTAGGTCATTCCAGTTCAAATAGATCTGATTGATAACCTCTATCTCTTCAGGGGTAAAAATTTGCTCACCCTGCGGTCTGTAGTCTCTTTTGTCTTCTAAAACCAAGTATTTATCGTCCAAAAAGCTGATTTGGCGATTTAAGAGGCCGTGAGCATCTAAGAGGTATAATGAGTTATCTTTTTGCCAAATAAAATGTGAAACTTTCTCTTTGACCGTAACTAGCAAGCTGTCCGGCCATTTTTTTTCTATTTTAGCTTCTTCTAAATTGTATTTTTCCTTGAGTTGATAGCTTAGCTCATCTATTGGCGCTAGCCAGTAATTATTTTCTTCAAAAAAGAAAAATTTGGTCTTGGCTAGCTCACTGATAATAAACTGTTGTGCCTCTTCGACACTTAAATCCTTTTGACCGGCCAAATTTATTTTTTCTATCTTAAAATATTTTATTTGAAAGATACTTTGAACTAGCAATAACCCTAAAATAACCAAAATAATCCTAACGACAGTCTTTTGATAACTAACTCTAGTGGTATTATAATAATCCCGCTTTACTGGTTGCGGTCTTTTTGGCAGGTGTCGTTGCCAAGATTTATTGGTTTTAATCATACCACGCATACTCTATCTTAGAATTATGGCTATAATATTATGTGTCGTAAAACGTTTAATTAAATAATTGCTCTTTTTAAATTAGGGTTTATCCTAGTGACTATTTCATAATTAATAGTCTGACAATAATCAGCTAGCTCTTCAACGGTAATTTTTTCTCCTCCATCTTGCCCAATTAGAGTCACTACCTCCCCTACTTTGACCTCTAGGGACTTTGGTATTTCCACCATGGTCAAATTCATACAAATATTTCCTCGAACTGGGTAGCGCTGACCGGAAATTAATACTGCACTATTATTAGATAATGACCGATCATAACCTTCGTTATAACCAATCGGTAAAACAGCCAACTGGCAATCATCCTTGCAGCGATAAGTACGGTTGTAACCAATGCTGTCACCTTTTTTCAGTTGTTTAATATGAACAATTTTTGTTTTCCAGCTTAACAATGGTCGTAAGTCTATCGCCAACTGATCAGCTCTTTTTTTGGTAACCTGACTAGGCCACAAACCATAAAAACCCAAACCGGCTCGAATAATGTTTGACTGAGCTAAAGGCAAGGAAATACTAGCGGCCGTACAAGCTGAATGTATTTTATATTTTTTATAATTTTTGGTGATCTTTTGAAAATCGGCTAACTGTTTTTTGCTAAAAGTTTGATCCTCGGCCTCCGATTCAGCATAATGAGTAAACAAGCTAAAAATTTTCAGATGTTTGCTTTTTTCCACTTGATCAATGGCTGATCTTACTTGGTCTTGGCTAAATCCCAAGCGAGCTGTCCCGGTATCAATTTTTACATTAAGCAAAAAATCTCTATTTAAACTAGCCAACTGATTGATGGTATCAATATCATAAACCGGTAAAGAAATTTGGGAGTCTACTTTTTCTAAGGAAAAATGATCGCTTAAATCAAAATAGCTAAGCACCATTATCGGCTTTTTGGTCAAATTTTTAATAGTCAGAGCTTCTTCTAAATTGGCCACCATAAACCCCCCGACATCATCATGATCCGACAAATAAGCCACAATTTCCTTAAGACCATGGCCATAAGCATTACTCTTTACCACTGGCCAAATTTGCGAATGGGGAGCCAACTTTTTAAACTGCCCAATATTGTGCAATATATTAGTTTTGTTGATTTCTAACCAAGTCAAAAACATTTATTTTTTCAATGCTTTCTTGCCGAGATATTTTTGCAATACCTTGGGCACTACTACGGAACCATCAGCCTGTTGGTTTTGCTCTAAAATGGCTGGCAAAATTCGGCTGGTGGCCAAACCAGAAGCGTTTAAAGTGTGAACAAACTTATTTTTTCCATCACTATCTTTAAAGCGTATTTGCCCGCGTCTGGCCTGATAATCCAAAGCGTTGGAAACACTGGAAACTTCTTTATAATTATTCATAGATGGTATCCAAACTTCTAGATCAATTGTTTTGGCCATAGCAGCGCTACAATCACCAGCGGCCAATTGAACTGTGTTATAGTGTAGCTCCAAGCCCTCTACCAATTTTTGAGCGTGTTTCAATAATTCAGAAAAGGCCTGCCAAGAATTTTCTGGTTTAGTAAATTGAAACATCTCAATTTTATTGAACTGATGTCCCCTGACCATTCCCCTCTCCTCCGCTCTGTAAGAACCAGCTTCCCGACGAAAGCAGGTTGAATAGGCAAAATATTTCAAAGGTAATTTTTCGGCTGGCAAAATTTCATCACGATGATAGTTACCTAACATCATTTCAGAAGTGGCGTTTAAACAAAGCTTGTTTTGTGTCCAAAAAAGGTCTTCCCTAAATTTTGGCAAATGCCCAGAAGTATAGGCAGATTTTTCTGTCAGCAAAAACGGTGGAATGATGAACTGATAATTATTTTGCCGATGATAATCTACAAAATAATTAAGTAGAGCCCATTCTAGCAAAGCTCCGTCTCCGGTATAGGCCCAAAAACCCGAACCAGACATCTTAACAGCCCGAGGATAGTCTATCAGCCCTAGCTCAGTAGCTAAATCCACATGATTTTTAAATTTAAAAGCCAGCTTTGGCTGAGTTTTAAAAGTGCCGATAATTTTATTATTTTCCTTGCCACCAGCTACTACATCGTCAGCTACAATATTTGGCAAAGCGGCTATTTCATTGTCTAGCTCTGACTGTACCTGATCTAAGTCTGTTTCCAAATCTTTTATTTTTTCGCCCAGAGATTTCATTTGTTTAATAATAGCAGCATCAGGTTTTGATTTGGAAAATTTGTTTCGCTCGGCTTTTAAATCTTCATTTTGGACAATCAATTTTTTGCGCTGATCGTCTAGTTTAATTATTTTTTTAAAATCAACTTTGATGCCACGTTTCATTAAAGAATCTTTGACAGCCACTGTTTCCTCTCTTATTTTTTTTATGTCTAACATTATTTTATGATAATTTTCTTTATATAATCACCTTGAACAATAGAATCCACTACAGCCTGACCTTCTAATACGCGACCAAAAATAGTGTGTTTTCCGTCAAGCCATGGTGTGGGCAAATGCGTAATGAAAAATTGTGAGCCATTGGTATTGGGACCAGAGTTGGCCATAGACAAAATACCAGCAATATTATGCTTTAAATTGGGATGAAATTCGTCTTTAAAAGTATAGCCTGGCCCACCAGTACCAGCGATGGGTAAACCACTGCCGTTGGGTGTATAAACAAAATCTTTACCTTCCTCACCTCTAGTTTGGGGATCACCTGTTTGAATCATAAAATTTTCCACTACTCTATGAAATTTTATGTCTTCATAAAATCTTTCTTGGGCTAGTTTGGCAAAATTTTCCACAGTAGTGGGAACTTTATCAGGATACAAAGCGACTTTTATATCTCCTTTATTTGTTTTAATAATTGCTTCTTCCATAGTGATTTTTTTGGCTGGAAAAATCAGCATCAGGGCCACTGCTATAACCATTATTGCGACCATGATTAAAAGATTTCTTTTGTCCATATTAATTATTTATTTACTCCACCTCTGGCGGATAATTGTTTAATTATTTCATCAACTGCCTTGGCCCGATGACTGACACCACGCTTTTCTTCCAAAGTCAGCTGGGAAAAAACTTTGTCATACCCATCGGGACGAAAAACTGCGCTATAGGGCAGACCTGGCTCTAAATCACACAAAGCTTCTTGAGTTATTACTCCTTTGACTTCTCCTTGACCAAAATATATTTGCTGTCCGTCAAACAAAGCTAAGACCGTGACAAATTTGGCTGTTCTTTGAGCATCGGGAACATCCTTTAGCTTGTCTAAAAGCATTTTCAGGAGCTCCTCATCAGTCCCTTTATATCCTGGCCAAAAACGCGAATAAAGACCCGGTGCACCGTCTAAAGCATCAACCGACAATCCAGAATCATCTCCTAATGTCGGCATCTGAGCCAGCTTATAATAAAATTTGGCCTTACCCGAAGCGTTTTCCTGATAAGTTTGACCAGTTTCTTCAAAATCTTCTTTGATGCCCAAATCATCTAAAGATAAAATCTCAATATTTAATGAACTTAATTTATCTTTAATAATTTTAAACTTTCCCGGATTATGAGTAGCCACTAATAATTTATTTAACTTCCTTATCTCCTTAGTCATCATTTTTTGGTCTCATGGTTGGAAATAATATAACCTCTTTGATATTTTCTATATCACCCAAAAGCATGACCAATCGATCAATGCCCACACCCAATCCGACTGTTGGTGGCATGCCGTGTTTTAAGGCTTCGACAAAATCACTGTCAGCCCCCTGAGCTTCCTGATCTCCCGCTTCCCTCAATTTTCTCTGCTCATCAAATCTTTTTTCCTGATCTAGAGGGTCATTTAACTCTGAAAAAGCATTACAAATTTCTGCTGTTTTAACTACCAATTGAAATCTTTCGACATAATTTGGCCGATCGACAATCTTTTTAGCCAAAGGTGAAACCTCCAAGGGATGATTGACAATAAAGGTTGGCTGAATCAATTTTGATCGCACAAATTTTTTATACAGTTCGTCGAGCAATTTACCACGACCCCAGCTTTTATCAACTTCCAATTTGGCATTTTTAGCGATTTTGGCTAGCTCCTGATCATTGGTCTTATCTAGATCAATTTTTAAAGCTTTTTCTAGAGTATCTTTAAAATCCAGTCTGGGATAAGGAGCTTTAAAATCAATAACATCCGCGCTATTTTTTATTTTGGTACTGCCATTATTGACACTGGTAACTAAAAATTCAAAATATTTTTCCATCCAATCCATCAAAAAAGTATAATCCTTATAAGCCCAATAAGCTTCAATTTGGGTAAATTCCGGATTATGCTGATGATCAATGCCTTCGTTTCTAAAACAACGAGCAATTTCATAGACCTTGTCATAACCACCAACTATCAAACGTTTTAGATATAATTCTGGCGCTACACGCAAATACATATCAATATCTAGAGCGTTGTGATGGGTGACAAAAGGCTGAGCCGTTGCTCCACCGGCCACTGACTGCAAGACCGGCGTGTCTACTTCCATAAAACCATTTTTATCAAAATACTGACGCGTCAGCTTGATCACTTCACTGCGCAACTTAAAAGTCTCTTTTACTTTGGGATTTAAAATCAAATCTAAATATCTTTTTCTAAATCTAAGATCGGGATCTTTAAGACCATAATATTGATCGGGTAGTGGCAAAAGAGTCTTAGCTAAAAATTTAAAACCGTCAACCAAAATAGTCGGCTCTTTGGTTTTGGTCTCAAAAGCCTGACCGCTAAATTCTACAAAATCACCAGTATCAACATTGTCTTTAAAACTTTGATACTCCCCTTCTCCAATATTTTCTTTCCTTATAAAAACTTGCACGCGACCAGAATAATCTTCAAAATTTAGAAAACAAGATCCCCCTTGCAGACGCAAACTAACAATCCGACCGGCGCTAGTGATCTTTTGTTGACTACTCAATAGTTTTTTAAAATTATTTAAAAAATCCGCCACGCTAGTGTCTTTTTTGCTTCGGGCTGGATAAGGGTCGATGGCTTGTTTTTTGAGCCTGGCCAATTTGGCTAGTCTTTGCTGATATTCATCGTTAATATCAAGGCTTTTTTCTTGATTTTTTGCCATAAATTTAAAATTTTCTTATAGAATAATAATACAAGAAAATAGGCTAAAAATCAAGAAAAAGACTAGCCAATGACTGGTAATTTTTTACCTCTAAATTTCAATAAATATTTGACAAAGCTAATAATGTGAAAACGAGCTGTTTTGGAAAACAAAGATTTAAGCAGGCTTTCAGCGGCTGACTCGCGACGGTGCAAATGGATAATCTCAGCCTCCCCCACATAAGTGACTTTATAGCCATTTTCCCAAAAACGTCTAGACCAATCTAAGTCCTCAAAATACATAAAATAACGCTCATCCAAAAGACCCACCTTTTTCAAAACATCCCGACGAAAAATAAGACAAGCACCAAACAAAGATGGTACATAACTGTTTTGATAATGATCCAGATCTTTCATAATATATTTATCCTGCCATTTTTGACCCGCTTTGGTATTGCCCAAGGCTGTCCGCCTGAAAAAAGGCAATTTCCAATCTGGCCAATCAGTACAAGAATATTGAATAGTGCGATCGGCATTTATCAGTCGCGGACCAGCTAAACCTACTTGCGGATTTTTTTCCATATACTGATACAATTTTTCTATCGCCTTAGATAAAATAGCCAAATCAGGATTCATAATCATTATATATTGACCCTGGGCTTCTATAATACCCCGATTATTACCACCAGCAAAACCCAAATTTTTTGAATTGGCCACAAACTTAACCTGCGGAAAATTTTCAGCCAAGGCTTCTTTCAAACCATCGCCAGAAGCATTGTCTACCACAATGATTTCATACTGATACGGCAAATCTAATTCCGCTAAATTTTTTAGTAATTCTTTTACTAAATTTTTACCGCGATAATTTAAGACCACAATTGATAAATCCATAAATTATTTTTCAAACCATTTATATATATCATCAGCTGTAATTTTTTTATGCTCCATAATATATTTTCTTTTTTTTCTCAGTCGGGGAATACTCATAAAAAATTCTTTCAGTCCAACCAAAGTTGATCTTTCAAAAATAAGCAAATAAACAAATTTCTTAAATTCATACCATTTTATATACAAACAATCCTTAAATAAATTCTTATAGAAAGAATTTTTATAAAGTAACATAAAATGATTGCGATAAGAAATTTTATTGGCAAAGCCCCGGTGTTTGCGTGAAGTAATAAGGTCTTCTCCTTTGGCTATACTGCGATGATGATAAGCCTTGCAAGTGGTGACTAACCAATTTTCCCAGCCGAAAAGTCTAAGACGCCAAGCTAAATCAACATCCTCTTTATAAGCAAAAAAATCTTCGTCAAAATATTCCAAATGGTTATCTTTGGGCGCCCCCGCTACAATATCGAGTGCTTTTCGTCTATATAAAGTAGCCGTAGCCGAAAGACCAAAAACTTCCTGATTAGACAAACTACTATCAGTTTGACCCTGCTGATTATCAATAATTTCTCTTTTACGGCTGATTTTTAAACCATAAGAATCAACAATGTTGGTTTTTTGTCCGCTGGAAAAATCCCAATACATCAATTTACCAGCACAAGAAGCCGCTTGGGGATGTTTTTCCATAAAATCCACCAATTCTCTCAAATAATTAGCGCCCAATATCACATCTTGGTTTAAAACTAAAATATAATCAGAATTTGACCAATTGATCAGTAAATTGTGTCCTTTGGCAAAACCAATATTTTGTTTTTGACCAACAATTCTGGCCTTAGGATAATGTTCTCTAATAATTTCTATGGAATTGTCGCTAGAAGCATTGTCCAAGACCAAAAGCTCGAAGTCGACAAAAGACTGTTCTGACAAGCTTTTCATCAGCCAAGGAAGGTATCTTTGACCATTCCAAGTAAGTAAACTAATGGTCACTGTTGGTTGTTTTTTGTGCATAAGGAATAAAAATTATACTAGCTAACATAAGTACTGACAAACCCAGCGGATGATTAAGGTATGGGGTAAATATATGAATAATTATCAAACTAGTCAATGTAGCCATCAGAGCCAAGCTAATAACTGGTTCATTTGATAAAAAGCGATAAGTCCGTCGATAAAGATAAACAATCCAAGCTACAAAAAATAAGAACAGGACTAAGCCACCTTTGACCAGCTGATCCATCCAACCCCATTCAAAAGCATAGGTAGTATGCCAGCCAGAAGGATTGTCTACAGTTTTAATACGCGGGTCATTGGAATAAAAACTGATTTCCTGACCAAAACCGTGACCAAAAATCGGCCGCTCAGCAATATTTTGCCACAGCGGTCCCCACAATTGAGCGCGAGTAGAAGCCGCTGACTCACTGACATCGGTACTACGCTGGGTAAAAATATTAAAACTTTTATACGCTGGCAAATTATAAGCCAACTCTACCAATAGTATACTGGCTAAAAACATCACTGCCAAACTAATAAAAATATTTAAAGAAATTCTTTTGGTCTGATAAATAAAATGCCCTAAAGTAAATAATAATCCGACTGTTAGTCCCAGCCAAAAGCTACGCGACAAAGATATAAAAATAGCCGACGACAAAACTATACTTAGCCAAAAACTATTTTTATTTTTAAAATTGTTGATCTGTTCTATAAAAATTACCAGCCAAGCCACAATCAAATAAAACTGCGACTGCATAAATATCCTAAAAAATGAATCACGAAAAGGAGTTATCTCCCCTGTCCTGGTGTCTCTAACCCATTTATAAATATTATCTATATTTAAAAAAGAATAATTTTGAGAAAAAATATTTAATAATAAAATAGTTTTTATAGCAACTATCAAAGTAGCCGTTTTTAAGATAGTTAAAATATTTTGTAAATACCTCTCTTCATAAACCTGATACCAAATAGGTAAATAGAAAATATAAAAATAAGCATTGGCATCAAGAAATACTCGGCCCAGATCTTTGCTCCGAACATAGCCCAAAACTACACCCAATAAAATTAAAAATACTAAACTAAAAAATATCAAAAACAAATTTCGATTTTTAAACAATTTAATATTTTTAAATTGCTTGATATGTTTAATTATAAAAACAAAAACCACCAGCATAAATATCAGTAGCCTGGTGTTAATAAAATAATAATCAAAGCTGTGCCCCAAAGAGCCCCAAAAAATTTCAGCAACCGGAAGATACAAAGAAAATATGGGCTGTTTAAAAAGCAAAAAAACCGTCAAAACAGCCACAAATAACAAGACTGCCCCGCTAATATAGGGGTAAAACCAAGCCAAGGCCGACAAAGCTTCCAGCGTGATAAAAACCATCAGCCATCTAGAAAATAAGCTACTTTCCTTTATTTTTGAAAAAAGTGACATAAATTAATGTCAGCCCTATATTAATAGGAATTAATAAAAAAATTATTAAAGTCTGAATAAATGGTTTGTGTTTGAAAAAATAATACCACAGGCTTTTATTAAAAAGCTTTTGTTTTTTTAAGGTCTGACTTTGCGAAAAGCTTTGTCCTCCATGATGGATAATAACCGCTTGGGGAAAATATTTTATTTCCAAACCGGCTTTTTTAGCGCGCTGACACAAATCAACTTCTTCAAACCAAACAAAAAATTTAGTATCAAAAACCCCAATTTTATCCAAAACAGAACGTCTAATAAACATGGCTGCCCCCATAATCTGCTCGACTGACTGCTCCCTACTATAATCAAAATCTTCCGCCAAATAATGAGTCAAAGCTTTACTGGCAGAAAATAACTTTCTAATTTTCGAAACCGGAGCTATCAGAGATTTATTGATATAAGGCTCCAATGGTTTATCGCTACCTAAAATATTTTGTAATTTAAACAACGTTAGACTTTGTGATAATAAATTTGGCAAATTTCTAATAGAAGCCTGTTGGCTACCATCGCTATTTATAATTTTCGGACCCAAAATTCCTACGGCTGGATTATTTTGCATATAAGAAAATGCCTGATCAAAAAAATCAGCCGTTAGCTCTGTATCGGGATTAAGTAAAAAAATATAATCCGCTGTAGCTTTTTTTATGGCTAGATTATTGGCTGCGCCAAAACCAATATTTTTTTCTAAAGCTATCAAACTGACCATCGGATAATCTTTTTTGATCATCTCCACGCTACCATCTTGACTATGGTTATCTACTATAAATATCTCTAGTTGGTAATTTTTTTGATAAGCCAAAATAGAGTCCAAACATTTTTTTAGTAAGTCTTTTACTTTCCAATTTACAATAATGACTGACAGGTCAGCTTTGGCCATTTTATAAACTAATTAAACTTATTGCTAATTAAATCCAACATTTTAGAAACCGTATTAAACCAAGAAAATTTCTTGACAAACTCTTTTCTTTTTTCTTGTGCATCAGTATTGTCTTTCTCTAAAGCCTCATTAATAGCCTTATTAAAACTTTCATAATCTTTGGCCACAGAAATCATATCTGCTACATTTTCCGTACCAATGTTACTAGTAGCTACCACAGGCTTACCACAAGATAAATACTCATACATCTTCATCGGATTGGTAGTAGCACTAAACCCCGCTGTTTTATGGGGTATAATACCAACATTGAATTGTTGGATATACTGTGGCGCCTCATTGTATTTTTTATAACCCAGAAAAAAAACATTTTTCTTTTGAGACAATTCCTCTTTGGCTTTCTCCTGTTCAGTCCAAACCGGACCAATAATGACCAGTGACTTATCCAAATTGTTGTCAGCTATATATTCCAGGAGTTTAAAATCAACTTTTTCCTGCACTACCCCAATATAACCAATAATTGGCTTGGGAATATCCGAAATGTCCCGATTGATTAAAGAAAACTTTTTATTATAATGTTTATTATCGACACCGTTTGGTATCCAGTAAACATTGGGTTGATCATCAAAAAAGTTGGTCAAATTTTTAGAAACCACAAAAATCAAATCCGTTTCGTTTTTAATCTTTTCATAAGCGATTTTAAGCTTGTCTGTATATTTACTATAGGATGAATGCAAAAGCCAGTTATCCACGGCCTCAAAAATAGTCATTTTTTGGCCCATTTTACCCCAATAAGACGCCGCAAAAGGATAATAAGACCATAAGACAAAATCGCCAAAATTTAAATCAATGGCTATTTTTTTAATACGTTTCAAACTACTTTTTGGTCTCAACCAAAAATCTGCGTCAGTGTAGACATAAAGCTTATCGGAAATTTTAGATACTTTATAAGTCAGACCTCGCTTGACTGTTTTAGAATTATTAATATTTAAAACTATGCCCTCCTTATAATTTCTTAAAGCTCTTTTAAAATTCAATGGCAAATAATCAACGGCTAAAATCTTACCGACTTCTTCCCTGTTTTGTAATTCCCGCAAAATATGGTAATTACGATTAGAAACACCCTCATCCCATTCGGAATAATTGGACATATTAAGCATGACAACATCAAATTTTTTCATATTATTTTAATATTTCTTTTAAAATTAATGACTGTGCTTTACTGCCTTTAAATTGCTTAGCCCGCTGTTGCGCAGCTTGGGCTAGTTTATCAGCTTCTAATGGATTATTCAATAAAAATTTTATCGCCTTGATCAAAGCTTTTAAATCATCACTTGGTATTAGTAGAGCCTGATCTGGCTTATTAAATATCTCTTTAACTCCGCCACTATCACCAGAAATAATCGGTAAATTACAAAGGGCGGCTTCCAAAAAAACTGTACCAAAACCCTCTATATCGTGGCCACTTTGCCGATGTGGCAGGACAAAGTAATCAGCCAATTTAAAAAAGTAAATTAAATCTTCGTCGTCAATATTATCAAAGATAAAAACCTGCTTGGATAATTTGTGCTTATCAATCAAAAGTTCCAAATTTTTATTTTCCGAGCCACGACCGATAATAAAGTATTTAAAATTATAATCGTTCTGAAGTTGGGCCAAAGCCTCAATCACCAAATCCTGTCCTTTTCGTTTATTCAAACGACCGAGCGTCATAATTATCTTTTCCTCGCCAATACCCAATTTTTTACGAAACGCTTCTAGTTTGATAGGATCATAGCTGGTATCAAAATCAACACTGGGATATAAAACTTTTATTTTAAAATCAGCCTGACCTAAAAAATCTCTAGTAATTTTAGCAGTATTTTCCGTATTGGCTATCACTGCTTTGGCACCGGTCAAAATCTTTCTAGTTAACTTAGGCTTATTAGCCATAGCTAAATTAATGTCTAGACCGTGTAAAGAAATAATATATGGTACTTTAAGAAAATAAGCCAAGCTACCCAAAGGCAAAATATTGGGGGTAAAAATCTGCTCCAACTGATTATTCTTTATAATTTTTTTTAACTTAAAATAAGCCAAGAGCCAACTAGGCTTTAGATAAGGCCAGGTCAAACGAGTGTTGATGATGTTTTTCTGAGAGCTGACCTCTAGATTGTCAGTCACAACCAAGTACTCTTCATTTTTAAAAAATTTAAAAAGATTATGACAATATCTGGCTACTCCCCCTTTAAACGGATAATATTCGTGTGTTAAAACTAAGGTCTTTTTCATGATCTAAAAGAATTTTTGATAAAAAGAAAATCTTGTTTTCTAATTGTTTTGGTCAAAAGCATCAAAATCAAATAGACTACGCCCCCCACTAAGATAGAGAAAAACCAACCGATTATATCTTTACTATAAATTACTGCCCCATACATCAAAACAGCTGAAAATAAAGAGCCTAAAAGTGGCTTAAAAAATCTAATAGGCATATGAATCACTTTCATTACTTCAGAAAGATTCAAGCCAAATAAAAATAAAGTGGAAAGAGTAGAAGCCAAGCTAGCCCCCCAAACTCCAAATTTTGGTATAAATATCAAATTTAAAACAATATTAAACATCATCACTATACCTAAATTTCTGGTATTTATTTTTTGACGCTCAGTAGCATTTAAAAAACTAGATAATGAGAAATTAATAAACAAAAATGGTATGGAAGCAATCAACACCCGCAATGGCCAAATAGAATCAAAATCTTCAGTATATAATTTATGGACTATTTCACCGGACACAGCAATGATCCCAAAACTGACCGGCAAAGCTATAAAAGCCAAATAATTAAAAGCTTTAGCAAAAGTACTTTTTAGCTTTTCCACATCGTATTTAAAATAATTGGAAAAAGCCGGATAAAGCGCTGCCACAAAAGCCAAGGGAATAAACTGCAGAGAGAAAGTAATCTTATAAGCCACACTGTAAAATCCGACTTCTTGATCACCGAGAAAAATCTTTATAAAAACAGTATCAATATAAGCATAAACTTTGGCAAAAATAGCTGCTAAAGCAAAAGGTAAAGCAATCAACATGATCTGTTTGACTAAGTCCTTGGAAAAATACAATTTAAACTTAACAAAAAACTTTCTATTTAAAATAAAAGCTGAATAAATCAGGTTAAATAAGCTGGCGGAAAATAAAACAATTAAAAATGGCCAAACCTTATCAGTCACCTTCAATAAACTCAAACCACTTATCATCACAACGATCTGAAAAATAATAGTCCCCCAAGATTCAAATTTTAGATTTTGTTTGCCTCTGATAAAAGCATAAAAAATTAAAGTGAAACTATCAATCAAAATAATAGCTGTGGAAATAAATATTAAATTTCTGACTGCATCGTTATAAAACAATATAAAATCCAAAGCCAAAATAATAACAACCGTGATCAGAGAAAATATAATTTTTAAAGTAAAAACTTGCTGAAACCATTTTTCCAGCTCTTCTTTTTCCTTGGCTACTTCTCTGATCAAAAGTGGTGATAAACCCAGGTCAACTAAAACAGAAAACATACTAGCAAAAGAAACTGCGAAAAAATACTGTCCAATACCCTCCGCCCCCAAATTTCGAGCTAAAAGAGTAAAATAAACAAAAGAAAAAACCTTCTGAATTATCAGAGCAGCCATAAAAAAACTAGTATTAGCAGTGATTCTTTGACTAGTAACCATGGGCTAATTCTAACATAAAGAGCAATAAAAATAAATGTCTGTAGTTAGTAAAAATATTGGCTAATATAACAAAAAATACCCACGATTTAAGGGCCTTGACTGACGATAATAAAAAGCCCCGATCGGGGGCTTTTTTATATTTAGCTTTATATGATTTTAGTTCTTTAACGCTTACTCCATTGTGGCGCACGACGAGCTTTTCTAAGTCCGGGTTTCTTTCGTTCTTTGCGACGATCATCTCTGGTTAATAGGCCTTCTTTTCTAAGAGTAGCACGCAGTTCTTCATCGGTCTTAAGCAAAGCTCTGGAAATACCATGGCTAATAGCGCCAACCTGACCTCTGACACCACCACCCTGAACCTTGATAGAAATAGCAATATTATCACGACCAGTTAAATTTAATGGTTTTAAGATCAATTCTTGCCACTGAGTATAAGGCAAATATTCTTTATAATCTTTGTCGTTGACAGTAATTTTTATGCCTTTGACATTACCTTTAATAATTCTAACTCTGGCGACAGCTCTTTTTCTCTTGCCAACAGCTGAAATATAGTCTTTATGTTCTTTCTTTACGGCCATATTAACTTATTTTTAATCTCTTAATTCTATTAGCTCTTAGTTTATTATCTGGGAGCATCAAACGAACCATCTGGCGCAAGACCTGATCAGGAGTTTTAGCCATCATGTCTTTTAAACTTTTATTGCGGATACCGCCTGGATAGCCAGTGGTTCTATAATAAACTTTGGTCTCCAATTTCTTGCCAGAAAATTTCATAGCCGCCACATTGGAAACTTCAACAGTATCACCACCATCAATTTGTGGTTGATAATCGGCTTTATTTTTACCTTGCAAAAGCATAGCAATCTTACTGGACAATCGGCCAGCTATTTTCCCAGTTGCGTCAATTTTATGTGTATTTCTTTCCATATGTTTATACAAATTCAATTTGAGCCATGGCTGCACCGTCACCCTGACGACGAGACATCTTGATAATACGAGTATAACCGCCCTTTCTATCTTTATAACGTGGTCCCAAAACATCCAATAATTTTTGAACAGCTTTTTTATCTTCCAATACTCTACTTAATTGCTGTTTATTGTGGACTGATTTGATCTTAGCGCGAGTAACCAGTTTTTCTACAATTGGACGGATAGTTTTGGCCTTGGTTTCAGTAGTAACAATTTTTTCATACAAAACCAATGAAGTGGCCAAGCTGTCTTTCAAAGCCTTGCGTGGACCGGTTTTTCTCCCCAATTTTCTGCCTACTTTTCTGTGTCTCATATTTCGATTAACTCAATATTATTTATCTTCTTTTTTATCCTTACTAGCTTTTTTAGAAGCTTTTTTGGGTTTTTCTTCTGGTTCAGCTTCTACTTCTTCAGATTTATTTTTAATAAATAATCCGAAATGATCTTCCAAAATTTTAGCGGCCTTAGAAATTGCCTCAGTAGCATCAATAGTACCATCAGTGACCAAATCCATAGTAACTCTCTCATAATTAGTCATTTCCCCCACGCGGACATTGTCTATCTTGTAGCCGACGTTTAATACCGGAGAAAAGCTAGAATCAATGGCTACATTACTAATTTCCAATTTTTTACTTTCATCGCGTTGTTCCACAGTCACATAGCCTCTGCCATTTTCCACAGTAATTTCCATGCCCAGCTTGGTGCTTTTATCAGTGATGGTAGCAATGACCAAATCTGAATTCATTATTTCAACATCAGCATTTTTTTTGATGTCTGAAGCTGTCACTACTTTTTCACCCTTCACTTCAATAATCAGTTTTACGGGCTCATCAGAAAAAGACTTTAGTCTTAGTTGTTTAAGATTTAGCATAATTTCTACCAAATCTTCTTTGACTCCCTCGACAGAATCAAATTCATGTTGCGCACCCTCTACTTTAAAAGAAGTTACGGCCGATCCCTCAAGAGATGATAATAATACTCTGCGAAGAGAGTTGGCTACCGTGACGCCAAAACCTGGAAAAAAAGGCTCAATCACCACTTGATAATGGTTATCCTTTAAATCCTTGATGTCTATTTTGTCTGGTAATGTAATTTGAATCATAAGTCTATTTTTAGTTTTTATTTATTATTATCTAGAATAAAAATCAACTATCAAAGGCATGTCTATATTGGCCGGCAAATCTTCCTTGTTTGGCAAAGAATTGACGGTAATAGTAAAATTTTTGACATCTAAGGACAACCAACCGGCTGTTTCTGCTTTGCCCAATTTTTCTGCTAAAGCTGACCAATAGCCTTTTTTAATTTTATTATCTTTAACTTTGATTACTTGTCCGGGTTGTACTCTAAAAGAAGGAATATCGGTAGATACACCATCAACAATGAAATGGCCATGATTGACCAATTGACGAGCCAAACGTCTAGTTTGAGCTAGCCCAGCTCGATAAACTACATTGTCCAAACGAGTTTCGAGCATTGTTAGAAAATTCTGTCCGAGGTCACCTGGTAATTTGGTAGATTTTTCAAAAGTCAATTTGAATTGTTTTTCCAACATACCATAAATGGCCTTAGCTTTTTGTTTTTCCTGAAGTTGTCTACCGTATTCAGAGGTTTTGGTAAAAGCTTTCTTGGGACCGTGCATGCCGGCAGGATAATTTTTCTTTGACTGCTTTAAAGTATCGGCAACATTTTCACCGAATCTACGACTTGCTTTATATCTGGGTTTTAAATTTCTAGCCATATCTTAAATTATATTCAAATTATACTCTTCTTGTTTTCTTGGGACGGCAACCATTGTGTGGTATAGGAGTCAAATCCTTAATAGAATTTATGGTCAAACCATTGGCGTGCAAAGCTCTAACGGCGGCTTCTCGTCCAGCGCCCACTCCAGTCACAAAAACATCAACGGTTATCAGTCCCATATCCTTTACTTTATCACAAGCATTTCTAACGATAATGCCAGCCGCATAGGGAGTGGCTTTTTTAGGACCTTTAAAACCATTAACACCAGCTGATGACCAAGCCAAAGTATTGCCCTGTTCATCAGCAATAGTGACTAAAGTATTGTTATAGGTGGCCTGAATATAGACCTGACCTTTCTTGATGCTCTTTTTAGCTTTCTTTTTTGAACTTATTTTATTTGCCATATTATATAAAAATCATTTAAAATTAGGTCTTTTGGGCTGATGGAGCGCGACCGCTACCCATAGTAATACGTTTGTTACCGCGGACAGTTCGAGAATTTGTTTTGGTTCTTTGTCCTCTGGCTGGCAAACCTTTAGAATGTCTGGTGCCGCGATATGATTTAATTTCTTTCAATCTTTTAACGTTGGATATTCTTTCGCGACGAAGCTCACCTTCTACTTTAATAGATTCTACTTTTTGTCGAAGTTGGTTTATTTGTTCGTCACTAAAATCTTTTATTTTAGTATTAACGTCAAATTTTAATTCTTTCAATATTTTACGAGCCGTAGCTATACCAATACCATAAATATAAGTAAGGGCTACTTCAGCTCTTTTTTCTTTGGGAATGTTTACGCCTGATATTCTGGCCATACTTTTAAATATCTAAAATTCTTATTATTAAAATTATCCTTGTCTTTGTTTGTGCTTGGGATTTTTACAAATACAAACTACCCTCTTCTTACGGCGGGTAATCGTACAATCTTTACACATTTTTTTGACTGATGATCTAACTTTCATAATTATTTTCTATAAATAATCCTGCCTTTACTCATATCATAGGGACTCAGCTCTAAAGTGACTTTGTCGCCTGGCAGTATTCTGATTTTAAACATACGCATTTTTCCAGCTAGATGAGCCAAAACCTCATGGCCGTTTTCTAAAACCACCTTAAAGTTTGCATTAGGAAGAAGCTCTGACACTTCTCCGTCCATCTCTAGAAACCCTTTTTTATTTATTTTTGGCTCCTGGTCTGTCATTTATCTCTATAAAAAAAGGAATTCCTCTCTGATCCTAAATTGACCATAAGAATTTTCCTTAGATAAGCGTAATTTCTTAAAAATTTTACAAATAATCAATGCCCCTATATTATACAGATTTTTTTCAAAAAGTCAATAACTATGGGGTAAAAAGTAAAAAAATACTCTTTTTGGCTAATATTAGACAAATAATTGTACTTCTTCCTGCAATTGTACTCCATACTTATCCCTAACTTGTTGTTTAATAAAGCTAATTAGCATAATAACCTGCTCGGCTGTAGCTCTACCATTGTTGACTATATAATTGGCATGCACATCAGAAACCTGTGCGCCACCAATAGCGTGCCCCTTGAGACCAGCTCTTTCAATCAAATGAGCCGCCGGAATCTTTTTAAACTTAGAAAATTTATCAATATCAATGTTTTTTTCGGCCAATTTTTTGAGATCCACTTCTTCAAAAAGAATGTTTTTAAAAATACAGCCAGCTGATGGCAAATTTGGTTGGGTATCTTGTCGATACTTTAATCTCTCATTAACCAGAACCCGAGCAACTTTGATATCTCCTTTGGCTAGTTCCAATTCTGCTTCTACTATAATCCAAAAATTTTCTTTAAAAATACTATGACGATAGGCAAATTTTGCTTCGGTG
Organism: Candidatus Komeilibacteria bacterium RIFOXYD1_FULL_37_29; assembly: GCA_001818495.1. Lineage (GTDB taxonomy): Bacteria > Patescibacteriota > Patescibacteriia > UBA1558 > GWA2-36-10 > XYD1-37-29. Next base: position 434,616 of record MHKS01000005.1, on the reverse strand, counting down.
GCTGTTATTTCTTTAAGTTGACCATTTTCATCAGCATATTTTATTTTTTTTACTACACTATCCATAGCTAGGCCATAGGTGCCGGCATTACCGCGAATTGCCCCGCCGACTGTGCCGGGAATTCCAGCGACAAATTCCAAACCAGTTAAATTGCTCTCTAGTGCTTTATTTAATAAATAAGCCAATCTTATTCCTGGTCCGACTGTTACTTTCAAATCATCAAACTCCAATTTATCCAAACTAAGTTTTATAACCAATCCTTTTAGACCAGCGTCAGCAATCAACATATTACTACCACCACCCAATATTTTTACCGATTGTTGATTATCCTTGGCCCACTGTAAAGCTTCCTGCACTTCTTGAGCAGTTTTTACCTCAGCAAAATACTCAGCCGGTCCGCCAATTTTAAAAGTAGTATATTCTTTTAAACTTTTATTTTTTTCTATGGTCATGTGTTTAATTTTTTTATCCAATTACCAAAAATCTTCTTTATTTCTTTTAGATGTTTTTCTTCCTTAAATGTATGCTGTGCTCCTTTGATAATATGTAATTCTTTTTGAGCAGGTAATTTTTCATAAAGTATTTTTTGATGTTTTGGAAGAGTACTGTCATCTTGATCACCAACAATAAGCAATACAGGCATCGCGAGTTTGTCCACCTTTAATAATAAATCATATTTTAATCGATCAATCATATGAGACCACTTTAATCTTTTTATGATTCCTGGCTGAGAAGAACTTTCTGTAATATACCAACCTGTTCGTTCCCACTCTTTGGCAATATTTTTATGCTTCTCAGTTTCCATACTAAGTTTACCAGAAACTACAGTTGAAATAGGAGCCAAACCTTTAACTTGTTTAGGATAATTTTCAGCATACAATGCTATACATATACCACCAAGACTATGCCCCACCAAACAAAAAGGTTGTTGATACCATTTTTGTTTTTTGGCCCAATTGATCACATCTTCTAAATCGGCGTAATAGTTAGTGACTGTTGCATCTTCATAACTACCTTCACTTTCTCCTTTACCTAAAGTATTTGTAGCATCAAAAAGAACTGTCGTAAAACCTTGATTTTTGAATGCTTTAGCAAAAGTTTGAATATGGCGTTGCTCTTTGAAACCTCCCAATCCGTGCATTATAAAAACTAAACCTTTTTGATTATCTACTATATCAACTAAAACAGCTATATTTTTATTATTTCTATTTTTTATAAATAATTTTTCCATATTAATCAATAATTTCTCTAGCTAAATTATCTATGTCCCCTGCGCCGATAAAAAGAATGACTGCATTAACTGGACTTATATCTTTGAGTATTTCTTTGGCTTTTTTAAAATCAGCGGCATAATGCTTGCGCTTGTGATTCATCTTTTCCAGTAGATCTACGGAACTGACTTTATCTACTGCTTGACTTTCCCGACCACTCACTTTATAAATTTCCAAAATAATGGCCTGATCAGCCAAATAAAAAGCCTTGGCAAATTGATCGAGCAGTGTTTTGGTCCGATTATGATGATGAGGCTGAAAAACAGCAATAATTTTTTTGTCCGGATAAAAATCTTTAGTAGCCCGCAGAAGCATGGTAATAGAATCAGGATGATGCGCATAATCAGAAATAACAATATTTGATTTCATCTGACCAATTATTTCAAAACGCCGCCAAGTGCCTTTAAATTCGGCTAAAGCATTCCAAATCTGATGACGATTGACTCCCAAATGATTGGCCACCGCTATAGCAGACAGAGCATTGTAGATATTATACAAACCCGGCACTGGCAATTCTATTTCCGACAACTTATCGTCACGGCCAAAATTGGTTTCAAATTTTTGTTTATTATCCACCACCGTCAAATTTTTAAAATAACAATCAGCCCCCTCCTCTTTACCAATACCGATTATCTGACGAAATTTTATCTGACTGCTATTTTGATCATCACAATTTTTAATCAGCAAACCATCGGCCGGTAATTTATTAACAAACTTTTGAAAATGCTTCTTGATATCATTTAAATCTTTGTAAAAATCCAAGTGATCCTCGGCTATATTGGTGAGTACTATAATCTGTGGCTTAATCTCCAACATATGGGCTTGCCACTCACAAGCTTCGACCACCAAAATATCTGACTGCCCCAGGCGAAAATTTTTACCCCACTGTGGCACTAGCGATCCGACAATGACTGTTGGATCAAGGCCGGCTTTTTCTAGCATCAGTCCCAGCATAGCGGTCGTCGTAGTTTTACCGTTGGTGCCGGCTACAGCAATAGTTTTATACTTTTTAGAGAGTAGCCCCAAAAATTGAAAATAAGTAAGACTAGGTATTTTCAGCTCTTTGGCTCTGACTAGTTCCTCATGGTCTAGTGGCAAGGCTGAAGAATAAATAAACAAATCAATGTCAGCAGAAATATTTTTGGCAACTTGTTTAAAATTTATTTCTATATCTGCCTCTTTTAATCTTTTGATAACTTCTGATTCTGCCAGATCAGAACCAACTACCTCCTTGCCTAAATTTTTAAAATAATAAGCAATCGCCGATAGACCAATACCGCCAATACCAGATAAATAAACTTTATTTATTTTTTCCAAATTTATTTTATTCATTTAAAATTTGATTGATCAGAATAACATAGTCATTAACAGCGTTTTGAGGGAAAAGGTTATTCAAATTATCACCTAGAGCTTTTCGCAAATCTTCCTTGTTTAACAGCTTATCAAGATATCTATCCATAATCTTATAATTATATTGGCGAATCATCAAGGCAGCGTTTTTTTTGGCTAAAAAAGCCGCATTTCTCTCCTGATGAGTACCAGTCATTGGAATCAAAACTAAAGCTTTTTTGAGCGCGGCTGCCTCCGAAATTGAAGACATGCCCGCCCGAGAAATGACAATATCGGCTCGAGCCAAAATATCCATCATATTCTTATTGATAAACTTGTCACTATAATAACCATCTAGGGATAAGCTCTGATCGGCATTTTTGGCGCCCAGCAGATGATAAACCTTAAAACCAGCTGCTAGGATTTTGGGCACAAACTGCTTGACAAATTCATTCATAGTTCGCGCACCCAATCCTCCACCGGTAATCAGTACCAACGGCTCATTTTTTTCCAAATCAATTTTAACACTACGTACGGGATTGCCCGTTATCACTGTTTTGCGACTATCAAAATCTTTAACCTGTTCGGGAAATAATACAGTTATTTTTTTAGCAAACGGCGCCATCAGTTTATTGGCCAAACCCACAGCTATATCCTGCTGATGGACAATAACTGGTTTTCTCAGTAGCCAAGCTGCGAAGACTACTGGCACAGCTACAAAACTACCGGCGGTTAAAACTATGTCCGGCTTAAAGTTCCAAATAATTTTAAGACTTTGAAAAAACCCAGCGACAGTTTGAAAAATATCAGAAAAATTTTTTACATCAAAATAACGACGCAATTTGCCACTCTTGATGGCCTGAAAATTGGCTATACCTTGGGACAAAACAAAATCTTTTTCTGGACCATCTATAGTTCCAATAAATAAATACTCCGCCGGATAATTGGCCGAAATAGCCAGAAGTGGTGATACTGATCCCAATGTCCCACCACCGACTAATAAAATTTTTCTCTTTCCACTACTCATTTATCTGTTGTGAGTAAATTTTGAAATATTCGTCAAAATACCAATAGCCAAGAGTGTCACGGCCAAATTACTTCCGCCCAAAGATATAAAAGGCAGAGGTACACCAGTCATTGGCATCAGCTTGATCATACCACCAATATTTATAAAAATCTGCAAAGACAACCAAGTAATAATACCAATGGCTAAAAGTTTGGCAAAATCATCATCGGATTGTCTAGCTATCTGAAAACCGCGGTGAATCAATACGATAAATAAAATAATCAGCGCTACAGAAAATAAAAATCCAATTTCTTCGGCAATCACTGCAAAAATAGAATCATTGGCCGGCTGAGGTAAATATGATTTTTGTCGTGATGAACCAATACCTAGACCAAACCAACCACCTGAGCCAACAGCAATCAAAGACTGCTTTATTTGCCAACCAATGCCCTGCGGATCAATATCGGTATTTAGCCAGGCAATAATTCTATTCATCCGATACGGCGCGGCCTTAATCATCACTACCAGTCCTAAAAGTCCGGCGGCTATAATAACTGCTAAATGATTCAGCTTAGCTCCAGCGATATAATACATGACCAAACTGGTAACACTGATAATAGCCAAAGTACCAATATCAGGCTGTTTAATAATTAAAAAACTAATTAAGCCAACAATAATGAGGAAAGGAATAGTAGTTTTTTTAAAATCTTTGACTTCTGCTCCTTTTTTCTCAAACCAAAAAGCCAAAAATATAATTAAAAATAACTTTACTAGCTCCGCTGGCTGAAAAGAAACTCCACCCAAAATAATCCAAGATTGCGCACTGAAATCACCGCTTAGACTGGTCAAAAATACCAAAATCAATAAAATAAAAGATACAATCAGCCCCAGCCAGGCTAAATTTCTATAATGCTGATAATTGATACGAACGGCCAAATAAAAAAATAATAGGCCCGGTAAAACACCATGAATAATCTGCTGTTTTAGAAAACGATAAGTATCCTCATATCTATAAAATCCCAAATTGGCCGAAGCAGAAGAAAGAAAAACTAAACCAAAAAATAATAGTAAGCCCACTGTAGCTAATAAAACAAAATCTGGCTGATGGCCAAAACCTCGCCGATTAACCACAAAGGGCTCCAAGATCCACTCCACAAGACTATTTTTTCTTCTTCTGAGCATCATAGACTAAAGTATCAAATTGCCTAGCTCGATCAAATTCGTTTTTAAACATATTAAAACTAGCAGCCGCTGGAGAAAATAATAGCACTCCTGATTTATTTTTATCCTGACCAGCAATTTTAAAAGCCTGTTTTAAACTATTTATATCAGTAAACATTTTATCTGGAGCAAACTTTATTTTTTTTAATTCTTTGACTAGTTTCAAACTGCCAGTTCCGGAAAATAAAATTACTTTAGAAACTTTGGCTTTGATTGTTTTGGCCAATTTTTTATAATCCAAATTTTTATCCTGCCCACCGGCCAATAATAAAATATTCTTTTGGCCCATAGCATAAATAGCCGCTATCGTAGCATCTGGTGTGGTAGAGGTGGAATCATTGTAAACATCTAATTGAGCTATCTTTCCTTTATACTCCAAACGGTATGGTACACCAGAAAAATTATTCACCGCTTGGGCAATTTTTTTATTTGGTATACCGACCAACTTGGCCACACAAACCGCAGCTAAAATATTTGATAAATTGTGCTGGCCCAAAATTTTTATACCCTTAGTATCCATGACCAGCGACTCTTTTGATCCGCTACTAAAATACATTTTATTATTTTTTAAATAGGTGCCTTTGACTTTTTTGTTGAGAGAATAAAAATAAACAGTTGCTTTAGCTCGCTTAGCAAAAGATCGAGTAAATAGATTGTCGGCATTTAAAATTACTTTATCTTGTTTACTCTGGTATTTTAAAATTACTCTTTTGGCTTCTTTGTAACTATTAAAATTTTTGTAACGATTGAGATGATCGACCAGCACATTGGTCACTACAGCAATATGCGGAGAAATATGATAATTATCCATTACTTCTAAATGCCAGGAAGATAGCTCTAAAACCGGTAGAGCATCTTTTTTCAATTTTTCTAAAACCTCAAACAGCGGATTAGTAGCAATATTTCCGGCTACGACATTGGTTTTGATCTTAGTTTTTAGTATTTGATGAATCAAAGTAGCGGTAGTGGACTTTCCTCTTGTACCAGTCACACCGATAGACTGCCCTTGATAAAGCCAAAAAAATAAGACCGCTTCATTGACAATGGGAATATTATTTTTTTTAGCCAAATGTAAAAATTTATTTCCACTGGGTACAGCCGGATTTTGAATAATCAAATCCTGATCAGAAAAATCTACTGCTTTATGTCGGCCGAGAGTATATTTTATTTGTTTAGCCTTGGACAACTTATTTATCTTATCCAAACTGGCTGTAAGCTGCGCTTTAGTTTTGGTATCGGTAATAGTAATAGTAGCACCGTGCTTTAAAAGCCAACGGACTACGGCTAAAGCACCGCCGTGCAGTCCCAAACCCATAATCAAGACTTTTTTTCCAGAAAAATTAATTACCATAAAGACAAATCAATAATAGCCATAATCAATCCTAAAACGGCAAAAACTCCGGCAATCACCCAAAAACGCATAACTATTTTGGTCTCCGGCCAGCCCTTGGCTTCAAAATGATGATGAATCGGCGCTGATAAAAATACTTTTTTGTGACGAATCTTTTTAGAAAGAATCTGAATAATCACTGACAAAGATTCCAACATTAATAAAAATCCAATAATCGGCAAAAGAAAAGGATAGCCGGTCAACATCGCCACTATACCCAAAGAAATACCCAAAGACATGGCTCCGGTATCTCCCATAAAAAAACGAGCCGGGTTGATATTGAACCACAAAAATGATAGTAGTGCTCCAGCTATCACTCCACAAAAAGCCGCCATATTATAATTGCCTTGAATAAAAGCAATGGTGCCATAAGATGCAAAAGCCGCCAAGACTATACCACCAGCCAAACCATCTAAACCATCGGCTTCATTAACGGAAAAAGCAGTGGCTACCAAGACAAAAACAAAAAATGGAATAAACCACCAGCCCAATTGAAAAACTCCCAAAAACGGTATACGAATAACATCCCAATCCAATTTAAAATAAAACCAACCAGCACCAAATAAAGCAATCAGTGTATAAATAAACAAACGATGCTTCACAGTCAAACCGCCACCTTTACCGCCACCTTGGCGGTTGATATTGAACCAGTCATCCACCAAACCAACTATGGCTGAAGCTACCAAAGCACCGAGTGGCAAATAAGTTTCTTCTCTAGTCAAAAAATCAAAGTCAGCCAAAAGACTGTCTGGCCAAATAATATGAATCAACCAAAAAACTACCGCCAATATTAAAACGGTCATCCAAATCAAAACTCCACCCATCGTCGGCGTACCAGATTTTTCTTTGTGTAGTTTGGAAAAAATTGGCGTACTATTATCATTTCTGACATTTTTGACCAATTTGTACTTATAAAGAAAATGGGTCCAAGCTGGCGTTAAAAGCATGGACAAAGAAAAACCAATGGTGGCTAAGGTCAAAACTTTAATTATTTCAAAGGCTGGCATTAGGAATTATAATTTAATATATTATAGATAAATAAAGACATAAAAAAATTCATAATCAAAATGGTGGCTAATAAAAAATAGCTCAGTACTCTAGCCTTAGTCCACAATAAAACAGCCAACCAAAAATCTAAAGCCGCTATCAACAAAAAAATGGCTGGTAATAGATAAAGCCATTGCCACGACCCCAAAGCGTCTATGCCAGCGTAGATATTATAGTGCAGTACGGCCAATGGATCACGCTCTACTCTTTTAAATAAAAAAAGCGCCCAGGTGGATACTATGGATAAAATTGAAAAATTAATCAACCAAAAGGCCAATTTATCTTGATATAATACTCGGCTGGTGCGGATAATAGACATATTGTGTCTTTATTTTAGCATATTATTTACAAAAAATCTACCCAATATTTCATCAGTTTTACACAAAAATGTCAATAAAAAAAGACCGCCCCCGACCTAAATAGATAAATCGGTTCGCACATTGACAAAATAGCTAAAGCATGTTATAATAGAATATTACAATCAAGTACACTACAATTCTAAAAATAAGGAAGAGGCCACAAAATGAAGACGATTTATGCGGTTTTACACGGCGACAAGCACGAAGGTGCTGACCCAACTATGACTCCTTCCGGAGTAAATCAAATTGAGTCTCTAAAGGACTTACTCCCTGACAACCCTTCTGCCATCATATGTGGTACTGGTCGCCGACATCGGCACGTTGCCGCCACATTAGGTCTGGAAATGACCCGCTCTACTCTCCTCTTAGGAGACGCCACATCGATGGATACCATCGACGGCAATCCGACCATCATATTTGCCGACGGCACCGCCTGCTGGTACGAGCAATACACCGGCATCCAGGACATGGCTCCGGCCATCCACAACTTTCTCCGCTCTCTGCCTGATCAGGCCGTGCTCTGCACCGGCCGACCTTTCGCCAAATCTCTGGGTATCGAAGTTGCCAAAAGTGGCTCGGTCGTAGAGATTACCATCGATGACAACGATGAACTCGGTTGTTCGATTCTCGAACAACTTGGCGAAACTGAAGCCTAAAAATTCGCCAACACCGCGAATAAAAAAAGTCCTGTCTAAACACAGGGCTTTTTTCTTTTGTATAAAATTTATAAAGTAGTAATCGGCCGAGACTGGACTATATAAAAATCACCCTTTTCATAAGCCCACTCAATATCACAGGGAAAGCCATAATGTTTTTCAATGCCAGCACAAATTTTGGCCAGCTCTATAATCTGAACACCGCCCAATTTTTGTTCTTCTCTTTTATTATGCTCTACTTCTACAAATTGATTACCCTTGGGAGTTTTTATAATTTTTTTAGCTTGATCAGCAATATTTATATCCATAATAGAGAAATCTTTTTTATCAATCACATAAGCATCAGGTGTCACCATGCCGGAAACAATAGCCTCTCCTAGTCCCCAACCTGCCTCAATCACCATCTGGTCTCTGTCTTCGGTGACCGGATGAACTGTAAAAGTAATCCCCGATACTTCTGATTGCACCATTTTCTGCACTACTACGGCTACAGAAACTTTGGCATCTTGAAGTTTTTTTTCAAAACGATAAAAAATAGCCCGCGGTGTAAAAAGTGAAGACCAACATTTTTTGACTTTATCTAATAAATCTTTTTCAGTGGTATTAAGATATGATTCTAATTCTCCGGCCCAAGAAGCTACTGAAGAGTCCTCAGCAGTGGCTGAAGAACGCACCGCTACATATTTAGCATCCATTTTTTTAAACTCTGCTTTTATTTCTTTGGCTATATCGTCCGGCATCTGGGCGTCACTGATTAAATCCCTGATTTTAACCGAGGCCTGCTCTACTAGATTTATATCTTCGTGTTTGACTGTTTTTATAACAGCATCAATTTCAACATTTAGATCAGTTTCCTCTAAAAATTTTTCAAAAGCAGCTGATAACACTACAAATCCCGGTGGCACCGGAATACCGGCTTTGGTCATCTCGCCCAGAGAGGCCCCTTTTCCGCCAGCCAAAGCAACAGCGTGTTTGTCCAATTTTTTAAAATCTCTAATTAATTCCATAGTAATTAAGTAATATTTATCTTAATTTTAGTATGCCTAAAACAAAAAGTCCAATAGACTGCTTGTCTACCGGACAATCGTAACTTTACCATGGGTAGCGTCCACATCTACCACATCACCGTCTTTTAAGACTTTAGTGGCTATTTTGGTACCAATAACACAAGGAATACCCAATTCTCGAGACACTATAGCGGCATGACAGGTAATGCCCCCGACATCGGTGACAATAGCACTAGCTTTCTTAATAGCTGGCACTAAATCGGGGTTAGTAGCAATAGATACCAGAACATCACCTTGCTCCATTTTACTCATATCTTTGGGTATATTGATAATTTTGGCGCTACCACGAGCCCGACCAGGAGAAGCACAGTCTCCTTCCATTACTTTAATATCAGCAATTTCCTCTTTGACAATATTAAAATTTTCTAAAAATTTTCTAGCTTCCTCATCTTCTAATAATTTATCCTGACTATAATCACCTAGGGAATACTGCAAACTAAATTTATAACGCTCATTTAATTTAGCGGCACTAAATTTATTATGAAGCAATAAATCTTCAAATTCATGAGGATAGAAATATCTGACTTGATTAACCGATAAATAATAACGACGACCGATTTCTCTAAATAAATGGTCTATAATACTATAGCTATGAAACATGGACTCTTTACGGCTACCCTTGGTGAAAACTAAACCTCTGGCTACTTCAAATAATTGCTGATATTTCTCCTCTATCTCCAGTTGTTTAATAAATTTTTGTTGCTTGACTTCAATATTTAACTTATCTTTCTGCAAATTATCAAGCAACTCAGCTGGCTTGGTATTTTGTCTGACTAAAGAGCCTAAAATATCAATAAAATAATCTTTACCCCAGTTAGGTCCGACTGTACCATAGCCAAGATAACCATACCTCGTAACGTGATTTAAAATTTTTTCATCCATAACCTTATTGACATTTTTTAAATCGCGAACAATAATACGAGTTTCTGTATCTTTAAAATATTTTTTTAAATCTTGATCCGAAATTATGTCCTCTAAAATATTTAATAAATTTTTATATTCTTTAGTCGTTTCACCATCTTTAGTAGGAGTCGTCAAAGTAGAAAATACTTCCCCCAAAGAATATTGGCTGTCTTTGATCTTCTGACGCAAATAATTCATTAAATATTTGGAAAAAAGATTATCACCAAAATCCGCTACGGTTTGAATCCAGTGAAAAATATGAAGTTGGCCATAGACAGCATAATACTCCTGATATAAATCATACAATTCTTTATTGGATAATTTTCCTAAATTTACTTTCTCTAAATCATTAGTAGCTTTAATTAAATTATCAACCTCGGCTGATAAATCATCAATATATTGCTGTCCCCAACTGGGATCAAAACTAACTTTTTCCAAAGTTTCTTGGGATAAAGCATCAAATTCTTTTTTAATGATTAACAAATCATTAATATTGTTGTCATAAGTAGTCAACAATTTGGTAAACTTATTTTTAAAACCACGACTTTTTAAAAAATCATTAGCTCGCTTTACATTCCAAGCAAAAGCCACCATCATTGGATAATAATTTGGTACTGATTCTAGCGAAAACCATTCTTCACCAAATTGATTAATTTTATAATTTTTAAATATCTTTACCAAACCATCATAAAATACAGTACCTGTATTCACACAAAAATATTTACGCCCCATGGCCTCTTTTTGCAAAATAAATTTACCAGCCAATAGATTACTAATTTCCTTATGGACATTGGCTGGATCAAGTTTGCTTTTTTTGACTATCTGACTAGCCGATAATTCTGTTTCTTTGCCTTGAAAAAACATAGCCAATATAGCCAAACGAGTTTTAGAATTGATAATTTTTTCCAACATATTATTTTATGATTTAATAAGGCAGTCTAGCATTATATAGTAAAAATGTCAATATTTATAGTATTTTTAACTATATTATAGACTAATAACTAATATTGACTAAAATAGGATAATGTGCTATACTAATATATCCTTGAATAACTCAAGGATCACCTATATTTATGGTGTGTACACTCATAATTTTACAAAGGAGGCCCACAAATGGCCAAGTTTGTTGTAAAAACTCTGGACTTGTTCCGCCACTCCGATAAGGATAAAAGCGGAAACCACATTTCTCATGCCGGGGCCGAATTGGCCTACAACACCGGTGACAGACTGTACAACACATCCGACACCAAGATCTCCCACGGTTTCCACGGACCGCTGATCCGCACCAGTGAGACTCTCGCCGCCATGCGGATGATGTCCGACCCCTTCCAGGAGATGGAAATCCACGATGCCGTTGACGGCCTCGGCTCCGCCGAATTCTTCCAGAAGACTATCACTGACGCCATGCGCGCCGACATCAAAGACGGCCTCTCTAATATGGAGGCTGTGCTCAAACACATGGATCCGTCAGTTTTCGATCAGTTTAAGAGCGACGCTCAGAGTGCTCTACGAAAGATGTTCGACCTGATGAACGACGGCCAGATCGGTGTCGGGATCTTCCACGATCCCACCATTCCGATGTTGGCAAAGTCCATCGGCATGACCGAGGCCCGCAGCCTCAACTCCATGGAAGCGATTCGCTTCAACCTATACGACGACGGCTCGATCAAAGCCGTCTGGATCGAAGAGTAGTCCCCCAACGGACTAAAAACAAAGCGGCGACACACACAATATGTCGCCGCTTTTCCTTTTGTCTAAAATTTTGAAAATTAAACTGCTCTTACTTCTTTGACTTCTGGCATCTGATCTCTAATTTCTGCCTCAATCAAATGCTTTAAAGTGACATTGGCCAAGGAACAATGAGCACAAGCACCTTGAAAGCTGACTTCCACTATCCCCTTTTTAGCATCATAACTGATTAGAGCTAAATTACCGCCATCTCTTTCTAAGGCTGGTCTAATATGGTCTAAGATCTTATTTAATTTATCTAATTTAGATTCTTGGTCAATTTTTTTATTAACCTTACCTTCGGCTGATGGTTTTATATTTAATTTCGACATATATAAATTACTATATTATTTTTTATCCTGCTTTTTTAAACCTTTGGCAATTTCTACTAGCTCGGTTAATCTAGTCTCGTCTATTTCGTATTCTTCTCCCCTAAATAATATTTTTAGAGTTTTATGGCCACCATCATCTGTTTTTATTAAAACTTCAAAACCACCATTAAATTCCATGCTCCCCCCTATTTCCTTAACAGAATCAAAACCAACTACTCTTTTATCATCTATGTTTCTTACCAAAACTTCCTTCAAGAAAGCCACTATATTAAAATCATGTGTGGCATTGACCAAATCAACTTTTGAATTAGCTTTTAATCTATCGGCCATCCTGATATTATTATTCAATATCTTGGCCATAGTAGCGGCTGTTTCTACTGGAGAATAGGTATTTGGGTCCGGCCGCTTATCGCCCAAAGCTAAATAACAATCAGTTATAACAGAGTTGTATTCATCTAACCTGGCTACTTTTTGCTCCTCTGATAAATCATCATACCCTTTTCCCAGCAACTCTTCTTTTATCCCTTGCAATTTCTTGGTAAATTCATTACCTGAATCATACCTAATACCCAAGCCATTTCTGATGCGTTGAGTTAACTTGTTTTCTGTAGGAGACTGCTCAACTATGGACCTGGTAGTATATTTTGTTCTCTGAGTATCACTACTATACCCTTTAATAGCATCAACTTCCGGCCTATTTTTTCCAATTTCACGGCTAGCCTCTTCTCCCTTAGGGGTCAGATCTGTCTCTGGATTATTTATATCGTGAAATTTTTCTCCATGACGAATAAAAACAGAATGAACAGTTACATTTTCACCCTTAGCTTCTTTTTCTACATTAAGACTTTCAAAATTCATACTTATTTGCCGGCTTTTCTCAGTTTAGCAATAGTATTACCGGCTTCAAGTAAGGCGTCAAAAGTACCGGTATCCAACCAATAGTCTTTATAAATTCTGACATCTAAGCGACCTTCTTTAAGGTAAAGATTATTAACATCAGTAATCTCCAGCTCTCCACGAGCAGAAGGTTTTAGACTTTTAGCTTTAGCAATCACCCCATTATCATAAATATATAAACCCGTGACCGCATAATTACTCTTGGGATTTTTTGGTTTTTCTTCAATACTAATGGCTTGACCTTTTTTGTCAAAATCTACCACACCATATCTTTCTGGATCTGGCACTTCCTTAGCAAAAACCCGACCGCCACCTTTAAAACTTCTGATAGCTTCTTCTAAAAATTTACCGTCACCGACAAATAAATTATCACCCAATATCAAAGTGACATCGTCATCACCAATAAAAATCTCCCCCAGTAAAAACGCTTGAGCTAATCCATCGGGACTATCTTGGACTTCATAACGAATTCTGACACCAAAATCTTTACCACTGCCCAGTAGTCTAACAATATTGCCGATATTATTGGGATCGGAAATAACTAAGATATCTTGGATGCCACCATTGATTAAGGTCTGAAGTGGATAATAGATCATCGGCTGATCATAAATCGGTAACAACTGTTTAGAAGTTACTTTTGTTAATGGTTTTAACCTATTACCGGCTCCACCGGCTAAAATTATTCCTCTCATAATTATTTTTTACCTTTAGCATATTTTTTAAGAGCCTCTGTAACGGCTTCTTTAATCGGCCGCATTGTAATGCCGTATTTTTTAAGATTTATAGAGGTCATGATATTATTTGATCTTTTTTTATTAGCCAGACCAAGCTTTACCAAATCTTCTTCAGTAATCCACTTATTGCTATGACTGGGATCAACATATTTTTTATACAGCTCCATTATTTCTTTGTGTTTGATTGATCCAGGGTTGGTCACGTGAAATATGCCTTCGGCTTTCTTTTCTAAAAGTTTATAAAAAACATCAACCATATCATCAACCACAGTCATGGAATTTTCTACATCAACTATCTTTTCATATTTAGATAGCTTATCAATGAGATTGGCGGGATGTGACTGGCTATCAAACGGCATCCGAATACGAGCAATACCAACATTGGGTAAAGTAGACAAAACTAAATCAGCCGCAAATTTTGACTTAGTATAAACGGCTGCTGGATTACCATAGTCCTCTTCTGTCCAAGGACCACCGTGAGGAGACTGTCCATAAAAAACACAACCCGTAGCCATATGCAAAAGATAAATACCCTTATTTTGACAAGCTTCGGCTATAATCAACGGCAAAATAGTATTACCCTTAAGGGTTTCTATTTGATGAGTTTCACACCAATCTACATTTGGTTTGCCGACTACACCAGCCGCATTTAAAATACCGTCCGGATGATGCTGGTCTATCAGTTCTTCCACGTCTTTAACTGTGGCTATTATCTTGTCGCTAATTACGGCATTTTTCCAGGCCACAGCGCAACGAGTGCCTAAATACCCTTTTCCAATGATTAAAATCTTCATTTATTTAATGACTAATTTAAAATTATACTAAAATTCTACCTAATAATCTAGTAATTGTCTACTGCCAATTTTGCCTAAGAGCGTAGCGATTAGTTGCAAAATTGAGCATCCCGCGAAGCCTCTGGGCGAAGCGGGATAAGATATTTATATTTACTTTATTTTTCTCACTATTCCCTGATTAGCATCAACTTCCACCATATCTCCGTCTTTAAATACTTGAGTAGCTTCTTTTGTCCCTATTACACAAGGTATTTTTAATTCCCGAGACACTATAGCAGCATGACAAGTTATACCACCCTCGTCAGTGACAATCGCTGCGGCTTTTTTCATAGCTGGTACATAGCGCGGATCAGTCATACTAGTTATTAAAATTTGTCCCTTTTTTAACTCGGCTGCTTCTGTAATTTTTTTAATAATCTTAACAGTCCCCCTGACTATCCCTTTATAAGCAGTATTTCCTTTGACAAAATCTCTAGCTACTTTAGGATTTAAAATATTCCAAAGATTAGGATCATAAAAAAAGGAATAATTACCATCATATTTAACTACAATATACTTTTTTCTATATCCAATATCTGCTAATTTATTGTTCCGTAAAAAATCTTCCAATTCCTCAATGGTTAAATATTTTAAAGTGTCCTTGGGTATGTCTCTGTTTTTTTCCAGCTGATTCAATAGTTTTTCTATAATGGAAAAGTTTATCTTATGGACATTTTCATATTTTTCCCTACTAGCTAAAGCAAAATCTATAATCTCTGAAGATGCTTTATCTTTCATATAAAGAGGTAATTCATACCCCAAAAGGATTATTTCCGTAAAATCAACAAAAAACTCCTCGGCTTGCTTAATAGCCAGTTCTAAATTTTCTGGCTGTTTTAATATAAATTTATTAAATTCTTTCAAGCGAGCAGAATAAAACTTTTCTATTTTTTTAAATGAATTCAGATCATTTTTCTTAAGCCAATTTTCCATTCGGCTGACGCCATCTTTTTTCGCCATATAATGATATAAAATATCGTCCTTAACCAAAAAATAAACAGGATTAGGGATAACACCAAAAAATCTAGCATTTTGTTTAAATAATCCTCGAAAAACAATAGTGGTCCCTAAAATAGAATAGTCCCTTTGATGTCTTTCATATTCTAAACTGTAGTCAAAATCTATATCCATTTTATATTTTCTTTACTATTCCTTTAATAGCGTCAACCTCTACCATATCACCGTCTTTAAAAACTTGGGTAGCTACTTTAGTTCCAATTATACATGGTTTTTTTAATTCTCTGGCTGTGATAGCGGCATGACTTAAAATACCACCGGCATCGGTCACAAAACCAGAAGCCATTTTCATTAAAGGTAAAAATTCTGGTCTAGTCATACGTGTAACTAAAACATCGCCCTGACGAAAATCTCTAACATTAGTTGGGTCTAAAACAATTTTTACTCTACCCACAATCTTACCCGGATAAGCTGTGCTACCTACAATATTTTCTTTAGTGTCTACTCTGGCTAAAGTAGCTAATATTTCTTTAGCTTTATTACCAACAAATAATTTTGGATCTTTATTTTCAAATACTAAAGCTGAAAATGAATGCCGTTGTTTTATGTCTTTTGGCAAAGGCGCTTTATTCCTCCATATATGCAATAACTCATCTCTAGTGGTATTTAATAATAGCCCTTCTGCTATCCCAGTTTTTTCCCCAATATTTTTGACAATCATCTTGTCAAATAAAATAGTATTTGTGAATACTGACTCAGCCTCTACTCTGGCTTTTTGTAAAATTGGTAAAAACTCTTCCAGTTGCTGACCAGTCAAAGCATCAGCAAAATACTTTACCGGCATATGAGCATTATAATAAGTACGTATGATCTCCCGATACCTATTATACGTTTCGTAATCTATAAAATTTTTATTCTCATCCATGTATTCTAAAGCTGCTTTGGCCGCTTGTACCAGATTATTAGCCAAGATGTTAACATTGGACATTTTATCATCCACCATCTTTATCATTCTGTCATGAAATACCGAAATATCCTCTTCTGTCACCCAGCATGAGCTTTTTCCATTTTCAAATATAAATACTACTCGCCTAACAAATGGCTCCCCATTGACCCTCAACGTGGTAATATAATGTTCACCCCAATCAGAGCACGGCATTATTGTCCAATCCCCAGCCCAAATTGACTTCCAGTGGTATTTTTTTAAACTATCTAATGTATCCGCCATATTATTTTATTTATATTTTCTTTACTATTCCTTTAATAGCGTCAACCTCTACCATATCACCGTCTTTAAAAACTTGGGTAGCAATTTTTGTGCCCATAAGTGTAGGAATTTTAAGTTCTCTTGCAATAATCGCCACGTGAGACAATACTCCCCCCTCATCTGTTACTATAGCTGAAACTTTTTTAAGCCACGGTATTTCATCTGGATGAGTCATGTTTGTAATATAAACTGCCTTTCGATAATCTAGCATCTTTTTTAAATCAAAAACTACTGTACCATCAACAAAACCACTATAAGCTACTGTGCCTTGCAAAATACTTACATTTTTTATTTTAGGGATAGCGTAGTCTCTAACTTTTTTTAAAATTTCTTGGTCAGAGACAATCGTTTCTCTATTACCATTATATAAATACACATACCCCTGGCCCCTTTTCTTTATTAAGCTTTGCAATTCTTTATTTATAAGTTTTTTTTCCACTACACGTTGCAATTCTCCTCTGGTCAATAATAGATAGTCTATTTCTGCCAAACCAATATTTAAAGACATTGATTTAATAGCCTCTTTTAAGTACTTCTCCACCAAAGGATAAAGTATTGCTACTTGACTTCTTTCTTTGGCTATTTCTTCAACACTACCATCATCTATGGCGGGCTGACTATCCTTACTATATTCCTTATAACGCCACAGTCCATTATACAATCCTAAAATGACAAAATAACCAGGATAATTTTTTATGATCCAAGCCAAAAAATCCATTGGCTTTGATTCAACAAATTTTATTTGTCTATTAAAATTTATCTTAAACTTATTAAAATTATCTATTGATTTTTTCCTTACTTTGTCCAACCATCTACTATCCCGTTCCATGCTTTGAGCCACCGTATCAGTCAAATATTTCATATTGAACAAAGAATACCAATAATCTTTATTACCGTAAGCAGCTATAGGACCATAACTTACCTTGGCAAATTTTATCATACTGTGCACATAGGCCCGCCCTATGCAACTATAAGTAAATAAAGAAAGGTTACGTTTTACTCCACCATAAGCTGTTAATTTATATTTTTTTATTTCTTCAATCATGGTTTTATATCTTTTTAACGATGCCCTTCTCAGCATCCACCTCCACCATATCTCCGTCTTTAAAAACTTGGGTAGCGAATCTAGTACCAATCACACAAGGAACTTTTAATTCTCTAGCTAAAATAGCGGCATGACAACCAATTCCTCCTTCGTCAGTGACAAAAGCAGCCGCCAACTTCATAGCTGGCACAAAATCAGGAGTAGTCATAGGAGAAACTAATATTTCACCTGGTTTAAACTCAACTACTTGATTTTTTCTTTTTAAAATCCTCACTCGCCCGTTTACTTTGCCCCGATGCGCTACTTGACCAAAAACCTGAGTCTGGTCCTCTATTTGATTAAAAATAAATTTGTATTGCTTGTTCTTACTTAAAAATTTTTTAAGATTTATAGCCTCAGCCGTTTCATCCGTAATATAGACAAAATTTTGAAATCTTTCTTTTAGTTCCTGGGGACTAGGAAATTGATTCAAATCTCTTTCTAATACAGTGATGCCCAAACCTTTTATTTCCGGATATACGTATTCTAAAGTATTAAAGATCAGCCGATTGGAATCATCGTAAAAAGTATCTTGCTCCCGAATTTCTAAAGCCCGAGATTTTATCTTGTCTGGTGTTTTTTGACTGATAGCTGAATAATAAAAAACTAAAAAATTTCTGGTAGCGGCTCGCATCAAGCCAATAAAATCTCTTAGTTCGGCCACTGAATCTAAATGATGCTTTCGCCAATATTTTTTTAAATTAACCAGCTGTCTATCATATTCCTCCATTTTTTGCCAAAAAAAATCTGGAGCAGTTTGATTTTTTTCCAGTAATTTTCTTTCCAGCCACTCGATGGAGCGCTCATTATTCCAAATTTCCGCTACTCCATCGTTAATATAAATTACTTGCGTTGGTAAGTAAGGATTAGAATTAGCATCAACATCTATCATATGTGCTCTACCCCAAACCTCTTGGATAATCAAAGCATTATCACGAGTATATTCTTTTTTAAATATTTGCTGCTCCATAATCAAAACGGCTAAACAGCTTTTTAAAGGCTATTATTTTTTCTTACTCCAATCTCCCTCCACTAAAATATTCTTTTCCTTAAGCGGCTGCCACCAACGAGGATTATCGATATACCACTTGATAGTGTCTTTGAGCCCCTGCTCAAAAGCAATTTTTGGTTGCCAACCCAGCTCTTTTTTAATTTTAGAAGCATCCAAAAGATAACGACGATCATGGCCCGGTCTATCCTGGACATATTCTTTCATGGATTGTGGCTGGCCCAATTCTTTTAGTATAAAATCGGTAATTTGTTCAACACTTTGTTCCACTCCGCTACCGACATTATAGGTTTCGCCAATTTTACCTTGATGAAGAATCAAATCAACGGCCTGACAATGGTCTAAAACATGCAACCACTCCCGACGATTTTGACTATTTTTATAAACCGGTACTTTTTTATTTTTAAGTAAATTAGTGACAAAGAGCGGTATTAATTTTTCCGGAAATTGATATGGTCCATAATTATTGGAACAATTGGAAATTGTCACTGGCAATTTAAAAGTATCAAAATAAACCCTCACCGCCAAATCAGAAGCGGCTTTGGAAGCATTGTACGGTGTGCGCGGTAAATAAGGAGAATTTTCCGTAAATTTTTTATCACTGTCCAGAGGCAAATCACCATAGACCTCACAAGTAGAAATATGATGAAACCTAATACCACCATTTTTTCTCGCTACCTCCAGTAAATTCTGTGTGCCTAAAACATTGGTTTTAAAAAATTTTCCCGGATCAATAATAGCCCAGCTGTTATGTGACTCAGCGGCAAAATTAACAATCATATCTACCTTATGATCTTTGACAATTTTATCCACTAAATCATAATCACCGATGTCACCTTTAACAAAAGTATATTGGGGATTTAGCTCCACTGCTTTAAGATTTTCCAAATTACCGGCATAAGTCAAAATGTCCAAATTTACCACTTGATAATCCGGATATTTTTTTAATATATAATGGATAAAATTTGAGCCAATAAAACCGGCTCCGCCTGTAACTAATAATTTCATTTAATTTATCTTAATTTTTTCTAAAATTTGTATTGCTTTGCCCTCGGGATATTTAGTTTGCGGCCAGGGATCCAAATGATCATTTTTGTATCTAGGAATCAGATGAAAATGAATATGGGGAATAATCTGATTAGCTCCCGGATCATTATTTTCACAGACATTATAACCGGCCACATCGAGATTATCTTTGATAGACTGACCAACTTTTTTGACAATCAAAATAGTCTGCTGTAATAAATCTGCTGGAATTTCTTCAAGATTAGAAAAATGTTTTTTGGGTATTACCAAAGTATGGCCAAAAGCCGTTGGATTAATGTCTAAAAAAGCCATGGTATCTTCATCTTCGTAGACTTTATAGCTTGGTAATTCACCACTGACTATTTTACAAAAAATACAATCTGCCATATATTTTTACTTATTGGATACTTTATATAAGCTAAAATTATGCCATATTTTGCCCTGATCTTCTAGTTTTAAGTTTAGCTTATCCAGCTCACCTTGGTCAACACTCAAAAGCTCGCTATTTTTATCAGTATAATAATAAATCGGTACTAAATTAATAATATTTTTTACTCTAGACCAGAGCGGCAAATCACCCTGTGGAACAATCACCCGATATTTTGGGAAGAAAACTTTGTCACTTCTCTCACTAATAATCACCGCCTCCTTTTCCACTACTTGGCTAACGGCCTTATACTGCTCATTATAATTTTGTAAATTATCCATATTACTCCAGAGTCCATCATTTTTAGAATAAAAAGCCAACTTAACCGATGTGAGCATCAGTGCCACAATCACTATATAATAAGCTACCTTATTTATTTTGGTTGGCCCATAAAACATTTTTTTAATTGCCCAGGCGGCGAGCGGTAAAACCCAAATATATAGCGGCAAAAAATATCTGACATAAGAAATAGATATTTTATTTAATTCTTTAACCAGTGGATCAGCCAAATCCCAAGATCCATAATAAAGCAAAATAATTATAAAAACAAAAGGACTAAGCAAAAAATATTTTTTCCAAGGACTGGTAACTTGTTTTTTATAAAATATAATACTCACTCCTAAAAAAGCCAATACCAAATACGGTGCAAAAATTTCTATAAAATATTTATAAAAATTCTTGGTAAGTAAAATAAAATCTAGACCAAATGGAGCTATCAATAATTTTAGATAATTTAACAATCCACTAGTTTTTTGTCCGGAAAACTCCGTGGATAAACTATTTGATTGAAAATTTAAGTAACCGATACTAAAGTAAGAACCGTAAGTATTTTTATTTAAAATTAAAAATAAAAACAAGACAGCCAAAAAAATTACGAACCCGTAAACATAATGCTTCAGATATATTTTCTGGCGATTGAGATAGACTATAAAAATAAAAATCAAAGACAACCAGACTACCTCAGTCGGCCGAACAAAGATAGCCAAAGATAAAAATAACGAAGCTAGTATCCAATACAAACTCTTTTCTAAAATTATACTTTTAGCTAACGCCCAAAAGCCGGCTAAAACCAAAAAAATAAATAGTATGCTCGGTAGCATCACTTCATTGGCAAAAAATACCCAAGGGGCCAAAGACCAGAAAAGTAAAGAAGATGCCAAAGCAATATCTAAATCTTTGAAAATATAATAAACCAATCTATAAACCAAGAGTCCGGATAAAGCAGCTAAAAATGGTGTCAGAGCTAATATACCAAATTCCCCTAAAATACGCCCAAAAGCTCCAAAAATAACGATAGCCGGCAAAAATGTCATGGGTACTAAATTTCCTCCCACTACATTGATGCTGCGGGCATGTAAAAGATTATCGGTGTAAAGATTGAGCATCTCACTAAACCAAAGGTTTCCACCATTGGCAAATAAGCTGGAAAAAAAGTAATTGGCAGTGCTATCCGGCCAATTAAAAATCAAATGTTCGGTATCTTTAAGCATCGGCCACCAAACAAAAATATTGGTAAAATTATAGATAAATAAAAAAACCAAAAATGAAATAATCAGTATTTTATTGTGCGTCAGTCTGATATTCATCATTTATAATTTTGAGTAAATTAATAGTATAGTTATCCAAAACACAATTACTAACGCTCCGCCGGCAATTATCGGCCATAGAGCTTATTTTTTCTCTTTGCTGATAAAGACTAATTATCTTTTTATTTAACACTTCAAACTGCCCCGCTGGAAAAACCCAGCCATTAAAACCCTCTTTAATCAGCTCACTGTTTCCCCCAATATCGGCGGCTAAAACTGGTAGTCCCATACTCAAGGCTTCATAAATAACGGTTGGAGAATTTTCATAACACAAAGATGGGACTACTACTATATCGGCTTTGGACAAAAGCGGTCCTAGTTTCTCGTGATTTAGCCAGCCGTAAAATTTTATCCTATTATCACCTTGACTAAGCCGTTTGGCTTTACTCAAATCCTCTCCCACTCCCACAATACCCAATCTAATATGCGGTAATTTTATTTTAGCAAAACTCTCTATTAGATCTAAGACTCCTTTAGCTTTATTGATCTGTCCTAGATAAACCAAGTGCAAATTCGGATTATTTTGCTTATTCAATTTAACCAAAGCTTTAATCGGATTGGGCAACACAAATTTTTTGGATTTTACAAAAAAATTATTCTTTTTATAAAAATCAAATAAAAACTTGGAAGGAGAAATCACAATATCCGGAGTAGCCATTAGATAATTCATCAACTTGGGATAAGCAATCATTTTAAAAAACTTGTGACTAGTAGCCTCTTCTTTATCTTTTAATATCAACCCCGAAGGAGTAATCAGTTGCACATCATGTAAGATGTGCACATGTTTTATTTTTAATTTCTTGATCAATTTTGGTATCAAAAATCCAATGCCCATCAGATTATGGGTAATGATTACATCCGGCTTTTCCTTGAATAAAATATTTTTAACTTTAAAATAAGAAAAAATATTAAAAGTGTCCAGGAGATGCCAAAATAGACGAACAAAAGAAGGATACTTAAAATCATCCAAATAATAATAAATATTATTGGGATTAAAACGATAAACATCAATATCATCAACCGTATCAATGGTGGTAGACCAAACGCCACTAGTAAATATAGAAGCGCCAATCACTTTAACTTTGGCTGGTCGGCTAGATATTACAAAAACATGTTGCCAGTTACTCTTTAAGCCCTGCGCTTGCATAGCCGCTATTATTTCTGCTCCACCCCTGATAAAAGGCGGATAGACATTGGAAATTATCCCGATTTTCATTTGGTAATAGATTTTATGAGGTCATCCAGTTTGGTAGTAATTTTATCCCAGGTATACTTTTCTAATATTTTTTCTCGACCGGCTCGACCATACTCTTTGGCCACCGCTGGATTTTTCAACAAATATTCAATCATGTCCGCTAGATTATCCACATTGCCTGGTTTTACTAAAAGACCAGTTTTTTTCTTTTCTACTACTGAACGCACACCTGGTAAATCACTAGTAATTACCGGCACAGCTGAAGCCATGGCCTCCAAAGAAACCGTACCAAAAGCTTCTGATTTGTCAGTCGATGGTAAAATCAACATATTGGCCACGCTATAAAATTTTGGTAACAGATCATCACTGACAAATCCGGTAAAAACAATCTTTCGACTGAGCCCCAAACTATCCACCACACTCTGATAACTTTGGCGCAAATCGCCCTCGCCGACAATTATCACCTTAAAATCATCTCGCGCATTTAATTTTTTTATAGCCTGTATCAAGACATTAACGCCTTTAAAATAATGCGCTTTATCTAAAGCGCCAACAAAGAGAATCACTTTTTTATTATATAAGTCATATTGGTCAATAATTTTACTATCACGATAGCGGGGTTTAAATAGTAGTTGATTGACACCAATGGGAATTTCTACAAATTTTTCTGGCTCAGCTTCCAAACGATTCTTCAAATTGGAATTTCGAGCATAGTCATAAGAAGTAACAATAATCTTATCAGCTCGATCCAAAATTTTTGGCGTAACATAATTTTGATGCCACTTAAAAAATTTGGAAGCCAGCCCCCGACCCACTACATCCATATGATAAGTCACCACCAAATTTAAATCCTTTATCTTATCCAAAAAATAAATAATTTCCGCGCCACCAAAAAAAGGATAATGCAAATGAATAACATCAAAATTGTGCAGTTTATAAAATAACTGCGGTAAAATCCCGGCATTACCGTATTTAAACCAAGCACCCAATCTTTGGACTTTAAAAGGATATTCGTCACTATAAAAAGCATTTTGTTTATACTTGGTAGTAAAAACTGTAACGTCATGACCCAAAGTAGTCAAAGACCAGGCATTATAATAAGCCACATTGCCCATACCAGCTTTATAAGGTGGAAAAGTAGATGTTACTTCTGCTATTTTCATAAATTGATTATGCTACTGACCAAAATATTACCAAAAAATAAATAATTTAACTAAGCGCCAATAAATAAAGAAAAATACATTGGCTACTTTTAACAACCGCAAATCCAATGGCTGAAATAAAATCATCCCAGTAAATTTACCGACTACTTGCCGGTCATTCCGCTGACGTTTAGATTGGATATATTTTCTTTTTTTCATTAGTATTTTCATTTGTTCAGGAGAAAATAAAAAACCATAAGCTTTAATTTTTGACCAAAATCTACCGTTAGTTACAGTAAAGCCCAATTGGCCAAGCTCCATAATCAGCCAAGCTGGAAAAATCAATAGCAGGCTGCCAATTTTATAATTTTTTAGCATCACCCACAGACGATTTCTTTCAAACCAATAAAATAATTTCATACTGCGCTTGAATTCATATTTGTGGTAAACCACGCTATTGGGTATCAAATAATTGTCATAACCGAGCATATTTAAGGACCAACCCAAATCTAAATCTTCCAAATACATAAACATAGTTTCGTCAAAAAGATAACCCAAATCATCTAAAGCGTGCATTGATATAAAGACTCCGGCTCCGGAAGCATAATTTATCTTGACGATTTCTAGCGGCTGATTATCTATCTGACTAGCCCCTTGTCCATAGCCAAAACCCAAAAAATGTATAGCATTACCGATAGTATTTATTTTATTTTTATCGGGCCATAAAAGAAGCTTGGATTGTAAAGAGCCAAATTTATTTTTCTTGGCAAAATCATAAAGGGGACGCAAAAAACCGCTGGTGACTACCGTATCCTGATTGAGTAGATAGATATAATCCGCCTGATTTTCCTTGGCGTACTGATAGCCAAGATTATTGGCTCCAGCAAAACCAATATTTTCTTTTTGCCTGATTACCTTGGCCTCCGGATAATTTCTATTAATATAGTCCGCTGATCCATCAGTAGAATTATTGTCTATCACCAAAATTTGCACATCCAAATCCTGATATTTTTCTCCCAACAAATTGGGAAACAATTCATCAAAATACTGCCGGCCGTTATAGGAAAGAATGATAATAAATATTTTACTTTTCTTTAACATTTTTTATAGCCTCATCTCTTACCAATTTAGTAATATTTTCATCGATCTTATTTAAGCGCACAAAAATTCTAAAAATCATATAAAAAATAACTACAATAGAAATATAAACTGCTAGATCTGCGCCGCGGCCAATACCCAACCAAGCGGCCAAATAACTAGTAGAGTCTGGCAACCAAAAAACCACTAGTACCACTAGCCATAGCAAAACCCAAATTAAAAAAGACATCAGAGATATTTGGCTCTTCTGCTTTTGTAAAAACAGTTTAAAAAGTATAAAGACTATAAAGATAGTTAGTAAAATTTGCAAATAAATCATTTATTTATTTTAGAAAATAAAATATCCTTTAAAATTTTGAAACCGTGTCCCATCCCCTGACCAAATCTATTATAGATAACCGTAATCGGCACTTCTTTTATTTTTAATTTTTGTTCAAAAGCTTTGGCCATTATTTCCGAGCAATGGGCTTTACCATCTTGCTCAATGTTTATACTTTTGGCTGTCTGAGCGGTCATAGCTCGAAAACCACTTTGTGGATCACTGGTTTTAACTCCCAAAAACAATCTATTAACCAAGCGAGCTAAGGGAAAAATAATGTGTCTTTTTAAAAATGGCAGCTTGGATTTTTTGCTCAAAAATCTAGAACCAAAGACTATATCATAGCCTTCTTCTAAAATTGGTTTGACCATATCCTCTATTTCGGAAGCTAAAAATTGGCCATCAGCGTCAAAATGAACAATAACATCAGCTTGCTCGCCAAGAGCATATTGATTGCCAGTTTGAAGAGACGCTCCTTGATCACGATTTATCTTGTGCCTTAATAAAGTTACCTTGGGATAAGCCGCTACTACCCCCGCTGTATTATCAGTTGATCCATCATCAACAACTACTAATCGATAGGAAAAAACAGACAAATCGTCCAAAACTTGGCCGATTCTTTTTTCTTCATTATAAGCTGGTATAATTACAAAAATATTCATCACCTTTTTTCTTTAAACCAACGATAAGTGAGTTCTAAACCCTGTTTTAAATCATATTGCGGTTGCCATGACAAATCATGTTTAACTTTACTAAAATCCAAACATGATCTTATGACCTCTCCTAAAATAGCTGGCCGATACTGAATCTCCGGTTCCCTGCCAGAAATTTTTTTGATAGCAGCTAGCAAATCTAACAAGGATATTTCTCGTCCCGTACCAACATTATAAAGACCTTCAGCTGAGGATAAAAATTTGGTCAGAGCACTTATCACATCAGCAATATAAACATAGTCTCTGGTTTGCTGACCATCACCATTGATATATAACTTTTTATTTTTTATAACATTATCCAAAAATATAGAAATAACCCCGGCTTCACCATAAGGATCCTGTCTTTGTCCGTAAACATTGGCTAGTCGCAGCACTGCCCATTTCATTTTTCCCTGAGATAAGATAGCCAAATATTTTTCAAAAGTCAGTTTATTTAAAATATAAGGCGACATTGGTTTCTCCTCTCCCACTTCAGTGGTTGGCAAAATATCGGTATCACCATAAATACCACCAGTCGAGACAAAAATAAATTTATCAACTTTATTTTTTATGGCTTGGGTCAATAAATTCAGTGAGCCCAAAATATTTATCTTGGCGTCAAGCATGGGATTTTCCAAAGATGTCCGAACATTTTTTTGAGCAGCCAAATGATAAACCACGACTGGAGAAAAATCAGCCACTACCTTGGACAAACTGGGACTACTAATATCTAGTACTTCTAATTTGGCTTTTTTGTTAACATATTCTTTTTTACCAGTGCTTAAATCATCAATAACCAAAACATCGTGACCATCTTTGACCAATGTATCTACCAAATGAGAGCCAATAAATCCTGCGCCGCCTGTTACTAATATTTTCATAATAAATATAGCTAGATGGTATTAACCCGTGGTTTGTGCAAAAAGGCTGTAGCTTTATAATATTCCACTGCCTCTTTAAGACCTTCGTCTATAGAAATCAAAGGGAACCAATTTAATTCTTCTTTAGCTTTGGAAATATCTGGTATAGCTGGCTGCATAGCATACGCATACTTATTAGTATAACTAATAGCTGAGCTAGATCGAGTGATTTCAATGATCTTTTGGGCTACCTCCGTCAGTGTTAGTGCCTGCTCACTGCCAATATTGACTGGGGCCGTAATTTCGGAAGCCATCAGAGCAATCAACCCCTCCACTACATCTTTGACATAGCAAAAACTCAAAATAGATTTCTCATCGCCAGCTATTTCTATACCTTTATTGTCCGTGGCATTTCTAATAAAATCAGGTACCTGCCGACCGCTATGTTGTAACATGCGCGGACCATAAGTATTAAAAATTCTAGCGATACTGGTATTGAGCTGATAAACATCTTGGTAAGTCATGACCAATGTTTCAGCAAAACGCTTACCTTCATTGTAACCAGCCCGGGGCCCTAAAAAATCTACTAAACCATAATAATCTTCCTTAACTGGCCGACCATCGGCTGGCGGTTTACCATACACAGCCGAAGTAGAGGTAAGTAAATATCTAGATTTATATTTTCTGGCCCACTCTAAACTATTGACTACTCCCACTGAATTAGCTGTGGCTGTTTCAACGGGAAACTTGGAATAATCTTTAGGAGAGGTCGGACAAGCTAAATTATATATTTCTTGAAAACCCTGTACTTCTACTTTAAATTTTTGCAGACCCGGCACATCGGCCCATTCTAGATTTTCTATAATATTGTGTCGGATAAATTCAAAATTTGGATATTCCAAAAGTGACCGGATATTTTCTACATCGGAAGAAATAAAATTATCTACACAAACTACATTGTCACCTCTTTTGACCAATTCTTCACAAAGATGCGAACCAATAAAACCAGCTCCACCTAATACTAAAACATTTTTATTTTCAATAAATGGTTTCATATTTTTATTTTAATTATATTTTCCTAATAAATTATTAATTCTAATACCAATCAAATTGAGCATTGTTTTGGGATAATCATACCATCTAACAGCCGAGTTAAAATTGTTTACCCAGACAACCGGCATTTCTTTTACCTTGAACTTATACTTTCTAGCCAAAAAAATCAACTCGAAATCAAAAGCAAATCCTTCAATGGTCAATTTATCAAATAAATGCTTGGCTGATTTTTTAAAAAGCTTAAAACCACACTGAGTATCTCGAATATTTTCATCAATCAAGATTCGACTAAAAAAATTACCCATTCTGCCTAAATTAGTTTTTAAAAAATTTTGACTAACCGTAACTTTAGAATCTTTCAGTCCCCGTGAGGCAATCACCACATCATAATTTTTAAGCTCCGACAAAAAATTGTCCAATTCGCTTATTTTGGTGGAGTTGTCAGCATCCATAAAAAGTAACAAATCACCAGTGGCGGCTTTCATTCCCTTAGCAACGGCATAGCCCTTGCCATGATTCTTTAAGTTTTTTAAAACTCTAATACCATCAATACTCTGTATTATTTGTAAAGTACGATCATTAGATTTGTCATCTACTACTATTATTTCAAAACTACTAAAATGATTCTTTAAATAACTACCGACATCGGCAATGGTTTTGGCTATGTCTTTGACCTCATTAAAAGCCGGAATAACTACACTAATCTCCATAAACTATTTTATTAATTCCAGATTATAACCATTTCTATCCTGGGCGTCTCTTAAATAAAAATTGTCTTTCTCTAATCCATTGTGATCATAAACTCGCAGTAAGGCGGCTGCTCCTTTGGTGGGCCAAACTAAAATTTCTGGTAAACCATCGCCCGATATATCTTTGGCCAAAATTTTTACGCCAGTGGTTAAAGCATTGCTAAAGGCTAAAAATTCAGATTTGAGACGACCATTCATACTAAAGGCCTTAACAGTGGGAGCATAATTTTTAGCTGGTACAGTCACTATTTCTGGCCAGCCATCAAGGTTGACATCAGCGACTGATATATTTACGCCCGCTGTCATTTTGCTGTCATAAGCCAACCAACTGGCCTTTTGACTATTCTGATAATTGAATACTTTTATTTCGGAAACATGTTTGCCCATTGGTGATAAAACTATTTCTTCTAAACCATCATTGTTAACATCCCCCAAGGCTACATTGACACCACCATCAAAGCTGGCGTCATAAGCAAAAAATTCGGACAAAACATTACCGTCTTTATCAAACACTCTGATATGCGGACCGCCACCAGCCATTGGAGCAGTCACAATTTCGTCCTGACCATTACCATCAACATCACCAACTGCTACATTGACACCACCTGTGAAACCGACATTATAAGCCAAAAAGACCTCTAATAATTTGGCTTCCGTATCAAGCAAAAGTATTTCTGGCTTTAGGCCTTTTTGCGGAGCCAAAACTATATTCAGAGAATTATTATAATAGTCCTGAGCCGCATTAAGAGCCTGACCGACATTGATAAGTCCTGCCCCCAAATCAACACTGTGAATAGGATTTTGGACACTAATATCTGTAGCATTGGAGATTATTATATTGTAGATATCATAGGGCCTTAACTCTGGGAATGCCCCTTTGATAAGAGCGGCTGTAGCGGCTACTACTGGAGCAGCTACTGACGTGCCGTTCCAACCACCTAAATAATATTTTTTAAATACCTCATTAGAATTGTCTTGAAAAACTGTAGAATAAAATTCAGTACCAGGAGCAGAAATATCAATACAAGCTTCACCATGGTTGGAAAAATCAGCTAAAACTTTGTGGCTATCCACCGCGGCTACCCCTAAAACTCGATTGACATTATCCAATTCACAAATCGGATAGCGCGGATCAATATCCAAACTCAAACCGATATTTTCTTCGTTTCCAGAAGCAGCGACAATCATCACTCCTTTATTATAAGCATTAATTATTGCCTCTTTTAAATTATCATTATAAGTATCCCCCACTAAACTCAGATTTATAACATCCGCTCCGTTTTCTACAGCATAATCAATCGCTTGCGTTAATACCATGACATTACCGGTTCCATCGGTGTCTAAAATTTTAATCGGCATTATCTTTGCTTGAGGAGCAATACCCACAATACCGTTTTGATTAATAGTAGCAGCAATCACTCCGGCCACTACGGTGCCGTGATTAACCGCTGTAAAATCATATTCACCATCAATATCTGGCTGCGGATCACCATCAGAATAAATAAAATCCCAACCGTGTACATCATCAATATAAGAATTTTTATCATTGTCCACACCATCGCCGGCTATTTCACCTGCATTTACCCAAATATTATTGACCAAATCTGGATGATCCAAATCCACTCCAGAATCAAGCACCGCCACTACCACTTCTTTGTTTAACTTAAGCTCACTGGACCAGCTAGGACCAATATTTATCATATCTAAATACTTTTGATAAACCAAATTTGGATCGGTCGGAGTATAAGTTTGAGTAAAAGCTTTGACATTGGTAGCCCAAAATAAGACAAAAAGGCTAAAAATAGCAATCTTTGTATTGTTCTTCACTAGTTTTATATTAATAATAGTCATTAAATTATAACAGAATTGCCCATTAAAAACAAGAAAAAAACATCGTTTCTCAACGATGTTTTAATAAATTAATTTTTATAAGAAAATATCAAATTTTAGAAAAAAACAAACTCTATGATCATTGATTATTTTTAAAAACGCTTCTAGCCAAATCCCAATATTGTGGATTACCTTTATTTTTTTGGACATACCACCACTCCACACCCCACAAATAAGTTTGTTTAAAATCAACATTAATGGCAAATTGTAAATTAGCTTTAAATTGTGCTAGAGAAAAAGATTTATCATATTCGGTAAAATCCAAATTTTCCAAAGTTCCTTCTGGCACCCATGGTTCTGTTTGTAGTTCGGCGATAATAGCTCGATTAGTATCAATGCCGTAAAATCTAGCTTTTAATCGATAATACCAAGCTGGTATAGGATAATGAATATACTTAAACCATTTATTCCAAACGACCCGATAAACTGTCGTACCAAAAATATCCGCTATTTTTCCTTCTTCTTCCCAAGAAGCCAGTTCGCCGGAAGCGGAAATAATAATCGGACGACTGTCATCTAGACTTTTAACAAAATCTATTTCCTTTTTCAAAAATTCTTTATCGCCTTTAGGACATTGCCCAAACCAATCAAAAAGCGGTTCATTTTCTACTTGCCAAGCAACTATTTCCTCTCGGCCCTTAAAATGTTCCACGGCTTTATTAAGCATAGTGATGGTTTTTCTTTTAGATAAATTCCGATCAGATTTATCTAGCCAACTAGGAGCATGACACTCCGGCCAACGTGGCAAGCGTAAACCGATGTTAGCAATAAATTTTACATTTCTAGTTTTACCCTGATCAAAAATATAATCATATTGAGAAAAATCATATTCCCCCTCAACCGACTCTATTTGATCCCAATAAATAGGAATACGAATATTTTTTACTGCTAAATCATCTAAAATAGCCAGATAGACTTCCTGCCAATTAAGGCCAATTTGAGAAGCAAATTTGGGGGAGTAAGTCAGGCCCCAAAAATCTTCTTTGGCTTTTAAGTCAATCTGACGCGGATAATGATTGGCCAGTTTAAAAAACCATAATAAAAACAACAAAAATAATGTTATAAAAATTAACCAAAACATTTTCTTTCTTAAAATTTTCATTTTTTATATTACCAAAAAATATAATCCCAAGCCAATTAAAATAACAGAAGCTACCTTTTTAATGGCTGTTTTTCGGCTATACTCCTCTTTCAAAATATGCGGATAAAAAAATGTTACGATGGTCACCAAAACCAAAAGTAAAGCGTATTGTAAACCTTGCAAAGACGCCACTAAAGATACTGAACCCAAAGACACGGCATAATTTTGTAAAATACCGCCCAGTGCTCCAAAACCCTGAGTGCCTAAAACAATAAACTTGTTACTCTTTTTCTTATTACCATTTTTAAACTCACTAAAAATCTCCCGTCGTGATGATTTTCTAAACAAAAGAAAAGAGACTGTCAAAAGTGTCCCCAGGCGCACCCAAATAAAACCGCTCATAAAATCCTGAGTATTGTAAACCTCCTTACTACCGACCCAATA
Organism: Candidatus Komeilibacteria bacterium RIFOXYD1_FULL_37_29; assembly: GCA_001818495.1. Lineage (GTDB taxonomy): Bacteria > Patescibacteriota > Patescibacteriia > UBA1558 > GWA2-36-10 > XYD1-37-29. The sequence goes on along the minus strand of MHKS01000005.1, from coordinate 401,964 downwards.
TAAAGCAAAAAATAGAGCGGAAAAAATAGTAGCCAAAAAAGCTGGCCACTTATTTTCATCAAAAAATCCTAAAAACCTCCTGATATTAAACCAAATATTATGATGAATAGAAATGGAAGAAATAACAATAGTACCACCAATTAAAAAGGCAATGGCTAACCACTGATAGAAACTAAAAATCTCTTTAAAAACATAGACGGAAAATAAAACTGTAAATATCGGTACCAGTCCTCCCACCAAAGTAAAAACACGAGAAGCTTCACCTCTTTTTAGAGCACTAAATAGAAAAAATAAACCACCGGCAAAAAATGAACCAACTAAAAGATTGAAGAAAAATAAAGCCAAGCCTGGCCAAACCAAAAACCAAGGAGCGGCTAAAACTACCATGGCTCCGGCTGCACCAACTAAAAAAGTATAAGTCTTTGGACCAGGTATTACTTTTTCAATCACAAACTTATCAGCCAGATTGACAAAGGCCAGGATTAAATAAGCTGAAATTGCTATTACTAACCAAGACATATTAAATATCTTCTATTATTTCTTTTAAATTGCTCATGACCTTAGATTTATAGTCTTCTGGACCAATAAGATTGGCCGCTCTTAAGGCATTATTTGATTTACTGTCATGGAGCTGGTAGCGACGCGGATAATTATTTTCCAAATCGCCGTTTGGCAAGATATAGATGTTATATTGTTTCAGAGCATTGATAAGCTCTTGTTCACTAAGTGGCGGTAAATTTATTTGTAGATAATTCATCATATCCCGAATATGATTGGTCCTGATAGCATCTCTATCTAAAATAACTAAAAAAGGAATTTTGAAAATATTTAAAAGCTCCAAATATAACATCACATTACCCTTACCATGTGTTTGGATGACTTTGATATCTTTCTGACCTTGATAAAATTTGTCTATCAGTCCCCTGACCAGCAAACGATCAGAAACACCCTCCACTAAAATCACCTTATCGGTAAAAAACATCTCCAAATTATCAGCATTGAGCTCCTGAATCAATCTTTTATAGTCATACTTCTCATTATCAATAGAAAACGCCGTGGTAAAATTATTTTCATTTTTTACTACTCTAATCAAATTTCTTAAACTAATCGGCGTAACAAACAAAGGTGAATGAGTAGTAAAAATAATTTGACCAAAATTGGAATTTTGCATGGCCCAAAGCAATCTCTTTATAACGGCCGGATGCAGATGAGTTTCCGGTTCAGAAATCATTACTATAGAATATCGGGGATGAAAAATATAAAGCAACATAGTAAAAATCCTCCGAAAACCAGAGCCTAAACGATCAATTGTCACCCGACGATCGCCTTCATACAATCCCTCATTTTCATAACTAACATCCAAAGCATTTTTGGTAGTGGATATTTTGGGAAAATGACTTTTTAAATGTTCTTTAAAACGCTCTAAATTGGTGGGGTAATTGAATAAAGAATTATAATCCAACTCAATTTGTTTATAATCACGGAAAGCTTCCTCATCCAGTCTTTTAATTTTAGAAGAAAGTAAAATCGCTAAACTTTTATTATACTTAATTTCTTTGTTGGCAAAAATCAATTTCCTTTCACCGTCTTTAAGAATAAATTTGGCTTTATCATCAGGAAAATTATTTTCATCTTGTTCTTTACCATCAAAAATCAAATCTACTTCAATATCGGCTTTTTTGTAAAAAATATTATGCCCCTCAATCGGATTACCCAAAGCAAACTCAATAGCATCCAAAATATTACTCTTGCCACTGTTATTTTGACCAATCAAAATACTCGGAGAAAGAAAATTCAGCACCATCGGTTCTTTGATGCTCTTATAATAATTTATTTTAACCCGTTCAATGTTCATTATAGTAGGTGTACATCCTCTATTTCAACCACCTGATTTTTCAAAACAATATTTTCAATATGATAAGTGCCCATATGGGGAGCATCTAAAAATCCTTCCATAGCCGCTTCTGCTAGCCAACCGGAATCCAGCCAATCAAACAGCCATTCGTCAACATAGTTGGGATTGAGACTATCCACTCCGGCACCAATAGCCAAGAGCCAGCCCCGGTTATATGTTTCCTGCGAACCAATCGGCTCAGACATAATAAACGGTATGCCTAAACCACTATAAAAAGTCAGCTCCGACGGCTTACTCCAAAGTACATCAGTAGTTCGAAGTAATTTATTAAAAATTTTAAAATAAGCATTTTTATCTTCAGCATAAACAAGATTAACATTTTTACAAGTTCCCAACTTAAAATTATTAACCGCCTTTTGATAATAAAGATACACGTCGTTTCTGACTCCAGCGATCAAATTCAATCTTATCCGGCCAGTTTTTAAATATTTATGCAATTTATTTAATAAGATGACCCCAATTTCACGCTGTGCACCTGCTCCGCCAACGGCAAAAGTAATGGTCAGAGGATGATCTGGTTTTTTTGTCGCCTCAATCGGCCCCAGATAATCTTCTATTAACTTAGCATATTTCCGGCGGTAAATACCTTTGGGATCAAGATTATACAAACGGGCTGCAATATCAGCTCGGAGTATTTTTTTACTTGGCCCACCAATATTTTCTTTGGGTAGTGGAAAACCAGTCACAAATATTTTATTAGACTTGACACCATAAAGCTCCAGTCGCTCTTTGACTCTTTTATTTGGTACCAAATAGATTATACGGCTTTTAGCAGCATCATAAGGAGCCCAAGCTCGAGCGACATCAGCATCGCAAACCACCAAATATATATCATTTTTGTAGCCATAATATTCGGCAAAATAGGCTGGCACAAAAAAAGTAGTTAAAAAAGGCAAGGGTTTTTTATGACCTTTGGGAATCTGATTATTTAATTCTTCAATGAGATGTTTACCTAAGCCTCTTTTAACCTGCTTGTAAAAATATTTTTGTTGCTGAGAATTTTTTGATAAATCACGCTTAGGATAGAGCGGCTCAATTTCCTGAAAATAATTCATCAAGTAAAAAGCCACTGCGCCCAAAATTGGTACATTTTTAAAACGAGAAATAAACTCATACCATCTTCGACCGCTGGTCCACGCTTTTTGTTCTTTTTTACTAATACCTTGATAATGGTTGGCATTGATAATCCCCCGATAAGCACTATCAAGAAAAGGATAAGCAGCTCTCTGGTGCCCATAGCCCATGTCTACTGCTACTACATTTATTTTGTTATTTGTTTCCACTAAGATAATTTATTTTTTGTTTTAGTTTGTAATGCCAATAGTAACACAACATAGCTAATTGACATTAGTATCTTTATTATACCATAAATAAGCTACCAAAACCAAATTGTTATTTGGTGGTAACTTTATTAAAAATATAAAGCAAAATTAAAAAATAAAAATAAATCTCCAAATTTATAAACCGTTGCACCATACCGGTGTTTGAAAGTTCTAGCAATACTAAAAATATCCAGACGATTACAGCGGTTTTAAAAAAATCTTTACTAATAATTTCTAGCATCTTCATCGACTTAGGATTACTGACCAATTATTGACCAAACTGACGGTAGAGGTGTTGTTTAAATCTGGTACTGATAAAATGATCTCCAGTTGGTTATTTTTTGTCTGGGCGCCGGCTAAATCAAAAGTGCTGGAAAAGCTCTGGTCAAACAAATCAACTTTTTTAAATTTCCATGAACCGTCCTTTTGACGTAAGCCCAAATTGATATTGCTGGAACCACTGGTATAAATACCACCCGAAATGGTCAGCTGAGAAAAATCAATTGGTATATAAATCTTCATATAAACCGGCTCGCCGGCTAAACTAAAAACATTATCTAACGACCCGCTGGAAAGATTAACTACCCTATTTTCTGGATACCAACCAACGATATTTTGAGTAAGGGGCTGAGAAAAATCAAGCATATATTCCAAAGACCTTTTAGTATAAATAGCTTGACTAATAATAAATAAAATTAGCCCCAACCCCAAGGCTATCCAAAAATAATGGAAAAAATGGATAATAATGTTTTTATTTATGGCCATGTATACTATTTTAGCAAAACTTTACTATTTACTAAAGTATCTGTTACAATATAGCCGTCTTATGATCAACTTTAGTAGAACACAACTCATCTCTTCTCAAATTATTCTTATTCTAGTAATTTTAGCCAATATGTATTGGTGGAAAACACCAATTGTCGGTTTGATTTTTGGTTTCTTGTACCTATGGCTCAATAGCAAAAAAATATCTGACATGTTTGCCGCCCATATTCACAAAGATCTACGTAATATCATGGGCCTCATCACTATACTAGCTTATCTGTCCATTGTCTACACCCTATCTTACCATCTATACGAAATAAATTCTTGGGTATTTATTTTTGCTCTCCTATCATTACCCTTGATGGTAGAAATAATTTCCTGGCGCTTCAATGCTATACACTATTTCTTCAATGATCTAAATTTTGATGTGCTAAAACTAAAAAATATTAGGAGCTCCTGGCTACCGTTAGCCGTATTTTTCCTAGATCTCCTTTTATTTGTAGTTTTATTCAAAAAAGCTAGCCTGGGGATTATCCGCTCACCCTGGGAACTGGTTGGTTATAGATTTTGGCTAGTTTTTCTGCTCAGTAATATTTGTCTGATAGCTAGCATCATCTATAAAAAATCCTACAAAAATATTTTGTTAATCAGCTGGCATTTTTTATTGTTAGCCAGCTTGGGCGTTATCCTCTATCCTTTGGGCTACGGCTACGACTCTTTTATACACTATGCTACTTTAAAAAATATAGCCTCTACTGGCACTATCGAGCCACGCTTATTTTTTTATATCGGCCAGTATGGCCTGACTTTCTTTTCTCACGAGCTATTACAAATTGATTTGGCCTGGGCAAATAAAGTTCTCTTACCGGTGTGTTTTGCCTTGCTCTGGCCAACTACCTTATTTTATGGACTAAGATACGGCTTGGCTTGGAGTTTTCAAAACAGTTATTTAGCCACCCTCTGGAGCCTGTTTATAGGCTTTGGTTTTGCTATTATGACCACTCCTCAAAGTTTTACCTATCTTTTGGTGGCTATCTATATATTTTTACTACCAGAAATTAATCATCGAAAAATTTCCTTGTGGTTTGCTCTACTCCTCAGTCTAATGACAATTAGCATCCATCCACTTAGTGGTGCGCCACTCTTGATTTTTACTATCCTATTATTTATTTGGCGGCAACCAAAGACTTTTTTCTGGGCAAAAATTATCAAACCAATCACTTATTTTGCCTCTATTCTAATATTACCAGCTTTATTTGCTGTTTATCAGAAAATAAACAACATTGCTTGGTTAGATATTTTTAATTTCAAATTATGGCCTTTGTTTGAAATACCTAGCTTAAACTGGTTGACTGCTTATAACTTTCCGCTGGATATACTCTATAATATTAGCCTCAATAAAATATGGCTATACACTCTGCTGATTCTACTGGGTCTTTATTTTATAGTCCGTGAACACAAATTAATATTTTTCAAACGGCTTTTTATATTTACCACTATACTATTGATCAATTATCTACTAACGACTATCTTTTTATCTTTTAATCTACAAATTGACTATCAAAAAAATGACTATATCAATCGTATTGCTTACCTACTGACCTTGTTTTTCCTGCCAATATTTCTCAGCGCTCTTTATTTTTTGTTTAATAGCCGCTCCCAAAACTCTCTAGCCCAAAAAATGTTTATAACAATCATCACTATTCTCTGTATTGGTGTTGGTACCTATTTTTCTTATCCGGTCTATGATCAGCACGGTAACAGCAAAAGTTTTAATGTCACTGCCAGCGATATAAAAACTGTGCAAACCATAGAAAATGATGCAGCTAATGCTCCCTATATTGTCTTGGCCAACCAAATGATCGGTGTAGCGGCTATTGATACCTACGGATTTGCTCACTATTACAAGGATAATTTTTATTATTCAATGCCTTTGGGCAATAATAATATCTACCAAAATTTTCTATCCATGATAGAAGAAAACGCCAACCGTGAACAGGCTTTGATAGCGATGGATAAAGCCGGCGTTGATAAACTATACTTTGTGGTTAACAATTACTGGCACAATGCCAAACAAGCCACCAGTCAGGCCGAAAACAATGCCAACTATAAAATACTGATTGACAATGGAGTAAACACTATCTTTGTTTACAATCGATAAATACTAATAAAAAAAGACCCTTTCGACTATCTCAGGATCTTTTTTTATTTCAATCGTTTTATACTTTATAGTACAGCGTCCTTAGCAGCCTTGGCTACACGGAATTTTACCACTGTTTTAGCAGGAATTTTAATGGCAGCGCCAGTGGCTGGGTTTCTTCCTTCACGAGCAGCTCGATGCTTTTTTACCATTTTACCAATGCCTGGTAAGGTAAATTCTCCGTTAGTTTTAACTTCACTATAAGCTACTGTAGCTAAAGTGTCTAGGAAAGTAGTTACTTCCTTTTTGCTCATTTCTGTCTTATCGGCTAAGACATTTAACAATTGAGACTTGGTTAGTTTTGCCATAGAATTAATATTAGTTATTTAATTATTAATTATTTACTCCATAATATTAGCATATCTTTAAAAATTTGTGAATATTGATCAATAAAAATGGGACAATGTCTATACATAAAAATAAATCATTGTCAAACAGCTATTATTCTGAGACTTCAAAGTCTCGAAAAAATCCATAACGAGCCCGCTCTTGATATTGAGGTTTCCTGAGATTTAATTTATTGATAATCCCCCGTGGTGACAGGTCATAACCCTCTATTTTTATGGACTGGCCGTCAACTTGAGCTGTCGCCATGACTGGTTGAGGATAGCCAATAGCATAAGCCAATTTAACCAAAACTTCTTTAGCTTGATATTTTCTTAAATACTCTACAGCCAAATAACGAGCCATATAAGCCGCACTACGATCTACTTTGGTAGAATCTTTACCGGAAAAACAACCGCCACCAACCGGAATTTGTGGTCCATAATTATCAGCCGTTATTTTACGACCAGTCAGACCGGTATCAGCTTCAAAACCACCTTGGACAAAAGGACCAGCTGGATTGATAAAAACATTTTTATACTTCGGTATAATCGGCTTAATTACTTCCTCCTCTAATAATTTTTTTAAATGTTCAAAATCAACCTCTTTTTTATGCTGAGTGGAAAGTACGACTGCCTCTACTCCGTTTTCATCATTTAAAGTAACTTGGGCCTTGGCATCGGGCATCAAATACTTTGATAATTCAGATTTAGCCTCATTTCTAATTTCTTCTAATTTTCTAACGAGTTTAGTGGCTAAAACATGCTCCAAAGGTAGCATCTCTGGTGTTTGGGATGTAGCATAGCCCACCATAATGCCCTGATCACCAGCTCCGCCAGTATCCACACCTCTAGCAATATCAGGACTCTGCTTAACAATATTGACAGAAATCTCCAATTTTTCCTGATAACCAATATTTTTATAAACATCACGAGCAATTTGAGCAGCATCAAAATGAGCAGTAGTAGTTACCTCTCCCATAATGACCAATTTACCGTGACCGCCCAAAGCTTCTACTGCTACTCGGCTACTAGGATCCTGACGCAAGCATTCATCTAAAATAGCATCGGAAATCTGATCACAGACTTTGTCGGGATGACCATAAGCAACTTGTTCTGCAGTTTTTAACATATTTTTATAACTAATTAATTATTTAAAAAAATCCTCTTAAAATAGAGGAAGTGAAAATTTTATCATCTTTCCCTATCATCGGGTTGGATTTAGCACCTTTCTAAATAGACGGTTGCCGATGGATCATAGAGCCAATTCTCTCCCCACTCTCTTGATAAACTATTCAATTTTAAAGCAAAAATATTATAATTCATTTTGCTTAAAATAGCAAATATAGCTATAATACAATTATCATTAATAAAAATAAACATGTTCCACGAACACCCTTCGCGTAGTATCTTAAAATCTACCACTTGGTTTATTCTGGCTTTTACTATCACTTTTTTAACCCTAGGTATTTTAAATAAAAATTGGACTACCAGCTTTATAGAAGCCGTAGCCCTACAGGCCTTAAAGGCCATTATTTATTACCTACACGAAAGAGTCTGGAATAAATCAGATTATGGACAAAAGTTAAGAAAACCAGTTATAGTAATGAAATAATATTCATGAAACTCTCTATTTTACAAAAATATATCTTAAAAACAATTGCCCAAAACAATAAAATGATTGTTCACCGCGGTATTTTTGATAAATTCTATGATAATATAAAAAAAGCTCCCAATAAAAAAATCCGATCAAATATCATTACCAAAAGTATTGAGAGATTAATAGACAAAGGCTTACTCATCGGTTTTGGTGAAAAAACTCAATATAAACTATTTATCAATCAAGTAAAATTTACTGCCTCCGGCAAAAAAACTGCTCAAACACTTTTTGGCCAGCAATCCAAGCTACCACTAAAAATCAAAAAATAATAAAACAGCCTAGCTAGCCTCCGGCTGTTTTTTATTTAGATTAATCAATAATTACCTTAGTACCGTGTTGAGCCCAAAAATAAAGTGGCTCCATATTTTCATAAGACACATTGACACAGCCATGACTCATGGGATGGCCAAAATTATTGTGCCAATAGGCGCCGTGGATATAATAACGATATTTTCTAGTAGTAAAATGCAAATTCCATTTAGTGTTGGGATAATCAAAACCCACTCCACCATAATGTTTGACTGGCACCTTATCCAAAATAGCAAATTCCCCTTCTGGAGTGTTCATGCCACTGACACCACTGGATATTAAAAAAGAATCAAACAATTTGCCATCAAAATAATAAGACAAAGTTTGTTTAGCAATGTCGACTTTAATTAATTTTTCCAATTGTTTTAAGCCCTTTTCTAAGGGGTTGTAGCTAGCGGCTATCTCTGTTCCGTCTAAATACAGATCCCCATCGCTGTCTGGATTCAAGAGCCCTGTACCCAGTATTAGCTCCCATTTATCATTGAGATAATCCTTATCAGAATCAACCTGAATTAGTTTTTTATTTTGACTATGGCGGGGCGAAAATCCACCAGCTATTTCAAAACCATCTTTAAAACCATCGCCGTCAGTATCGGCATTTTTATAATCGGTAAAATAAAGGTTTAGTTCATCATGATCTGACAGACCATCACTATCACCATCTACAACCTGTGCTCTCAAAACTACAGGAAAAATCAATAAAAATATGCTAAAAATAATAATCTTTTTCATACCATTTATTATAGCACATTTTAATTATGAAATTAATTACCTTTGACAAAAAAATACTTTTACCCTATATTATCTTAAAAGTACATTAAACTATTAAACAAGGAGGTTCATCAAGCACCAACAGGATGTTAGTGAAAGTTAGTCTACCTTATTTAGACTAGAAGTAACAGTAGCTATTAAGGAGCAACAGTATGCCTGAGGACGAGAAAACAGCCGATATGACATTATTCGAAGAGTTCTTCTCCACTCTAGGAGCAGATCACGAGGTGTCGAGTAGCGTCACCACAGTAGAAGAGGCTATCCAACTGGGTAGTACCATCCATGAACAACCGTGGTTCGATCCGAACCGAATCCAATTGGGAGGTATTTTCCAAGTCACCTCTGTCATGATAGACATGCGGGACAAGGATGACCCCCATTGGCCACTGGTTCACGCCTTTACTGAAAACATGCCCCCTGCTGGAGATCATTCCGGCGACGATCCTGACTCGGCCCCGAGTGTCTACGCTAACATCAAGCTCAATGTTGATGTTGTTCGCAATTGCGAAGAAGATAGATCTCCGGCCGGTATCGAGAAAGGTCATCGTATCCTTTTTAGGGAACCCCGGGCTTAAAGCCCCAATATTTTAGCTCCGCGCCCCAAAAACGCGGAGCTGTTTAATTTGTCCAAATTTAAACCGACATCTCCCTCCGTAGAGATGTCGGCATAATTTATGATCCCAATGTGGGGATCTATTTTATTTTACGACGTTTCCGCCGTCTTTATTTCCGGCTCATACTCAGCCAGATAAGCCTCCCGCTCCCTGAGCGGAACAGCGGCCGCCGAATGATCAGCAGTCCAGACGAAAACGAACTCTGCTCCCACATCCAGACCATGGTCCGGCAGAAAAATAGCCAGACCCCGTCTGATCTTGGACTCCGGAATCAGAGCACGATTGCGACCGTACAGGCCACTGCGCAATTTTTTGAGAACCATCACAAATGGCAACCCGCCATGACTCGGAACCTTCTTGGGATCCTGCAGAAGGGCAAACATCCCCCGAGTGAACTTGAAGGTATTGCCTTCGGCAACGTGGATAACGTTCTCTTTTGAAACGTTATTATTATTGGGAACACTATGTCCCATAAGGCCTCCTGTGAGGATTGAGGTGTTGTACTGGACGTCATTGTCCAGTCTTATTATTTAAATATAATAATCTAAAAATGTCAATACTTATAACCCGACCTTAAATTATGCTGACGCTTACGACGGCCAGCCGATTGACCAAAACGATGAGCCTCATCACGCACTCTAAGCAGAGTATCTTTAATGCTGTGGCATAAATCTTTAAATTGCTTGCCCACTCCAGCTGGAAAAATAAGTTGATCACCGCTATATTTAGAAATACCAACAATCGATAAATTGATATTATTTTTGTTAAAATAATGACTAATAAAATCTATTTGTGGTTTACCTCCGTCTATCATGATTAAGTCTGGTCGAGTCCACTCTCTATGTTTCAAACGACGAGTTAAAACCTCTTCTAAAGAGCGCAAATCATCACCAGCCGGAGCTGATTTTATTTTAAACAAACGATATTCATTTTTATCTGGCACACCAGCAGAAAAAACCACCATAGCACCATAGGCTTCCAGGCCGCTTAGATGAGAAATATCATAACCCTCTATTCTATTTATTCCTCCTAATACTGAGTCCTCGTTGGTAATCAAAGACACGTCTTGTAAATGCCTAAGACTTTTGACCTGATCCTTATTTTCCCTTAAAAGTTTTTTGATCAGTTGCTTTTTTTTACCAGACAAAAGCCAGACAATATTTTTAATATTTTTTTGATAATCCTTTTGACTTATTTTATCCACACAAGCTCCTGGACAAAGTCCAATTTGATAATCAAAACAAGGTTGGCCAGAGGAAATGTGGCAGGTACTATAGGGGAAAACTCGCCTGATAATCCGCAGAGCATTTTTAATCAGTCCTTGAGCCTGATATGGCCCAAAAATATAAACTGAATTTTGGGGAAATTTTTTAAGATCCCGACCGCGCACTACAATGGGCTTGGCAAAACCTTTTTTAGCTATCACTACATAAACAAAAGAGCGATTATCTTTATCGCGGACATTATACTTGGGCCAATATTTTTTGATTAAATTGGCTTCCAAAACCACGCTATCTAAAATAGTTTCACTCTCCTGATATTTTACATCTTTGGCCAAAGCCACCATCTCCGCTATTCTAGCTTCAATATTTTTCAAAAAATATTGAGCTAATCTTTTCTTCAGTGATGAAGCGCGACCAATATATAAAATCTGCCCAGACTTATCCAAAAATCTATAAACCCCTGGTTTGTCCGGTGCATTTTTTATTTTATCTTTTAATTTCATTTTAATTGTTTTTTCAAATACTGCCCAGTAATCGACTGATTATTTTGAGCTAATTCTTCGGGAGTACCTTGAGCTACTACTCGTCCACCCGCTTGGCCACCTTCTGGACCAAGATCAATCAAGTAATCCATGGATTTTAACATATGTAAATTGTGTTCTATCACTAAAACAGAATTACCTCGTTCTACCAGTTTATTTAAAACATGCAAAAGCATTTCAATGTCATGATAATGTAATCCGACAGTCGGCTCGTCTAGTAAATACAAAGACCGCTTGCCCAAAGTGTGGGTTAGCTCTCTGGCCAACTTGATACGCTGAGCTTCACCGCCTGATAGTGTGGTGGCGCTCTGTCCCAGTTCCAAATAACCTAAGCCGACTGCCTGTAAAACTTTTAACTTGTCGGTAATATTATAATTTCCATCAAAATACTCTACAGCTTCATCAATCGTCAATTTAAGTACCTCGGCTATATTTTTTCCTTTATACTTTACCTGTAGTGTCTCACGGTTAAATCTCTTGCCACGACAAACATCACACTCTACATAAACAGCCGGCAAAAAATGCATTTCAATCAGCTTGGCGCCCGCACCATCACAAGCTTCACAGCGTCCGCCTGGCCGATTAAAAGAAAATCTGGATAAGGTATAAGCCCTTTCTCTAGATTCTGGTAACCAGGAAAAAAATTCTCTAATGGGCATAAAAATGCCCGTATAGGTAGCTGGATTTGACCGCGGTGTGCGACCAATTGGTGACTGATCAATCACTATTACTTTACTGACATATTCACTACCCTCAATCTTGGCCAAATTTTGTAATTTAAAGCTACCTGGGCGGGCTTTAAGACCACTAAGATTTTTATATAAAGTGTCATAAAGCAAAGTTGATTTTCCTGAGCCAGACACGCCGCTAATACCCACTAATTTCCGCAAAGGAATACTAACTTGCAGATTTTTCAAATTATTGGCTCGAGCGCCAATCAGTTTTAAATATTCTCTTTCTTTTTCTCGGCGCTTGGGTATAGCAATTCTTTTATCACCTATTAGATAATCTACAGTTAAAGATTTTTCCGTATTGGCTTTGGTCAAAGCTTTTTTGGTGTAATCAGCCACCATCACTTCACCACCATGGACACCAGCCAAAGGACCCAAATCTACCAAATAATCAGAAGCCAAAATAACCTGCTCGTCGTGTTCTACCACAATGACGCTGTTGTTTTTAGATTGTAAAGATTTGAGAGTCCCTATCAGTCTCTCAGTGTCTCTTTCATGTAGGCCAATAGTCGGCTCATCTAAGACATATAAAGTGCGAGAAAGATGAGAGCCAATCTGAGAAGATAATCTGATTCTCTGTGCTTCACCACCAGATAAAGTGTGAGACCTTCTATCCAAAGTCAGATAATTTAAACCAACTTTTAATAAAAATTCCAGACGAGAAATAATTTCTAAAACTACTGGTTCAGCTACGACCCTATCTCGCTTGGGCATTTTTTCAAAATAGTTTTCAAAAAATTTATAAGTTTCATTAATGGGGAGCGATGTAATTTCCTGAATATTTTTTTTATGAATTTTAACCGACAGAGCTTCAATGCGCAGACGTTTACCCTGACAATCCTCACAATCATCTTCATCTTCCCAGCTTTTCATACCTAGCCCATGACAAGTTGGACAAGCACCGTGTGGACTATTAAAAGAAAATAAGCGCGGCTCTACTTCGGGAAAAGAAAAATTGTCATTGGCGCAAGTCCATTGAGAAGACAACAAAAATTCTTGCGATTTTTTCAAACCATCAAAAAGTATAGTAACCACCCCATGACTATAATCCAAAGCATTTTCCACAGCTTCAAATAAACGGCTTTTATCAGTGATCATGACCTTATCAACAATAATATCAATATCGTGCTTGCTGTAACGAGCCAATTTTACTTTATCATGTAAATTGTGTAACTTGCCGTCCACTCGAGCTTGGTTATAACCCAAAGCCAAATAATCATAAAGCAGTTGATAATATTCACCCTTGCGTCCTCTGACCACCGGGGAAAGTATCGTGACATATTCTTGTTTATTTTTCTGAGCTTGTGTTTCAATAATATCAATCATCTGATCAACCGCTAATTTTTCTATTTTAGAGCCACACAAAGGACAAAATACTTCTCCTAAGCGCGCATACAAGACGCGCAAATAATCATAAATCTCCGTCAGTGTTCCAACGGTTGAGCGCGGATTGTGACTGAGTGCTTTTTGATCAATAGAAATAGCCGGAGCCAAACCAATAATTTCATCGACATCCGCCGGCTTCATCTGACCCAAAAACTGCCGAGCATAAGGCGATAAAGATTCGATATAACGACGCTGGCCTTCAGCAAAAATAGTATCAAAAGCCAAAGACGACTTACCACTACCACTAACACCAGTAATTACTACTAGTTTATTGTGCGGTATAGTCAAATTTATATTCTTCAGATTGTGCACGCGGGCACCTTTGATAATTATATTCTCCTCCATAATTTTATTTTCCTTTTTTCTTTAATCCAACTTCTCGCGCCGGCCTGCGGTAGGCAGGAGAGGCTGGGTCAATATCCAAAAACTGCTCAATTTTTTTAACAATTGTTTGTGGTTTAATATTGTGTTTTTTATTGTAAGCCGACTGAATAATGCGACGTCTATTGACCTCGGCCATGGCTCTTTTGATAGAACCAGTGGTTTTATCAGCATAAAGAATAACCGTGCCACGAAGATTTCTGGCCGCTCGCCCCATAATCTGAATCAGTGAAGTTTCGCTTCTTAAAAATCCTTCCCGATCAGCATCCAAGATGGCCACCAATCCCACTTCTGGTAAATCCAAACCTTCTCGCAGTAAATTGACACCCACCAAAACATCAAATTTACCCTGTCGAAAATTCATCAAAATCTCCGTTCGCTCAATAGTTTTGATATCCGAATGAATATAATTTGATTTTATCTTTTTATTCTTTAAATAGCTATGCAAATCTTCGGCCTGACGCTTGGTCAAAGTATTGACTATCACTCTCTGACCTTTTTTGGCTAGTATTTCTATTTCGGACACGATATCATCAATCTGACTGCGCTTGGTGCGTTTATCAAAAACTGGTCGCACATCAATTGATGGATCTATCAGTCCGGTTGGTCTGATTACTTGCTCGACTATCTGCTGGGAATATTTCATTTCCCAATCACCTGGCGTAGCCGTAGTAAAGATCATCTGCCCAACCCTTTGTTCAAATTCTTCAAAACGTAGTGGCCGATTATCCAAAGCTGACGGCAAACGCCAACCATATTTAACCAAAGTTTCTTTACGGCTTTTATCACCAGCATACATACCTCGAATCTGTGGCAAACCAATATGAGATTCATCAACAATAGTCAAAAAATCTGGTCGACCATCTTTGACTGGAAAATAAGCCAAGAGTGTATCAGGTGCCTGGCCCGATAGTTTGCCAGTTAAATGACGAGAATAATTTTCAATACCATGACAATACCCCAATGATCTCATCATTTCCATATCAAAACGAGTCCGTCTGGCTAGTCTTTCATATTCCAAATAAAGTTTATGTTTTTCAAAAAAACCCAAGCGTTCTTTAAGTTCAGCTTTAATATCTTTGATGGCTCTGACAATTTCTGGCTGGGAAGAGACAAAATGTTTGGGTGGAAAAATCAAAGTTTCTTTGAGCTCTTCTTTGACTTTACGAGTCAGCTTATCTACTACTGATATTGAACTAATTTTTTGTTCAGCTAGCTCTATGCGGTAAACCAAATCTTCAGCCGCTGGCATAATCTCAAAGACATCCCCTCGCACTCTAAATAAACCCCTTTTTAGTTCACCTGGCGTACGATCAAACTGGATTTTAACCAATTGTTTGATCAGGTCTCCTCTGACAATCGGCTGGGTTATAGCCAAGCGAAGCGAATGCTCCAGATAATTTAGCGGAATACCTAGATTATAGATACAAGAAACCGAAGCCACAATAATTACATCCCGTCTGGTCAAAAGAGCGCTGGTAGCCCGATGACGCAGTCTATCTATCTCATCGTTGATCATGGCCTCTTTCTCAATATAAGTATCGGAAATCGGCATATAGGCTTCCGGCTGATAATAATCGTAATAAGAAACAAAATAATTTACGGAATTTTGTGGAAAAAAATTTTTATATTCACGATAAAGTTGGGCCGCTAAGGCCTTGTTGGGAGCAATGACTAGGGTCGGCTTATTATAATCAGCAATTATATTGGCCATGGTATAGGTCTTACCAGAGCCGGTCACACCCAAAAGAGTCTGGTGCTCGTAACCACTTTTCAAACCTTTGTTTAGTTTGACTATGGCTTGCGGCTGATCACCAGCTGGCTCAAAATTGGCTTTAATTTTAAATATTTTATCGTTCATAAATATAAAATCAGTAAAGTTTTTTATACCATATTTTAGGGATAATGTAAAACATCAACCACAAAAACAAAAACCCCTCCAAGAGGCTTTTAATAAAGCTTTTTAAAAAATTAACGACACTGGCCTTTATTGGCCAACTGCCCACAAGCCGCATCAATATCTTGACCAAAACTATAACGCTGAGTTACTGCTACGCCTTCTTTCTCCAAGATACCTCGAAAATTTTCAATGGTTCTTTTATCAGAGGGTCGGAAAACATCCGTTGGATTATAGGCTATTAGATTAACCACATATAAAGGTTTGTTCATTAACCCAGCTAGTTCTCTAGCCAACTCTGGACTATCATTTACACCTTTAATCATCAAATACTCAAACATGACTCGACGACCGGTTTTACCAATATATTTATCAACGGCTTTCAACAAACTGTCCAAAGGGAAACGTTTGCTAATTGGCATCAGATCGCTACGTAATTTTTGATTGGGCGCGTGCAAAGACACGGCTAAATTTATCTGCATTTTTTCTCTAGACAATTTTTCTATACCTGGTATTAGACCGCTGGTGGAAACAGAAATATGCCGAGCACCAATCAGTAAATCTTCATTGAGATAATGAATAGCTTTAATAGTCTTACTATAATTTAAAAATGGTTCTCCCATGCCCATAAAAACTACATTGGACACGCGCATGTTTTCTTGTTTCAAAAGCCTAGAAAAAAATAAAACTTGCTCCAACATTTCTCCTACTTCCAAATTTCTTTTTAGCCCTAGCTTACCAGTGGCACAAAATTTACAACGCAAGGGACAACCGACCTGAGTGGAGACGCAAACTGTATGCCGACCATCTTTGTGAGACAAAAGAACAGTCTCAATCTGCAAACCGTCAGCCAAAGTAATCAACGCTTTAATAGTTCTAGTACTTTTAGAACTAAAAATCTGTCCATTAATTTCTAAGGGACATTCTTTGTTTAATTTGGCTTTTAACTCTTTAGAAATATTGGAAACATCTGACCAATTGCTAGCTAATGTTTTAAAGATAGCGTCTTTGACCTGTTGAATCCTATATTTGGGTTGATCTTCTAAAATTTTGTATATTTTTTCTAAATTCATTTTAAATTATTATTAAAACTCTCCCATCATCTCATTATTTGACTAAAAAAGCAAGCCTCTAGGCTCATTTTATTTAACAAAATTAACTTATATACATTGACAAATTACCAAAAAAATGCTAATATATATAATTAACTTTGTTCCTAACAACTCAAACATGCCTTGGAAAGGAAAGAAATTTTATGAAACCCAGAACTCATGTTTTTATCGTAATTGGAATTATCATATTACTTATTCTGGTAATAATTGTGGCCATCAAACTCAATCCTGGGACGCTGTTTTCGGACTGTGGTGCATCCAATCTGGAGTACTATTAAATCATAGAATTTTAAAAAACAGCTCTTCAGAGCTGCCATCACCTCCCCCTGCTGGGACGCACGCTACTATCAGCCTCTGCGTCCCGGTTTTATTTTAGCTAAATTTCTAAAACAGCCAAAAGTGGCAAATGATCCGAAATATCCACTTGAACATACCTATGCTCAAGTACTTTTATATTACGACTAACAAAGACCATATCTACTACAGCTTGAGCATAGCCAGTTACTTCCTGGGGTCTGGCAAAAGCGGCAAAAGAAGCTACACCAGCATTTATCTTTCTTTTAATATTAAAACTAGTTTGAGCTTCTCCTTTAAAAATATTGACCAAATATTTTTCCAAATTGGCAATGGCCTGCGTAGTATCTTTAAAATTAAAATCACCAGCTACAATAACATTTTTTTTACCTTTAATTTGAGAAATTATAGTTTCTATCATCTGAAAACGCCGCTCATTATCATCACCATCTTTTCCCCAAATACCCTGAGTATTAAAAATACTCAGTTCTTTACCAGAGACATCCAGTGTTACTTGTTGTAAATTGCGAGAAGCCAGAGGAAAGTTTTCAAAACTCTCTACATAATCATCGCGGTAAGGAATATCATAAAAAATAAAATTACTGTCTTTGATAGGAAATTTGGAAAATACGGCATTGCCATAGTCTACTTTACCAATATCACGATTATCCAAATAAGACTTAGCAAAATGCGAATACTGATAATTTAGCTCTTTTCTCAAAACATCCATAGAACGATATTGTCTGTCCCAGCTGGGATTGTGGCCATCATAAACTTCTTGTAAAACCAAAATATCTGGATCTTCTTTTTTTATAAAAGCCAAAATATCATCCATCAAATTACCACCCTGCCATAAATTGAGACACAAAAATTTAACCTTCATATTTTTTCTGAATTAAAGACTGGCTGCGACGTCTCAAGACAATAATAACCATAACAAGGTTGGTCAGAACCAAACTACCAACATATAAAGTAGTAGCTAGCGAATAGCTGGCTATAGCCACAATAGCCGCTCCGTAAGAAAAAACATCTAAAACATAGATATCTAGAGTTTCGGTATCTGGTGCCAAATAGGTCTTGCGATAAGTCGGTATAAAACCCAATAAATCAATAATGGTTATTAAAATTACTGACCACAACGGATCTTCCTCTCTTAACCAAATAACAATGGTGATTAAGGTCGCTAGCAGTAAAATTGTATCTATTTTAGTAATATTTTTGGTGCCGTATTTAAAAGAAAGAAAAAATATCAAAATACAAAATAAACAACCAATAGCCAATCCCCATGATCCAAACTCAGCACCGCCTTTGATCATAGCTAAAACACCAACACTTTGGATAATGCTCCAGACTAGCCAAGAATACAGGTGGGGTTTAGTCTTATTTTTAAAAATATCTCTGATATAAGGCAGAAAAGCAAAAATAGACAAAATGGTGGCTAATAAACCAAAAATTAATTTAAAATCCATGACTAAATTATAGCAAGCCAACAAAGAGCTGTAAATCAAAAAACCCTCCAAAGCTTTAGCGTAGGAGGGTTTTTCAAAAGATTTAAAAACTATTATTCTATGACTTTTAAGGTGCCCCACTGACCTAAGGCGCGGTGACCTGGTTTGGCACAATAGTAGACAAATTCTCCGGCCTGATTAGCCACAAATTCTACTACCGTTACTTCACCAATCGGCGTCTCTGCCAAAACATTAAATTCATCTATTTTAATGTTATGCATACCACTGGTAGCATTTATTTTCAATCTAACTTTATCACCCTTATTGACCGTTATTTCCTTCTTAGAAAATTGGGGGAAATATTGACCATCAATAATCTCAGTAAATGATTCCATCTCAAATTCCTGAACAGCAGAATTGGACTCATCAACTTCGTTATTTTCTTTAGCTACTTCTTCAGTAACCTGCTCTTCTGTCCCCTGAGGATTTTCCTCAACGACAATCGCTTGATCTTTTGTTTGGGTAAGAATACAACCAGACAATACGCCGGCTAGTACTACTACCGCGAAAAAGCTCATTACTATTTTAAACTTTTGCATTATATTTTATAAATTAATAATTAAAACTTTACATAATTATATATTTAGACTATATTATAGTCAAGTACTAACTAATTAGTAAGTAATTATGCTAAAAAATACCAAATGTCCGGTTCGCAAAGTACTCAAAATAATTGGCGGAAAATGGTCCATGTTGATAGTCTATTATCTAGCCAAACCCCAAAGGTATAGTGGACTAAAAGTTTCTATCCCCGACATCAGCGAAAAAATGCTTATCCAAAATCTAAAAAATCTGGAAAAATTTAAAATTGTTAAAAGAAAAAACTACAATCAAATTCCTCCAAAAGTAGTTTATTCGCTGACTGCTTTGGGTAAAAGCTTCTTAAAGTTGATGCCGGCTTTAATCAGCTTGGGTAAAAAACTCTAATGGATCAAGCCATTTGACCAAATCGGACTGTTTAGACACATATCCTCGGACATTTATATCAGTGCCTGTGTAAATAGCCAAATGCAAATGCTTACGCTCACCAGCTGTCTCGTTGCTATAAGCATCACCTAACACACCGACAGTATCCCCCTGGGATACTTTTTGATTTAGTTCAGGCAAAGAATTGGGTGCTAAATGCCCATAAATTACTACATACTCCTCTTTATCGATACTATGTCGAATAGCCAGCATCCCACCATAACCACTGACCCAACCCGACCTGACTACTACTCCATCAGCGATAGCTAAAACTTTTATTTCTTCCTCCGGCTTATCACCATATTCCACATCAACACCCGTATGATAACCGGTAAATTTTTCTGGCTGAACAGGCGATGTCTCTCTAGTAATATAAATACCAAAGGGCTTTTTGGTAATCCGCTCTGAAAACTCGGCTATTGGTTCAATCACTGCCCTATCCTCTACTGTTACAGGGATATCGGCTACTTCGGCTTCTCGATTTTCTGTCGGCAACTGAATATTAGTATTTAAAATATTAGTGGAATTATCAGACGGTAAAATACAAGCGCTGGTTAGAAAAAAAGCCAAGCTTAAAATTATGATATTCTTCATAAAATAATCCGAGATAAATATATAAATAAAATTTTATCTTTAACGTAAAGTCCAACCACCATCTACTACTATCACCTGACCAGTAATATAGGCAGAATCATCAGAAGCCAAAAATACTACGGCTCCAGCAATGTCCGCCGGCTGACCCATCCTAGCTAGTGGGATAGCGGCTGTTGTCTGTTTTTTAAGATCAGCGCTCATACCTTGACTAACGCCTGGTGTTTCAATAGCCCCCGGAGCTACCACATTGACCAAAATGTTTTTGTGAGCTGCCTCCAAAGCCAAAGCCCTGGTAAAACCATTTATAGCACCCTTAGAAGCACAATAATGAGTTAACCCTTCAAAACCAACCAGCGAAGCAATGGAAGAAATATTAACAATTCTTCCGCCAGAGGACATGAGACGCAATGCTTCTTTGCAAGTCAAGAAAATACTCTTAAGATTGACTGCCATGACCTTGTCCCAGTCTGCTTCGGTCATTTTCTCCAAAGAGACAAAAGGATAAATACCGGCATTGTTGACCAAAACATCCACTTTACCAAATTTTTTAATCGTTTGTTCAAACAACTTAGTGACATCTGATTTTTTACTAACATCACACTTAACCGCGAAGACTTTAGCTCCCAAAGCTTCCAGCTCTTTGGCCGCTTTTTGACACTCGGCCAAATTGATATCAGCCACTACTACTTGGCATTTTTGTTTAGCCAAAGCTTTGGCAATACCCAAACCAATACCCATGGCGGCGCCCGTAACAATGGCTATTTTATTTTCTAATGACATATTTTTTAAAATTAATTTTTATTTCTATAGTATATCAAAAAACAAGATAATTAGCATCTTGTTGTTTTGAAAACTAGATTGCTGGAAAATTAGGTGTTATTTGTGTTTCTTTTTGGCTTTGGCTTCCAGCATTTGTTTTTTTGTTTCCAGTCTTTTCTTGGTCTTACGAGAACTGGATTTTTGCTGACGGCCGAAAGCATGTCTTCTTTTTGCCATAGATATTATATATATTATTTATTTAATAATTATAAACTATTTAGGATAATAGTCAATATTTTACCTAAACTTATCTGCAAAAATAACATAATTTATGCTATACTATTTATAATATGCTACAACAAAATTTGTACAATTGGCGCTTGGTAATTTTGGCGACGGCTTTTTCCGGAGCCAGTGCTTTGATCTATGAACTGATTACTTCTCGCATTTTGCTGTTATTTTTCGGGAGCGCTCTAACATCACTCACCATTGTCTTAATAATTTTCTTAGGTGGCCTGTCATTAGGAGCGGCGCTGATGACTATTTTTAAAAAAAGAATAAGCTCCACCGGTCTTGTTTTTAGTATCTTGCAATTAACAATTGCTTTCTACGGCATCCTGATATTAAGCCAATTTATTAATTTACCAAAATTATTTGATGCCTTAGCCAAATTAATCAGTTCGCCATTACTATTACAATTTACCGGCGGGGCTATTTTTATATTAATCCCGACAGTGCTCTTGGGCGCTATTTTTCCTCTGGCCATTGCCATGATTATTGATGGTCCAAATGATCAGATCAGCAGTCGAATCGGCTGGCTCTATACTTTGGATGTTTTGGGATCAGTCACTGGAGCAGCTTTAGCCGGATTTTTTATTATGCCTAATTATGGCCATACTGCTACTATTGTCCTGGCTGGTAGCTTAAATATTTTAGCCGCGCTAATAGTTTTTCCGGCTGGCAAAAAATTGCGCTTAGCTTGGCTAATCTTTATATTACTTTTTACTATAGTCGCCGGACTGGCTATCCGAAATCAAAAAATGTATGTTATACCCAAAAATCTAGCTACAATAAAAGACCCTTATCGCCAATCCAAAAATATTGACATTATAGGACAAAAAGACATACTTTGGGAAAAGGCATCGCCTTGGGGAGTAATAACTGTAACTGAAGAAGAAACTGAACTAGGTCTAGACAAAATACTAAATATTGATAATTGGGGGCAATGCTCTGTCCTAAGTCATCAGTCAGAAAGTTTAATCGCCGACGGAGCGCTCGGTGGTAAGCCAGAGGCCGATGTCTTAAATATCGGATTGGGTTGTGGTTTTACTTTGGCTTCAGTGTTAAATAATAACCCTCATCAGGTCACAGTGGCTGAAATAAATCCCGTTATTTACGAAGCGGCTCAATTTTTTAAAGAATATACCAACAATGCTATTGATGACCCAAAAGTTAATATTATCATCAAAGATGGCGCTGAATTTTTGCGGACCAGTCAAGAAAAATACGACGTGATTGTCATAGATATTGAACATCCGATGATTGCTCATTCTTCACCACTTTATACCATAGAATATTTTCGCTACGCTAAAGAACACTTAAAAACCGACGGCCGGGTAGCTCTGTGGGGTTATATGTCATCTGACCCCAGATATTTAAAAAGTTTGGTCAATACTTTTAAGGCAGTTTTTGACAATGTAGTTTTTGCTGAATTTGAAGAACCAAATTATGTTTATTTATTTTTAGCCTCCGATGGAGAGTTGGATGTCAAAACTATTGATACTAAAGGCAACGCGGAGAAACTACTTGAATCATTGGCTTCAATAGAAGATGTAGCACCAAATACCTTGGACAATCAAATTCTACAAAAATATTTTAAATAATATTGTAAACAAAAAACTATGACACCTAATATCTCCAAAACAGGAGAGCGCATGATACCAGAGAGCTTTAAGTCTATTGATGAATATATAATGTACATAAGACATGTATTCGCTTATAATTTTTGCTCCCAGCGCATACCACCAAAAGCCGCTGTCTTAGATGTTGGCTGTGGTGAAGGATATGGCACGCATATCATATCCTCTGTTTCAGATAGTGCCATCGGCCTTGACGTTGAACAGGAAGTTATAATCAGGGCAGCTAAAAAATACGGCTCCAATAACTGTGTATTTCAAATATACAACGGAACAGACATCCCTTTTGCTACAGAAACATTCGATATAGTTATTTCATTACAGGTCATTGAACATATTAAAAATGCCCAAAAATATTTAGAGGAAATATCTAGGGTTCTCAAAAAAAATGGGATATGCATTTTTACTACCCCAAATAAAAAAATGCGTCTTAAATCGCAACAAAAACCGTGGAACCATTTCCATGTCCGAGAATATAATGGTCTTGAATTAAGACAAACACTTGAACAAATATTTTCTAAAATTGAAATTTATGGTATTTACGGATCACCAAGTATACAAAAAATAGAAACACAAAGAATAGCTAAAATACAAAAATTATTACGTCTAGATCCGCTGGGAATAAGATTGCTATTGCCAGAATCATGGAAACAAAAACTAGTCCTTTTAATGCGTCTGATTACTCAAAAACATACTCCGGAAAAAATTGACTATACTAAGAGCCTAAATGTAGATGATTTTTATATCAGCCCAAACACTGATGAATCTTTGGATATATTGGCAGTCTGTACAAAAAAATCCTAAACACTTCATACTTAATAATTTAAACTTACTAAAAAAACATGACATATATCATGCTTTTTTGGTAGTTACTGTGGGACAATTTTATAACCTTTTTAACTAAAAATAATATTTTAACCTGCTTTAGCTTTTACCTTATACTCTAGTTTACATTTGTTACAATATTGTAATTGCTGTATTTTTTGAATATTGTGTGTAACCTCAAATAGCTCACTGGGTTCTTGCCCGCAATTTTGACAATATCTGGACTCGCCAGTTACAAATTTATGTAATTTATCTTTTTTGATATTTTTGATATTAAAATTACTAACCTACAATTCTTTGAAAAATCGTTATCAAACGATTTTTCAAAGAATATGTAATAGACTATTTAAGCTTTTTTAACTTTAACAGCCACTGGACCTTTGGCACCTTCTTCAATTTCAAAAGTAACTGTGTCGCCTTCTTTAAGGTCTTCAAACTTTACTCCATCAAGTTTTTCGCTACTAAAAAAAGTGTCCTTTTCGACATCTTTTTGGCTGATAAAACCAATTTTTTTATCAGCAACGATTTTTTTTATAATTCCTTGCATAATTGTTTTGTAAATATAATGAATTAATTTGCAATAGCAATTAGAAATCCGACTACATTTCAAACCAACTATACTTTGTAGCATTTATAGAAATTACCTCCTATAAGCTCCAAAACCTTAAGAAAAATAAACTATTTAAACCTCTTAAGAAGCTACTTAATTATACCAGAAAAATTTATAAATGTCAATAATAAAACAACAAAAAATCAACTACTGTGCTAGCTTTGACATCGCTTCGTCATACTCTTCTGCGCTAGCTTCTGAACCATTTAAACATTCATGTTCATGAGTTTGCCAATAAGACAAAGCTTTCATATTTTTGCGAGTCAAACGCTCAGCCAAAGCCCGTTCTGTGCCTGGCACAGCACCCATAAAAAACTGTACGCCACCAAAAAATATTTTCTGACAGCTTTTGACGCTACCGTCATCACTGACGCAATATTTACAAAAAATACCACTCTCATTTTCAAGACCAATATCTTCTACCTTTTCCAAAGGCATACTACAGGCCATACATGTTTTCATAATTTTTTATTTGTTTTTTATAAACGTGTTATCTTCTAAATCCTGCCAAGCACGATTTAGCTCTTCTTCGGTATTCATGACTATTGGTCCCTTCCAAGCAATTGTTTCATTGAGTGGTTTTCCAGAAGCTAATAAAAACCTTGCCCCTGTCGAGCCAGCTTTCAAAAATATATCGCCGTCAGACTTATCAAAATGTAAAATATTTCCCTTTTGATAAACAATTTCTTCATCAAATCCTAAGCCCAAATTACCATCTATAATATAAACAAAACTGTTGTATGTTGATGGAATTGGTATTATGACATCCTTTCCATTCACCAGTTCTATATCCAAATACATTGGGGCTGCTGCGATATCTTTAACCGGCCCATTAATATCACCAAAATTACCAGCAATTGTTCTTACTGTGGCATAGCTACCAAGTGAGACTTCGCTAATATCTTTTTTCTTTATGTCCTGATAATTTGGCTTTGACATTTTTTTATTTTTTGGCAAATTTACCCACAACTGGAATCCCACCATACCACTTGTCCCTTGGGGCATTTCTTCGTGCAATATACCTGAGCCAGCGGACATCCATTGTACATCACCAACTGCAATCTGGCCCGAATTTCCAATAGAATCTTTATGATTTACTTTGCCTTTCAGAACATACGTTACTGTTTCAATCCCACGATGAGGATGCCAAGGAAAACCTGCTAAGTAATCTGCTGGTTCTTGAGCACTAAAGTCATCAAATAAAAGAAATGGGTCAAATTTTGGTATTTGTGGTTGTCCAAAGCCACGATGCAAGTGAACGCCAGCCCCTTCCAATGTAGTTCTTGCATTCAAAACCTCAACTATCTTTTTATATTTAAACATAAATAAATGTATGTTAATTATTACTAATATAATTGTATCAAAAAAATAAGATAATTTATATTTTATAATAAAATATAAATTATTTATTATGTTTTTTTGATATCATATATAAATCAGAATATCTCTGTACTGTAGACTCTAATAATTTTACAAATTCTTCTATCCCCTGCTGATTGACTGAATCATTTCTTTTATATATAAGATTAAAAATTGGTCCTCCTACATTACACAACAATTTTAATTTATTATCCCTAAATGTACGCCCACTTAATATAAGCTCAAAAATAAGAGATGAATTGTCAAGAACCGCTTTTGACTCAGTGGCTCCATGGGAATAAATGATTGTAATATCTGAGTTTGAGCCATTGACAGAAAAATTTGATACTACATATGGTAAAATATTTCCAAATCGCTTTTGATAAGCGCTAAATTGTGATAAATATTGAGCAGCCATCATGGGAAACTCCGTATAACAAATAATTTTATCTTCCTTCCGTATAAGATCATCTAAATCATTATACATATTATCTCTTCTGACCATAAATCCTAATTGTGCTCCTGGATAACCGAGATGTTCTAAATTAATATGAGCAGATTCAATTAATTTGCACCCGGAACTAAAAATAGTTTTTTGTAGAGTATTATGGAATAAACAAAAATCATTTACATAATCACTGCCAGTTATTATCATATCAACCTTACCCAATGCCAAAGAATATAATAAATCTCTAGGTTTATCTATAATAATTTCACTAATTATTCCCGAAGGGAGAGTCAAATTTGCTGTATATTTTCTGCTCTTTGTATCACCGTAATCTATAATCATAAAACCAGACTTCCTTAAAATCTCATAAGTAGCCTCTCTAATATGTCCTCCATCTGGTAAGCCTATTAATAAACCCTTTTTTCTTTTAATAAGCATAAACAATAATATTTTATATTATAACATATATTTACCCAAAAATATAATTTTACTAAATAATTTATACAAAAAAGCAAGATAATTAATATCTTGCTCTTTTGGCATAGATTAGGATATATAACAGTTGACAAAACAATTATTTTATGACACATTGAAATATTACTAATTGTTCTAACCAACAACCTCTTGAAAGGGGGTCAAAATGACAACCTTAATACTCATAGCAATAGCTATCGCTCTATTCTTTCGACTACTTTGTTATCTTGCAAAGAAAGAAGATAAAAAGAAGAATGAGCACAAAAAACCAGAACCACGTTTTATAGCACAACCATGGCTGGTTAAGCCTTTATTTGGTAAAGACTACGGCCCAATATGGTATGAAGTAATTGATACAAAAAGATTTGGTAACGGTAAAGAAAGGGTTGATTCTTTTAATTGGCCTTCTAAAATGGATGCGTGTAGAAAAAATGGAGGGATAAAAGTACTCCCAGTAAAAAAAGCCTAATTCTACTGGAAGAAATTTCTTCCTTGAAAAATAAACAGCCATCAGGCTTCAAAAAATTAGCGGTTATATAAAAATGACCGCTTTTCTCTATACAAAAAAACAAGATAATTAATATCTTGCTTTTTGGCAGGGGCGGTAGGAATCGAACCCACGCTAGAGGTTTTGGAGACCCCTGTACTACCACTATACTACGCCCCCTTAAAAAATAACCCCTCCCAAAATGGGCTGGGATTATTTATTTAGTTTCTTTATGCAAAGTGTGTTTCTTACATCTCTTACAATGCTTTTTCATTTCCAACCTGGTCTTAACCGTTTTTTTATTACGGTGATCATGGTAATTGATAGTATGACACTGGGTGCATTCTAATTTAGCTAAATTGTCTTGTGACATATTAAGTTATTTTAATAAATAATCGATGGAGCCGAGAACTGGATTCGAACCAGCGACCGACGGTTTACAAAACCGTTGCTCTACCAGCTGAGCTATCTCGGCACTTTATATTGGTAAAACAGCCAAACTGCTAAACAATATATAAATAACGGATTAAATTATAAAGAAAAATATAAAAAAAGTCAAGTGTAGTCCGTAGTCAGTCTACGACCAAGGAGCCTAAAACCAAGACTTTTTCTTGCTATCAAACTCCCGATCCAATTGTTCCAATAATTCTCTTTGTTTTTTACTGAGTTTCTTGGGTACCTCCACATTGACTATCACAATCTGATCTCCCCTGCTTCTACCACGCAAATTAGTAACCCCTTTGTCCCGTAAGACAAATTGCTTGCCACTAGGTGTGCCAGCTGGAATCTTGAGCTTAACTCGACCATCAATAGTTTTTATTTCCATTTCTCCTCCTAGTGTAGCCATAGTAAAAGGAATATCATATTCACTAATCAGGTCGTTGTCTTCACGGACAAAACCTGGCTCTTCTTTGACACGGACTGTCACATACAAATCACCGGCGGAAGCACCATGTTTTCCGGCATGGCCTTGACCAGACAAGCGCACGGCTTGACCGTCATTAATACCAGCGGGAATTTCCACTCTGATATCAGTTTGCTCTTCATTAAAACCATTACCCGAACAAGCCCGACATTTTTCTTTAATACTTTTGCCTTTACCCTGACACTCTGGACAAATAGTCTGGGTACGAAAAGTACCTAGGACAGTAGTAGCAATTTTACCACTACCGCCACAAGTAGAACACTTTTCATAGGCTGTGCCTTTATCAGCCCCTGTACCGTGACAGGGCTGGCAAGCCACTTGCTTACGCAAAGAGAATACCTCTGTTTTGCCAAAAACTGCCTCTTTAAGGCTTATTTCTAGATCAACCTGGATATCAGCACCTTTCTGGCTTCTAGAACGGCCACCAGGGGCTCCACCGCCAAAAAATTGACCAAATAAATCCCCCAAATCAAAATCCATATTCTGACCAGAAAAATCGAAGCCCCCCATATTGCCCTGACCAAAGGGACTGCCATAACCAAAAGGATTACCGCCGGAGGCACCATCAAAAGCCTGACCAAATTGATCATAGTTTTGACGTTTTTCTTTGTTGGACAAAACCTGATAAGCTTCATTTATTTCTTTAAACTTATCGGCATTGCCGTTGGCTTTGTCAGGATGATGCTGGTGCGCCAGTTTACGAAAAGCTTTTTTAATCTCAGCTTCGCTAGCTGTCTTATCAACGCCTAATGTTTTATAATAATCTTTGGCCATGGTTACTAGAGTAACCCCCCGAGCAAAGCCGAGGGGTTAGACTCATCAAATATTAATTATTTTTTGTCTTCTTTTACTTCTTCAAAATCTCCTTCCACTGGACCTTTGTCGTCTTTTGGACCAGCTGCTCCAGCGGCATCTGATTGAGCTTGGGACTGTTGCTGATACATAGCTGCACCAATTTTTTGGACAACATCTTCCATCTCCTTAACAGCGGCTTTGACAATCTCCAAATCTTTACTGTCTTTGACTTTCTTTAAAGCCTCCATCTTTTCTTCCATTTGCTTTTTATCTTCCTCTTTGATTTTATCCTTATTGTCTTTGATAAATCTTTCGGTTTGGAAGATAATATTTTCAGCATTATTTCTAACTTCCACTTCAGCTTTTTTATTTTTATCTTCCTCGGCGTGAGCTTCGGCGTCTTTTTTCATTTTTTCTACTTCCGCTTCGCTCAAACCAGAAGATGATTTGATGGTAATGGATTGTTCTTTGTTGGTAGCCTTATCTACGGCTTTCACATTTAAAATACCATTGGCATCAATATCAAAGCTGACCTCAATCTGTGGAATACCGCGTGGAGCGGGTGGAATACCAGACAAAGTAAAACGACCCAGAGTTTTGTTATCAACCGCCATTTGACGCTCGCCTTGTAAAACATGAATTTCTACGGTGTTTTGATTATCAGCGGCGGTAGAAAAAATCTGAGACTTAGAAGTAGGAATAGTGGTATTTCTTTCAATCAATGGTGTCCGAATACCGCCCATAGTTTCAATACCCAAGGTCAAAGGAGTAACATCTAAAAGCAAAACATCTTTGACATCACCCTGTAGTACTCCGGCCTGAACAGCGGCGCCCAAAGCTACTACTTCGTCTGGGTTAACTGATATGTTTGGTTTTTTGCCAAAAAATTCTTCTACTTTCTTTTGAACCAAGGGCATCCTAGTCATACCACCGACCATAATCACTTCTTCAATATCTTTGGTAGTAACCTTAGCGTCAGCTAAAGCTTTGCGACATGGTTCTAAAGTTTTGGTAACTAAGTCACCAACTAGTTCTTCCAATTTAGCCCTGGTCATTTTCATAACCAAGTGTTTAGGACCTGATTCGTCAGTAGTAATAAAAGGCTGATTGATTTCTGTTTCCATAGAAGAAGAAAGCTCAATCTTGGCTCTTTCAGCCGATTCTTTGAGTCTCTGCATAGCCAAAATATCTTTGGACAAATCAATCCCTTCTTGTTTTTTATACTCGGTCAAAATCCAATGAATTACTATTTGATCAAAGTCATCACCACCTAAGTGAGTATCACCATTGGTAGCTTTGACCTCTACTGTATCGGCTGACACATCCAAAATAGACACATCAAAAGTACCACCACCCAAATCATAGACTACAACTTGCTGGTCTTTTTTCTTATCAAAACCATAGGCCAAAGCAGCGGCTGTCGGCTCATTGATAATACGCTTGACTTCCAAACCAGCAATTTTACCGGCATCTTTGGTAGCCTGACGCTGGCTGTCGTCAAAATAGGCTGGTACAGTAATCACGGCCTCAGTCACTGGTTCGCCCAATTTCTCTTCAGCATCAGCCTTTATTTTTTGTAATATCATGGCTGATATCTCTTGTGGTGTGTGCTCTTTATCCCCCATTTTTACTTTAACACCCTCTCCTGATTGCACTATTTTATAAGGTACGGTTTCAATATCCTTTTTAATGGCACTGTCATTATACTTTCGGCCAATTAATCTTTTGACTGAAAAAATAGTGTTGGCTGGATTGGTGACGGCCTGACGTTTGGCTGGAATGCCAACCAAACGCTCTCCGTTTTTGGAAATAGCCACTATTGATGGGGTAGTACGATTACCCTCTTTGTTTTCCAAAATTTTTGGTTTGCCACCCTCGACTATCGCTACAGCCGAGTTGGTGGTGCCCAAGTCAATTCCAATAATTTTTCCCATATTTTTTAAATTATATTAATTTTTTAAAATTCTTAATCAACTCTTTTTTAGACAGCATGGTTTGTATATCCAAAACATCATCGGCTTCTATAGGGCTTTGACTGGCAAAATCCAAAACTTCCTGTGGACTCAAATCGGTCAGTATAGCATTACCAATCACCCCTTGTGGTAGTGAGGTGAATTTGGTCAAAAGATTGGCCCGACAACTAAGACAAGAGGCATAAGTCAAAATACCAAGCTCATTTTCATCCAAAACCTGAACGTTGGACTGCTGATAATCAGCCGAACAGATTGGACATTTTTTGATTAAATGCAAATTAAGTGGCGAATTAAAACTACTTATCATTTATTTTTTATTTACATTGATCTTAATACTCTTTGACCGAGCTTCTTCTTGCTTGGGCAAGATAATTTTAAGCAGTCCGTTTTCAAAATCAGCTTGAGCTTTGTCAGCTTGGACGGCTACTGGTAAGACGACCGCTCGATGAAATGATCCGCTTCTGACTTCTTTGCGATAATAATTTTTCTCTTCTATTTCGCTAGAAGTTTCCCTTTTACCTTCCAAAGTTAAAACATCGTCATGGACATTGATGCTGACATTTTCCGGCTTGATACCGGCTAAAGTAGCTTCAACGACTACATTGTCATTTTCTTCATAGACATCCATAGCCGGCAAAAAATTGCTGAACCCTTTTTCTAAAGAGTCAAAGGTGTCTAAAAGTGGACTCCATGGTATAAGTGACATAATGTTTTCTCCTTTCTTTAATTATTAATTTTTATTATTAATGATTACTTTAGCCGGACGAATCACTCTATCTTTAGAGCTATAGCCAGCTAATTTTTCTTCGACAATCATTTGATCTTCTTGATTTTGGTTATTGACCTCACCAACTGTTTCATGTAAATGCGGATTAAATTTTTGATCAATTGTTTGAATTTTTTCTACTCCGTAATCGGCCAAAAATGTAGCCCACAGCTTCAAGATATGCTCTAAACCAACAGCCCAAGAATGATTTTTTTGATCTTTGGGAATATGAGAAATGGCTATCTGATAATTATCAAAAATTGGCAAAAGATCCAAAATAATACCAGCGGCCACAAAATCGTTCATACCAGACAAGCGCTTATCCATTTCTTTTTGTAAATTCTGATAATCAGCCAGGGCTTTTTGCCAGCCAGCCAAATTTTCTGTCGCCTGCTGGGCAAAATCTATTTTTTGCTCAATTTTAGAAACACCACTTTCGCTCTGATGTTTCTTATCTTTATCTTTTTTATCTTTATCTGACATTATTTTTAAAATTATAGTGAACTAGTAAATTATTTAATAATTCTGACTGTTTCTTCAAGTAAAGCTAAGACTCGATTATAATCCATGCGCATCGGGCCCAAGATTGCCAAAACTTTTTCATCTTTAAGCGGTGTAATAGCCACCGAACAATCAGAGCTAAAAGGATTGTCCTCACCGATTAGAACTATTGGCTTATTAATTTGCGGATAAATACTGGTCATAGCTTTTTCTAAAGAATCAACCACCTTGGTCATGGACAGAACCATTTTATAATCTTCAAATTCCGGCTGAGAAAATAAATTGAATAACCCGGTAAAATAAAGATCGCTTGGAGAAAATCCGACAATGGCCGCTAAATTTGTCTTGGCTACCAAGAGCTTAGCCAAATCGCGCATATCTTTGTTATATGCATCAGACAATTCTTTATTTTCTTTGTCATTTAAATTTTTAACACTGAGCAAATTGTCCAAATAAAACTTATAACCCAAGGTGGTCGGCACCCGGCCAGCGGAAGTATGCGGCTGGGCGATATAGCCCTGTTCTTCCAACTCACCCATGGCACTTCTGATAGTAGCTGGAGATAAATCAAACTTCTTACTGAAAGCCAAGTTAGAAGAACCAACCGGTCGAGCGGTTTTAACGTATATATCAATAATTTCCTTTAACAATTTTTGTCCTCTATCTTCCATACCCCGTTAGAAATACTATTTATTCATATTTTACCCCGTCCAATGAATTACTTTCAATTTCTAACGGGGTATATATTCCATTATATACAAATTAGCACTCGACGTCAAGGAGTGCTAATTGGCTATGTTATTTCAATTAATTTTAGAGCTACTTTTATTCCTTCCTCAGGGCTGTAATGGGGTCTAGATTGGCTGCTTTTTTAGCTGGATAAAGACCAAAAATAAGCCCGACGGCCACAGAAAACCCTATAGCCAGTAAAATACCGCTCCAGGACAAAGCAAAAGGCCAATCCATATTATAATAATTGGCTATCAAATAAACCAAATAAATAACCATAATGCCTAAAATTATGCCAAAAAATCCCCCCAAAGAAGTAATCGTAATAGCCTCTAACAAAAACTGCGTTAAAATACTTTGGGGGCTAGCTCCGACAGCTTTTCTGAGGCCTATTTCAAAAGTTCTTTCTGCTACTGTAGCATACATAATATTCATAATACCCACCCCACCGACAATCAAAGATAAGCCAGCCAAGACCACCAAAAGAATAGTCACTCCTCCTAAAATAGTACCCATCAATTCCTTGGCATCGGCCGATGACATTACTTCAAAATCATCTTTAGTCGGATCATCAATATCATGGTTCTCTCTCAAAATCTGACGCATTTGTTCGGCTGTTTCATCCTCTTGACTAGAATCATTCATCTGCGAAGTAATAGACGACAAGTAATCAATACCCATCAAAACTTTTTGGGCGGTTTGGACCGGAACATAAACTATGTCGTCCAAATCAAAAGTAAAAATTGTTCCCCGCGGTTTGGCCACTCCGACCACCCTAAAGCTAGTTTTATTTATTTTAACATTTTGACCAATCGCCTCGCTAGCGCCAAAAAGATCCTCTTTGACCTTGGAACCCAAAACTATTACCCTAGCTAGACTATTATCTTCTTCTTCGGTATAAAATCTTCCCTGATCTACTTCCGTAGTATCGATATCAATATAATCTGCTCCCACTCCATAAATCATGACCTTATTGAGCTCGCCTTGCCAACTGATGACATCTTGGGTCATGACTGCTCCGTAAGCTTTATCTATATTTTCTAGCTCCAAAAAATCCTGACGATCTTTTTCTTTTAAAGTACTAATAACTACCCCCTGCGCTTGGGACATAGTTCCACCACTACCTTTTGGCACCCGCACTTCCGTTTGGATATAGTTGGAACCAAAACTTTCTACCTGCTTAAATATCAACTGCTCGACACTATCACCGGCTGAGATAATAATAGTAACTGAAGAAATACCTACCAAAACTCCCAAAACAGTCAAAAAAGTTCTGATCTTATTTTTAGTCAGGGCTTTTATAGCAATTTGAAACGCATTGATTAATCTCAGCATATTTATTATTCGTAACGCAAAGCTTCAATCGGATCTAGACGAGCCGCTTTTCTAGCTGGATACCAACCAAAACTAAGTCCAACTAATAAAGTAAAAATAACGGCTATTAAAATGGAAGATAACGATATAACATAATCCCAGTTATACCCCAAATAATTAACTACTATACTAATCATCAGAGACACAAAAACACCAATTAAAATACCGACAATGCCCCCCAAAAAAGTCAACATAATTGTCTGAATCAAGAAATGATTACTAATATCTTTGGCCGTAGCCCCCACGGCTTTCCTTAGACCAATCTCTTTAGTGCTTTCTGAAACCGAAACCAACATAATATTCATAATACCAATACCGCCCACCAAAAGCGAAATAGCCGCCACCATGGCTAAAAAATAATTTAAGGCACCAGTGACACTCTCCAAAGTATCCAGTGACTGCTCCTGTGACCGGACACTAAAATCATCTTCCGCTGGATTATCAATATCATGCTGTTCCCGTAAAACATTTTTTATTTTTTCTACAACAAAATCCAGCTCTGAATCGCCAATGACCTTGGCTCTAATCATACTAACATGACTGATACCAAGCATTAATTTTTGAGCAGTGATTAGTGACATAAAAACCTGATCATCTTGATCTTGGAAACCAGCCGAGCCCCTTTCTTTCATGACACCCACTACCCGAAAAGATTCTTTATTTATTTTGACACGTTGGTCTATCGGATTAGATGTACCAAAAAGCGCTTCTGAGACACTGCTACCCAAAACTACTGATTTGGAAATCTGGGTAGATTCTTCTTCACTAATAAAACGACCAAGAGCCACTTCTGCCCCTGATTCTACTTGCGGGTAATTGCCGGTCACGCCGACAAAACTAGTATCCTCTGTCTTATTCTGCCAACTGATATTACAAGCTCCCCGAGCATAAGCAGTGGCTCCTGATATTTCTTCTACTTCTTTTTCAATCGCCTGAGCATCATCCAAAGTTAAGGTAGTAATATTTATGCCCATAACTGACGCTGGTGGACCTTCATCATCACTGGCTCCCGGCAAAATACCAATCAAATCAGTGCCCATACTATTGATTTCATTGGCAATCAAAGAGTGAGCCCCCGCACCAACCGACATAATAATAACCACCGCTGAAATACCAATAATAATCCCCAAGGAAGTCAAAAAAGAGCGCATCTTATTACGCTTCAATGCCTGTACAACACCCATCGATGTTCTTAAATCGAGATGCATAAATTATTTTAATTGGCCGTTTATTTCCTCGGTCCGGATAATACTAGTGTTTTTATCATCACCGACAATCAAGCCATCTCTAATAGTAATGATCCGATTGGCATAGCGAGCTGTGGTAGACTCGTGAGTAACCAAAACTACAGTTTTGCCGACTTTGGAAAGTTCGGCCAAAATAGACATAATGGCAATGCCTGATTTAGAATCAAGATTACCGGTCGGCTCGTCAGCAAAAATAATATCCGGTTTATTAACCAGTGCTCGAGCAATAGCCACGCGTTGTTTTTCACCACCAGAGAGCTGATTGGACAGATGATCTCTTCGATGCTCTAAACCGACACTTTTAATAGCTTCATCAATAATCCGTGAATCCATTTTTTCATTACTATATAAAAGGGGCAAACGGACATTTTCCCAAACAGTTGTTTTGGGCAATAAATTAAAACTCTGAAAAACAAAACCCACCTTTTTATTTCGATACTGGGCTAAAGTATCATCATCCAAGCTGGAAACATCTTTATTATTAAAAAAATACTGCCCGCTACTTAGAGTATCCAAAAAACCCAAGATATGCATGAGGGTTGACTTACCCGAACCAGAAGGACCCATGATAGCCAAAAATTCCCCCCGGCCTATCTTTAAACTGACGCCGTGCAACACCTTGGTGACTACATCACCATTGATAAAATCTTTATGGACATCCTTTAGCTCAATCATAATTATTTTTCAGCCTTTATAAAAGTAACTACTTCCGTTCCTTCTGTTAAACCACTTAAAATCTCTGTTAATCCACCATCGCCTCTTAGACCAGTACTGACTTCTATTTCTGATAATATTTCCCCATTTAACACTTGAACATATTTTTTATCTTCCCGATAAATAACCGCTCGAGATGGCACTACCAAAACATCCTCTCGACTATCTGTAGAGATGGTTAGATCAGCGGTCATACCAGATTTAATACGTTCATCTTTTTCATTAAAAGACACTTTGGTAGCATAATAAATGACTCCATCAATATCTGTGGCTGCTGGATCAATAAAAGTAACTGTTCCAATAAATTTATCATCTGATGAAAAAGCGTCCAAAGTGATTTCTACCTGATCACCCACCGCTAGCTTGATAACATCAGATTCTGGAACATTGACTTCTATTTGCATGTTGCTGATACCAATCATAGAAATCGCTGGTTTAGCAGTCGAGGTTTGCTCACCAGCATCAAAATTGACCTCGGTTATTATACCGTCTACTGGCGCAACAATAGCCGTCTCCGACAAATCACTCAAATAACGATTAAGAGTAGCTTGAGCCCTTTGGATATTGGCCTGAGCTGTAGAAATTTCAAAATCTCTCGGTGGAGCAATTTTTAAATCTAACCGAGCCTGTGCCAAATCCATAGCTATTTTATAAGAAGAAATGCTATTTTGCTTGGCAGTAATTTGAGTCTGATAATACAAATCTCTAGTACGCAAATTGCTACTATCAGTCTGGACAGCTGAAATGGCTGTATTAATACTGGTAGTGTTGGCACTAATATCGGCCTTAAAAGCTGCAATCACCGCCTCCGTATAAACAGAATTGTCTATTGTGACCGTCATCACATCAAAAGTATCATTTAAAATATCTAGAACTTCACCTAAATAATCTTCTAGTTCATCAGATGCTGTCAAAATGCTAGTTTGATCATTGGCTACTTCAGCTACTAAAATCTGATCCTTCAAAGAGACGAAAGCACTCTTGGTGCTCTGATAATTCCATCTAGTATTATTGAGCAATACTATATCACTAACATAAAGATAATTGTCAGCGTCTGGATCATCAATCACATCAAAAATCAAATCCAAGGAGTATTGAGCGGTAGAAAGTTTGTCCTTCAAAGTATTGATAGTCTCCGCTTTGATGTTGGTAATTTCCTGATTTCTGGTTTGCTCTAAATAAGATAAATCATCCAAAGCTGTTTGATAAGTCGTTTGAGCGCTAATCAACTCTTGTTTGGTTACTTCCACATCCTGCTTACTGGCTCCGGCCAACAGCTCAGCTAATTGTAATTTAGCAATCTCCAAACTAGCCCGAGCATCCGCTACCTGAGAAGCAGCGTCGCCAGCTATCAGCTTGGCTAAAATATCACCTTTTTTTACTGCTTGGCCAGCTGTGACAGATACATTTTGCAAAGTGCCTACTCGATTGAAATTGAGGTCTATTTCTTCGGCTGATTCCACAGATCCGGTTACTTCTACGGTCTGAATAATATCAGCTCTAGTAGTTTTTTCGGTTATATAATTGGACTCTTCTTTCTTAAATACTTGAAAAATAATTATCAGCCCCAAGATTATAATAACCAATATAATCCAAAACCACTTACTTTTTAGCTTGTTTAGCATATCTTTTATTAATATTATGTATGTGTATTATACTTAAATCAAAACATTTTTACAAACTATCTTATAATAAACTATAAAAGTTACTCTGGCAACAAAAATCCAGCCCCACCAAAGGAGGGACTGGATAATAATTTAAAATATTTAGCGGACTACTTCAACATTTTGAGTATTGTAGGTTTCGCAAGAACCAACTTTGACAGCGCCGGTTGAATCAGTATAAAAATAATAACCAGTATTTCGACCATCGCCCACAACATAAGTTGGATCAGAAGGTATTTGACCAATATAACCGCTTGTTCTTAATGCTACCAAACTAACAAAAGCTGAGGTGGTGGTAGGATTGCCAGTATTACCCTGACAAACATTAACAGCTGCGCCACTTGGAGGGGTAGATGAAGTAATAGAATAAGTTACTCCATTGGTAACTGTAGTAGCGGTAGTACCACTATTGTCGGCTGTATACGTCTGCCAGGCGTCAGCAATTGCCGATATATCTGCCCAACGCTGGGCATTGTTGGCATCGCCGATACGCTTAGCTGGATTGACAGCTACAAAGGTGGCAGCCGCTAATAAAGCTATAATAGCTATTACTATGATCAACTCAATAAGAGTGAAACCTTTTTGTTTAATTTGCATACTTTATAAAATTATTAAAATTATATATATATATATAACATATTATACAGACATTATAGCAATTTTTCAAATAAATGCCAATACCCTCGACTATCTCTTATTAACTGAAACCAAAACTTCAAAATACTCGCCTCCCTCACTATGACTATAGACTACTACTTCATAAGCTAAAGTATTGATCTTGTTGGTCAATTCTGGGTATTCGGCTACCAATATTTTCTTGATTTCTTCTTCGGATACCATCATAAATACATAGTTGAAATCAGCCTTTAATTCTTGACCGGGCTGATAATCCTCGGCCGTTGGTTTGGTGCTTATAATCTCATAAGATATTACCCTAGGTAAGACATAGAAATCCTCAGGATTATACTCTTTGATCAAAGACTCCACCTTGGCGTTGGCGTTGGCCTCCAAACGTTTTAAAGTGTTGGCAAAATTATCCACATAGTCGGCCGGCAATTCGCTGTCAGTAGCGGTGTCATAAAATTTAAACACACGAAAATCAAAATATTCTCCCCCGACAAAATTTTCTGCTATTTTTGTCTCGTCATTAGAAATTATTATAAGCTGCTCGACGCTGATTGGCCCTGGCTCTGGCCACAGCCTATCTTTAAACAAAAATCCGACTACTGCCAAAACTGCTAGCGCCAAGACTACCACGAAATATTTATTTTTAAACACTACTAATAAATTTAGTGGATTGATAATCCGTAAAAATTTTTTAAACACATTTTCTTTAACCAATACCGTTTGGCCAAGATCTGTTTTTTTACCAAAATCTTTTGGTAATTTTTTATAAAAATCAACTTCAGCTTCCTGTTGGGCCAATCTAGCCAATCCCAAAACATTTATATACTTGCTAAACTCCAATTTGGCCGGCAAAGAACTTTTATCAATAAATGGCTCGCCAATTTTGGTCGGTAAATTTAAATTGTCACCAAAATATTTATCAGCTCCTTTCATTTGAGACAATCCTCCGATTAAAACTACCCGCTCTATAACCAAACCAGTAGATGTCTGCCAAAAATTTACAAAAATCTTTAATTCATCAACTAGCGGCTGAAGCTGCCCCTGCGAAATCAACATAATCTCACCCGATTCAGTGGAGGTCAAACCATTTTTAACTTTTTTCTGCTCCGCTTTACTATGAGTAATATTTAATTTTTGGGCAATCGCTTCGGTAATATTATTACCGCCAATATTTATATTTATACTAGAGCCAAGGCCTTCCTCAGAAAAAACAGAAGCAATGGTAGTACTAGCACCCAAATCTAAAAGTAAAGTATTTTTTTTATCTTTATCTTTTTTCAAACCATTGAAAGAGCTGGTGGTTTCAGTAGTAATACCAGCTATCTCAATATCCAATTCCTTGAAAACATCGACAAACTCCTGCAAAACCTCGGTTTCGGCAGCTACATAACAAACCTGTTTTTGATCATTTTTTTCCGATAAAACCTTTATAATAGCGGTCAACCGATTAATATTTTCTGGGATTAATTCCTCGGCCTGAGTAAAAGCCGCTGTTTCTAAATCTTTATTTTTGATATTTCTGGGGATAGATAAAACTTTAGAAAATGTTTGTGACTCCGGAATAGATAAAAAAACTTTGCGTGATTTGTCAAAAGCTACGGGCTTGGCATTGTTAAACAATTTAACAATAGCTTCCTTGAGTTTTTCCTTATCTAAAACTCGACCATTAGCCACTATTTCCGGCGACAAACGAAAACGAGAATATGCTTCTACTACAAAATTTCCCCGATGTTTTTCTAAGGACAGAGCTTCAATAGAAGAATCGGAAATATCCAGACCAATTATATTTTTTGCCATAGCATATAATATATAATTTATTAACCATATAAAATTACAGTTCAATCGCACACATAGCGCAAGCAGTACAACTATTCCGACAACCATTATATCTAATAGTGCAACCAACATCTCCATAATAACAACCCGGATCACTTGGCTCTTCAGCACCGGTATAATCACAAGCTTCGTTTCTAGTAACTACGGCCGTGCAAGTACTGTTGCAATAAATAGCCCCGCCAGTTTGCTTGACACCATCACCACAAGCTTCGGTGTTGGTATTGCCATCATCACAAACTTCGTCTGGTACTACTGCACTACAATCAGCATTACATTTACCTACATCTGTACTACCATTTCCACAAGATTCGGTAGTCGTATTGCTATCATCACAAACTTCATCACATTCTACCGCACCATTACCACAGGTAGCAGTACAACTACCACCCTCAACAATCGAAGCATAGGACATGTCAAAATTTTTATAAGAGTAAACACTAATTGGACTACTAGAAACATTGATTTGCATAACAATAGTATCTTCCCAATAACCAATATCCGAAGTACTACTAGCCGTAGAGGTAACTGTTTTCAGACCACCAGAAATAGAGGAAGCTATCTGATAATAACAATTGACTCCGGCTCCATTTAGATAATAAGTACCAGAAGCAGTAGTACTGGAGGCTAAACGAAACAGGGCATCTTCTAAACAAGCATCCAAATCAACTGATGTTTTTTCATCCTCACTGAAATAATAAGCAGACATAAGATTGGAGGTATTGACCATAGAAATTACTACCGCTGAAACTATGGTCAAAGCCGTAATCATAATCACCAAAATCAAAGCCACAGCACCACTGCTAGAGCGCTGGTAAGAAAGATTAAAGGCCTCTTTGATTTTTATGAGCATAACTATATTATAGCAAATTACGAACAATTAACTAAGGAGCACCCTGCGATTGGATAGCCCAAATTTCCTGAGGTGTCAGAGCACGATTGTAAACCCTTACTTCATCTATTACTCCATCAAAATTTTCATCTGTGCCAGCTGTTTCAGAAGCATCATCACTAATAAACAAACTACTATAAGAATTGGTCAGGGTAGCAGCCGTAGTAAAAGTGGTAGTCGCTACACCACCAATTCCGTTTTGATAAACATAAAGGACTATTTTATTATTATTCAAATCATAGGTGGCTGCTACATTATAGACCGTAGCAGTGGTCATGGCTGTACCAGTGCCATTATAATCAGTATAAGTACTACTATCACCGATACGCAACATCGGATAAGCATTGTCTATATAAAAAGAATAACCGCGATTAGTATAATCTGAGATACCCAGTATTTGCCTATCCACACCGCTGCTTTCTTCTTTGACCCAAGCCGTAATAGTAAAAGCATTATTAAAATAAAATGATTGCGGACTAACATCAAAACACGCTGGATCACCGGAGCTGGCTTCAAAATCAAAAGCGTTGGTACTACCATTTATTAAACCAGTTACACCAGACCCACCGGCACATTGTAAGTTATTTGGACCCTTAGAATCTACTGTGTAACCTGGACTGGCATCCATTTTGTACCAGCTGATCAGCCCACTAGCTTCTTCATTACGCAAAATAACCGTTGAAGTAGCCGTGGAGGTAGCTGTCAAACGTGCCTGCTGACCAGCAAAGGTACCAACACTTAAATGAGTGGTCAAGGCCAAAAAATTATTGGCTGTAGAACTAGAAGTGGAAGTAGAAAAGGCTAGTGAATTATTTAAAACTGCTACATCGTCTGAACTAAGATAATAAACATTGCCGGCTGGATAAACACTGGTAGAACAATTTTGATAATAACCATTACCAGACATATTAGGATAGCAAGTTAAAGATATTTTTTTATCCGCCACTGCTATCCTGACTCCACCGCCACTTTCGACGCAAGTACCTGGCAAATGATTATCATCCTCAAAATATAAAGCCAAAACCGGCGGAGTAGCTCCAAATGATGAACAATCACCAGACAAATCTTTCAATAAGCCATCAGAATTTTTGACTAAATAGTTCATTGCTCCCATAGACACACGCCTGTTGCGGGAAGCTAAAATATTGTTGACCAACTTGCTAGACGTTCCTCCTAGCGTCAAATGCAAACTGATCACCGCCGTTAGTAAAATACCAACGATAGCCAAATAGATTATGGCCTCCACCAAAGAAAAACCCTTTTTATTTAAAGTCATCATCGATAATTAATACTTAAAGAATAAAATATAGGTGCCTCACTTTGACTGCTACAAGAAGTCAAATCTAGCTTATATCTCAAAAACTTTTTACCATTTAAACTAGTGGGAGTAGAACTGACATAATACCCAGCTGAAGTGTCACTAAAAACTTGACTGCTAGCGCTAGCCATATTTGTAGTATTACTAGCTTCAACGGTAATTTGCAGACTACAACCAGCTGGTACATTTTGCTCTACCTCAACGCTTCTTAGTTCCCGATCATCAGACTCTATACTGTAAATAGAAGAATAAATATAGGCCGTAGGCTCATAGACGCTGGCGGTGCTTGTAACTGTTATCTGCCCAGTGGAAGTAGCGATATTGCTATAAGAAGAAGAAGCCATAGCTGAGTTTGACCAAAATTCTCTAGCCCCCACTCCCGACCAATCAGTCTGTATCCAAGTTTTATAAGACCAGTTAGTCAAATAAGTTTCCAAAACATAATCATCAATACCGGTACTTGATACTGTGACTGTAACTTTTTTAGTATTGGGATCAGTAGTACCACCAGAAGTCACTATCTGACTATCGCTACTGCGCTGGGCATTGGTAATGGCTACTACTCTAGTCAAAGCACTCAAAGTATTACTAGTACCGCTAAATCTCCAATAGCCATCGGTTTTAACCAAACCTTTATTGCCTGCTCCGGCGACGCTTTCTATTTCCTGCCAAGAATTATCACGGATAGAGCGAACCGCTTCTATGCCCTCCTGAGCAAATTGTGTCAAAGATTGTTTGTCGCCTTTACCATAAAAATTTTTATAAGAGCTGGTCACAATATTAAAAATTCCGGCCGCTAATACAGCAAAAATACCCAAGGCCACCAATACTTCAACCAGTGAAAAACCATTTTTATTAAATATTATTTTAAACATTTTAATAATCTTTTACGCAACGAATACTAAAACCATAATCTTTATCAACACTAAATTGATCCAGATTACTCAAATTTTCCTCTGACCAATAATAATAAGCTTCACTACTGCCATTTTGATTGGAGCTCCACAGAGATCCACCGTCACCGCTCGTGCCGTCTATATTACCATAGACATCTGGAGATGATTCCAATCTCACACCGGCGGCCATAAGATCAAAACCAGAGTTACCACCAATTTTTAAATTATTGGCTGAATAAAAATTATCCAGCAAATTCACTTCCGAAGTAGTGGGTATATGCCAGCCATTGGGACAAATGCCTTGGACTCCAGCCGTAGTAACATAGCTCATTGCTTCATCCCAAGCATAGAGACCACCATAAATATCGCAATTGGCAGACGAATCAGCATAACACCATTTTTCTATATCACCATCATTGGTGGGACTGGTACTGACACTGGCAATCATCTCACCAGTGTTAAGATTTTCCGCCATCCAACAATCACTACCGATTTTAACAGTATTATAACCATGACCACTAATATCAAAAACCTGATCTTCACCACAAACAAAAGTATTTACTGCACCGCTGGGAGAAACTACTAATGATTGTGAATCTCCGGCATTATTATTGAAGATAATATATTGTTGTTCCAAAGAAGATGCGGTCGTAGTGGCCAGCCAACCAGAACTATAATCAAAATAAAATTCATTTTCCTGATCAGAATTTATATAAACTCCAGTGATACTCTGATCAAATTGGACAAAATAATCATAGATAGCATCTCGACCACTAAAATCATTACCCTTAAAAAGCAAAATACAATCACCACTATTATCACACAAGGCATCACTATCCAACACTTTGATGCTCCAGACATCACCGCGATAACCGGTGGCTGAATTATTTCTAGCTTTTTCTATCAAATCAGATACTTCTAATACCTTAGCGTGCAAATCATCTTCAAAAATCTGGCTATTGGACAAAGAAAAAGAATAAGACAAAATAATAGCAAAAATAGTGACCATTAACAAAACTTCCAATAAAGTAAAGCCAAATTGTTTTTTATAGCTGATCATCTAAGGACTAATTTTACTGGTT
The DNA here is from genome assembly GCA_001818495.1 of Candidatus Komeilibacteria bacterium RIFOXYD1_FULL_37_29. Taxonomy (GTDB): domain Bacteria; phylum Patescibacteriota; class Patescibacteriia; order UBA1558; family GWA2-36-10; genus XYD1-37-29. Next base: position 357,237 of record MHKS01000005.1, on the reverse strand, counting down.
AGATCATAAATAGGATTGATGATAGACATAGCCACAAAACCAACCGCCAAACCAATAACTACTAGTAGTACTGGCTCCAACATACTAGAAAGATTTTTAGTAGTATTGTCCACTTCTAGTTCATAAAAATCTGCCAAATGATCCAATACTTCACTCAAATTACCGGATTCTTCACCCACCATACTCATACGGGAAACAATGCTGGGAAAATATCTTTTGTTGGAAATAGAATTAGCCAAAGAATTTCCTTTTAAAACACGATAATAAACCTGTATAGTTTGCTGTTTATAAACCTCACTGGTCATTGTTTGGGAAACAATTTGGAGCCCTTGATCAATGGTAATACCACTATTTAAAAGACTAGCCAAAGTCCGACAAAATAAAGCCAGGTTCATATTAGATATCAATTTTCCTAAAATTGGCAATCTTAATATAAAAGCGTGTATGATTAAGCGCCCAGCAGTAAACCTAAGCATGGTTACCCAAATAATTACTAAAACCAACGCTATTACTACCACCCACAACCAATAAGTACTAAAAAACTGAGCAGTCATTATTAATATTCTGGTGCTCCACGGTAATTCAACATTTAAGCTACTAAAAAAATTCACAATCTTTGGTAAAACAAATTTTGATACTACGGCCGTTAGACCGACTATAGCCAAAGCTATAACTGTCGGATAAATAGAGGCTGATTTTATTTTTTTACGAAGCTCATAAGTTTTTTGCTGTTGAATAGCTAAAAGATTTAGATTTTTTGCTAAATTACCACCCTTTTCTCCAGCCGCCACCATATTGATAAACAATAAATCAAAATCCCGTTTATATTTACTCAAAGCTGAAGAAAAAGAATTACCTGTGCGCACATCATTTAAAATACCAAATAAAACTCTAGACATAGCTGGAGAAGAATTGTCGCTTAGTGTCTCAATGGAACTATCAATAGACATACCAGCTTTTATCATGACCGCCAAATGTTTGGCAAACATCACTCTTTCTAAAAGCTTGACTCTACTCAATGAAAATTGCTTTCCGGCTAAATTATTATTTGATTTTCTATGACTGATTGGTTCCAAAGATATTAAAGCTCCATCTTTTAAAATCAGCTGATTTCTGGCTTGGGCACGACTGGGCGCCTCAATGGTTCCTTGAGTTATTTTATTCTTAGCATCAGAAATTTTATAAGCAAATAACATATTTTTATTGTTTAGTAACTCTAAATATTTCTTCTAAAGTTGTTTTTCCTGAGACAGCTTTTTCAAAGCCATCTTCAAACATACTGGTCATACCACTGGCCATAGCTTTTTTCTTGATCTGTTCATTGTTGGCTCTGGCCAAAATCAGCTCTTTTATATCGTCACTCACTTCCAATACTTCAAAAATACCTACCCGACCGCTATAGCCGCTATTATTGCAAGATTTACAACCCTTACCTTTATAAAAACGAATATCACTGATTTTATTCACATCTAAAAACTGACTAATCTCGACTTCCGTTTTTAAATCTTCCAACTCTCGATCAGTCAAAGTATAAGAGACAATACATTTCATACAAATTTTGCGCAATAATCTTTGAGCAATGATTACATTAACAGTTGAGGCTACCAGAAACGGCTCGATTTTCATATCCAAAAGACGAGGCAAAGAAGTAGCCGCGTCGTTGGTATGTAGAGTAGATAATACCAAATGTCCAGTCATAGCAGAATTGACAGCAATGCCAGCGGTCTCTTCGTCTCTAATTTCTCCGACCATGATGATGTCCGGATCCTGACGAAGCAAAGACCTCAGCCCCTGGGCAAAAGTAAGATTGGTAGCAGTATTTACTTGTATCTGATTTACTCCTTCCAAATCATATTCCACTGGATCCTCAATAGTACAAATATTTATGTTACGATTATTTAAAAGTTTGATCAAAGCATAAAGGGTAGTAGTTTTACCAGAACCAGTTGGTCCAGTGGATAAGATCATACCATAGGGTCGACTGGACGCTTTTTTAACTATTTTTAAATCACGTTCATTCATGCCCAAATCTTCCAAACTAAACTGTCGTCCCTTGGAAGATAAAAGACGCATAACTATTTTTTCACCGTGCGTAACTGGTACAATAGAAACACGAATATCCACTTTTTCTCCCTCAACTCTAGTAATAATTTTACCATCTTGAGCGGACCGACTTTCATCGGTTCTGAGTTTGGCTAAAATTTTTATTCTAGCCACTATCAATTCCAAAATGGCTTTATTTAAAGATAAAACATCATATAATAGACCATCTATTCGAAAACGAATCTTTATTTCTTTATCCTCTGGTTCAATGTGTATATCGGAGGCATGATTGGTATAAGCATAAGAAAAAACATCATCAACCAGTTTGACTACTGGCACAGACTCTACGTTTGTGCCCTGGGCCTTGATAGCATGCTTCTGGATATTGACGGCGTATTCTTGCTGAATTGATTTTCTATAAAAAGAAAAAGCATTGTTGATATCATACTCTGTAGAAAAATAAGGGAAGACCCGATCACCAACTTTTTTCTCAATCATTTTGATCATGCCGTAATCATAAGGATTCGCCATAGCTACTTTTACTCCCTCTTCATCTCTTTTAAAAACTATGAGCTTCTGCCGACGGGCGACAATTTCTGGAATAGTATTAAGTGTCGTCAAATCAATTTTTTCTTTACTTAAGTCAACATATTTAAGATGTAAGTCATTGGCTATCAATTGGCCAATTTCATCAGATTTTATCAATTCTTGTTTTATTAAAAAATCTACAAAATCTTCATTTTTTTCTTTGGCGGTTTGCAAAGCCGTATCCAAAACACTCGGTTCAATCAAACTGATTTTGCTAATAATCTTATAAATTTTCTCATCACTTATAATACTCATGCTATTTGAAATTTATCGTTTTAAAAACATAAAATTAGTAGACTAAGTTTGATTTATCCACATCCTTCACTTCCGGTTGGTCTTCTTTTTTTTCGGAATGATTATTTTTCATTTTAGCTACCTTGGATCTGGTCTTAGAATTTAAATATAAACTTACTTTTTCTACAATGGTGGTTAAGGTGATATTGTCTTTGACCAAATAATCAACCGCTCCCAAATCCAAACCCTTTTTAATGTCATCTTCCTGCCCGAGGTTTGATAATATAATAACCGGTATGTTTTGAGTATTGTGGTCATTTTGTAGCTCAGTCAAAACTTCGAAACCATTCTTTTTTGGCATAATCATATCTAAGATAATTAAATCCGGATCAGCTATTTTGGCCTTTTCCAAACCCTCCTCGCCATCAGCCGCTAAAATAACATCATAGCCCTGCTCACTAAGTTCTGCTTTATAGACTTTTCGGAGAAAATTATCGTCGTCGACAAATAAAATTTTTGCTTTTTTATCTCCCATAATTGTTAGATTAGACTACTTATATTTAAAACTAATATTACTTGCCCCTGAGACGAAACGGCTACACCTTTGATATGTTTATTATTTTTTAAAACCAATGGTATTTTTTTCATGACCAATTCCTCTTCCTCTACTTGCCGAAAAATTGGCAAAGCAAATTTTTTATTCTGATAATGTATCAAAGCTACATATTTATAAAGAGGCTCAAATTTTTTGATATTTAAAATATTTAAAACAGAAACTACCTCATACTTTTTTTTCTGATAAGTAAAAATCTTGGCTTTAGAAAAATTTTTTACCTCGTCCAAATATACTAATTTTTCAATGTGATCCAACGGCAAAGCAAAATTATAATTCAAAACTCCAAAAATCATCCCCCGAAAAACAGATAGGGGTTGGGGTAAATCAATGGCAAACTGAGTACCCTTGCCCAAAGAACTACTGACACTGATAGAACCGTTTAATTCACTTATTTTATTCTTGACTAAACTCAAACCCACACCCCTTCCAGAAACTGTGCTAAGAGTCTGAGCTTTGGAAACTCCCACATAAAAAATAACCTTTTTCCTTTCTTCTGGGGACATGGTTTTTAATTTTTGGCGAGTGATAAGCTTATTTTTGACTGCTAAATCAGCCACCTCCGTCCAATTAATACCCTGCCCATTATCACTAACTAAAATATGCATCCGGTCATCTAACAATGAAAAATCTATCACTACCTTACCATTGCTTTGCTGCTTAGAAATACCATGGGATACGGCATTTTTTATCAATTGAATAAGTATCTCCATGAGCTCATCCAAGATAGCTTTATCCAAAGATAAATCGTGATCACGAATAATTATTTCTACTTTTTTCCCTTCATTTCTAGCTATTTCCTTGGCTAAATATGGCAAAGAAGATAAAACATCTTTTAATGAAACTATCCTGATTTTTTCCAACTGTCGTCTCAAACTGGACAAAACCTGATCATTTTCAGCGTATATCTTCAAAAATTCCACATCCCCTAGATCCTTGACCTTATTTTTCGCTTTCATAAAATTGATCAAAAGATCATCCAATGAATTAGAGACGGCATCTAATTTTTCTGTCGATATTGTGACCTCAGCTACGCTAGGCAAAGATCCTAAGATATGTTTTTCTCTGGGCTGGTTTGGCTTTTTATTTTTTTGCTTTTGACCTAATGAATTTTTTAAAGCCAAAATAGGTTTATTCAAAACTATTTCCCGACTGCTTTTATCAATACTTTTAAAATTTTCTTGCAAAACACCAAAAGTATCAAAAAATAAATTTAATATTTTACTGTCTATAATCAAATCCCTGTGATAAGCTCCATCTACCACTGATTCCATAGCATGCAAAAGATCAACGGTTTTTTTATAGCCCATCGTAGCCGCCGCTCCCTTCATAGAATGGATTAAACGAAAAATATTTTCAATCAAATTCTGATTGCTAGGCTTTTTCTCCAAATATAACAACAGATCCGACAATTTCTTCAACTGCTGTTTAGTCGTACTTAAATATAAATCTTTATATTTTTCACTAATCATAAATATTTATTTGGGACAATACTTCCTCAATATCCAAAATATAAATTCTTTTTTTATCCGGCGTTGTAAAATATCTTTTAAACACTGGCCTTTGTCTATCACTGGAAATATTTTTGACTGCTAAAGTCTCATCACCTTGATCAACCAATAGACCATAATAATACCCACCGTATTCAAAAGTAAGACACATGTGAGAAGCTTCTCGTTTTGGTGATACAATCTTTAAAACTCTCTTCAAATCAATAATAGTAATAATATTGCCGTTATGATAAATCAAGCCCCTGATATCCTGATCGGCCTTGGGCACCAAAGCTAAATCACTAAACTCAATAAACTGATTAGCCGATAAAGCCGGTAAGGCATATTTTTCTCCACCAAGATAAAATAATATAAACTTTTCTGTTCTGACTGCCATATTATTTTTCTCCTACTAAATCGTTAAGAGTTTTAGTAACGGCATTAAGGGCTGATGAAGATACATTTAAAGCTTTGGTAATAGATACCTGCCGATTGATCGTATGCATCACTACATCGACATTGCCAACTAGAGCTTTGGCTTCCGAACTCAATTTCTTGATCATGTTACTAATGTCTTGAGCATCGTTTTTGGTTTCTTGAGCCTCTTGATCAATTACTTGGACATTTTGAGATATTTGGGTCATATTTTCAGCAATTTTGCCCAAAAACATAATAGTTTGACTGACCACACTAATCGTTTTGGTGGTCTCTTTCCATTGGTAATCAGAACTGTCTTTTGATTGCTCAATTTGCTTTTGCATCTTAGAGGCCAAAGCTCCAATGGCGTTAGCAGCCTGTTCACTGACAATATTTAACTCCCTAATTTGAGAAACCAATTCGGAAAAATCTTCACTAAAAGAATTTTTGCTGGCTTCAATAGAAACATTTAAACTAAGAAACTTGACTGTCTCCGCCAAAGCTACCACCCGACCAGCCACATCTTTGACATCGCTAGCATATTTATCTAAGGCTTGACTTAATTTTTGATTTTCGGTTAAAAGCTGCTTCACTACCACCAAACTATCCAGAGCTTCTTTTGATTTCTCGTCACTTTCACCGGCCAATTTATCAACGTTACGAGCTTTGACTGAGGCCGATTTGGTTTTTTGAGCTACTTCGTTTAAAGATTTGGCGATATCTAGGACAGCTTTGTTACCGGTCTTTAATCCGTCTTGTTGCGTCTGGCTGCTCGCTAATAAAGATTGCGATAGGCTACTATTATTTTGGGTTATCTCAGAGAGATTTTGAATAGTTTTGAATAGATTATCCACTACTTTAGATAACTCCAAAACCGATATTTTAATTGGTTTAGTAATTGACTGAGATAATAGTCTGGTAGCTAGTAAAGATAGTAATAAAACTACCGCTAAAGATACAAAAATGACAAATAAAACGGTATCTCTGGATTCAGAAAATACCGATCTAAACAACATGGGGTCAAAAAAATATATGAGACTAAATAAGGCTGCTAAGGGCCAAAAAGCTACGGCAATAAACCAAGATAAAAACCTTAGATAAATTTTCGTTTCAAATACTTTCACTGGGTAATTTATTTTTGTTTTTCCGGCCTATTTATAAACAGGTAGGCAAATAAATTATAACACATTTTGCCTTTTACAACAAAATAAAAAGAACCCTTGACTCAGAGCTCTCTGTCAACACTCAAAAAGTATAAAATATTATTTTCTACCGATAATAACCCAGCCAGATTTATTCGGTGGTTGATGCACATCTAGGTCTTTTAAATCTAACTCACTAAACAAATCATTGACTTCGGACTTTTTCCAATAGTTAGCCACCTCCGGAATAAGCTGATCAAAAACTATACTATGGATATGCCAAAAATTAAAATTAGAAATTTGTTTTAAATAACCGCTTGGTCCTTTAAATATTTTTACAAAAATATAAAGAGGGATAGAACAAAAATAACTTAGGAAATGAACCAAATTGAGAGGAAGCTTGGAGGTAATATTTTTCCTAATTGGATCAATAATTCTGACAAGCCATTCGTTACCTTCATAACTATACACCCAAACCAACAATGTACCATCGGGCTTCAAAGATTTAACTAGATTTTTCAAAGCCTGTTTAGGATCTTTAAGATGATGGATAACTCCAATACTAAAAACTATATCAAAATAATCACTAAAATCTACATCATAAATACTCTGATAAACTACTTTAGCGTTGTGAAAATTCTTTAAATTTTCTTGAGCAGCTTTAACAGAACGCTTATCAAAATCAAAAGCCAAAAGTTCTGAGGCACCCCACTGTAGTGGCCATAAACTATTACGTCCCATACCACAACCGGCATCTAAAACTTTCTGATCTTTAAAAAATTCCTTATTTAAAGGATAAACCCAATTTTTAAATTGTTCTGCATAAATAGGATCTACTTTATTATACTTATCCCACTCATAACCAAAACGTTCACTAGATGACATTTTATTTTTTACAAATAAATTTAAATCTTATTTCTTCAAATCCTCCCACCCAAAAACACCAAACTCGGCTACAAAAATTTGGACTGAGGTTGGCTAAAAAAGAAAATATAAAGCTCAAAAATCTTATCACTGCCGTCAGGCCTTTTCCATAGCCATAATAAGTAAGCAAATGGCTAAAAGCCGCCCAATGTAATTTCAGATCTTGTAACTCAAATTCCACACCGTAAAAACCCGATTTAGTGAAATTCTTATCAAAATATTTGGGGAAAGACACATCAAAACCATGATTATGTTCAGCATGAGTAAAACCACGACTAAAATGCGGAACCTTAATTATCAAATGTCCGTTGGGTTTTAAAATTCTGTGCAACTCCGTCATCACTTGAAATGGTCTATCTAAATGTTCTAAAATGTGTGAAGCTAATATTTCATCAAAATGACTATCGGGGAATGGATAAGGAAATTGATTTAAATTATGTTTAATATCAGGCTTGGTCAAATCATTCCAATCTATATTAATATAACCATCTTGCCTATCCTCACCCGCTCCTAAATTTAACTTTTTGCTATCATTCATATGCTGTTAATTAAACCATTTTTCTCTCCACATTTCAAATACTAGAAGCGTCCAGATCAACTTACGATTATCTTGTTTTTTTTCAAAATGATTATTTAATAATTTCTCTATATATTTATAATTAAACAAACCCTCTTGTTTTATCTTGTCTGGAGCTAATAATGTTTGCACCAGCGGCTTTAATTCATTGCTTAACCAAGAAGCAATGGGCATACCAAAACCCTTTTTTTTGCGATAAATGATATCATCTGGCAATTTACCAGACATCAATTTTTTAAGGATATATTTTGTTTCTGTACCTTTTAATTTATAATCTAGTGGCAAAGAATTAGCAAAATCCACTACATTATAATCCAATAAAGGAGCCCGAACTTCCAAAGCATTAAACATACTAGCTCTATCTATTTTTACTAAAATATCATCTAATAAATAAGTTTTAAAATAAAAATAAATTAATTTTTTATAATAATTATTCTCCTTGAAAATTTTTAAATAATTATCAAGATCATCAAATTCGTTGTTATTTTTTAGATTGCGCCAAATATCCTCAGTGAATAAATTCGCTTTCTGATTATAATCAAAAGAGCCCAACCAACGATGATGACGATACATTCTATTTCCTTCAAAATCCTGGGTAAATTTTTTTATTTTAAAATCCAAACTAATATTACTAAAAGAGCTCGGCAGGCCGCTGGTAGCTTTGGCTATAAGTTTTCTCAAAAACATCGGTGCTTTATCATAAATATCGGCATAACGCTGAGCCACAAAAGTGTCATAGCCTAAAAATAATTCATCTCCCCCGTCTCCACCTAAGGCTACAGTAACCTGCTGTTTGGTAAATTTTGATAATAAATATGTGGGCACGATGGACGGATCGGCCATGGGTTCGTCCAATAAATCGGCAATTTGCGGAATAAATTCCAAGGAATCCTGAGCTGATAAAATAGCTTGCTGATGATCGGTACCTAAATAATCGGCTACCTGCTTAGCATAATCTGATTCGTCGAAACTCTTTTCCTTAAAACCAATGGAAAATGTTTTTATCTTCTGTAAACTATTTTTTTGTGCATAATAAGTCACCAAACTACTATCAATACCACCACTTAGAAATACCCCCAGTGGTACATCACTGACTAGTCTGATTTTTGTAGCCTGATTGATTTTTTCATCCAGTTTACTGACAGCCTGATCAAAACTCAAATCCGTTGCCTGAAAACTAACATCCCAAAATTTTACTTTTTTTATATTTTGTCCATCATATTCTAAATAATGGCCAGGCTCCAATTTATAGACATTTTTAAATATGGAATGTGGGGTGGGCACATATTCATAACGCAAATACTTATTCAAAGCCTCTAAATTAAGCTCTTTTTTAAATTTTGGATGTTTAATCAAGGATTTTAATTCGGAAGAAAACATCAGTGTATCTTCAAATTTGGCCCAATATAAAGGTTTTTTACCCATTCTGTCTCTGGCCAAAATCAATTTCTGCTTGTTTTTATCATAAATAGCCAGAGCAAACATACCACTAAGATATTGAAATACTCGCTCACCGACTTCCTCATATAAATGAATAATAATTTCTGTATCAGTCTGGCTAACAAATTGGTGTTTATTTTTTAACTGTTTCTTTAAATCTAAGTAATTATAAATCTCGCCATTTAAAACAATCTGGATTGATCCATCTTCATTGGACATTGGTTGATGACCAGAGTGACTCAGGTCAATAATAGACAAACGACGATGTCCTAATCCCACTTTTCCGTCTAGTAAAAAACCTTTATCATCGGGACCCCGATGATAAAGAGTATTTGTCATTTCTTCTAATATTTTTTGATTACCATAACCAAGGTAACCGGCAATACCACACATTAATCAGTAAAATTAATTTTGTCTTTTATAATATAAGGTTCTTTATGCTGTGACTCATAATAAGTTCGCATAATCATCTCTGCTAAAATGCCCATGGCTATCAGTTGAACACCGACAATAACCAAAAGAGCCGACAAAGTAGGTAAGGGAGTTTCCACAATATATTTTATTTCAAAAATTCTAAGCAAGACAGCCATAATACCAATTACTATTCCTAAAAACAAGGACATAAAACCTAAACCCCCGAAAAAGTGAATCGGCCTGTTCATATAAACCGATAAAAATTTTACAACTATTAAATCTAAAACGACTTTAAAAGTTCTGCCTAGGCCGTATTTGGTCTGCCCATGAATGCGAGGATGATGATTTACAACTATCTCTGTAACTTTGGCTCCTTGCCACGAAGCATAAGCCGGTATAAAACGATGCATTTCACCATAAAGATTAACATCTTTTATAATTTCTCTTTTATAAGCTTTCATAGAACAGCCGTAATCATGAATTTTTACGCCAGTAATCTTACCAATAATCCAATTGGCAATCCAAGAAGGCAGTTTACGACTAATGAGAGTATCTTGTCTATTTTTTCTCCAGCCAGACACCACATCAAAACCTTCATTTATTTTTTCTAAAAATTTGTAAATATCGGCCGGATCATTTTGTAAATCCGCATCCATTGGTATAATTATTTCTCCCTGAGAAAATTTTATACCGGCGGACATAGCGGCGGTTTGTCCAAAATTATTTTTAAAATTAACCACTTTTACATTACTATCCTGGCTAGCCAAATCTTTTAAGACCCCCCAACTATTATCAGATGATCCATCATTGACACAAACAATTTCATATTTTTCTCCCAATTTATTTAAAGGGCTAATAAGCTGATCATAAAGTAATCTGAGGTTTTCTTCTTCATTATAAATTGGCAAAACAATAGATAATTTCATAAATTTATTTTAATTGATATATTTCTACGCTGGGGCCCAATCTGTCCAATTTAAACAAAATTGTATTAAAAGCCCAAAAATTGCCATTGGCAACATTATAATCCCTACCCAAATTTGATTGCCTAAATATCTTAACTAACTTTGCATTTTTACGCAAATAACTATAATAATCTTCTAAACCATCATCACTCCAGTATTCCAACACAAAATAAACAGTTTCGTGTTTATCAATATACTCTTCCAACGAAGCCTGATTTTTTAAATCCTCTTTCCAAAAATGTATATTTTGATAATTATATTTTTTTTCAAAATTATTAGCCAACCGATCATAATTGTTATATATATATGTTTCGGTAGCATTGATATGCCCCTGCTCCTGTGCCAAAGTCAAACTATCGTAACTTCTAGGCAAACGTATATGAGGTGACGACAACAAAAATTCTTTATCGGAAATTTCTTGTTCGATATATTGGACAGCCAATTCTCTGGTGTCATCAACCAAAAGTAAACGTTTATAATGAAATATCCCCAGTGCCGGCCATAAAAATAATAAAATAAGCAAAAAATAATATACTTTGAGATTAGGTATTTTTTCAGATAAATACACTAAAAAATCTGCTGACAAAATAGCCAGAGCTGGCATCACAAAATAAATATATCTACCCTCAAAATGAAGAAAATAGTATAAAACAAAACAATATATAAAAATGAAAAAGGAGATAAAAATTTTAATTTTAATATTACGCTTCCATAACAACAAAGCGAAAATTGCCAAAAATAATATCAGTAATTCTTGATTAAACAAAACAGTAACTACTTGCACCAGGTGATACAAAAATCCAACAAAACTCTTTTTAAGAGGCTCACCCAAAAGATCACCACCATACTTAAAACGAAGTAAATCTGGCAAATTTATAAAAACCAAAGGAGCTCCAACGGCCAAAGCTAAAGAAATATTTATTAATATTTTTTTAATTGGATTTATAATTTGCTGACGATAAAACCATAAAATTAAAACTACTAAAGGTAAAACCAAAAATGTAACGTAAGAGGTACCCATGGCCACGCCCACCGCCAGACCAATCAACCAATATTTTTTGATATGCCCATGAACAAACCATAAAGTTAACAATATAATCAAGTAAACTAAAAATACTGTAAATATCCAATGACGAGCCACACTAGATAAAAGCACATGAAAAAAACTAAAAGCGAGTAAAGCCGTGGATAAATAAGCAGATTTTTTTGAAAAAACTATTTTAGATATTTGATAGACTATTACTAAGATTCCGATAGAAAAAACTGCCGTGGTCAATCTGGCGCTAATCCAAAGTAAATCTAAATCCGTGACAAAATAGTCTTTGAGAGACAACAAATCGAAACCGCTAACAAAAAATTTGAAAATAATGACTGGTAAAAATGCTAGGATATACAAATATGGTATGATGGGCGGATAATATAAAAGTTTAAGTTGTTCTGGAGCTAAAACTGGAAAAAGATTTTTTAACTCCATCATTTTTATAGCACCACCAATTAGAGATTCTTCATCGCCAATAAAATGCATCGGCAATCCATAACCAATACCAAAAATTGCGATAATAAATGAAAAAATTAATAAATATCTTTTTTTCATAGCTACCTTTATAGAATAACCATATTTTAATAATTAATGGAGCAATAGACTAATAGAAAAAAGCATTAAAATCAGCTAAATTATACCACGCATCAATAATGGATTACAAACATATTTTATTGACAAAAACTGATATTTCTTATTATAATATAGTCATTATTTAAAAATATCATGCGGAAAATAATCCTTTTAATCGGAGATTTGCTATTGCTTTATAGTGCGCTAGCTATCACTCTATGGCTGCGCTTTTCTTATCTTGATCAAGAACTATGGCTTAAACACCTTGGTCCATTTTCTATTGTCTTTGCGGTTTGGATTATTGTTTTCTTTATAAATGGCTTATATGAAATAAACAAAGTCCAACAAGGCTTTAAATTTTATGGTGCCTTGGTACAAAATCTATTTATCAACGGCCTCTTGGCTATATTATTCTTTTATTTGGTTGGTACTGTGACCGGCATCAGACCGCAAACCATCTTACTGATACTAGTGGCTGTCTTTGCCATTCTTTTCCTACTCTGGAGAAAAATTTTCTACAAACTTATTTCTAGTGACAGATTGGGTGATAGTTTATCTATTATCGGCATAAATAGCGAATCGCTACTTTTGGCTGAAGAAATACTGGCCAAACCACAATTGGGTTACAAGCTCAAGTTAATAATCAATCCTGATTTGTCAGATATTCCAGAAAAATTTAAAACACTGGATATTACTCGAGATATCAGTGAAATGCGCCATAAAATATTGGAGCATAAAATAAACATTGTGGTAGCGGTCAATGATCCAAAATACAGCCCCGAGGTAGCTCGTTATTTATTTGAAAACATAGATTTAAAAATTCAATACTTCAATCTAACAGATTTTTACGAAAAAATTACCGGCAAAGTACCAATCAGTTCCTTGGAGCGCCATTGGTTTTTGGAAAATATCACGCACAAAAATCAACAATGGGTAGCGGTCACTAAAAGGATTATCGATATATTATTGTCGGCATTTTTTGGTCTACTGTCTTTACTGATACTCCCTTTTATAGCCCTGGCCATCAAATTGGAATCAAAAGGACCACTTATTTACAAACAAACTAGAGTGGGTTTAAATAATAAAATATTTACTGTTTACAAACTCCGTTCCATGACTGCCAATGCTGAAACCAACGGCGCCCAGTGGGCTAAAGAAAACGACTCTCGGGTTACTAAAATTGGAAAATTTATACGTAAAACCAGAATCGATGAAATACCGCAATTTATCAATATTTTAAAAGGTAATATGAGTTTTGTCGGCCCACGTCCCGAAAGACCCGAGTTTGTAGATACCCTCAAACAATCAATCCCCTTTTACAATGAAAGACACCTAGTTAAACCAGGACTAAGCGGCTGGGCCCAGATAAATTTTCCCTACGGAGCCAGTGTTGAAGACGCTAAAGAAAAATTACAATACGATTTATTTTATATCAAAAATCGTTCTATCGCCCTGGACATTTCTATTATACTCAAAACTATCAACACTATTTTTAATAAAACTTTGGGACGCTAATGAATATAAAATTTAAAAAAGGCACGAGCATATTGGTTACCGGCTCAGCCGGCTTTATCGGCTTTCATGTAGCCAAAAAATTATTGGAAATGGGAGTAAGAGTCATCGGCATCGATAACCTTAATAATTATTACGATGTCAACCTTAAAAAAGATCGCAACAATATTTTAAAAAAATATAAAAACTACAAATTCTGCAAAGGAGATTTGGCCAATCTAAATTTTATAAAAAAAGTTTTAAATTCAGAAAAAATAGATAAAGTCTGCCATTTGGCTGCTCAGCCAGGAGTCAGATATAGTCTAATTAATCCTCAAGCTTATATACAATCAAATCTAATAGCCTTTTCCCATTTAATAGAAGAAGTCCGAAAACATAAGATCAAAGATTTTATTTATGCTTCTTCTAGCTCAGTTTATGGCAAAAATAAAAAAACACCATTCTCCGTAGAAGACAATGTTGATAGGCCGATATCTCTTTATGCGGCTACCAAAAAATCTAATGAACTAATAGCTCACGCTTATCATCATCTTTTTGGAATAAACTGCACAGGACTTAGATTTTTCACGGTCTATGGACCCTATAGCCGCCCAGACATGTCACCGATAATTTTTAGTAAAGCTATATCCCAAAACCAAGTTATAAAAGTGTTCAACTATGGAAAAATGAAAAGGGATTTTACTTACATAGACGACATAGTCGACGGTGTCTTATCAGCCCTCCACCATTCTTACCCCTACGAAATATTTAATCTGGGCAATAACCGACCAATTAATTTGCAATATTTTATAGCTCTGCTAGAAAAAAATATCGGCCAAAAAGCCAAAAAGAAACTACTACCGATGCAACCGGGAGATATATTATCTACTGCGGCTGATATAAAAAACTCCCAAAAAAAATTGGGCTTCACGCCCAAGACTCCCATAGAAGAAGGGATTAAAAAATTTACAGACTGGTACAAAGAGTATTACAAAAAAAATGCTTAAAGATTTTGTATATAAACTACTCCGCCGAAGCGAAAAATACACCCGAACAGATATGGTCTATCTAGCTAAGGGTGGTTTTTGGTTAAGCGTTGGACAGGGCATATCAGCCACCGCATCTTTTGTCTTGGCTATAATTTTTGCAAATTTACTACCCAAAGAAACTTATGGCGACTACAAATATATATTATCAGTCGCGGCTTTAATAGGTATTTTTACCCTACCGGGAATAAATACAGCCGTTACTCAATCTATAGCTAAAGGGGAAAAAATAAGTGTCAAAGACTTAACGCTCTATAAAATAAAATACGGCCTAATCGCCTCCTTAATCAGTTTAGGCATAGCCTTATATTATTTTTTAAACGACCGTTTATATTTTTCTCTGGCTTTTATAGCTGTGGCGATGTTTCTACCATTAGCTGAAGCCTTTACTTTGTACTCTGCTACCCTAAACGGACGACAGCTCTTTAAAAAAATTACTGGGAAAAATTCGATAGTAAAAATACTTCATTCTTTAATTATCTTAGGCGTTATCTTTGTTACAAAAAATATATTTATTATCACTCTAATATATTTTGTTGGTCTTCTGATGTCCCGCTACTTAGTATCATATCTAACGGCCAAAGAAATTCCTGATGATAATGTAAAAAATCAACCAATAAAAAAATACGGCCTAGCACTGACTATAGCCGAGTCAGTCAATACTCTTAGTGCTCAAGCGGACAAATTGCTAGTCTACTTATACCTAGGACCAGTTCAGTTGGCTATATATTTTATGGCCATTACTCCAGTTGATCAAGTAAAACAAATAGTCAAAAATATAGTCCCTTTGACTTTGCCCAAATTATCTCAAAGATCTGCCCAAGAACTAGACAAAAGTCTAAGCCATAAACTGATTATGACTGCAATTTTGGGCTCAGTCCTAATGGCGATTTATATAATACTCGCCCCCTTCTTTTTTAAATATTTTGTTCCGCAGTATATATCATCCATGCCTTTTTCTATACTATTTTCTATAATGATATTGCTACAATCTATTTCATCTGTTATGGCTTCTCTCTTGCGTTCTCAAAAGATGATAGATATTATTCAAAAAAACACCTGGGTACAAAATATCTCACTCATTGTACTAATGTTCTGTTTGGGTTATTACTATGGTATCTTCGGTATCATCATAGCAAAATTGCTCAGCATGTTGATATCTATAATATTAAGGACTTGCCTTTGGAAAAAAGCAGTCAATAAAAAAATGTAGCAGTAGCTACATTTTTTTATAACCCTCCAATATAATCTTAATAGCTTTAAATAAACTATCTATATCTTGGCTACTGAGATAACCCATGTGCCCTATCCTAATAAATTTTGATTTCCAATAATCCCCTTGAGCTCCAGCTACCGCTAAGCTGTATTTATCCTTTAGGGCTTTTTTTATTTGACTGGCATCAATATTATTAGGAAACAAGACTAAAGTAACTGAATTGGATAAATATTCTTTATCGCCCAATATCTGAAGACCTAATTCTTTAATATGCTTTCTGGTGAGTTTAGCTAAATTTTCATGGTGTTTTAGAAAAACCTTCTGGCCACCCATTTTATCTATCAAATCCAAAGATTTTAAAGCCGAATAAACATGAAAAATATTTGGCATATCAATCATTTGCTTTTTAACTGCCCCAAAAAGTATTTTTAAAATATTCAAATATCCGGCCTGCTGTTTATTTTCAAAAATATCCATATATTTATCAACGGATTTTTCCTGTAAAAATTCTGACCAATTATTTGGATACTGCGCTAATTTTAACAATTTACTGATTACCCGATCACTAACCATCATAAAAGAAATTCCCGAAGATATCCCCAATCCCTTTTGTGATCCAATAACCGCCGCATCAATATCTATTTGGTCAAAATTTATATCATGAGCGAAAGACCCACTGACAAAATCCATAATTATTATAATTTCAGGATTATATTTTCTGGCAACCTTAGTAATTTCTATCAGCTGTGGCTGGTTATAAGCTACTCCACTACTAGTCTCATTTTGTTGAAAACAAATAAAATCAATTTTCTTGGATTGGCTAATTAAAAAATTTTCTATCTCTAGTGGAGAAAAAGCTTTACCCCATTCTTCTTCGGCTACAGTGAGACTGACATAATCTCTATTTTTTGCTTGGCAAATTTCCATCCAACGATCACCAAATTTACCGTGAGAAACTACCAACCCGATAGCACTTTGCTCTGTCAAACTAACAATAGCTGCTTCCATAAACCCAGTACTGGGAGCTGATAAAATGAGTGTCTGGTTATGAGCTCCTAACCAATTACTCAATCTGTCACTCAAGCTGAAAAAATCTTTTCTAAACTGCTTAGAGTTATAATAAGTATATTGATCTAAAACATTAAAAACATCCCGATTAAAAAAAGTCGGACCGGGTGTTAATAATTTTTCATCTAGAGCATTCAAAACCAACGCTGAAGCTTTCTCGTCCGAATCGAAAGTATATTTTTTGATATCCTCAAATGATAAATCGCTGTGCTGACCGAATAATTTATCAAATTCCTTAATAAATTTTTCCAGGGATTGCTGGGTAATATAACCCAAGTGGCCAATCTTGATACTACTAGGATCGTCACCCAATTCTATAAAAATATTTTCTTTAGCCAATTTTTCCACTACCTCCGGTGCTTTGATACCAACCGGCAGTCGGCAAACAGTAAAAGAATTACTAAAAGATTTATCATCAATAACTGTTAAGCCGCTAGCTTTCAAATAATTACGAATAAAAGCCGCCCACTCTTGATGTCTTTTGACATGCTCCGACAAACCGCCATGTGCTTCGATAAAATTTAAGGCTGCCACCAGTCCTACTACCGAACTAATACTGGGAGAGAAAGGCGTACTTTGTTTCTTCTCCCAAACATTATAAGCTTTTAAAATATCTAAAGAATATGGCTTGATAGTGAGCTTTTCCAAAATACCTTCTAGTTTAGCGACTGATGATTTTTTAAAAACTACAATGATAGCCCCCGGTATCCCCATCAAAACCCTTTCCGGAGCTATTAGATAGGCATCAATAGCGTCGTCTTTAAAACTGCTGTAATCAGCTCCCAAAGAATTAGAGATGTCTAGCACCTTAAAATTTTTAAAATCTAAAGCCTGCCGCGCTCCTGATAAATTAGTGGTTAATATCAAAACCTGATACTGATTACCAAAAACTTTAGTAAAATAATCACTAATATATTTTAAAATTTCTTCAAACCAAGGAAACCGATGGTGCCCATATTGAGAAGCCACGGTCAAAGCTACTGCCGGAGGCAACATAGACAAATCGCTGGTCATGATAATTGGTTTGGGCATGCTTATTTATTAAAACTTTTTTTGATTACATAATCTGTAAAATCCAAATCCCTCATATTAAGATTTTTCATTATTTCCCGATCAAACTCTCTATCAGACATTTTAACAATTTTTTGAAATATTTCCTTCCAAGCCGCTTCTTGAAAATGATATAAAAATGGTCGTCCAGAAAAATTAGCATCCCAAATTTTATCAACTAAATTCAAAGAAATTAACTCTACGCCGGAAAAAGCCCCGCAATAAACAGTATCCTTAAAAAATTTTAATTCCGGAATATCAAATTCTTGATTCAACAAATTTATAGCCTCTTGCCAATAAACCGTTTCTGAATAAACATTGGGCCCAAAAAAATCAAATTTACGATTATGATTAGTAAAAGAATCTAACACTGCCTGACCGAGATTTGCTTGGTGATAGGCTATGGCCTGATAATACTGCCCCGCATAGGCTGTTTCAAAATAATAATGTATAAAAACTGCCAAGTATTCCAAAAAAGGCGTCTTAAATTCTTCCCGATCGTTGATACTAAAACATATAATAGCCCCCGTCACTTTGTTGTGACTAAGACGCCAGGGCTTATCAGGCTGATTAGAATTTCGTAAAATACTTTTATATTTATGATAATCTAAAAATGAATAGGCTATGGCTCTTTTTTCAAAGTCATTTTTATCTAAAACTGATAGAATTTTTTTATAATTTTCCTGCCAAATTGGAAATTCTGTATAGCGAGAAATTGTTATAATTTCTATTGCTGATATTTTTTTAAAAAGTTCTTGAGTGGTCTGACACTTATAAAAATCTAATAGCGTCGATGGCCGATTTTTTGTCAAAATATCTCTGGCAGTTTCTTCTTTTAGAAAATAGCCACATTTTAAATTTTTCGGACAACGACTAAAGATAAAATTTAATATCTCTTGTTGCTCTTCCAAATTATAAATAGATTGACCCTTGAAATAACTGGCCAATTTATCTTCAATCACTAATAGCTTTTTATCCAGCAATAATTTGTAGTCGCCTTCACCATATTCGTTTTTTAGTTGTTTTATTTTCTGATCAAATAATTCTTTATTTTTCTGTAAAAAATTTAAAACCGCCGGCTGATAATCTGGCAGTCTTTTAAAGACTGGCTCCAACTGTGAACCCAGTAAATTGTCCAATTCTCTGATTAGATCTTTACCCATACTTGCTACTTAAGCCTTTTAACTATCTGTTCGGCCTGCTTTAAATCTTCTGGTGTATCAATTTCTGTCCAGACAAACCCAGGATTTTTTATGCCGGCTAGCCACCTTTGTCTGGCAAAATCGCCTAACATATAAAAAAACCAATGATTTAACTCTCCCTTAGCAATAAAACTACCAATAAAATCCATAAAAGCTTGACCACCATCATGAGAAAATTTTACCGGACCGACTGCTTCAGCCGCTGTTTCTTGAGGAGGAATTTCTTTGCTCATGGCCACTATATTATCTCCTTCCATTTTTACCTTGACCATATCACTACTCTGCTCAGTTGTTGGCTCTATAATAATAGCGTCTTTTTCCGAATGCTCTATTAAAAATTTCAACATTGTTGGAGGGAAAATCAAATCAGAATTTATCAATAAAAATCCATCTGGGCTATCTAACGCATAATCACGAGCCAACCAAATGCCATAAGCATTATTAGTATTTTGATAATTTTTATTTTCAATAACAGTAATTTTTATTCCCTTGGCTTTCAAATGCTCCCTGACAAATTTATCGCCAAAACCGGTGACTATCGCTATATCTTTAATATTACAAAAATCCAAAGCTTCCAATTGGTAATCTAAAATTGCTTTATCATTAACCTTTACCAAACATTTGGGAATATCTTTAGTATAAGGTAAGAGTCTTTTTCCCTGACCGCCGGCGATGATGACTGCTTTCATCTTAACTATTTTTATAATTATTAACTAAATTATTTAGGTCTCCCTTTTCAAAAAAAGAGATAATATTTTGAGCGGTCGCTACTGATCTTCTTCTTTGACCTTCGCTACTGACTCCGGCAATATGCGGAGTGGCTATCACATTGGGTAAAGATATAAGATCCATATTTAAATCATGGCCTTCACTGACAAAAACATCTAACCCGGCTGCTCGAATTTTATTATTCTTCAAGGCTTTGATTAAAGCCTCTTCATTGATAATTCCACCTCGAGCGGCATTAATAATAATGACCTCTTTTTTCATTAGCTCTAATTGCCGATCACCTATCATATCAATAGTCTCCGCTGTCTTAGGCAAATGAATAGTTATAAAATCCGCCTGACGGCAAAGTGTCTTAAGATCAACAAACGCCACTGGAAAAGTCAGCTGTAAATTTTTACTCTTATCATTACCGTCCCGATCATAAGCTATTATTTTCATACCAAAGGCCTGAGCCCGCTGAGAGACCAACTGACCGATACGACCAAAACCAATAATCCCCAATGTTTTATCCAATAATTCCGTACCGGCAAAACCAAACTTTTCCCAGCGGCCTTCTTTCATAACCCTGGCTGTATTATAAAAATCTCCCGCCAAAGCCAACATAAACAAAATAGTATGTTCGGCTGTCGGAGTAAAACTACCTTCTCGACTGATATCTCCACCTTTAGAATTAGCCGGCTGACCAAACACTGCTATCTTCAAACGATCAGCGGTTTTTATATCTATGGTATCCCAGCCAGTAGAAGTAATAGCAATACACTTTAATTTTTTGGCTGACTCCATAACCTCCCGGTCAATCGGCGTAGAGCTACGACAAATAATAGCCTCATAATCTCCGGCTATTTTTAATAACTCCTCTTTGTTTAAATCAGATTTTTGAGTTATTGTGTATCCATTATCTTCCAACATTTTAACGCCAGTAGTATCTATTGGATCGGTAATTAATATTTTTATTTTCTTCATAGACTTAATTATTTATTCTCCAAATATTTTCTGGCTTCGGCTATAGTTTGACCAGGCGTAGCGAGCACTTCCAACAAGATATTGGTTATTCTTTGAGCAGATTTATTATCTTGATAAGTAAAAAATGTATTTCTGGCTTGATCATGCTGCTCGCTCCAGTTGTAGGTATCGCCTTTTAAAACTTCTAATAGCCTGTCAAAATTTTCTACTCGGGGACCAGGTAGAGCATCGGCTATTTCCTGATGAATACCCATGCCCTTTTCAAAAGATTCTAAATCATAAATATATAAAATGGCTGGTACCTTGACCAATAGAAAATCCAAAGCTAGCGATGAATAATCAGTGATCAACAAATCAAATTTATTCATCAAAGGATACAAATCAAATCCAGTTTCCACAAAATCAAGGTGGCTAAATTTTTCCTTGGGCTGCCAATCTTTGTTAGCAAATTTTGGATGAAGGGAGATTAAACAATAATAATTTGCCTCGGCTAAAACACTATTTAAAGAATTTAAATCAACTCCCACCAAAGGATTACTGCCATCCGGACGAAAAGTCGGCGCATAAAAAACAATTTTCTTATATTCTTTTTTTAACCGCTCCAGCTTGTCTTTTAATCCTAAATCAATATCAATATCCGAATCTTTGACTGATTCAAACAACACATCATAACGCGGCAATCCAGTCACTACCAGATCATCAGGATTAATTCTAAATCCAGAAACATTGAAATCCCCCAAAAATTTGGAAGCGGCCGTTAAAAGATAAAATTTTCTAAACAAATTTGGTGAACTAAATTTTTTATACCGCCCCATGGCATAAGGACTGTTGTGCCCCATTTTTTTCAAAGATTTACCATGCCATAGTTGGATCAATCTAGAACCGCCACTATACTGCCAATTTTCCAAACGAATATTAGCATCAACGATAGTATACCCAGCTCTTAAAGACGTCCAAACGCCAGCTAGACTGAAAAGATTGTAAGCTTGATAACCGCGTTGTCTGAGAATTTGGCAAATATCATTATCACGACCAATCCAAACTACTTTAATATCTTTGGGCAAATTATTAGCAACATAAAGAAAAAAATACTTAGCATTGTCACCAAATAGTTCCCTGTGCTTACTCATCCGCCAACCCATCACCACCCAGAGCTTTTTATCACGCGGAAAAACAAAAGAAAGGCCGTAAACCAACCAGGCCAATATACTATGAACAATTACCTTAATATTATGTAAAATTTCCATAAATTACTGAAAAAACTATACCATTTCATAAGCCAAAAATCAAATACATTATGATATAATAATATTGACAAAAACACTAAAATATGTTATTATAATATAATACCCTAAATAAGTTAGAGTATTAAAAACAGAGAAAGGTTAAATCGTGGCTAGATTTCCATCCGAAAGAGCTGTGATTAATTTCGTGAGACCCTATTACATAATAAAGGATGTCATGCACGACCTTGGTCACATTAAGCGCGTCCAAAAGATAGTGCTTGAACTAGCCGCTAACTATCCGGAAGCTAATCTTAAGCTTATAAACTTATCACTATATTTCCATGGGGTCATCCATTTGGAAAACGGCGAAAAGTCAATTATAAGTTTTCTTCAGTCTAAGGGTATGTCTAAGCGGAACATTGATCTGGTCATAAGAATAGCTTGGGATTCTGAAAAGAATACCTCGGCTGAGACCATTGTCAGCATCGAAGGCAAAATTGCCCATGATGCACATCTATTAGAGGGCGGTAAAACCTTCCTCATCGTAAAGACGCTCTGCACTGGTGTTGCTATTGGTAAAACCTTGGAAGAATCTCTTCAGTACCTACAAGAACAGGTACTAGGAAAATTCCATTGTTTGCTACCAGAAGCTCAAGAGCTCTATGCTCTCAAAGAAGCCTATGCGAATGACTTTCTACACGATTTGCAGAACCATCTATGAAAAGCTCCTTACAAAAAAGACTCTCCACTGAACAACCGTTTGGTGGAGAGTTAATTTTTTTATTTCAAAAAATAAGTCAATCAATCAAGTCAAGGGTCACTTTTTCTGCCGTTATGTTTTCTTTATTATAAATATATTTTTTCAATGACTGCTTTTGGGCCAGATATTTTTTTATAATATCATTATTTTTGCTTTGTAAATTCTGCCAAGACTCCAAATACTCCTGCCCCATTTTTACTCGGGGGCTATTTTCTTTATTACTATATTTTACAAAACGCTGCCAATCTCCGCCTTCCATGATAATCAAATGTCCCAATTTATTCAGATGTTTTAATAATTTATCCAAAAGCCGATTATCAATCTCACTATCAGCAATAGTTAAAACCCGCTGTAATAATCCTTCATCTAACAAAACTTTTTTATCTTTTATCAAAACAGCTTTCTGTAGCTTGGCCATAGATAAAAATAGCAAATGCAACTTATAGCTAAATAATTTTCTATTTTGCCATAAAAATAATAACCAATTAGTAAAAGTGACCGGATTATTTATTAGGTAAAGTAACAAATAAAAATATCTTTCCAATTTATTGGAAAAATCCGCCAGCACAAATTTTGCACTGTCAATTTCTACCAAACGCCTAGCTAGTGTTGATTTACCGCTACCCGACAAACCATAGAGCTCTATAATCATAGTTATTTTCGGACAACTTTAATAATAAAACTTTCCGCTATATACCTTAGTAAAAACAAAGGCAATAGATTAAATTTAAACCAATAATTCTGACGATGAAAAATATCAAAAACAAACCTAGCCCCTAACCAGCTCAATTTCTTACCTAAAATAGCCGGTTTGACCAATTCTATTTCAAAACCATGTTTTCTAAACAAAGCTATTAAATCGTTAATGGGCAATATTCCTGAATGCAATTTTTTACTTTGATAATATTTGGTCCAATCATAATGAGGACTTTTGGTCACCAGAATCATCTCCCCACCATTTTTTAAAAGTTGGTAAACTTCCTTTAAAAATTTTTCTTGATCATCAAAATACTCAAAAGATCTAAAAGACAAGACAAAATCATAACTCTGATCGGCTAATTTATTTTCCAAAAAATCTCCCAAAATAAAATTGACATTTTTTTTATCAATCAAGCGAGCTTTAGCTTGTTTAATCATTTCTTCGGAAATATCATAAAAATCTATAGACTCAGCATAATCTAAAAGAATCTTGGTCCACTCTCCGTCTCCTCCACCTATTTCCAAAGCTTTTTGATACTTGGAATCTCGCAAGGCATAAAGAAAACTGCGACGACTTTGCTTATAATGATAGCGGGATATCACTTCTCTAAACCAACGATGATAAGAATAACCCTTATCATAATTGGATAAAAATTTATTATAAGTCTCTCTGACAAATTGATTATCTAACTTTTTCTCTGACATGGCTTATTTTACCTCCAGGATAAAAAAATAATGATACTTATTTAAAACCGGACTAAACTCATATAAAATCTTAAATTTATCTTCCAGCTTAGCTCGAACATCTGCCAATTTATATTTCTTCTGATCTATCTCCCAATAATGCTGCCCTGATTTTTCAAATCCGGGAAATTTTACAGATTTTCTAACCACTAGATCAAAAAAATCTCTTTTAAATATCGTGCGGCTAAAGGGAAATTTTATGACCATTTCAAAATAAGAAGAGCGATAAGGCAGTGATATCATCGCGTATTTTTTGCTGACGCGTCTGATTTCTGACAAACCCTTGGCCAAGTCGACAAAAGGAATATGCTCCAGTATCTGGCAAGCTATGACTAAATCAAAAGACTTATCAGCTACATTTATATTTCTGACATCTGATATAATATCCGCTTGGGTATCTTTATCAAAATCACAAGTTACCACTTGTTTACCGATGCTTTTTAGATATCCGGCCACGATACCGCCACCGATACCAATTTCTAAAATATTTTCAACCTCTAGCTGACGAGCTTCATTGATCTGATAATAATAAGAAATAAAACGACTTAAATCATCATATTTTTTACTCTTATAATGCTCATCTGCTTTTACTTGTATATTATAATCTTTTGACATATTTTAATTTAAACTAGCTATAAATAAATCTTCAAAGGCCTGAGCGTGTTTTTTAATATCAAAATTGTCAGCCGTCGTCTGGCAATTTTTCTTATAAATTTGCCTCTCTCCATTATCTAAGCTGGCCAGCTTGGACATCTGTTGGGACATTTCTTTGAAGTCATAAGAAGTTAGGAGACCATTATAATTGTCTTCAATATATTCTACTAAACCAGCTACTTTGGTGGCGACTACCGGTATACCAAAAGCCAAAGCCATGACGGCTGTCAAACAAAATCCTTCTTGAGTAGAGCTAACCACAAATAAATCACTGCTAGAATAGTACTGATACAAATCTTTGGTAGCGCCTGGAAAAAATACCTTATGACCAACCCCCTGTTTTTGCGCTTGCTCTTTTAGTTCTGGCAGTAGCGCCCCGTCACCCACTATTACTAATTTATAATCATCATGCTTTTTAGAAAAATCAGCAAATGCTTCTACTAGTAGCTTATGATTTTTTTGTTTAACCAGCCGAGCGATATTTAAAACTACCTTGTCTTCTTTGGCCAAACCAAGGTGTTTTTTTATATCATTTTTTGGCAGAGAGGATAAATACTTTTTTATTTCATTAATATCCACTCCGTTGTAGATAGTCAAAAACTTATCATAATTAATATTTTCCTGTTTAATAATAAAATCTGCAACAGTCTGAGAATCCGGGGTTATTTTATAAGTCCAATAAGACAATATCTTATCTGTCAAAATCTTTAAAAATCCTTTGCTTTCATCAGTATTGTTTTCTGTAATGATGACCTGATAACCCAAAAATGGCTTTAATACTCTGATCACCGTATTGGTCAAAAACAAACTAGAGCGGACCACATCGGGTTTTATAGTTCTCAAAGTTTTAAAAATTTTAAACCACTCTCCCAAATTTCGGAAACTTTTAAAATCAAATTGATAAATAGGGATATCTTTGGGCAATTCATCCATAAAATCTTTCTGACTAGGAAATTTTTCTAATATCAAAAGAGAATAATCAAATTTCTGCCGATTGAAACACTTAAATTGATCAACAACCAATTTTTGTGCACCACCGATTATCATATTATTTATGGCAATTACAACTTTTATTTTTTTACCCACCATAGCTATTAAAACAAGTCTTTAAAATTATTTTTAACTACCATTATATCAAATTGTCTGACCTGCACTAAATTTACTTCTCGTAACTTATCATATACTGACTGATCTTTCAAAATGTCACCAATCGCTACAGCCATATTAGCTGGACCATCGACAATATATAGTTGTTGTTCTGGGGTGCTGATTTCCCGTACTCCACCAATATCAAAAGCTACATAAGGCAGTCCGGAGGCCATAGCTTCCAAAAGCACCCTGGGAAAACCTTCCTCTTCTGATGGCATAAAAAATAATTTAGAAATTTTCATCAGACCTGGGATATCCTTATTAGCAATTTTACCCAATAATATTACATTATTCAAATCTTTGATATCTTGTGCCAGCTCCTGACGATAAGGACCATCTCCCACAATCAAAAATTTGATATTCGGCTGTCCAGCAAACTGTTTGGCTATACTAGCTATATAATGTACTCCTTTGCGTTTAGCTAAACGATGCACAAAAAGCACATAAGAAATACCCGGCTCTAAAGCATATTTGGACAATAGCTCATCGTTTTGGATATCTTCAAATCTATGTAGATCAACCCAATTGGGCATTATTTTTATTTTATCTTTGGTGATCTGATAATGCTGGCTATAGCCGTCAACCAAAGCCTGAACTCCCGTGACCAGATAAGTGACCATTTTTAAAATAAGACCCAACAGCCTTTTTTCGCCAAAAAGCCACATCATACCGCAATTCCAATAAAAAGTTCGTCCACCAGTCAGGCGAGCAATCAGGGAAGCGCTTATAGCTGATATTTGTGAATAATGAATATAAAAATCTCTAGTACCACCCAAGCGAATAAATAATATCAACCAAAAATTTTCCAATATTCGCCATAATCCGCTATTAAATTTTTGTACTTTAATATTTTTGACATTATCAAAAAACTTTATATCTGAATTACTTTTTTCTATCAGCAAAGTCAATTCAAAATCATCGGCCACTCTTTTTATAAAATCATATAAATAAAAATAATGAGTGTCTGTCTCCAGATCAAAAAACGGCAAGATGTAACAAAGTTTTTTATTATTAGCCATGATATATCTTTCTCCAATTATCAACTACCTGCTCAATCAGCTCTGGCTTATCTAAAATCTTATCTTTAAAAGATAAACTGCCAACGGAAAATTTTTCTCGTAAATTATCCTCGGAAGACATTTTATCCATAGCTTGAGAAAAAGCTGACTGATCACCAACTGTGACTACTAAACCGTTTATATTATCTTTAACCAATTCTCCAGCTACTCCCACATCCGTCATAATAATCGGTAATCCGGACAAAACAGCTTCCGCTATAACCATCCCATATCCTTCACTGTTTGAACTAAGTAAAAAACAATCAGCCCTCCGATAATATGAAGTAACATCATCTGACCAGCCGATAAAATTTACTCGATCAGATAATTTTAACTGCTTAACTAAGTGAAGCAAATCATCTTTCTGCTCTCCTTCACCAACTATTATCAATTGCGTATTTTTATTTTTTAATCTGGCCAAAGCTCTAATTTGCATGGCAATATTTTTGACTGGCACCAATCTGGCGACTGTCAAGAATATAAAATTATCTACTGGTTTGTCTGTGACTAGGCCAGCCGATTGACTATTTAAAATCTTATCCTTATCAATCGCTACTGGCACTATGTATATTTTTTCTTGCTCAATTCCAAATTTACTAATAATCTCTTGTTTTAATCTTTCGCTGACTGTACGGATTTTATCAGCCTGACGCAAATTATTCTGAGCTATCAGCTTTCTAAAACCAGCCAATTTTTCTAGACCGTGAACCTGTAATTCTACCTTTAAACCAACTTTGTGTGCCAAATTTATGCCAACAGAAGCCAAATAACAAATATCTTGAATACTCATCAGATGGTAATGATTATTTTTTAAATGAGCCTTAAGATACTGATAAATTTTAAATAAGCTAAAAAATTTATTAAAGCCACCCACAGCCAAAACTTCTGTTCGATCAGACAGCTTAACGCTTTTTTCCTCAGCTGGAACCACAATAAAATATTTATCCAATAGCTCTCCGAATAAAATAGCCCTTATAGCCACAGCTGAATCTGCTTTCAATATTGTCCGGTCCAAACCTAAACTTATAACCTTCATAATTATAAATTTTTCAATACCTCAAATAAATTATCCAGCGTTTTTTTAATAGAAAAATACGCTGATTTTTTCTTGGCGTTTTTTATTATTTCTTGACGAAAACTAGTATCAACCAAAAATTTTTCTATAGCTTTTCGAATTTGTTCTTTATTATTATAATCCACCAAAATTCCTTCTTTATTATTGGCTATCACCTCCGGTAAACTACAGACATTGGTAGTAATAACCGGAATATTATAATACATCGCTTCTACTACCTGAAAAGAAAAACTTTCAAAGCCAGTATTTAAAACAAAAATATCAGCGGCCTGCAAATTGACCAATAAATCTTCACGATCCAAATACCCCACTAAATAAACTTTACCCTCTAGTTTGAGATCCATCACTTTCTGCCTTAGTTTACTCATGTCTGGACCGTCGCCGACTATCATCAATCGATACCGATTATTTTGTTTTAGCAAATCTGGCAAAAGATCTATCAATAATTCAAAGCCCTTCCAGCTGACTAGCCGACCGGCAGAAAATAAAATAATCTCTTCACTATTTAAACCCAATTTTTTTCTAGCCTCTTCATGACCCAAAACTGGCAAGCTAGTATCTATACCGTTATAAATAGCTATAACCTTATCTTTATTATTGACCAATTTTTTGGCTAGTTCACCAAAATAAATACTAGGCGTAATAATTTTATCCACATGATTTAAAACAAAAACCTGAATCCAACGCAAAAATTCTATTTTAAAACTATATTTATTATTTTGAAAAACATCAATACTATCTTTGACACCAAAACGCTGGGCAGACTGCTCCCAGGCATAATCTCCGACAAAACGGATAATCATTTTTTTTCTGAGAATCTTAGCAGCTACTAAGCTAGGGAGCCCGACACTAACTGGATCTTGAGCCAATACTAAATCACTAGATAATAATTTAATAAACATTTTAACAAAAAAAATAAAATGCCTAATTATTTTAGGAAATTCTTTGACTTGATCAAAACTCAAAATTTCCGCTTCAATATTTTTTAAAGGCAGATATTCTACCAAAAGTCGCGTATAGGTGGCTGGTCCACCAATTTTATAAGCTCCAGGAGCTATGACTATCTTCATATTGGCTATTTGCTTAATAAAAGCTTGCTTTAGCTTTACAAATACTATAAAATTATACCAGTATTTATCAAATAAATCAATCCTAAAAATGCCTAATATTAGCCAAAAAGATAATAACATCCACCAATTAAAAGGCAAGAAAATCCTTTATATTATCACCCAAACCAAGTGGGGTGGGGCTCAAAAATACCTAGTGGATCTGGCAAAATATTTTTCTAAAGACAATGAAGTCCATATTGCTTATGGTGAAGCCAAAGATATAGATGAAAAATTTACCAATCAGCTAAAAAATTCCCCGATCAAAGCTATAGCTATACCATATTTGGTCAGGTCAATTGATCTGGGAAAAGACTATCTGACTCTGATGGAAATACTAAAAATTTATAACCAAGGTAAATATGATTTAGTACACCTCAATAGTTCTAAGGCTGGACTATTGGGATCTCTAGCCGCTCGGATGTATTCGGCCAATTTATTGAATACCCGATTAAGATTAATCTATACTGCCCACGGTTTTGTTTTTAATGAACCGTTATCAAAGTTTAATAAAAAACTCTACAAATTTTCTGAAAAAATTTCTACCAGCATACAAAATGCTGTAATTACTGTTTCTGAAGCTGACAAACAAAGTGCCATTGACAATAAAATAACTCTGACTAGAAAAATATTTACTATCCACAATGGCATTGATATAGATAATATAAAATTTTATGACCGAGCCGAAGCTTTGGAAAAACTAGGATTGAGCAAACCCTCCTACGCCGAAGCTTCGGAGGGCAAGAAATACTTTGGGACTATTGCCAGCTTTTATAAAACTAAAGGCTATCCATATTTAATTGAAGCTGTAAAAATACTAGCCCAAGAAAATTCACCGCTGTTAGAAGACCATAATTTTGTCCTGATTGGAGACGGACCAGAAATGGATAATATAAAAAATTTAGCCAAAGAATCATCGGTAGATAAATATTTCCACTTTCTCGGAGATAAAGATGAGGCTTATAAATACCTACCCGCTTTTGAAGCTTTTATATTGCCCTCTGTCAAAGAAGGTCTGCCTTATACTATTTTAGAAGCCGGCTTAGCCAAGGTGCCAATTATTGCTACTCGAGTCGGAGGTGTTGGTGAAATCATCAAAGATCATGAGACTGGGATATTGATTGACCCAGCCGATGCTCTCGCTTTAGCTAAAGCTATAAAAAACTTCAAAGAAATAAACCCGGAAATTTTAGAAAAAAATTACCAAAACATCAAAGAAAACTTTAACTTAAAAAATACCTTAGAAAAAACCCAAGAGCTTTATACAAAATTATTTTAATCAAAAGACTCTCCGCCAGGAGAGTCTTTTTTTATTGTTGTAATTTAGCGGCTTGATCTTTGTAGCCAAAATAATCGTACAGCATAAATAAGCTCAGATAATTCTCTTTGATTATCACGGAAACATTTTGTTTCATTTCCTCAAAATAAGCATTGGCCAAATCCAAATCTTCCATAGCCAAAGACGCCATAATTAAATTATAATAGGAGTCAAAAACACGCGGCGCCAATCCTTTGGCTTTGATAAAATTGGCCATGGCCTGCTCATTTTCTCCCAAATTTATATAGAACTGCCCCAAACCATAATACAACTGCACCCGCGTCGGACTAAGCACCAAGGCCTGATTTTCTATCAAATCAATGCCCTTTTGAGCATAAACAGGATCTAACATAGCAGCGTTAAAATATAAGTTTGTCAAAAAACTATGATGACGGACATTTTTCGGCTGGGCTTTGATATTTTGAAGCATTTTTTCTTCCGCTGTGTCGATAAAATATTTGGTTTCTATCGGTGACAAAATTTGAGCTCGCACCAAATTTGGTACAAATTCAGAATAAACCTGCGCCAATTCAAATTTACCAAGATACTGCTGATCAATCACCACCAATAATTTATCCAAATCAGCTCGGCGATATTGACCCTGAGCAATGTCTTTTTGTAAATCAGTGTATCGAGTAATAAACTGACGATTAGTTTGCAATTGGGGAATATTTAAATAAAATCCAAAAATCAATACCAATAAAGCCAACGGTATGGCTAGATACTTAGACGTCAGCCATTTTTTATTGGTTTCAAAATCGCCAGCCAAAAATATGCTGACCGCCAAAAATACTACTAATAAAATATAGGAATTTAAGCTGTCAAAGACAAAAAAGTTTTGTACTAAATAAGCAATTAAAAGACCACCAAAAATACTAATAGTCACTGGATCATGAGTTTTTTTATAATGTTTCCAAAAATTACGTAAAGCAAAAATAAATATAGCCAGATAAGCCAAAAGCCCCAAGATACCGCCATCAACCAAATATTGTAAAAACACATTGTGTGGCCGATCAAACCATACTCTTGAACCAGCGTCTTTAAAAATCTGATTAGGAAAATATTTGTTAAAAACTAAATAAAAATTTTCCACTCCCCAACCCAAAATCGGTCTTTCCGTAAAACCCCGAAGGCTCAACTGCCAAGTGAGCAACCTAGTTTCTGTAGTGGCATCCGTTATAGAAATATTTGCCACTCTCCTCAGGGTACTATTATTTTGTATAAAATCGCTATCTTTAAAAACAAAAATACTACCGGTAAATAAAATAAACAAAGTTAAACCAACTACAATAAAGTATTTTACTTTTTTACTAACATAGTGGCTAAACAGTAAAAATATAGCTACTACCACGCCGGCTATAAACAAACCAACCAATACTCCTCTAGTTTGCGTATTA
This sequence comes from Candidatus Komeilibacteria bacterium RIFOXYD1_FULL_37_29, assembly GCA_001818495.1. Classification (GTDB taxonomy): domain Bacteria; phylum Patescibacteriota; class Patescibacteriia; order UBA1558; family GWA2-36-10; genus XYD1-37-29. The sequence goes on along the minus strand of MHKS01000005.1, from coordinate 324,827 downwards.
AATAAGGCGATAAAATTTAACAAAATTATCAAGATAAAATAAGCTGGCCAGCTATAACGAATAGTCTGGCCAATATTATAAAAATAATACTGCAAATTTATAAATACTTGCGGAATAATGAACAATAAGACCAATCTAACATCAGAAAAAATACCCCCCAAAAATCCTCGGCCAGGATTGACTATTTCTGATATAATTAAAAAAATATCTAAAATATAGAAAGCCCACAATTCCAATTTCGGTCGATGATTTTTATACTTAAATAAAAGATATAAAGCAAAAAATAAATTAAATAAACTATAAACAGCCAAATAAGTAGCGTTGCCCAAAGTACCAGTCACTCTATCTCCGCCAGAAGACTCCAGAAGTATATTGATATCCCAATGCTGTGCTAGGGCAATAATACCCATTATAAAAGCTGCCCAGACGGATAATCTCAACAAATTCAACCAGCTTTTCTGGTGCCTGTAGATACCCAAAATTACTAAAAATAAAGCAATAATATAATAAAGTGTGACCAAGCCATCCATCCTTTCATAATTGCTCCAGAAACTATACAAAAAATCACCACCCAAAATACTAGCCATCGTCAAAATAATCGCCAAGAAGAAATAAGCTAAAATCACTTTGTTTTTTCCAAAACCATATTTTTCTTTATTTCTAAAAAATAAATATAAATAAAGAGCCAAAATTATAGTGACTATTATTCTAAATAAAAAATTTCTCGGTGTAATATAAGGAAAATAATAATCTGAACTTACTATAAAAGGCAATAAAAAAATAATTGGTATAATCAGCTTGAGAAATTTATTTATATAACGATCTATATTGTTATTCATAAAAATTTACTACTCTTTTACTAATCCCCAATATTGTTTTAATTTGGCTCCCCACTCCGGATTGGTCTGAGAGACCTCATCAATATAATCCAAAGCTTCCTGAGATGAACCCAGCTTGCTGTAAGCATCTAAAAATAATAGCCGATGCGCTAGCTCCTCTGGCTCGGTGGCTATCAATTTGTCTATGATACCAGAAGCTAACAAATTTTGAGCTCCGCCAATATTTAGATAATAACGGGAGATAGCATTGTAATTTTCAATATTAACATCTTCAAATCTACTCACATACTTTTTGGCATAAAAATCAAATTTTTCTAAATCATTATTTTTGTACAACAAATAAAAAACATTCATATAATCCTGTTCCCGACCATCATAGATATCCAAAGATTTTTGTAAATATTCTGAAGCTTTACCCAGATCATTCTTTCCCAGATAAGCCCTAGCCATAATAGCATAAATCTCTAATCTTTCCGGAGAATACTCAAAAGCTGGCTCGGTGACAGCAATGGCTTTGTTGATATAAGAACTATCATATTCGGAAAAATCAAGATAAATGTCAGCCAATATCATACGCATACGGACATTGATAGGATCTTTTTCTAGAGTATAAAGAATCTGTCTTTCTGTTTCTAAAACAATCTTCTCTTTATCTTGTGTATTTATATCTTTTGAAGATATTTTCAACTTAGCAACATCAGCCAAGGCTCTAGTGATTTCTGAATTTCCATAAGTATTATAATCAAAAGCCTCTTGTAAATACCCTAGTGCTTTATTGATATCGACTTGGCTATAAGCAGCGCCTCTTAGACCAATCTTATTGGCTTTGGTGGGAATGACAATACCCCAATAAGTATAAACACCTAAACCCAAAAATACCAACAACACAACCACTTTCTTTCCTTTGCGGAGCCACAAAGGCAATTCAAAAATTTTTTCTTCTTTATCTTGGACACTGATAAAATCAATAAAAGCCCAAACCAATACTAACGGTAGCCAAGTAACCAAAGAATCAAAAGTAAAAAGATTGCTGACCAGATAAGCTGTCAGTAAACCAATTAAGCTGGCTGCCAAAAAATAATGTTTTTTAAGATATTGCCAAGAAGCTTTAAAGGCCAAAACAAATATAGCCAAGAAACTCAGTAGTCCCAAGATACCGGCGTTTAGCAGATGATCCAGGACAAAATTGTGAACTCTATCAAACCACTGTTCAGAAATTTCCGGATTATAATATTTGTCCACAGCGTACATGGCATTTTCTGGTCCATAGCCCAAAATCGGCCGATCATAAAAAGATTTTAGTGATACTTCCCAGATTAATAATCTATTTAAAGTGGAAAAATCAGCCGCCGATATATTGGTCAAGCGCTCTAAAAAATATACATTTTGTACCCAGGGACTGTTTTTTTGAGTTATAACTGTGCCAACAAAAGCTAAAAAAACGAAGATTAAACCAATAAACAATATTTTTATTTTTTTATTAACCCGAAAAAACATCAATAGTAACAAAACACCTAGACCAACCACCAAACCAATCATAGAAGATCGAGAGGCATTGATAAAAATGAAAACAACATCAATCACTATGGCCAACAAATAAAATATTTTCCAATATTTTTTCTTGTCTATATAAAAATTTAGTAAAGCGAAAAAAACATTAAACATCAGATAAGAGCCCAAAAATAAAGTATTGCCAATAGTGCCAGCATTGTGTGGAATAGGCACATCACCAATCCAGCCCCAGCGGCCAAATATTTCATAAGCAACAACTAGCAAAGAGGTAATAATAGAAGTCCGAAATATCCACAACCATTCTTTGGTGCTTTTCAAAGTGTTTAAAAGTAAGAGCAGATAAACCCCCAAAGACAAAAGATTTATCAGGCCGTCCATTCTCTCAAAATTACCGGTCAAACTATGGACCATATTTACTCCAAAAATTGTGGCTATAATCTGTACCAATAAAAAGATCAAAAATGTCCCAAAGATCCAATATTTTTTCAGACTGATTTTATTATTGTAGACTAAATACCAAATCATAAAAAATAAACCAGCAACTACTAGTGTTCTAAAAAATATATTTTTAAGATAAATATAAGGGAAAATATACTCATAGTGAGCTACCAATGGGCTAAGCATTATAAGTAACGCTAGGGCTAGATTTATCTTTTTTAGTTTATTTTCTAATGACATTTTATCTAAATTAAGCTTATTTTTAGTGTCTATACTATAGCAAATAGCTATAAATAAATCAAAACACCCTCCCCTAACGGGGAGGGTGTTTTTTGACGAAATGAATCGTCTCCTAATCGTACTAAATCTTAGTTAGATAAAGTAGCACCGGTAACTTGAGAAATGCCATCTAATCTAGCATTTGACCAGTTAGCGCCTGAAGTACCATTGTTACCATTGTAGGTAAAGTCAGTGGTTAAATCAGCGATTTCAGTCTGAACATATTGATCAGCACCAACAACAGCTAAGTCAGCAATGACAACTAAAGTGATAGTTCCGTCAACCAAATTGGTATCGGTATCCAAAGTTGTCAAATCGACAGTGGCTGTACCAGTTACACCAGTGACAGCAGTGGTTAAATTACCAGCGTCACCTTCAATATAAACTTGTACACCTGTAACTCCTACACCACTTGATGTAGCAAGAGTCAAAATCAAAGTTCTCAATTGAGCTTTTAATTCTGTATTGACAGATGTTCTGTTCAAACCATTAGCAAACACAAACTTATATTCACCGATGATCTTGTTGTTTCCACCAGACAATGTGCCATTGGCCATGTCATTGGTGATTACAGTCAAGATAGAACCAGTGGTAGAAGCTGTCTTTGATTTTGTAGAAGCGATGGTATAATCACCAACTTCTGCAGCGCCACCATTGGTATCTTCTACCAAGTCAATGTCGCTACCACTATCAACACCAGTGGCTTTGACAGCATCATTAGCGGCTAAGTCTGTAAATACAGCCAAAGCAGCGCTTGAAGCAAAGCCATATTGGATGCCATTGTCAAAGGTAGCAGTACCTTCTGCATCACCGTCGGCATTAATAGTTTTGGTTAATACACCAATGAAGTATGAAGTAGCTTCGTCAGCTGCTAAGACATTCTTGTTGTTCAAGAAGTCTGCTTCTTCAAAGTGTACATAACCAGCGGCTGTAGGACTCTTATAAGCTACAACAGTACCGGTTGAATCATAAAGTTTTACAAGTTTGACATCAGCACCAGTGCTGTCGCCATATTGTTGCAAAGCAAGATCGTTTAACTTAATGGCTTCATTAGCTGTAGTGAATTTCAATTCAGCTAAATATCTACCATGAGTTGATTCAGAACCAGCTAAGATATACATATCATCGTTAGCTTTGATATCGGTTGTAAGAATTTCAGCTTTCAAAGTACCCTCAGCGGCCAAAGTTACTAAACGTGAATCTGTCAAAGCGTTAGCAATGGTTTCAGTCACGTCAGTGTTTTGGTCATCTTTAACTATGATATTACCAGCTGTGTTTACTGCTTCTAATTCAAAAGCACCGGTAGTTGGCAAGGTAGAAGCAAATACTGCTCTTATTTCCAACTCAACATCAACACCAGCTTTTAATACTCTATTTGTAGAATTTAAGCTAGTAAAGTTGATATAAGCTCCGGCTGCACCATCAGTGGTGATATCATTTGAAGTAGATTTTAACAATCTAGATACGGTATTTTCAACGATATATAGATCTAATTGAGCTATATTATCATCGGTAAATGAAGCATAGTTGGTATCATCAGCATCAACTTGATAAGAAGTTAATGTCAAATCTGATGAATCACCTACTTCCAAACCAGCTTTGTAAACTACGATTGGGGTGACAGTACCTGCTCCACCTACTATTGACTTGTTAGTCAAAGCAACTGTAGTAACAGTTAATTTAGCACCTCTAACAGTGGCAATGCCACTAGCAATAGAGCTTGGAGTAATATCAGTGATAGTAGCATCAGAATCGTCACCAGTGACATTCATAGCACCATCTTCCAAGGTAACTTGCAAGGTATCACCATCATCAATTGGAGTACTATCAGTAGATCCTGATAAGTCTACTCGCAATTCAAATGTCTTGGTTACACCAGCGGCTAATGAAATTTCATCGGCCATGGCCAATGTCCAACCTGGTAGAGTAGTAGAAACTGTTTCAGTAATGTCATAAATGACACCTGTGTCAGTATCTCTCAACTCAAAGTTGCTAACTTCAGTAATTGCTAAACCAGTACCAGAAATATAGAAATCACCATCTGTACCAGCAGTGTTGCTAATATCATTGATAGTAGCATCTTCACCATTTGAGGTGAAAGAAATAGTAGCTAATACTACATCATCTGTACCAGATTGTACATCTCTAGATGGAGTAGCTGTCTTGTCCATATCAATGGTGAAGTCAGCAGAAGCTAAAGTAATGGTTTTTCCATCACCAGCTGCATCAAATATAGCAATGCTGCTAATTTGAACTCCAAATCCATAGGTTTGACCCATAAATATAAAGTCAGAAGCACTGTCTACATATAGATCAACAGTGTTGTTTACACTGGCTACGCCAATGTCACCATAAATATCCACTGTCAAAGTATCCCCTTTAGCAATTAGTAGATTACCCATGTCAAAATTGACATATTTGTCTACCAATGAAACACCTTCATCAACAACATCGCCATCAACTTCAATTCTCAAGTTGTTGACAACATCGGCATTGTTGGTACCACCATTTCTAAGTCTGGCAGTTTCCCACAACAATGGTTCTGTTGAAGAAGTTGTTAAGGTAAAGCTAGCTAAAAGTACGTTATCTTCACCAAAATTGACAGTAGCATTGCTAGTGTCAGGACTGGTTAAAGTAACAGCACCAATAGTAGCTGAAACAGCAGTCATCAAGTTTCCTTGGACTGGGAAAGAACCTCCTACGCTACCACCAGTAACTACATCAGCAGCTTCGGCTACGCCTAAAGCATAAGTTTCACTAGCTGAAGCACCTACTAAGGTGGCTTTGGCCGTCAACATAACTGAACTGTTGGCAGCGATTTCGATTGGGGATGAGAAGTTAAACACAGCTTCTCTATCTGAGTTGATATTCTTGGAAGTACCGATCTTGAGACCATCTTGGTAGATAGTAACATTGTCGATTTCGGTAGAAGTACCTAGACCATAAGAGGTCAAAGTAATAGCTTCTACACTAACAGCTGCAGAACCAGCGGCTAATTTGAATCCTAAGAAATCATTTGGTGATCCAACTGGTAGATTGACTTCCTCTGGAGTTTGGTATAGAGAAACTGTTAAGTTTCCATCAACTACTACTGGGCCATTAGATTCACCTGGCATAAATCCAGATAATTCACTCTCTTCACCAGTGACAGATTCACCAGTTCCATAAGCTGAAACGCTGCTAACGGTAATTAAGTTTGCATAAGCAAAACCGTTGGCTTCAAAAGCGTCGGCATCAGCAAATGGTCTGACATCTGTACCATCTACATAGTACATGTCTTCACCCATCTTCAAAATTGTACCGGTTGGGTACATATCAGATAGGTCAGAACCTGTAGTGTAACTGGAAGAAAAGTAGCCAGGAATTACATCCATGACCATTGATCCCCAATTAGCACCATATAGGTCCTCAGCTACGGTAGCAGTAGGAATCCAGTGCAAAAGTCCACCAGGGCCTACGGCATAAACTTTAGCTGTATTTTGGTGGGTAACCAATTTGGTACCCGGACGATAGGTGACAGCGCCACCGTCTTCATACATATCCAGTTCAGCGATACTAACTTTAACGACATCGCTAAAGTCTGTATACCAGGTATTATATGTCTTCACATCTGGGAAAACATATTTCATACCATCTGAACCAATGTAGTAGACAGCTGCATCTTTAACACCTTCTGGAGCAAGGAGTGATCCTGCTCCGTAATTACCAGCTGCGTTTACTACACTAAGGCCACCAAATGACCATAGGACAGTGGTAAGTACCAAGGAAAACACAAAAAGCTTTTTTATTAAACTCATTTGTTCTATTTTAAAAGTTCTCTAAACATCCTTTTGTCCGTCAAAATACAAACGTCGGAAAATTTCCGGCTAAACCATCAGCTTTAGCGCCTCCTGCAAACAGGATCGGCCTTTCTGGCCACTAAATTGATAGGCTCATACTTTGAGCTGGAGAAAATAGATTGTCTAGGAACACTGATTAATATCTTGCACCCAGATAGGATCTGGTTACAAGAATGTTTGTCTATAGCCCTCTATAGCAAGCTATAAACTAAATCCCTAGTTCGCGCGCGATTAAGGCGATGAGTTAGGGATAATAGCTTTTATTCGTTTTACGCATGGGAATAAAAGCTAAATACCCTCAACCCACCTTTTATGTGCCCCCAATTGACTAAATCGGCTCGTCGCGACTCTGGATCTATAAATTAATTACTTAAAATCTGCTCTTCTTCTTTAATTTTTATATCGCTTTCTTCTATATCAATACCGGAAGCTTCTATTGTATTAGCCTCTTCTGGTTTAATATTTATAATTGGTGAAGAGGTGCTGGTGGTGGTATGAATTACCTCTCCTGATTTTTCTCCGGCGGACTTTTCAATAACCTTTTCTATCTTTTCTAGAGTAACTTCGGCTTTATTATATTTATCTTGCAATTGATTAACTTTTTCAAAGGCATCTTTGAGCATACCATTATCCAACAATACTTTGACCTCTTCTAATACTCCTTCTCTATCCTCGTTACTCTCATTTTTGATAACATCAATTTCATCAAGCTCTACAGTACCAACCGTTGTCTCTTGGTCGCCCGCTAAAACATCTTTCTTTATATTGGCTATATCAGCATCTAAAGCGGCATCCACTTTTTCCTTTACCCCCTGGACTTCCAAAGACACTTGATTTATTTCTGAAGCTACTATTTCTCTGACTAAATTACTAATTGTTTCAGCTTCTTGAGTGTTAAAGACAATGTTTTCTTGGGATGTTTCTGATTTAACTAAAATATCAACGGTGGTAGTATCAAATGATCCGGTATTATCTGTGGCCAACCCCTGATTAGGAGTACTGGTTGTTCTAGAAGGATTGATAGCCAAAAGGCCACTTTGGTTTTCTACACTTTTTTGTACTTCTTCATGGACTTCAATAGCTACACTAACAGCCGACTTTTTAACTTGCTGATTAATAGACTGGGCATTATCTAAGACCTGACCCAAAATTTCATCAGTAGCGTCATCAGCCGCTACTTTCTTTTTTTGCGCTTCCAAATTAGTTTCTACTTCTTTGGTAGCATCGGTTACTTTCTTGACCAATTCTACTACTTCAATAGCATTTTTTTCTTGCTTAACAATCTTTAAAGATGAATCGACTGAAATAACATCTTTTTCCAAATGTGTCACGGCTTGTTTAATGGCTTTTTCTTTGGCGATCTTTACTTCTGGTTCTTCGGGCTTTAATGGCTCTTCTAAAATTTTATCAATCTCGGCTATTCTTTCATTAACATGTTTAATATAAACTTCGGTTTTCTTGACTGGACTAAAGGTAATGGACAACTCTGCTTCTTCTATAGATCGCTTAATTGGCCAGAGTGTCTCCCCTGGTACCGAAGCTTGAGCAGCCATATTGACTCCGAAAAACATCATCAAAATTAAAAAACTGGCCAACACTTTGGTCATTGACGGAGCTAAGCGATTAAAAACTCTCATGGCAAAAAGATCGACTTTTTGAGCTGCAGAAAGCTTATAAGCTTGCCTCAATCTATTTTGAGCAGTAATTTCTTCCAATAGATTGTATTTGATGGTTTTTTCCCATTTTTTATCTGGTTTGATTTCCTCCAGATGTTTTATTTGGGAAATTTTCTTAGCCAAGTTCATAATTTTATTGCGCGATTATTATTTACCTTTGGTGATAGTTTTAAGCTTACTCAAAGCTCTATGCAATGTAACTCTAACATTATTTTTATCTTTATCCATCACTTGAGCGATATCCTCAACCGACATATCTTCTACATAGCGAAGCAATAATACTTCTTGATATTCAGATTTAAGCTGTTTAATTTCTTTAAGCAGTATAGCTGTGTCCATGTGCTTGTCAGCTGATACTACAATTTCGGCCATTTCAACTGATTCGGCTATGTACTCCAGGGGCAATTCTTGTTTGGCCGATCGGTAGTGATCAATGACTGTATTTCTGGCTATTCGGAAAATAAAGGCTTGGAAACTTTTAATATTTTTCTTATCCACTAAATGTTGCCAGATTTTTAAAAAAACATCTTGGGTAATATCTTCCGCTACCTGTTTATTGCCTGTCTTGATATATATGAAACGATAGATACTTTTTACATATTTATCGTAAAAGAAAGCAAAAGCATCTGCGTCTCCGGATTTAAGCCTTAAAAAGGCTATTCTTTCTTGTAAATTACTCTTTATACTTTTCATATATATAGACGGAAAAAAGACCCAATGTATTACACTAAAATAAGCGCGCGATTGGGTTTATTGTCTACACAATTTATTAGCTAATATTAGATAAAAAAATAGTGCTTATCTATACTAAACCACTTTAGTTTAATATTAATAATACTTTTTATTAATTAAAATCCTACCGATTATAACACCTTTTAAAACTTATGTAAATAGAAAAATAACTAAAATTAACTGGTTTTAAAAATTGGCTGTGTATTACTTATTATAAAAATAACCTCCTGAATTATCCACAATATTGAAATAAAGTATAGAATAGTGTATACTTTATTATAATTATCCACAAACCTATGATAAAAAATGACAACATTATTCGAGTTTCTGTTTCTGAGGCCGCTCGCCTCTTTGGAGTATCTAGTAAAACCATTCGCCAGGCCATCAAAAACGAAGAGTTAAAATATATCGTAGTCAAAGCCCGTTACAAAATAAATTTTTCCTCTTTAATCGAATGGTCACGTCAATCGACTAGGCGGTCTAACCAATTGGCTAGCCAAGGTATTGGCCAATATGTTGATCAGTGGAAAATAAAAAACAAAAAATATAGCCCCCACTTAAAACTAGCTCTAAACAAAAAGCACTCCGACAATTAACGAAGTGCTTTTTATAATTGCTAGCGAGCCATCAAATAAAATTAACTTTTATTTGTGACGAGCAGCGGAATTCCAAGCATTGTCACGGCACGTGACAATGCTTATATTTTACAAACTGACTTCTATATCCTGTTCCTCACCATCACGTAAAACCTTGACAATGACCTTATCACCTAAGCGATAATTCTGCATAATGGAGGTAAGGGTCCGATAACCAGAAATAGCATCATTATTAACAGCCACTATTTGATCATTGGTTTTAATACCGGCTTTATTGGCTGGAGAATTATAGGCTACAGCGACCAGCTGTGGATGATAAACTAAAGAACCTTTACTTTCAAAACCACTATTATTATCTAAATCTACATACCGTACACCAAATTTAGGACGCTCAGTGTTGTTTAATAGATTTTTAATAGACTGCTTAATATACTCCGCTGGGATAAGCAGAGTTTGGTCATCGCCATTATAATAAACTAGACCAACTAGATCGCCTTTTAAATTGAAATATGGAGAAGCATAGGTACCAGCTGGATCAGAAATTTTTATATAATAATCTATCAAATCGGTAAATAAATATTTATCCGGAGCATAATGGATATTACTCAAATAAGATGAAGCAAAAGAATGATCATAAGAATTTGGAACATCGGCGCTAGTAAAAAGCTTTTCTCCAATCTTAAGATCTTCGGTCAGCTGAAAATTGATGGGCTGAAGAAAATTTTCATGAATCTTTAAAAATACTAGACCGCTAAATTCATCTTTGGCCAAATCATCCACTGGGTATATCTTATCACCCAAGACTACACTAACATTTTCACTGCTAGCGACCTGATCAGTGGTCATGAGCCATCCGTCAGAAGTCACTACTACCGCTCCTCCCAAAAAATCTTCTTGGGAAAAAATAGTCTGGCCAATACTAGTAGCCGTAGCTACTTTTTTATAAACTCCCGCTATGCTTTTTTGATGTTGATTACCAATATCTACCATAGGTTGATCAATATCAACATTGATATTTCGACCTAAATTATCGACGCTAAAATAATTGGTATTACTGCTCGGCAGTATATAATTGGCCAATAAATAACCCCCAAAACCAGCCGCTAGACTGACAAAAATAGCCCATAAAGTCAGGTTAAACATGGACGGTGGCCGCTGTGTAGTGGGCCTTTCAAAATGTTTGTGTCTATCTTCTGTCCTATTAGAAATTTTATTATCAAGCATAAAGTATCAAATTAATTGTTAGCCCGGTTATTACCACAAATTTCTAACCGAGCACGTATATTTTATTATATTATAGAAGTAGTTAATAAAAGTATCGTTATCAATAAAAATAGGCCTAAGTATAGCTTAAAAGACCTCAAAGTATTGGCCGTATTATCTATTATAAAGAAAAACCATAAAGTTGCAATAGTACCAGCCACATAAAAACTAACTGGCAATAAATAAACTGCCACCAAAATTTGGCTTAAAATAAATAGGGAAAAAATTAGATTAACCCAACTAAAATTATCCTGATATCGGACAATATCAACTAACCAAAAAAATGTAAAAACAATACAGATCAAATAAGCATAAAGCAAGGGAAAGTGTATAAAAATAACTAAGGAATACAAACTAGTGGCTAAAAACCAAAAAGCTAAATAATAAAAAAACTTATTAACTACCAAATAATTGCTATTTTCTATATTATCTATATTTTCAAAATACTTGGCCAAGAGCCACCAAATCAACATCCATAATAAAGACAAAACCAGAGATAAAAGATATCGCCATTCTTCAGAAATCAAGAGTAAAAGAAATAATAACTGAGATATGTAAACAAAAATAAGATTGAGCCACAATATCTTAAAACGAAAAAATCTATTTCGGGATAAAATACGCCCAGACAATAAAATCACCGCCACCGCTATGGCCACTAACCAATAATGTATATTTTTTTGACTATAAAATAAAGACCAAAATCCAGCTAGCAGTAACAGTGAGCTGATAAAAATTGTTAAGTATTTAAGCATTTTTTTGTCTTAATAAATTTTCCAAATTTTCTATTTCTACTCTCAGTTCCGGTAACAAATCCTTGGCTACAGAAAAATGTTTGAGGGACTGATTTATATTATTATTATCACCAGTTATTAAAAATCTCTGCCAAGCATCAAAAGCTAAAAATAGAGCTAGATGGGTTGCCCCCATAGAATGATCAGAACCTTTAAAATTTAAAAAATTATCTCTTACGACTGTTATATTGGCCAGAGATTGATCGCGGTGGGCTTGACTAATCCACGGTTCGACATGAATAACATAATTTTCCATAGAAACTAATTCACTCGGCTTAGCTGCTTCATGAGTAAAAAATACAGCCACTAAACCAAGCCCCGCAAAAGCTAGGATCAACATTAAAACACGTTTTGTCTGTTGCATACTTATTAAATACTTACAATAAAGACTCCGAATCCAGTTTTACCCAATCATCTTTCTGTTCTGACCAACTATACATTTCCACATGAGAGGCTGTCTCATCAGGCGAATAAACATAATCCACCTTGACATTTGAGCCAACTCGATTGGAAAAACTAGTCTTTTTATCCAATAATTTTGGCCGAGTAACAAAACGGGCCAACATTTTTCCCCGCGGTCCGGTAAATTGTATAACTTCAGCCAACCCCGGATCTAAATCTTCTTCATACTCGTCTTCTATGCCAAAATTTTCCTTAATATGAAATTTTATCTCCTGCCAACGCTCTGCTGTCATATATTTAAACCTCTTACCTGATAAATTAACACTAGTCAATATTTATATCAACTGAGTCCCCTATTTTTATACCCAATAAATCAATCAGCCCGGCTTTTATTTCCAAAACCTTATCAACTGGCTGAGACGGAAAAAATCTAGGCAAATCTCTAATGGCTGTATTATCACCTGGAGCTGGCATATTTTTTTCATAATCTAATACCTTATTACCATCTATCCATAAAAGATCAACATTAAAATTCATGCCATGCATCCAAAAAGCTAATTCCTGCTTCCTAGGAAAAATAAAAAGCATAGCCTGGTCATCAGCCAAATCTTTACGCCCAGACAAACCTCTTTCTATATCATCAGCCTCTTCGGCCACATCAACCTCAAAGACATGGCCATTGATAGTCACCGTTGGCTTATTATTAAAATAAGCAAAACTGTAATAAGCAATAGTCAATAGGCCCAAGACGGCTATCAAGATAACTAATTTAAATTTTTGTTTTTTCATCTTGTTCTCTTAAACGATAATTTATCCAACTACTTAATATAATCATTAAAATTATTACAATAAGTAAAGCACTGATTTTAATTTTAGTAGTAAAGAATATGGAAATTATTCCAAATGACAAAGAAACGGCGCTGAGAAATAAAACAATCTGTTTTTGGGAAAACCCGCTTTTTAACAGTCGAAAATGTAAGTGTTCCTGATCGCTATGCCAAAAAACCTGACCGCGCTTAATTCTTTTTATAATTACCCAAAAAATATCCAAAACCGGTAGCCCCATAACTAAAAGAGCTGTAGCTATTTTAGAACCAGAAATAATCGATAAAACACCGAGAGCAAAACCAATAAATGTACTACCAGCTTCTCCCAAAAATATCTTAGCGGGATGCCAATTAAAAATCAAAAAACCAAGAATAGAACCAGCCAAAGCTAAAGATAAAAGAGAAGTACTTGAGCCAGCTACATCCCAACTCATACTAACGCCAAAGATAACCAAGCTAGCAATCAGTCCAATACTGGAAGTCAGGCCGTCAATACCATCTAAAAGTTTGGTAGTATAAGTAATCCCCATCAGCCACAAAAATGTAATAGCCAACCCAATAAAATCCCAATTAAACAAACCATCTAGATATAATACCCCACCACTCGGATTAGTAATGTACGCAATCTTTAAACCCCCGACAATCACTATCAGAGAGGCCAAAATAGGCCCCCCAATGCTTATTTTAGGGGCTAAGGAGTATTTATCATCCAAATAGCCATTAATCATTAAAACCAGGCCTGCTAGCAAAAACCAGACAATGATAGACAAATCTACTCGGCCATCTAGTAGTAGCTTCTGTTGCCATAAAATAAACACCGTTAGTAAGAAAGCTCCGTAGATAGCCAAGCCCCCTAAAAGCGGTATGGGTTTTTGATGAATCTTTCGATCAGTATTGGGATAATCTAAAATCTTTAAACGGCGCGCTAAAATCATGACCAATTTTACCAAGACCCCAGATAAAACTAGAGCCAAGATAAAAACAAAAATAAATTTGGGAATATTAAAAATCATTTTTAATCAAATAAGTATCTAAAATAGCGGTAGCGGCATGTTTGTCTAAATCTTTAGTCACACCCATTTTCTCATAAAGCTTAGAAGTAAATTGTTCATCAATAGTATAGACTTCTATACTCAAATTATGCTGTAATATTTCGACAAATTTTTTAGTCAAAAACATTCGCTCATTTTCTTGGCCAGAAAAACTATGTGGTAAGCCTACCACTACAGCGGTGATATTTTCTTGCTTGATAATCTCTTGTAAAGAAGCCACTAATTTGGAATCATTGGGAATCACTTTAAAAGGCAGAGCCGGTCCTTTGTCCTCTGCCAAAGCCAAACCGACTCTTTTATCTCCAAAATCAATGCCTAAAAATTTTTTCTTCGTCATGATTATTTATTCTGTCAAAATAATTGGCCCATCCTGAGTAATAGCGACCGAATGTTCAAAATGAGCGGTTAAACTGCCGTCTTGAGAAACAACATCCCATTTATTATTTTTGATCTTTATTCTCCAATTGTTATTTATAATCAACATTGGCTCAATAGCAATGACCATACCATCAAATATTTTTACTGAATTTCGGCCAATGTAATAATTGGGGATACTAGGATTTTCGTGCACCTGCCGACCAACACCATGACCAGCTAAATCTCTGACTATCCCATAGCCATAAGGCTTGATAAATTGCTCAATAGTTTGACCAATATCAGAAATATAGCCACCGACTTTAAGTTGAGAAATGGCTAAATCTAAAGACTTTTTAGTAGCAAAAAGAAGCTTTTCAGCGGCTGAACTGATCCGACCAACCCCTACGGTAATAGCTGTATCGGTATAAAGGCCTTTGTATTGCATACCCAAATCAAGCCCTACTAGATCACCTTCTTGAAAAGATTCATCGGTCGGTATGCCATGCACTACCACATCATTTATCGATACACATAAAGCCGCTGGAAAACCTTGATAATTCTTAAAAGATGGAACACCACCAGCTTGTTTGATTAATTTTTCCGCCCGGTCATTTAATTTTCGACCGGTATTTCCCACTACTGTCTCTTCAACAAGCTGACGCAAAATCTGACCTAGTTTTTTACCGCCTTCTCTTAAAATTTTGATTTCCTCGGGAGTTTTTTTATCCAACATTGGCTTTTAAATAATTTAAAATATCCTCTGAAACTTCACTAATATCTTTTTCCCCATCAAAACTGACTAATTTATTTTGCTTATCATAATAATCCAATAACTTGGAAGTGTCTCTTCGATAAATACCCAATCTTTTTTTAACTATTTCTTCCTTATCATCTTCACGCTGATAAAGCTCTTGGTCACAGATATCACAAATATCCCCTTTGCCAGAAGGCTTAAACTTAATATGAAAAACATGACCATTGGAACACATCCGCCTACCAGCCATGCGCTTAATAGCCTCTTCATCAGATATTTCAATATTAAAAACCTTATCTACCCCACAACTGCTATCCAAAACTTGAGCTTGACGTATATTTCTAGGAAAACCATCTAATAAATAACCATTCAGACAATATTCACTGCCCAACTCTCCCAAAATCAAACTGATCATCTGATCATCTGGCACCAAGGACCCTTGGTCCATCAGTTCTTTGATTTTTTTACCCAAAACAGTACCACGCCCTATCATCTTACGTAAACTATGACTAGCTGAAACCAGGGGTATTTTTAAAAAATCCGTAATGACTTTAGATTGAGTACTTTTGCCAGAAGCTTGTGGCCCTAAAAGTACTATTCTTTTCATTTGTTGTGCCATATTATTCCTTATATTGTCAATAAGATTATAGCAAATTAACTACTTAAAATCAAAACCCCCGCCAGAGATATTTTGGAAGGGGTTTTGATTAAAAATAAATGTAAAAATTAAAATCCTTCGTAGTCTCTCATAACTAATTGGGCATCAATTTGTTTGACTGTTTCAATAACCACGGCTACGGTAATGAGCAGACTAGTACCACCAATATTGATAGTAGCAATACCAGTCACCGGACCAACGATAAGCGGTAATATGGCGACGAGACCCAAAAATACTGCTCCAGCAAAAACCACTCGGTTCATAGTAAAATTTAAATAATCCGAAGTATTTTTACCTGGTCTAATGCCTGGAATAAAGCCTCCTTGTTTTTGAAGATTTTCAGCTATTTCTGTTGGTTTGAAAATGACGGAAGTGTAAAAATAGGTAAAAAATACTACCATTAAAAAATAAAAAATAGCATAAAAAGTTTGATTGGCAAAAATATCAATAATCCATTGGGAAGAATCAGCAATCCAATTTACTTGCGAACGGATAAAAAACTGGGCTACCATTGGTGGAAAAATAATCACTGAAATAGCAAAGATAATTGGAATTACTCCGGCTTGATTAACACGAAGTGGTAAATGAGTTTTGACTCCACCCAGATTTTTCTGTCCCACCACATGCCGAGCATAAGAAACTGGGATATTTCTAGTACCTTCAGTAATAAGCACAATGGCGGCAATGGTAATTAAAGCAATCACGGCAAATATTACCAAATTTAATACCATAGTATTATCCACTGATATAAAAGTATTTCTAATTGACTGGGGCAAACCGCTGACAATACCAGCAAAGATAATAAGTGATACACCATTTCCAATATGACGTTCGCTAATAAGTTCTCCAATCCACATCAAAAATATAGTACCGGCGGTCACTATCAGTAAAGTGGCAATAAGTTGCATAGAAGTAATATTGGCTAATAACTGACCATTAGTCTGATTGGATAAAAGTTTAAGAAAGCTGTAACCCTGGATTATGGCCAAGGGCACAGTAGCGATTCTAGTATATTGATTGATTTTTTGACGACCGTATTCTCCCTCTTTAGACATAGCTTCTAGTTTTGGGACAATCATGACCAATAATTGAAAAATAATGGAAGCAGTGATATAAGGACCAACTCCCAACATTACAATAGAAAAATTTTGCATGGCCCCGCCGGAAAATAAATCCAACAATCCTAAAACCTGATTGCCAGAAAAATATGCCTGCAAATCCATGACATTAACTCCTGGTACTGGAATATGAGCGGCTATTCTAAATACTATCAAGAGAGCCAAAACAAAGAGAATATTGTTTCTAATATCCTTAGCCTTGAAAATTTGTTGTAGTTTGGCTAACATAAATTTTTATTTATTTCTTAAGCCTTAATTTCTGCTGTGGCCTGATCATCTTTTTGACCAGCTTTGGCCGATAATTCTTTGGCCCGCTTACTACCGTAAACTACAATAGCCTTACCACCAGCTGCTTCAATCTTTCCTTTAGCTTCAGCTGAAAAAGCATTGGCCTCAACAATTAAATTTTTACTAATTTTACCCAAAGACAATACTTTAACGCCGCCAGAAATGGTCATAATTAATCCGGCCTTAAGCATTGCTCTAATATTAACTTTCTCACCGCTAGAGAAATTCTTTTCCAAATCACCCACATTAACAACTGATCGAGGAATACTTAGAGATTTAAAACCCCTAACTTTTGGTACAGCCAAAAGATAGCTTCTGATACTGCGTAAAGCCAAACCAGATTTACCGCCAGAACGAGCGCGCTGACCCTTCATACCACGAGTAGAATAATTTCCACTGCCAGTAGCATTACCGCGTCCCAATCTTTCTCTCTTTCTTTTGGTTCCTTTTGATTTTTTTAGACTGTGTAGATTCAACATATTTATTTACTTTCTCCTCGGTCTTTTTTGTGACCGGTGGGTTTATCTTTTCTAACAAAAGCTCCCCTATTTTGATTATGAGCACTATAAGTGGCTGGCTGAGCTGGCGCTTTTTTACTAGCTCGAGCTGCTTCAACAGCCTGAGGAATAAAAGAATTTAAAGCCTTAACAGTAGCTTTGGCGTTGTTTACTTTATTACTGGTACCCAAAATTTTGGCTACTACGTCCTTGATTCCAGCTAACTCAAAAACAATACGCATTACACCACCAGCTTTGATACCACTACCAGAACGAGCTGGACGAATCATCAGTTTAGCTGAATGATCATTGATCCGTACCTGATGAGGTACTGTACCATCAATAATCGGTACTTCCACCAAATTTTTCCTGGCTTTAGACACTGCTTTAGAAATAGCCATAGAAACATCCATACCTTTAGCAATGCCGATACCAACTTTACCTTTTTTATCACCAATAACCATAGTGGCTCTAAATTTCATTCTCTTACCACCGGCCATCACACGAGTAACTCTAGCTAAATCCAAAACTTTTTGTTCAAAATCATCTTTTGGTTTATCTGACTGTCGTCTCTTAATAGGAGCCCGTCTAAAGTTAACCTTTACTTTGGTAAAAACTTTTTGATCAGCGGGGGTTTTGACCAAATCATCAATGACTTGTAAATCATCGCTACTTTGTTCCAAAACCTTAGGCTCAATTTCTTTTATATTTTTTTCTTCCATAATATTAAAAATTTATACCTGCTTTTCTAATGCCGTCGGCTAAAGCTTTTACTCGGCCGTGGTATTTATAAGCTCCTTTATCAAAAATGATGGCCTCAATCTTAAGAGTTTTCAATTTTTTACCAAACTCCTCGCCCAAAGCAGCTGCTTTGTCTGATTTGGTACCCTTAACTTTAAGAGTTTTATCAGTCATAGCAGCCAAAGTCTTTCTGGCTACATCATCAATCGCTTGAACGCTAGTATGCATCAAACTCTTGAAAACAGAAACTCTCGGCCGAACAGCAGTACCACTAATTTTAGCCCTGGTTCGACGCTGTCGTCTGATAATATTGCTTAGTTTTACTTTATTTTTATCCTTCATAATATTTTATATTAATGGACTTAGGCAGCTTTGACAACTTTACCAGCTTTTCTGCGAATATGTTCGTCAATATATTTAATACCTTTACCTTTATATGGCTCTGGTTTTTTAATAGCCCTGATTTCAGCGGTGACCTGGCCCAATAGCTGCTTATCAATACCTGATATTTTAATGTTATTTTTTTCTACAACCGCCACGATACCATCGGGTAAAGCATATTCTACTGGATGAGAAAATCCAACATTTAATACCAATTTCTTTCCTTGCAAAGCCACTTTAAAACCGACACCGTTGATTTCTAATTCTTTAGAAAATCCACCAGTCACTCCTAAAACAGCATTGTTGATCAATGATCTAGATAGACCCCAGAGAGCCTTTTCATGCCCATCTTCAGAATTCTGTACACTTAAAACAAGCTGATTATCTTTTTGTTCAACAACCACTCCCTGTGGTAAAGCAACATTCAAAGATCCTTTCGGTCCTTTAATGCCTACTTGATAACCCATTTTTTCGGCGTTTATTTTTACTTCAACGCCTTTGGGTATTTCTATTGGTTTTTTTCCAACTCTTGACATAATTTTTTATTACCAAATTTCACAAACTAATTCTCCACCTATATTCTGACTTTTTGCTTCCTTATTAGTCATAATTCCTTTGGAAGTAGAAAGGATAGCCAAGCCATAGCCGTTTAAAACACGGGGCAATTCTTTTCCAGCAGAATAAATTCTCTGACCAGGTTTAGAAATTCTCTTAATATGCCTAATGGCTGGACCATGACTGGTGTATTTCAATTCAATTTTAAGTTCATCAAACTTTCCAGTCTTGATCTTTTCTACTTTGGATATATAACTTTCTTTTTCCAAAATCTTGGCTATATTAAACTTTAACTTTGAATAAGGCAAAACTACCTCCACCTTTTTAACGGCTGCGGCATTCCTTATTCTTGTTAACATGTCTGCAATAGGATCTGTCATGATATTTTAATTATAATTAATTACCAACTTGATTTTTTAATTCCCGGAATTTCGCCTTTATCAGCTAACTCCCTAAAACAAATGCGACAAAGGTCGAATCTTCTCATATAAGAACGGTGTCTGCCACATCGCCAACAACGACGGGTAATTCGTGTTGAATACTTTGGTGTTCTGTTTGATTTTGCAATTTGTGCTGATGTTGCCATATTAAGAATTTTTACAATTATTTTTTACTTTTTTTAAAAGGAAATCCCAAGACCTTGAGCAATTCTAAAGTATCTTGATCATTTTTAGCAGAAGTAACTACGGTGAGTTCTAACCCATGTATTTTATCCAAATCGTCCATACCAATCTCCGGAAAAACAATGTGTTCTTTAAAACCAATAGTATAATTTCCGTGCTTGTCAAAGCCCTTTTTAAGATCTAAGCCAAAAAAATCTCGCAATCGTGGAATAGTGACATTGACCAATCTATCCAAAAAATCATACATCTTCTCACCGCGTAAGGTTACTTTGGCTCCCACTACCATACCTTTACGTACTTTAAAATTAGAAATTGATTTTCTAGATTTAGTAGTAACGGCTTTTTGACCGGTAATCCGACCTAAAATAGAAGTAGCCAAATCAATCCATTGTTTGTCTTGGGTGGCTTTTCCAATACCAATATTAAGTACCACTTTTTCTACTTTGGGAGCGGCCATTAGATTTTTTAAACCCAAAGTTTTGGCCAATTGAGGCTTTAAATCTTTTTTATATTTGTCTGCTAATCTGCTCATATTTTTATATATTTAACTACATCTAGTAAAACCTAATCAATTACTTCCTTACATTTTTTACAAAATCTTACTTTGGTTTTTTTATTGGCCATTTCGGAAATCTTCACTCCCAAGCGACTAGGTTTGTTGCATTTTGGACAAACCAACATCAAGTTACTGCCAATCACTGGACCATTAAATTGAACTCTTTGGCCCTTCTCCCCTTTTTTACGTGACTTAATGTGCTTGTACATAGTATTGATACCTTCAACCACTGCTTTGTTTAGGCCAGGCAAAATCTGTAAAACTTTACCAGTTTTACCCTTATCCTTGCCGGACAGCACTTGTACTTTATCATTTACTTTTATCTTGATGTTCATATGTTTATAAAACTTCTGGGGCTAATGAAATAAGCTTGGTATAGCCGGCGGCTCGAAGCTCGCGAGCGACTGGCCCAAAAATACGAGTACCTTTTAACTCTTTATTTTTCTTATCCACAATGACCACAGCGTTATCGTCAAAACGAATATAAGTACCGTTGATTCTACGAATTTCTTTTCTTTGTCTGACAATGACCGCATGTAGTACCTGACCTTTTTTAACAGCACTATGAGGCTGGGCGCTTCTGACAGCTACCGTAATCAAATCGCCAACACGAGCATATCTTTTTTTATAGCCACCTAAAACCCTAATGCATTTTACCAATTTTGCACCAGAATTATCTGCGACTTTTAATAGTGACATGTGTTGAATCATATCTGTATGTTTACTTTACTTTTTTAATTACTCGCCATCTTTTATCTTTAGATAGTGGACGACAGGCCTGGAGCAATACTTGGTCACCTACTTTATACTCATTTTTTTCATCATGAGCTTTGTATTTTTTAGATGCCTTGAATTGTTTACCATACTTAGGGTGGGTTTTTATGGTCGTCACCAAAACTACAACGGTTTTATCCATCTTATCGCTGACTACCTGACCCTCTAATTTCTTTTTTATTAATGTCTTTTCCATCTTATTTCAAATTATTTTTCTTGTTTCAAATCTTCAGCCACTGTTCTTTTTTCATTTAAAGCTGTCAAAATTTTAGCAATCTCCTTTTTAACTACTCGGGCCTGTCTGACATTCTTCAATTGATTATTAGTAATAGAAAACCTAAGCTCACGATTTTTATTACGCAATTCTGCCAATGTGTCGTTTAGCTTTTCTATATCTAATTTTCTTAATTCTGAAATTTTCATATATTTTATAATAATTCCTTGCTGACCAATTTTGTTTTGACTGGCAATTTGTAACCGGCTAATTGTAAAGAACGCTTAGCGGTTTCTGCATCTACTCCACCAATTTCCAACATAATGGTGCCTGGCTTAACTGTCGCTACATAATGATCAACAGCTCCTTTACCTTTACCCATCGGCATCTCGCTACCTTTGGCGGTAATAGGCTTATCTGGAAAAATACGAATAAACATTTCCCCACCGCGTTGCATATGTCCAACCACAGCTCGACGAGCAGATTCAATTTGACGAGCAGTAATCCAACCGGTCTGTAAACTTTTCAAACCATAGTCGCCAAAGCTCACCCTATTCATACGGGTAGCCTTACCTTTTATTTGATCTCCTCTATGCCATTTTCTATGTTTTACTTTCTTTGGTGCTAACATATATTTATTATGTGGAAATTATTTGAAATATTATTTCTTGGTTTTTGCTCTAGGATGAACACGAGTGCCGGTTTCACGTCGACTGGTGCTAGGTTTTTCTATTGGTCTTCGCTTCATATCATCGCCGGAAAATAGCTTGGCGCTTTTAACCGGAGCCAGTTTCTTGGTAGCTTCTTTTTCTTCTTTTTTAGTAAAATATTCTCCCTTATAAACCCACACTTTAATACCAATCACTCCATACATAGTCTGAGCAACGCCACGACTATAATCAATATTTGATCTTAAAGTTTGTAGAGGAATTTTACCTTGGACGATTTTTTCACGACGGGCAATATCTACTCCGTTTAAACGACCGGCAACCAAAATCTTTACTCCCTTAGCGCCAGCTTTCATAACCTTATCTACATTTTGCTTCAGTACTCGTCTAAAAGGAATACGCTTTTCCAAATCAACTCTGACCGCATCAACAATGATATTGGCTGATTGATTAGGAATGGCGACTTCTCTAATATTAACACTCAACTTAATATCCTTGTCTAAATATTTACTTTTAATCTTTTTCTTTAGATCTTCAATACCACTACCACCACGACCGATGATAATACCTGGTTTGGCAGCCAAAATATTGACAATAATTTCGCCTCTATTTCT
The DNA here is from genome assembly GCA_001818495.1 of Candidatus Komeilibacteria bacterium RIFOXYD1_FULL_37_29. Taxonomy (GTDB): domain Bacteria; phylum Patescibacteriota; class Patescibacteriia; order UBA1558; family GWA2-36-10; genus XYD1-37-29. The sequence goes on along the minus strand of MHKS01000005.1, from coordinate 301,783 downwards.
TTCAATCTCAATCCGATCAATACCGGCTTCTTTTAATTCATGATTTAGACCCCTTCTGAGACAAACATCTTGTTGTAAAAATTTAGAAAAATCCCTACCAGAATACCAGCGAGATCTCCATTTCTCACTCAAGCCTAATCTAAATACTCTTGGATTTACCTTTTTTCCCATATAATTAACCCTTTTTTACTTTAGATTTATCTTTGGCTGCACCAGTCGTAGATTCCTTAACTGTTTTCTTGCTTATATTACTATTGACTTTTTTGCTATCAACCCGAGAACCCAATTTCTTATCAGTTTTGGTCAAATCAACCGTGTCTATGACTTTTTTAACCTTTTCTTTAGCCACAACTTTGACTCCTTCTTTGGTTTGCAAAATAATGGCTACATGACAAGAAGCCTTGCGGAAAGGATGGGCCCGACCAAAAGCCGCTGGTTTCCAACGCTTTAGATCCATGGCTTTATTAACTATAATGCTCTTAATCTTCAAGTCCTCTTCTTTAACACTGTATCTATCAATAGCATTGGCGACAGCTGATTTAAGCAATTTCTCAATTTCTGGAGAAGATTTTTTAAAAACAATCTGAAGTTTAGCCAAAGCAACACTGACATCCAAACCACGAATAGCGCCGGCTACCAAACCGACTTTCTTGTAGGAGATGCGAAGATTTTTCAATTGTGCTTTTGATTCAACCATACAATATAAATAATTTACCTAAATTAACTTTCCTGGGTTTGACTCTTGGCCATTTTACCACCGTGAACAACAAATTTTCTGGTTGGAGCAAATTCTCCCAAACGATGTCCAACCATGTTTTCCACTACATAAACGTTGGAATGAATCCGACCATTATGCACTCCAAAAGTAAAACCAACCATCTCCGGTGTAATAACTGAAGAACGTGACCAAGTTTTGATCACTGAACCGCTTTCTGGTTTTAGACCGGCTACTTTTTTGAGCAACTTTGGATCTGTAAACGGACCTTTTTTTAAACTTCTTGACATAATTTATAAATATTTACCAATTATTTTCTACCCGTTCTAGATAAACGACGTTTGATAATCATCCGATCACTCCTCTTATTTCTCTTTCTAGTTTTGACACCATAAGCCGGTTTACCTTTGTAGGTCTTAGGATGTTTCATACCAATCGGATTATGACCTTCTCCACCACCATGAGGGTGATCGACCGGGTTCATAACTTTACCACGAACAGTTGGTCTGATACCCATATGACGCTTCCGGCCAGCTTTACCATAACGGATATTTCTGTGTTCAGAATTGCTAGGCATACCAATAGAAGCCATACAATTTTCTGGGACAACTCTGATTTCTCCACTTGGCATCTTTAGTTGAGCTTTACCATCATAAATAGCCATCAACACTAAACCATTTCCAGCACTGCGAGCCAATTGACCGCCTTTACCCGGAACCATTTCTACATTATAAACAATCGTACCGGTAGGAATATTTTTTAAAACTAAACGATTGCCAACTTTAATATCAATTTTTTTCTCGGAAGACAATACTTCGTGACCAACAGCCATTCCTTCGGCGGCAACAATATAACTCTTTACACCGTCTGGATAAACAACTAAAGCAATATCAGCGTTTCTATTTGGGTCATACTCTACGGCTGTTACTTTAGCGGGCATATCAAATTTAGATTGTTTAAAGTCAATCAATCTGATATATCTTTTTTCTCCACCACCCTTGTGTCTGACAGAAATACGGCCTTGGTTGTTACGACCAGCTTGTTCTTTTCTAATAATAACCAAAGATTTCTCCGGACGTTTTTTAGATAAATTTTTATTTATCAAAACGCTGGTTTTACGGCGAGCTGGTGTGGTTGGTTTGTAAACTTTAATTGGCATATAGATCTATATTAAATACCCTCGTATAGTTTTATACTATCACCCTTTTTCAGAGTAACAATGGCTTTTTTAACATTTTTGGTTTGTCCAAATTTTCTACCAAAACGAACATTTTTACCGCATTGGTTGATAATATTTACTCCGATTGGCCTGACTCCATATATTTCTTCAATCGCTTTTTTAATAGCTACTTTATTAGAATCGCCAGATACTTCAAAAGTATATTTTCCGTCGCTGACACTAATGGTGGCCTTTTCAGAAATAACTGGTCTAAGTAAAAATCGATGCGCTTGGGCATTTTGTCCACCGAACTTATGGCCATCTTTTTTATCAGTAACTTTTTTACTTTTGGGTTGACTGTTTTTCAAAGCCTTAACTTTTTTATCAACTACCTTAAGCTGGCTACTGGCCTGACTAGACACAGAATCTTTAGCGGTTTGACTAACCGTGTCCTTAGCTACTTCTTTATTTTTTTTACTGAACAAACCCATATGTTTATAAATAATGTTCGCTTACTTTTTTAAGTAATTCCTTATTAAGAACCAAATATTCATTTTTCATCAAATCTACCAAATTCAAACTACCATAATTGATAGTATGCACTTTTGGTAAATTTTTTGAAGCTCGGACAATATTTTCCTCAGCACTCTTAGTAACTACCAAAGTTGATTTATTCTTATTTGGTAATTTTGTAAAAGCAGTTTGTAAAAGCTTGGTTTTGGCTTCTGGAAGATTGTATGATTCTACTAAAACTAATTTACTATTAGCTACTTTATCAGATAAGACCATGGCCATGGCTTTCTTTTTGACTTTTTTATTAACTTTGACAGAAAAATTTCTTTCTCTAGTTGGACCAAAAGTAATACCACCACCAATCCAAAGTGGAGAACGGATAGAACCATGACGAGCCCGACCGGTTCCTTTTTGCTTCCATGGTTTTTTACCACCACCGCGAACTTCTGATCTTCCTTTGGTATGAGCCAATACTTCCCGAGCATTTTTTCTTTGGGAAACAACTATTTCCTGGATAATCTGGGGATCAACGGCTACACCAAAAAGTTTGGAATCTAGAATTTCTTCTCCTAGCTCCTTACCCTGAAAATCATATAATTTTACTTTAATCTCTGCCATATAATTTATTTCTCTTCCTTATTTTCTTCTTGTTTGACTGCTTTTTTTTCAAGCTCTTTTGGCTCAACAGCTAGTTCGGTTTTTACTTCTCCGGCTGGTTTGGCAGCCACTGCTTCTTTAACAACTTCTGTTTTTACCACTTCCTTTGGCTTTTCTACAAAAACAATTTGACCACCATCGGACCAAATAGTTACCAAAGCATTTCTAGAACCGGGCACAGCTCCTTTAATATAAAGCAAATTTTTAGCTACATCTACTTCGATTAATTCCAGATTGTTAACAGTCACTGTATCTGAACCCATGCGTCCACCCATGCGAGTGCCTTTAAAAACTCTAGCTGGGTCGGTTGCTCCGACAGAACCAGACATTCTAAGCTGGTCTTTGTGACCATGACTAGCTGGAGAACCGTGAAAACCGTGTCTTTTTACCACGCCTTGAAAACCCTTTCCTTTGGATGTAGCGGTAATTTTCAAATTATCACCAGCTGAAAAACTAGTAACATCAAAAACTTTCCCTTTGGTGAAATTCTCAATATTATCTAATCTAAATTCTTTCAAGTATCTAAAATTTTCCAATCCTTTTAGATGACCTGCCAGTGGTTTATTGACCTGGGGTTTTTGGGCAAATCCCACCTGAATAGAAGTGTATTTTTCCTTATCTTTGCTCTTTACTTGAACAACTGTACAAGGACCAGCTTCTACTACTGTAACTGGGACCAAACGACCGTCTGCCAAAAACTTTTGGGTCATATTCAATTTTCTTCCTAAGATAAACTTGGCCATATAATTTAAATCTACTCTTTTACCCCGCAGAGCGGGATCACCTTTTTTATATAAATTTATGTAGGTGAAAAAAATCGCGATTCTATCTTCAAAAATACTGACAAAATACTTTTAAGGATAAAATCGCGACTATTAGCCTCGGGCTAATTTTTTCGCTTTATGGCTACTGCCTGATTAGCAGTAGTGTTTAAACAATTTTACTATTTTTATCCTTCTTACAAAACTTTATCTATCTATACACTTCCCAAGCAAATAATCTAGATAGATTATGGGATTGGGGTTGTCTAAACAAACAAAGAATTTTTAATTACCCAATGAACAAGCAATGATTACATTTTTATTTCCAAATCTACACCGGCTGGTAAATTGAGGCTCTGTAAAGCATCAACAGTTTGCGGAGTAGGATCAATAATATCCAAAAGTCTTTTGTGAACTCTCATTTCATACTGATCACGGGCATCTTTGTGAACAAAAGTTGAACGAAGAACCGTGAATTTCTTTTTTTCGGTAGGCAGCGGAATGGGTCCGATAATCTTAGCTCCACTACGATCAACAGTCTCAATGATAGTCTTGGTAGACTGATCAATGATTTTGTGATCATAGGCTCTAATCTTGATACGAATTCTTGACTGAGTATCTTCTTTAGCTTTGACTGGCATGAAATTGTGAATTGTTAATTTACTTAAATTATTTAAACCCCTTTACCCAGCCGCGTTTGACGCGGCTGGGTAAATGTAAATTTATTTGATAATCTTGGTTACTACACCAGCACCAACAGTGCGTCCGCCTTCGCGGATAGCAAACTTGGATTTCTCTTCAAGGGCGACTGGAGCAATCAATTTAATTTTTAAATTGATGGTGTCCCCTGGCATAACCATCTCAGTACCTTCTGGAAGTTCTACTTCACCAGTAATATCTGTAGTACGGATATAGAACTGTGGTTTATAACCTTTGAAAAATGGGGTATGACGACCACCTTCTTCTTTGCTTAAAACATAAGTTTCAGCTTCAAATTCGGTATGAGGAGTAATAGAACCTGGCTTGGCCAAAACTTGACCGCGCTCAACTTCTTCTTTCTTAGTACCGCGTAAAAGTAGTCCAGCATTATCACCAGCTCTACCTTCGTCCAATTGTTTGTTAAACATCTCAATACCAGTCACTACTGTTTTAGTAGTGTCATGGATACCAACTAAGGCTACTTCATCGTTTAGTTTGACAATACCTCTGTCAATACGGCCGGTTACTACAGTACCACGACCTTCAATTGAGAAGATGTCTTCAATCGGCATCAAAAATGGTTTATCAGTATCACGTTTTGGTTCAGGAATATATTCATCAACGGCTTTAATAAGATCTAAAATAGGTTTGGCATATTCGCCAATTGGATTTTCCAAAGCTTTTAAAGCACTACCACGAATAATTGGAGTTTTGTCTCCAGGGAATTCGTATTTTTTAAGTAAATCTCTGATTTCTTCTTCTACTAGATCAACCAATTCTGGATCGTCTACTTGATCCATTTTGTTTAAGAAAACAACAATATAAGGCACGCCAACCTGACGAGCTAATAGAATGTGTTCTCTGGTTTGAGGCATTGGACCATCAGCGGCGGATACCACTAAAATAGCACCATCCATTTGAGCTGCACCAGTAATCATGTTTTTGACATAGTCAGCATGACCGGGACAGTCAACGTGTGCATAGTGTCTCTTATCTGATTCATACTCAACATGAGATGTAGCAATAGTAATACCACGTTCTCTTTCTTCTGGAGCATTATCAATTTGATCAACGTCCTTCTGTTGAGCTACACCACCGGCGGCGGATAATACTTTTAAAATAGCTGCAGTGAGAGTAGTTTTACCATGGTCTACATGACCAATGGTGCCAATATTTACGTGCGGCTTTTCACGTTTGAAAACATTTGCCATTTTATTTTTCTCCTTCGTGATAGCCCTCCTTAAATACAGGGGTTTGTAAACCAGCTATCTTAAAAATTATTTATTAATTATCTATATATTGTTTTTTTAAAACAAACAGATTATAGCACTGTTTTAAAAATTTGACAAGCCCCTAAGGGACCCGCTTTGATTTATCAAATCTTTTATCTAATATTAGCCAATATTTTAATCTACTGGCTCAATATAATACCTATCTTCCTCTGGATTAACTGACTTATCAACAATAGGCTTATCGGCATTTTTCTTAGATATTTCAGGCTTTTTTTCATCTTTTCTAATGCTATCCACCTTAAAATCCTCTAAACTATAGTCACTTAAACTCTCCTGGGAGGCTTTCCAAATGGCTATATCGCGGTTAATTTTACTAAGCAATTCATCTTCTGATAAATTTTTGACTGAAGACGGACCGTGTAATAGAGCCTCATATTCCTTGATAGTCATCAAAACATAAGGATCATGATGATCTGATAAAACAATCACTTTATCGCCAGTCTTAGCGGCTAAATCTAACACCCTTTCCATTTGCTTATAATTTGGCATATTATTACGCTTTTAGGTAAATTACTGCACCCCATTCAATGGGGAAAGTGTTGGTATTTTATAGCAAAAAGCTTTATTTTGTCAAACAAAAACAAGAGCAGTAACTATTGACAATAATTTAAATATATGCTATGATTTATCATTATAAAAGTTATTTACAATTACTTTTTCCAGTGAGGAGAATTGGAGCAGCGAAACAGATAAGCTTAGCCAGATTTAATTGGGCTTTAGCTTGATTACTTCGGTATATTTATCTGGTTAGCGGTGACCACGGTCAAAACCCTAGCTCTTCGCCTCCATTTCTTCTCACTGGAAGAGAATTAACAATCACTCACAAGGAGGATATTTTGACAGCAGAAAAAGATCTGGCACTAGAACTCATTGAAGAGGTAAAGGCAGTTGATTTGAAAAAATCAATGTTGTGGCCGAACATAAAAATCGGTCCCCATCAAGTCGTAGTGGGTACTGCTAGCCCGCTGATCAAGAAGTTCTATCGCCTGATTCAGGAAACTGAATGGGCACTCAAAGATCTCAAAAGGAGACATAAAAAACTGCCGTGCAAATCAGATGAGAGCAACGAATTCTACAACGACTTTGTTTCTCCGCTGGAAGATCGGCTCTTTCTACTCCGCAGCTTAATGAAGCTGTATCTGCGCATGGAGTTCCCTGAACTCATAGACAAAGCTCTAATCGAAGTCGGCCGCTACGGCCTGGCTTTCTGGTGGAACCTGCCAAATCAGGATCATATCAGTGTCGGCTACCACAAGCTTGTCGACGATATCACAGAATAACCTGTGTTGCTCCCCCTCCCTCCCTGTAAAAAGAAGCGTCTCCACTGAGGCGCTTCTTAAAATTAAAAAAATCCCGCCGCGTCAAACGCGGCGGGATAAAATTATAATCATTAAGCTTTTTTACTGATGATGGCTTCAGCAACACTACGAGGCACTTCCTGATATTTGGAAAATTCCATACTATAACTAGCTCTGCCTTGAGTCATTGAGCGAAGGGCCGTAGCATAACCAAACATTTCTGATAAAGGCACTTCAGCAGCAATTACTTTGACACCAGCCCGATCACTCATTTCTGATACTTGTCCTCTCTTGGAATTTAAATCACCAATTACATCACCCATGTATTGTTCCGGAGTAACAGCTTCTACTTTCATAATCGGCTCCAAAATAACCGGCTTAGCCAACCTAAAAGCAGCTTTAAAAGCCATAGAGCCAGCTACTTTAAAAGCAGCTTCAGATGAATCAACATCATGGAAAGATCCATCATAGACAGCTACCTTGATATCCTGAATTTGATAACCAGCCAAAATACCATTGTCCATAGTTTCCTTAACACCTTTTTGAATAGCTGGAATATATTCTCGAGGAATAGCTCCACCTTTAATTTCATCAATAAATTCAAAGCCCTTACCGCGTTCTTGTGGCTCTAAACGAAGCCAACAATGTCCGTATTGACCGCGACCACCGGATTGTTTGATATATTTTCCTTCCGCTTCAGCCGTACCCATAATAGTTTCTTTATAGGCTACCTGTGGAGCACCGACATTGGCCTCAACAGAAAACTCTCGTTTCATACGATCGACAATGATATCCAAATGTAATTCTCCCATACCACCAAGAACAGTTTGATTGGTTTCTTCATCTGACCTAACAGTAAAGGTAGGATCTTCTTCGGTCAATTTGGCTAAGGCCATACCCATCTTTTCTTGGTCAGCTTTGGTCTTTGGCTCGACAGCCACAAAAATTACTGGATCAGGAAAATCCATACTTTCCAAAACTACTGGATGATCTGGATCACACAAAGAATGACCAGTGGTAGTATCTTTTAGTCCCACTACAGCCACTATATCTCCACTAAAAATTTCCTGTACTTCTTCTCGAGCATTGGCGTGCATTCTCAAAATACGACCGATTCTTTCTTTCTTTTCGGTGTTAGCATTATAGACATAAGATCCGGATTTTAGGGTACCGGCATAAACACGCACATAAGTGAGTCGTCCGACATAAGGATCGGTAGCTACTTTAAAAGCTAGGCCAACAAATGGCTCATTATCTCCAATTTTTACTTTGATTTTATTTTCTTCATTTCTTGGCTCAGTACCTTCAATTGGTGGTACATCAAGTGGTGACGGCAAATAAGAAACAATAGCATCCAATAAGAATTGGACTCCTTTGTTTTTCAAAGCTGAGCCGCAAAATATCGGCACTATTTTATTACTAATAACAGCTTTACGTAAAACTTTTTTAATATCATTTATAGCTAATTCTTCGCCAGCTAGATATTTTTCCATCAAGACGTCATCGTGCTCTACCACGGCTTCAATCAGCTGAGAGCGATACTGCTCTACCTTATCTTTCATATCGGCTGGAATATCTCTTTTTTCATATTGTTTGCCATCTTCATCCAAATAATACCAGGCTTCCCGTTCCAATAAATTGACTATACCAACAAAAGTTTCAGCGGCTCCAATCGGTAACTGTACTGGATGAGCGTGCTTGGTCAATCTCTCATAGATGGTCTTCATATCAAAATAAAAATCCGCTCCCATTCTGTCCATCTTGTTGATAAAGGCCAGTCTAGGAACATGATATTTATCAGCTTGACGCCAAACAGTTTCTGATTGTGGTTCCACACCAGCTACACCGTCAAAGACAATGACACCGCCATCTAGCACACGCAATGATCTTTCTACTTCCACTGTAAAGTCCACGTGACCAGGAGTATCAATAATATTGACGTTGGCTTTGTCGCCTCCCAACCAATCTGGTAATGGCCAAAAACAAGTCGTAGCGGCCGAGGTAATGGTAATACCGCGCTCTTTTTCCTGCTCCATCCAGTCCATTTCAGCCTTACCTTCGTGCACTTCTCCAATCTTATGTTTTTTACCAGTATAAAAAAGTATACGCTCGGTGACTGTGGTCTTTCCAGCATCAATGTGAGCGATAATTCCGATATTTCTTACTTTTTCCAATGGTTGTCTGGCCATAATATTGTTTTGATTTAATGGATTGGTTTATGGGTTAAAAATAAAATGCAGACAATGTCTGCCTTTTATTTAAAAATTTTTAATTTAAGCAAAGTGAGCAAAGGCTTTGTTTGATTCAGCCATTTTCTGGACATCTTCACGCTTTTTCATAGCTGTTCCTTCTCCGGTAGACGCTGATATCAACTCATCACCCAATCTTTTATACATAGCCGAACCTTTGCGACTGCGCGCCGCTTCCAAAATCCAACGGTAAGCTAAAATAAGTTTTCTTTCACCAGTCACTACAATCGGCACCTGATAATTGGCGCCACCAATTCTTTTACCTTTTACTTCTAGACTGGGGGAAACATTTCTAATAGCCGCGTCATAGATACCAATCGGATCCTGTTTGGTTTTCTCAGAAATATACTCAAAGGCCTCATAAACAACTTTTTGGGCGGTAGTTTTTTTACCTCTGGTCATTACTTTGTTGATCAACTTAGCAATGTCAATCCTTTGAAATTTAGGATCTGGCAAAATATCTCTCTTGGGACTTCTTTTTCCTCTCATAATTTGATTAGGTTTATTGAAATATTATTTTACTTTTTTTTTGGCAGCTTTTTCCTTTTTAGTACCATACAAAGATCGGCCCTGTTTTCTACTAGCCACACCTTGGGTGTCATAAACACCACGGACAATATGATAACGGACACCAGGTAAATCTTTGACCCTACCACCACGAATTAACACAATGCTGTGCTCTTGTAAGTTGTGACCTTCGCCGGGAATATAAGCAGTTACTTCCATACCGTTCGATAATCTAACCCTAGCAATTTTACGAAGAGCAGAGTTCGGTTTTTTGGGGGTGCTGGTAGTTACCTTAATGCAAACACCACGCTTAAAAGGAGCACCTTCGGGAAGCTCTCTTTTTCTTCTTCTTAAGCTATTTAAAACAGTATGTAAAGCCGGTGTAGAACTCTTGGCTTTCTGTTTTCTTCTAGGATGTCTCAATAATTGATTGACTGTTGGCATATTGTATTAAAAAAAATAAAAATGCGACTAATTTTTCTCCAAAAACAACCCATTGTTTCCAAAGAAAAGTCCCCAATAAAATAGCATAAAAAATTAACAAAGTCAAGGATTGTCTACTATTTAAATAAAAATTTGCCAAAATAATCTTGGCAAATCTGGTCTTTAGCTAAGATTTGAATAAATTTTAGAATAGCAAATATATTATATTTATGAAAAACTGAAAAATATGACCAAAAATGTTGACACCAACAAAATTATCCAAAAATATCAAACCGAGCAGTACCCATGGTCCATTAACAGAAAAACTACGCTTAAAACCTTCAAAATTGGCGGGCAATATGGCAAAAAGAACCTTGGAGCCATCTAGTGGCGGAATAGGAATAAGATTAAAAACTCCTAAAACAAAATTGATAAAAATCAAATAAAACAAGAAATCAAACAATAAACTACCAGCTGGCATAAATCTGACCAGTAAACTAGCCAAAGCAACAAAAATGGCCGCCGATATAAAATTTGAAACCGGACCAGCCAAAGAAACTATGGCCTCCCCCCATCGTTTAAAACGAAGATTAAAAGGATTGACCGGCACTGGTTTACCCCAGCCAAAGCCGGCAAAAAGTAACATCAAAGTACCAAAGATCTCCAGATGAGATAAGGGATTTAAATTTAGCCGACCGCTATATTTGGCTGTATTATCCCCCAAATAAGTGGCGGCTAGAGCATGAGAAAACTCATGAACCGTTAAGGCATAAATAATAGACAATATAACAATTAAAAATAGAGATGGCTCGGAAAACAAAGTTGATATTAACATAGCTTTGACAAAAAGTTACTTTTATGCTAAATTATTCTACGTCGTATTAATAATTATAGCTTAATTAATTAGAAATTCAAGCATATGGCCAAAGTATGTGATATCTGTAACCGAGGGAAAGTAAGTGGTAATTCACGCAGCCATTCCAATATGGCCAGCCGCCGAACCATGAAAATCAACTTGCAATCCAAAAAATTGGGTGGTGCTAGAATGACTATTTGCACTTCTTGTTTAAAGACTCTCAACAAATTAAAGAAAAAACAAACTTCAAAATAATTTTATTATTTAATCCAGTGGCTCCTGCTAATTAATGTTTATATAGCAACTAAGGGCAACTGGATTTTTTTATTGACAAAAATATTTTTTAAACCAAAACAAAAAGGCGTTTGTATAGTGCAAAACTTATAAAACACCTTTTTGCTAGTCACATGTCAGCATGTTTGATTGGTTACTGATAAAATTGACTAAGTAGCATTCTTTCCTATATGTATAACCCCTATTTAAAAGGGTGGTGTTCGCAAACATAAGACCAAGGTCTAAGCTAATATAAAACACCGATAGCAATTGTTGTAGAGTTACATATTTTTAAAAGAAGAGGCTACAAAGCCATTATAACACCGGAAAAATATCCTAGCAAACTAAAACAAAAAAAGAGCTAAACCTAGCTCTTTTTAATTTTTAATCTTGGTAACGCTCGTAATTGAATATAACCTTTCTGCTTCCAAACCAATGTTTCATTTCGTGTTCAGCTTCTTGCGGAGTTTCAGACGCATGGATCAAATTCATTACTGCTCTTTTTTCACTATTAGCTACTGAAGGAGAATCAGAGGAAAAATCACCACGAATAGTACCCATGTCAGCCATATTGGGAATAGTGACACCGCAAATTTTACGAACCATATCAACCGCATGAATACCTTGGACCACCATTCTAACCAAAGGAGCAGAGGTCATATAATCAACCAACCACTTGCGGACCATCTGACCAATTTCAAAATCATTGTCAGTACCCAGCTCTTTAATCGGATCAACTCCGTATTTTTCATAAGTACTTAAAGTTTTTTGACCCAAGCGAGCGATCCAAGCCTTATCCTTGGGATAATGCTCATCAATCTGGGCAACAGTTGGCTGAAACATTTCCAAAGCTACTATTTTTAAATCGCGTTGTTCAAAACGAGCAATAATTTCGCCAATCAGATTCTTGCGGACACCGTCCGGCTTGATCATCACAAATGTTTTTTCCTCTTTAAAATTCATACTCCGTAAACTATTAATTATTTAAACTCACCCCGCCGAAGCGAGGTGCGGTGGCTATATACTAACAAAAATTTTATTTTTTGCCAAGCTTTTTCTTTACTTCGGCCACTACTTCGGAAGGAGTAATATTGGCCTTAACCAAATAACCAACTGCTCCCAATTCTTTACCCTTTTCAACATCTTCTTCCTGACCAAGATTGGTCAGTAAAATAACTGGCACATTTTTGGTAGCTGGATCATCTTTGAGAGCTTTCAAGACTGAAAAGCCGTCCATTTTTGGCATAATAATATCCAACAATATAAAATCTGGCACATTGGCCTTGGCTTTAGCCAAACCCTCAGCTCCATCTAAAGCTTTTTCCAAGTCAAAACCTTCGTTTTTAAACTTGACCTCGTACATATTGGCGAGCATTTCCTCGTCTTCGATGAGTAAAATTTTAATTTTCTTATCACTGGCCATAAAGCAAAAATTTAATGATTTAGTGCCTTTATTATAGGTCAAATCTATACAAAAATCAAGAAAATAAATAAGGGGGCCAAAGACTACACTTTGGACCCCCTGCGAACCGGCGACCTTCTTGGTTAGCGGCCGTCTGTCGGGTCAGATACGACCTTGTTCTTCTCGATCTTGTTGCCGCCTAAACCTTCTTGCCACTTCATACGAAGTGGATTCAAGCGTTTCATAATAGAAACTCCTTGCTGATGCTTATAAAGCATCGGTTGATATGTACGACAATCCACATACTATATGTGGACTTTGTTAAATTATAATACCAAAAAATAAATATAACAACCCTAAAAATTAAAGCTAATTGTGCCCAAATCTTGGGTGTTCATAATCTGACAACCCACCGCTGACAATCTTTTGAGTGTCTCCAGATGCGGATGACCAAACTTATTATCTTTTCCCGATTGTATAATACAAATCTCTGGACTGACTACTTCTAAAAACTCGGCCGAAGAAGAATACTTGCTGCCGTGATGGCCGACTTTGAGATAATCAGCATCAATGGCTAAGCCAGCAGATAAAATTTTATCCTCCCCGACTTTGCCCAAATCTCCGGTCAATAAAAAACTTTTATTATGATAAGTCAGTCTAATAACCAAAGAATTCTCATTATAATCCTCATGCTCTGAGTCAGCTAAAATAACTTGCCAGGAGAGACCATCAGAGGCAACAAAACTATCACCGGCTTTAACTACTGTTGGCTTAATATTTTTTGCTAACAATTTATCTGCCCAAACCTGATATAAAAAATCATCAGGTTGATGAGCGGTCACTAAAACATTTTTAATCTTGTACTTATTTAACAATTCTATCAGTCCGGTCAAATGATCATCATGATAATGGCTAACGATCACATAATCAATTTGCCTTTCCCACCAAGGCAGGACTTGGCCAAGCTCGGAGAGCAATTGGTTGTCTGGACCGCCATCAATCAGTATATTTTGTCCCTGGGGGCTACGAATTAAAATAGCATCGCCTTGGCCAACATCTAAAAAATATATCTCAAGTTGTTTTTTTTCGTAATATAAAGAAAAAAATAAAATTCCACCAATAACCAGTATTAATAATATTATTTTATTCATAAGACCGTGGCTTTAAAATCCAAGTAATAACACCTATAAAAAATAAAGACAAAAACAAAGACCAAATATCAAAACCTTTGATATAAACAGAAGCATAAGACACTTGCGATAACAGCTGACTGATCAAGACAATGATTTTTAAAAGCAAAAATAATGACCAGGAGATAAGCTCGGCTAAAAACGGCCAAAAGCCACAGACACTTAAAGCCATGGACAAAACTAAAACTGCTGGAAGTAGTGGCAGAATCAAAAAATTGGCCAAAGGAGCCACAATGGAAAATATACCAAAATTATAAACAGTAATTGGCCAAGTAAACACTTGTGAGGCCAAAGTCATGGCCAAGACTTCGCGCAATTTGAATTTACTAGGAATAAAAATCAAAATTTTATTAAAAAATCTAGCATAATACACCAATCCCAAAACCGCCAAAAAAGACAACTGAAAACCAATATCATATAAAATAATAAAAGGATTTAAAGCTACCAAAATATCGGCCACCAAAAACAGACTATAAACTGAATCAGTCTGACGACCCACAAATGGCCCGGACAATAAAATGATAGCCATGGCGGCCGAGCGTACCGCCGGACTGATAAAACCAATCAAATATAAATAAAACAACAAAAAAATCACCAGCCACCACCAAGCTGATTTTCTGCTAAACCCCACGGCAATCAAAAAAGACTGCAACAACCAAATAATAATCACCATATGCGAACCGGAAATAGAGATCATATGACTGACGCCGACTTTGGCAAAAACATCCCAAAGCTCTGGGCTGATTTCCCGCTGAGGAGACAAAAACATGGCCTTGGCCAAAGCCGAAGCTGGCTCTCTCAAATAATCATTGAGGTTTTGCCAAAAATAATGCCTGGCCTGATAAACATAAAAAGTCAGATTTTTTGACTGACCAATTTTTTTTAAAATCGGCCGGAAGCTGGTGCCAAAAATATTATCTTTGGCGAGATATTTATCATAAGCAAAAACCTGACCATCGTCGCCAGCTAGTTTTTCCGGCTGATAAATCTTGCCGGAGATTTGCAAAATATCGCCATAATAATACTCCGGGTAAAGTGGCGTATACAACAAAATCTGACCGAAAAAATCGGCCAGTCCTTCGGGACGGACCACAATATTATAACCATTAATTTTTTTATCAACTCTGACTACCTGGGCGGTGAAACTATAAAAAGAACCATAATTAAAATTATGGTTTCCCCTATCTTCAAAATATAACAACCAAAAAAAATTACCAGCTAAAAAAATAAAACTAACCAACAAAAATATTTTGCTTTTGCTCATCAAAACCGCTTTTTACTTTTCTTGGCTATATTTAAACAAAGAAAAACATCTTTGTCAAAAAATCCTGCTCTAAGGCAGGATTTAATTGTTTAAGATACTCGGCTGAAGCGGTAAATATGGCATTTTATAACCGTTATAAAAATCTTGCCCATCTGACCAGATAATATGGCCAAAAATATTTTCCTGATCAAGTGGACTATCATCTGGTAAAATAAAGGCCTCTATTTTGGCTTTGTTTTTGATATTTTCTACCTTGGCTAAAAGTAATAATTCAGTTGGCTCTTGACCAATCGGCAAAGGATCTTGACCGTCTGTTTTAACAATTACTTGGCCGTCTTCAAAGATGATATCGGCAATATAGGGCTGACCACTGTACCAAATTTCCAAAGCGGTTATATCCAAATTTTGTGGGGCAATACTCCAAGTAAATTTATTTAAATAAAGTGTCTTAGCCCCTCTGGCGCTAATTTGTAAATTATAAATTTTATTCCAACCCTCTGTTAATCGCTGATCCAACTCCTTGGCTTGAAACTGCATAAAATAGGCTCTAGCTTCCACTTGGCTTAAAGCAATTGGCGCTGGCAGTGCAATGTCAGCTCCGGACCAGACACCTTGAGCAGAAACATTGTCTAAAGAAAACTGATAGCTTCCCTCTGGTAAAGCAAAGGTGTGCAACTCAAATATTTTTCTAGACAACTCTTCTAGCAGTATACCTTTTTTAATATCAAAAATAATCTGGCCATCTTGAGATGACGCTTGAGCAATGGGTGCTCCCTCTAAAGATAAAAAGAAATCTGCCTTTGTATCAGCCCCGTCACTTAAATTTTGATAGGATAATATTATTTGTTTTAAATCAGCTTTTTCACCAATAGACCTAAGCTCAAAAGATGAAACCGGTTGAGGCACCTCTGAATCAACAATAAAATCATCAATAATATAACTGTTAGAAGCCATGATTTGCCCCTGATCAGAAATAGAAATGAGCCCGCTACTAACAGGAAAATCAGCCCGTGGTCTAAAAACTTGACCAGAGCTAATAAGAAAGATGTCATCTTTGGTGGGAATACTAAACTTTAAAACTGGACTGTCTTTGAGACTATCGCCACTGCTAAAAAATAAAGAAAACCTATTCTGACCCACTGGTAGCTGGTACTCTTTTAAATCAAAATATATTTTACCAGTGCTGTCTATTTGCTCTATTTGACCGAGTTGGACATTTTCATGAAACAACTTTAAATCTTTGAGTAAATTCAAATCATAAATACCTTCTA
Organism: Candidatus Komeilibacteria bacterium RIFOXYD1_FULL_37_29; assembly: GCA_001818495.1. Classification (GTDB taxonomy): domain Bacteria; phylum Patescibacteriota; class Patescibacteriia; order UBA1558; family GWA2-36-10; genus XYD1-37-29. Next base: position 285,254 of record MHKS01000005.1, on the reverse strand, counting down.
CTAAAATATTTAGCTTATAAAGAGAGGTATTGGCATTATCAACCTCGACTACAAAATCAAAAATCGGAAAATTTTTGGCGCTAGAAACAATTTTTTTATCACTACTGTCAACTAACACCTCGGATGATAAAATCTCCGGCTCCATAGCCCGAGAGCTGGGCCCACGGCTAATAGCAGCCGAGAAAATAAATCCTAAGATAGCCAAAAAAAGCAGACTCAAATACAATTTGTATTTTGGTCCTGGTCTATACATTCCTACTTCTGGTGCTGGACCCAAATGCTCAAACATATAGTCTATTATAGCACAAAATTGTTTAGGCCACTACATTTTTTTCCAAATTGGCCTTAATAAATGGCATTAAATCTCCACCTAAGACCCTGTCTGGATCTTTGGACTGAAAATTTGTCCGATGGTCTTTGACCATTTTATACGGATGAATAACATAAGAGCGAATTTGATTGCCCCAAGCCGCTTCGGTATATTCTCCCTTTATCATTTTTCTTTCGTCTTCTTGCTCGGCCTCATAATATTTTTGCAATTTGGCGTAGAGATGACTGAGAGCTTGCTTTTTATTTTGTATCTGTGATCTCTCGTTTTGACAGCCAGCGGAAATTCCCGTTGGTAGATGTGTCACCCGCACAGCCGAATCAGTAGTATTGACCGACTGACCGCCATTACCAGAAGACCGAAAAGTATCAACTTTGATATCTTCTTCTTTGATATCTATCTCCGGATTGATTATCTCCGGCAAAACTTCTAACATAGCAAAAGAAGTATGCCGGGCGTGATCAGCATCATAAGGCGACAAACGGACCAAACGATGTACTCCAGCTTCGTTTTTTAAATAGCCATAAGCATAAGGACCTTGGACTTTAAAAATCACACTTTTAATCCCTGCTTCCGAGCCGACTGAACGCGACATCAAATGGACCTGCCAATTATTTTTCTCAGCTAGTCGTAAATACATTCTTTCGATCATTTGCGCCCAGTCTTGAGCATCTACTCCTCCGGCTCCAGCATTGACAGTGATGATAGCGGCTAGCTCGTCATATTTTCCTTGCAGAAAAAGTTGAACGGCCAAAGATGTAAATTGATTATAAAGAATATTATACTTATTTTCCAATTCTTTTAATAACTCCTCAGCCTGCTGATCTTGAGACAAATCATTAAGCTCGGCTACTTCCTTGGCTATATTCTGCCAGTCATTGATACCCTTCTCCAAAACACTGGCTTGCCAGCTAATATTTTTGGCTCGTTCTTGGTCATTCCAAAAGTCTGGTCTGGTCATTTCGTTTTTGAGTTCTCCCAATTTACTTTTTTTATTTTCTAAATCAAAAATTTTCAAAGATTTAGAAATCTCCAAAAATAAAGTTTTTATTTTACTGCGTAATTCTTCCATGATTTTTTATTTACAAAGACTATCGATCATGGCCTCGCGAACTTGTGGATCACAAAAATTTTCTAACCCAGCCTGAGCGCCAGTTGGAATATTTGAGTCCGAAGAAGGATTGTTTAAATTTTGTAAAGTAATCGGTAGATTCTTGAAAAATGGTTCATAAATACGAATAAAATCTTTTAAAAATGGCGTAAAATAAATAATACCAAAAATAATCGGCCCTAAAATAATAACAATCTTTACAAAACCAAAAATTGAACTCCAAATAAAATTTTTCTCAATCCGACCAATTCTTTTATCAATATTAGCTAAAGTTTCCTTATTTTCCTGAATAATTTGCTTTATTTCTTCGTCAATCATAATATTTTTATTAATTAATGCTTTGATTATACCAAAAAACTGCCTGAAAAGACAGTGAAAAACAGAAATCGTCAACTAACACTAACGGCTCTATCTTTTTATATAGAACAACCAGTAATCATTGCGAATTAAATGTTTGGTTCATAATATTTCACATATCTCCTCCGAGCATTATAATAAAACTCTCTTTCTTGCCTATATTATTCAAGCTTCTTTCTGACAACCAAAAATTTTTCTCGGTTTTAGTTTGTTGACTAGTTTCGACATAAAAATAATAGTTATAATCTTTGACTTTTAAGATAAGTATGGGGTATTATATTCTTATAAAGTGATCTAACCTACAAAAATGGATAATATAAAAGCTAGAAAAAACTATTTATCGTGGGATGAAACATTTATGCTAATGGCTCAAGTTATAGCTCAGAGATCAAAAGACCCATCAACTCAAACCGGAGCTGTCGTGGTTGATAAAAATAATGTTGTTTTAGGAGTTGGCTACAACGGTTGGCCTAGAGGTATTAAGGAAGGGCATTTTTCTTGGAGTAATAATTACGGGCATAACAAAAAAAATATCTTAAATACAAAATATCCGTATGTTGTTCACGCTGAAGTAAATGCCATTTTAAATACTAATCAATCAGCCGAAAATGCAAAACTTTACTGTTTACTCTTCCCCTGCAATGAGTGTGCAAAAATTATTATCCAAAGCGGCATAAAAAATATAATCTATCAAGATGATAGATCAGACAAAGATGCGAATAATTTTATCGTTTCTAAAAAACTCTTTGATTTAGCCGGGGTAAAGTATAAAAAACATAAAATTAAAAAACATTTATTTTGAGAGAATATCTGATTTAATACAACTATTAAAAATAGTATTACTATATTGAAGATAGTCTTGATCTTTTACTTCGATGACTAAGGTATCTATTATATCTTTAAATTTGTTGATATACTCTAAAAAATTATTCTGCCAATTGATATAATATTCTATAATTTCTTTTTCTCCACCCCTAGAATACAAATAATCCAACCAGGCGTCATTTCGATATTGCAGAGTCGACATGATATTTTCTTTTAGTCTTGATTCGGGAATTATTAAAGCTACTTGTTTTACTCCTAGCTTGTTTAAAATTTCAAAATGAGCTTTGACTTCATCAAGACTATATTTATCTCCTATGTCCACTGAGGACAAATGGGTTAGAATAAATCTTTCTAAAGTAACAAACAAATCTGCTCCTTTCGGGTTATCACGAAACTTAGAATTATCCAACATAGACTGAAAAGAAGCTAAAGTATGGATTAACTGATCAACGTGGGCTTTTATATGGCTACCGTCTAATTCACCTTTATCTTTCAAATGCTCCAACATTCTCTCAGTATAGTGTTCACTAATAAAAAACTTGGTTGAAGTAGGGTTTTGTTCTGAAATCAGACGATGAAGATGTTTTAAGATAGACGTTTTACCAGAAGAAACAACTCCGTCTATAATTATGCCTTTCATTTTAGTATTTAATTTTATTTAATAAAATATTCTGACACCAGATACAGAATCTATCTTCAATTTTTTTAAACTTTTTATTTTTATTTTCTCTTATAATACTCTCGTTATACTGGAGTTTTTTTATTTCTTTTAAATCACCCATGCGAGGCATGGTAATTTTCAAATTATTGTCCTGATCATTTATCACTTTTTTTATCATCTCATAGTTTTTCTTATATACGTGTAAACTGCCTACCATATGAAAATATTTACCTATCTTTAATTTTGGATAATATTTTTTCAACTCCAACAACATTTTTTCTTGATATAAAGTAAAGGTAGCTACATCATAAGTAAAACCCAATACTAAATCATTGCTCCTCATATTGCAAATTAAATGTAACTCATTATTTCTTATTAAAAACTGGAGTGACATAGTGCAAGGAAAATCTTTCGTTTCGTTTTTCATATCACTTGGCAATCCAATAAAAATGATGGCTCTCCTTGTTTCCTTATCTTTTATTATTTGCCGTTTGGCCCACTTCCATTGATTAATAATCACGAACTTATTGATCCCTAAAATTCTATGACCATAAGCTGAATTGGCAGTTATTTTATCATCCGAAATACTGCTCCAAAATTTTGCATAATAATTAATTTCATTTAAAGAATTGGATCCTCGCTCATACCATAACCATTCACCAATAAGATACTTTAAAGAAATCTTCCTATGAACATTATTTATAAAACGATCATAGGGATTGTTGATAACAATAAAAGCCCCTAATAACTCCCTTGTTTCCCAGCTTCGAGGACTAGAAACATATTCCGGATTATTATACAATTTATCAGCTATTTTAATGAATGCTTCATTAGCTGATTTGGCGGTTATTGATATTGACATTATAATATTATCTTAAATTCACTCAAAATAAACCTGTTTTGTTTGGCAAAACCCCTTTTTACATAGGCTCCTAAATTCTCTCTGTGAAGTTCAGAAGCAATGTTGGAATTAACAAGCGCTAATTTAAAAGGTATATAAAATTTATCATAATCCTTCATTTTTGGGAATATTTGCTTTAGATAATAATTTACAAAGAAAATATAACTTATTTTTTTCCTTAATGAAATATAACTTAAAAGTTGTGCTAAATCTGCTAAAAAAAATGATTTTTTTACATAATCAAAGTCTATTGCGTATATTTTATCTTTTTGAAAAATCCAATTAGATGGTTTGGCATCTTTGAATAAAGATATATAACACACTTTTCTTAACTTTTGAAGTAAAATATTTAATTTTTCTTTTTCTACTATATAATTATTATTTTCACACCACCATATTATATTTGACCTGACTTTTGAAATATACCTATCAATTTCATTATTATTTTTCTTTTCCAAACCAAAAATAAAAATTATTTTGACAAGCACATCAATGCATAGTTTTGTGTCTCTATTATTTAATGAATCGCCGATTTTCCCCTTTATTTTATCTATTATTATTGTTTTTTGGATTTTATCAAATTTATATATAAAAGGAACATTGATATCTTCATCTTTAAAATATTTAAGATATTTTAATTCACAAAAAAAACGTTGGATATCAGAATATCTTTTTTTAATATAGTGTTTAGAATCAATTACAATTTCTAAAGATTTATTTTTATTACCCGAGTCTACCATTATGATTATTGATTTCGTTTATAATTATACTGGCTTGTTTACTGGCATTAAATAAATTAAGTTTCTCAAACTGTCTATCAAACATTCTCCTTATATCTGAATCGGGCGTTGTTTCTAATTTTTTTATCTTATTTATTAAATCTTTGCCAGATCTAATTATAAAATCTTTTATTATTAAACCCTGCCATCCATGATATTGCTGCGGGGTAAAAGGAATGCATAAGCCCCACATTGCCTCAAATAATCTTTGTGTAAAATGACCCGTGATATAATATCTCCGTGGCGCGATAAGAACTGTAGAAAAAGATTTTTTATAAATATTATTAACTTTATTAAACTGCACCCTACCTTTAAATTCAACATTGGAAAATTTTTGCATATTTTGCTTATACTTTTCTGGATATTTGTTCCAATTACCAAATACTGGTGTTTTGGTATCGAGCATACTGGCTGGCTTATTAATAAACTCTTTAAAACTACCATCTCTCTCATATTGATTTCCAATGTAACACAACTTGGAGCTCTTAATATTTTTTTTATACTTACCTATCAATTTGAGGACAATTTTTGTTCTATGATTGTCCATCGGAAACAATAAACTTTTTCTATTAAACCTTGGCTTTAAAGCAGGTTCAAATACAATCAAATTTTTAATGCCTTTTATTTCATTCTTACCAAGTTTCTGATCTTTATCCCAAATAATAATAGGAATATTTCTATTATTATAAAAATTAATTAATTCACTCTGTCTATCGAAATCCGGAGTATAGGCTGGATTATTTTTTCTCACCTTATAATTCCTTCCTACTATCTTCCATCTATATTCTACAAATAGAGCATCTATTTCCGGTAACTCACCACTAAATATTAAATTCTTTCGTGAAAAACTTTGATTGCCTTCAATGAGGTCTCTATTCTTTTGCAACATTACTATTTCAACTCCTTGACGGATTAATTCTTTCAATAAAGTCAACCGGTGACTCCTCCCGCCATCCGGTGTATCCTTTATTCCGTTACCCAAAAATCCCCAGCAACTATAACCTATTTTCATAATTTTTTTATTAAATAAACAGCCTCCGTATATTTATCAATGAATATCTGATCTTTATCAATTTCTTCAAACCAAAGTTTTGTATATTTTTCAACAATTTTTTTGTTTAAAGTATCTTTCAAAATATTATATCTATTTGTAGAAAAAACATATTTCAAAAGATCTTTTTTGTCATTAACAAAAACCTGCGTTTCTAAAACATACTCATTTATACTAAATGACCGCCTAGCGAAGTGTTTTTTTAATCTGTTTAATCCGTTCTCCAAACAAAATTTTGATTCCTCTCTGTGTTTGCTAATTTTTAAATATTTTTTTAAGTCAAGCTTACCGACAATCTTTAAAAAGATTGATTCTATTTTAGGAAAAGTCAATTTAGACTTCGTAGTAATGATAATAATGCCATGGGGCTTTAAATAGTCTTTCATCGTTGTAAAAAAAGTGAATAAATCTTCGATATGATAAACAGTGTGCATACAAAATATCACATCAAATTTTTCCGTATAATAAACCCTGGATTTACCATCATAAATTTTGTAGTCAAGAAATTTCAATTTATGGCATTTAGCATTATCTACTACATCCAAACCAAAATATTTATTTTGAGGATATACCGTATGTAATTTATTGAGGAATGACCCGTCTCCGCAACCAATGTCTAATATTTTTTTATCCTTTAGCATCGGCAAAAGTTTAATAATAAAAGATCTTAATGAGAATTTACGGTTGGAATTATTTTTTAAAAAATTGCCACGAAACGATATTAAGTCTTTATCACTGTAAAGTGATTTTAAAAACTCTATCTTTTGAAAATCTTTAATCATTTTGAAACTAGAATACTGTTATTAAATAAAATATAATGAATCCCCGAATTATAAAATGTGTTTAAAGCATCTTGATGGCTTCTTGCCATAGGCTGCCCTCTTAAATTAAGGGAAGTATTTATAATTACGGGGACACCTGTTTTTTTATAAAATTCTTCCAAGAGACTATATAAAAAATTTTGTTCCTTCTTTATTATTTGAATTCTAGAAGTTTTATCAAAATGAACCAAAGATGGAAACATTTTTAACCATTTATCTTTAATTGGATAAACAAAAGACATATATGGTCCGGAAATATTTTTATTCTTATAATCAAATACTTCTTTAACATTTTTATCAATAATCAACCCGCCGTATGGCTGAAAAAATTCACGGTGTTTTATTTTTTCATTGATGTAATTCTTCATCGCCGGATCAATTGGATTGGCTATTATACTCCTATTACCTAATGCCCTAGGACCACACTCCATCTCATTTCTATATATAGCGATAATCTTATTTTTCAAAAGCTCATTAATAATGAATTCCGTCTGATTTTTTATAATTTTAAAATTTATTTTATTATTTTCTAATGTTTTAATGATTTTATGATCAGAAAATTCTGGGCCTAAAAACGCAGTATCCACAAACTCTGGTAAATCTTCATAATACTTATAATATAAAGAAAGCGCCGCGCCAATACCACACCCGGCATCATTAGGAATCGGAGGAATAAATATATTTCTTTTATAAAAAAAATTGTTGAGTTTCCCGTTGGCTACACTATTTTGAGCAATACCACCAGTAATGACTATATTATCATCATTAATATATTTTAATTGGTGATATAAAATTTTTTCCGTTACCCCTTGTATTGCATAAGCAATATCATAATGCTTTTGGATAAATGGTTCTTGGGGTTGACGATAATATCCAAATTTTTTTAAAAAATCATTGCTTAATCTTTGTGATTTTGGCTGAAAATTACGTAAGGAAATCAACTCCTTACTTATTCTAAATTCCCCATTAGGTAAATATCTAATCAAGTCATCAAAATATTTTACATATTTATCTTTCCCTAAAGCCGCCATAGCCATAACCTTTCCTTCGTCTTGACCTCTTTTGAATCCTAAAAATTCAGTTATAGCACCATACAAATACCCAATAGAGTGAGGGTCTGTTTGACTGAATGTCTTACCAAAAATAATTTTTTTATCTTCTCTCTGTATCTTTACGGCTAAACTACTCACACTCTCGCCTACGCTGTCATTAGAAACTACCGTGCAATTTTTAAAATTTGAAGAAAAATACCCATACCAAGCGTGCGCCATATGATGATCTACATAAGTAATCTTTATCTTATAATTATTAAGGAGTTTTTTAATTGAATTAATTTTGTTTATAAAACTAAATAACCAAATAATTTCATAATAAAATCTTTTCCTCTTAAATAAAGATGGATGAATAATATAATAGAGTGGATTATTGTTCTTTATATAACTCAATAAACATTTTTTAATATTAAAATAAAAAGCTACATCAGTCACATCATTTAATGACAAACCAGCTTTTTCTAAACAAAATAAAATTGATTTTATCGGAAAATCTCCGGTATGTTTTATGCCATTGAATCTTTCCTCCTCACAAAATGCAATTACTCTACCTTGATAAATTAAGCACGCCGAAGAATCATGATTAAAGGCAGTAATCCCTAATATGACTTTTGACTTTTTCATATACTACCATTTCTTAATTATGTAATAATACCCAATTTATTTAAATCTTTCAAAAATGGCGTAAAATAAATAATACCAAAAACAATCGGTGCTACAATAATAACAATCTTTATAAAACCAAAAATTGAACTCCAAATAAAATTTTTCTCAATCCGACCAATCCTTTTATCAATATTAGCCAAAGTGTCCTTATTTTCCTGAATAATTTGCTTTATTTCTTCGTCAATCATAATATTTTTATTAATTAATGCTTTGATTATACCAAAAAACTGCCTGAAAAGACAGTGAAAATTGAGATAGATAAAAATGTTCTAGTAGTATTATATTTTTCGAAAAATAAAATTCAAATAGGGCTTGGACCCTGGTTTAAAAGTCTCAAAGTAAACCAGCTCAAATCCGTGCTTTTGGCATAAATTTTCAACTTCGTCTTTCTGATAGAAACTAAACCAACGAGGCATAGTCACTTCAGAGCTTTCTTTGTATCCTTCTGTGTCCCCTTCAATCAGACCAAGAGCAAAAATACCTGAAGGTTTGATAATACGAAAAATCTCTTGAAGAGGGGTATCGATAGATTTTTTGGGAATATGTAAAAGAGCAGTATATGACCATACGCCGTCAAATGAATTATTTTCAAATGGTAAATTGTCGAAACTGGCTACTATAGAGTTTAAACCTCTGTCTGAAGACAATTTCACCATTGCTGCAGAAGCATCCACACAGACAACATTTTTACCGGCCTGTTGAAGTATCAAACCATCTCTACCTGGTCCGCTCCCAACATCAAGTATTTTATTACCGGATAGCTTAATAAATTTATCAAGAAATGTTCGAGGAAATCGCTCCCAAAAATCAGCTGTTTCATCATCATACTCTTGTGACATCCTGTTGTATGTATTGATTGTTTGTTGATCCATATTTTAATAACTATATAGAAATTTTTTAATACACTTATGCTAGCACGATAGCGCGTGCCTTTCGACTCGCTACGCTCGCTCAATACACTCGATTCTAGAATTAGAATGGTCGAAGGTGCTTTAGCACCGTAGATCACGAGTGAGCTTTTTGCGAAGCAAAATGCGAATCGAGTGGCGGTGGCGATGTCCCGAAGTTTGAACCAAAAAAGTGGTTCAAATTTAAGGATATTGATAAAAGTATACGCGAATTAAGGGCTATGTTCAAGGTTCATCCAGAATGGTTTGAGACACCGAAGCTAAAATCAGATAAGAGCAAAAATGAGGTGGATTATTCTATTTAAACCTAGTTGTCTTTCTGTTTATGTTCAACAATAAACTTCGCTCTCTCATACAGTTCGTCATAAGTAAGAATTTCTATATTTCTTGAATCTCGTCTAAAAAGTTCAAAGGTTTTTGCTTTAATTTGATTTTCTTTATCATCACCATCAAATTGCTTTGTTGATCCGATAACTAAGATACTTTTTGGATCGATAGTTTTTTGTTTTATCAAATTACCCTTATCGTCAAAATTTCCACTTGCATTTGTCTCGGCCGAAACCTGCCAACTAGCTTTTTGCTCTAATATTTGAGATAGACCAGATATTAAATCATCTGAAAGTGTCCAAGAGTTTGACCGGTTTTTGTCTTTTCCAAATAATGGTGTGTCGTGTTTTTTTAATTCAACCAAAACGGTGAATTTATTGCACCCGAGTAGAAAATCATTTATAACAGCCCCTTTTCCTGCGACGTCTGTATTTGAAATATGAGCTTCTTTTTGCAGGATGCCAAGAAAGCGATAATCTAGTCCATATCCAAAAATCCAATCATTAGAATGGAAGAAATGTTGCCAAACAGACTCATGACGAGTATCTGTAATTTTACTTTCAGTTATATAGGTTGCAAAATAATCGGGTTGTGTCAGGAGCTTCTCAAAAACATCAAGTTGTTTTTTTCGATACCCGATATTTACAATATCGGTTGATGTAATTATTCCGCTATTTATTAATTCCTCAATAATTTTTTGCCCATCTTTGCGTAAAAGCAATGTTTTAATCTTCTTTTTTGTTTCATCGTCAATATTCGGTAATGTGTCATCGGCTAAAGCAATTCTTCGCTCACTAATAGCCGACAAATTTAATTCTGATAGTAACTGTAAATACCCAATAATTTTTTTAAAAAGACTGTATGAAAAAGTAATCTGTTCTTCTGGTTGTTCAACCCAATGTTCTTTTTTATAATATTTAAAACGCTTAAAGGAAATGGCTGTAATTTCGTTTTCTTTTTTGATAAATGTCAGCGTTGTCTTTATTTTATTGCGTATAGGATACGAATGCTCAACATCAACTACATTTGGGATATCATTTTCATCCTGAGATACTATTGTAAAAAATTTACCTACTCCACCCTTAAATTCCCGACTACTATATAGAGTATCAGTAAAATAATTATCAACTATTTTTTCTTCCAATTTTTCTGATTCTAATGCCATAATTTAATTCAAATCCAAAAATTCCCAATCCTTTATATCATTCGGATTATATTTATATTCTTTGTTAGTAAAATATAGCCAACTTTTCTTTTCGTATCTCACAATTCCGCCAGTAATTTTTTTCTTTTTCTGCTCATTAATATATTTTACAAGTCCATCAGAGCGAGATTTTGCTAGTTCGGCAGTATATCCTGATTTTGTATCAAAAAGCCCAACAGTTCCATTTTTCATCATAACTATAAAATCAACATAAAACGGCTTTTCTTGTCCGTGTTCAATGTGCGGGACAGCAAAAAATGATCCGTCTTGTTTCCCATTTCTGAACCACCAAACAACTTTCTGTGCTTTTTCTAGGTATTTAATAAAATCATTTTCAATTTCACTGTCCTCAAACAATCGTCCGTTTTCTCCATCCCGAGAACGAGCGTAATATGGTTGCATTATAGATTTTTTATAATTTTGCTCTACAAATGACGGATCAAAATTAATAGCTTCTGGCACATTCCACGGCTCATCATTTTGTATCAGTTCTTTTTTGCCTTTTCCAACTTCGGTTTTATATAAATCTTTTGCTAGATTAATAGCATCAATTACAGCTTGGCGATTCTTTTCATACGAAAGTATCGTGGCTTGTATTTTAGGCCATTCATCTTCTTTGCGTCGTGCGCCAAAGAAAGTATAAATTGAATCGTTTATGCGTTTTATAGAACGGGCTTCATGTTCAAACGGATCAAGATTATCAAGCACAAACATATCAAAAGTATATTGCAGCTCCGTCTCTGTTTTGGGTATAGAAAAAGTATCACTTTCAATCTTTGTTATTTCTTTATCCGCATTTTCCACGCGTCCATCTTTGATCATTGTTGTTTTCACAATCCCGACTTTTAGCGAAACATCTTTTAAATTTGTTTTTTTAGCGGCTTCGATAAAAATTTTCACAAAATCAGAAGACAAACGAGTTTCCTCACGGAATCGTTTTGAGTGATATGAAATTAGGTCAATATTTTTATATTTCTCATTGCGATAACTCGTAAGAGATTTTATTCCCGACGAAGCACCTTTCAAAATACGAGTATTAATGTCTTGTAAACTAGTATAAAGATAAGCAATATTCAACTCTTGATCTTTATAATGTTTTTGCTCAGGCATACGCATGATTCTTCCCAATGTTTGGATTGAGAATGTTATCGTTTCATCTTTCCATTGACGGAAAAGCACAAGAATTGTAGCTCTTGGACAATCCCAACCAAGTGCAATCGCTTGCTTGAACATCATTACCTCCACTTCGTTTTCATTTTTCTCAATATTAGCAAGATTTATTTTGTTATCTTTTTCAGAAAGATAGACAGCCAACTTTCCATTTTTTGTTGTATAGCCAAATTTAGCAAGAAGTGTTTCAATCTCCTCTTTTTTATCAGGAACTCCTTTTTTTGTATCCGGTAATTGAATAAGTAATAAGGGATTGACATTTGAACCATCTTTTTCTAATTTTTTTCGCAAATCAATCCTTTTTTGCAAAGCAGACTTCAAGATTAATTCGTCTGCTGTTTGATCGTTCTTTTTTGGATCAACTGTGTAATTTTTGAAGCCAGGGTTCACTACAATTTCTTTCTTTATCATTTCCTCGCTTCGTACATCCTCAATATCAATGGTTACCCGCTCATCAAAATCAAAAATTTCTGGTGTAGCAGAAACCTCGATCGTAATTTTAGGGTCAATATTTTTTATTAAAGCCTTTGAATTTTTACTTTTTGCGGTATGGTGGCTTTCGTCGATAATCAAAATAATTGTCCGACTGGCATCTTTGGTCCGATCAATTATTGTTGAGAGATTATTATCTCTTTCATTCGCGCGAACAATAATCTTGTCTTCATTATTGATACTTGCCCAATTCAAAAATAAAATCTCGTTCTGTTTTATTTTTCTATCCTCAAGTTCGTGAAAATATGAACAACGAAGCCCCGCTCCTTTGAGCTCATAAAACTTTTTTAAACTGTCATGGCTTTGATCATGTAATTTATTTACTGCTATCCATACAAAAGAAAAAGTTTTCCCATCAATTCGCGAATATGGGTCACAAAACCTCATCATCCATTCCGCCATCATTAAAGTTTTCCCCGAACCAGTCGGAGCTTTGAATACGCAAAGTCTATTACCCTCTTTTTTGAGCAGGGCATTAATCTTGTCGCGTATTTCATCGATTGCAGTTTCTTGATAATTTTTAAAATTAATCCATGACATATAATTATTCCTTGAAAATCTCATGATATACTTTCAAAATCATTTCTGGAATTGCACAAAGAGTTACTTTGTCCGCAACATCAGTAAATTCCTCTTTGTGAGGATCATCCGTCATTGAAAATGTATAAGTATTAAAGTGTCCTTTTATCTTTTTTATTGCTTTGACATAGTCCGATATAGAATCTTCATGAAAAATAATTCCCAAATATTTATCATGATTCTTGAAGATTTTATAATCTTCAACTTCTTGCACAAGCTCAAAAGCATTTTCCTTAATGCAAAGCATTTCTGTTGATTGGTTTACTAGTTTTCTTTTGTTTCTATCTGTTTCCTTAGCTTCTACAAAGTCATAAGCAGTAAAATATCTCAGGTTTCCACCCAAACCATCAATTTTTTCATTTCTTGAATTTTTATATCCCTTTATAACTTTTCCAAGACGGGGATAGCAGATATCAGTGCATATATTATTTTCATTATTCGTGCACAGAATAAATTGTCGATTTCCTCCATCTTCTTTATTTTGACCAAGGACTGCATGCCCGGTCGTTCCCGATCCTGCAAAAAAATCTAAAATAGTTATTGATTTATTTTCAAATAATGTTACCAATAATTTTATCAAACCAATATTCTTGGGGTTATCAAATGGAATTTGGTCAGTGTTGAAAATATCCTTTAATTCAGTCTTCGCTGAAGTCGTTTTAACATCTATTTGATATTCTGCTTTTTCATTATTTATTACTGCCTCATATTTTTTATTGATAACAAGACTTTTTAGTCTAATTGTTGTGCTGAAATTTTTTTCATATATACTCCCATTTTTGAATTCGAGAGCCTCATCTTCGAAAAGCTCTATGATTTTTGATTTTGTATAAGTATTCAAGACAAATCTGTCTCCAAAATAAGAATAGTATCTTTTATATCCGTTTTTTAATAAATCTTTGTTTGCCTCGTGAATATTTTTTTCCACCTCTATTTTAATTTTATTATCAGTCTGATTGTAATAAACACTATAATGCTTAGCTGATTCAAAATCTTCTACAAGCGGATTAAATTTATTTTCTCCAACAAGGACCCGTTTGCCGCTATTGTGTACATAGTCTCCATTATCATCAATCGTTAAGTCGTCAGCTTGTTTGGGAATATTTTCAACAAAATAACTTTTACCTTTGTCTTTAGCGTATATAAGACAATAATCATTACAAATAGATATAAAATCGGAGTTTTTCCGTCCCTTAGGATTATTTTCAATTGACAACATAGAGATGAAATTACTTTCATCAAAAATCTCGTCACACAGCATTTTTAATGGAGCAAATTCATTGTCGTCAATACTAATAAAAATAACACCCGACGATTTCAATAAATTTTTTGCGAGTTTTAACCTTTTTTCCATGAAAGAAATCCATTTACTATGCCTAAATGGATCATCTTTAACAACATAACCGCTTTTAATTTTATCATTGTAAACAAAATCGTTGTGGCCAGTATTGTAAGGCGGATCAATGTAAATCAAATCAATTGCTTCTTGATGAGTAAAATTCAAAACGGCAAGAGAATGATAATTATCACCCTCAATCAAAATATTTGTCGGCTTATTTTTATCAGTCTCAATTGTTTTTGTTTTTGCCTCTTTCAAAACTGGAAATGGCTTGCCCGCCATTTCGTTAGGGAACATTTCATTTGGAGTCCGAGCATCTGGGTTTATAAGAATATCAATTTTTTCCTCAGGTAAGTCGCGATGCCACACAAGTCCGTATGTAGTTTCTTTGATTCGCCTAATCTCCTTGATTATCTCATCTTTTGACCAGTTGTCGTAATCAATTTTTTTAGACATATAATTCTATTCTTATTAACTCTATTTTACCAAAAATTTACTCATTTGATAAGGATTTTAAAAAATCAGCACCTTATTCGGACACCGGCTTTTCAATAGCACAAAACCCTTATTTTGCTTGGGTTCAAACTTGGTAATCTGGCGGAGAGGGAGGTATCCTTCGCAAAAGCTAAGGCTTCCGCTTCGGACTACCTATTCTCCCTTCCCTGAAATCCTTCTCTAAAGCCACGGAAATAAGTCTTTTATAAGCAAAAGATTTTCCTGACCCTGTTTTTAAATAAAGCTCAAAATCTCTTGCCTGTTTTTCCGTTTCAAATACACAATACCAAACTAATTTCCAAGGTATATGCGATTTAGTTGATGTTACCTTGCCGCTATTATGCAGCTCCAATCTATTTTTTAAATTATTCGTTGAACCAAAATAAAAAATATGAGATTTTGAGCTTAATAAAATGTAAGTATAATATAACATATGGCTAGTCATTCCGTAGCTTTAGCGAAGGATGGCGGAGAGGGAGGGATTTGAACCCCCGAGTCCCTTTCAGGACTAGTGCTTTTCGAGAGCACCCTATTCAACCACTCTAGCACCTCTCCAAAACTAAATGAAATTATCAACTTACTATTTCTAAACCACCCCCGCAAAGCGGGGTCCCGCTGCGCGGGAGCTGCCACCTCTCCAAAACTAAATGAAATTATCAACTTACTATTTCTAAACCACCCCCGCAAAGCGGGGTCCCGCTACGCGGGATCTGCTACCTCTCCCTACTCCAAATATCATAACAAATTACCACCATTTATACCACTTTTTCCGCTTATGATGTAACAAAAAGTTAAAACCCGCTAATTTATTTTTCTTGGGTTTAAGCCGGAAAATATAAACCAATAAATACCAAAGCATAAAAATAACTCCCAAGCCCAAAAACACTACGACAAAGACAGCTGGTCCTGACCACTTGAAATAACTTTCCGTAACATAAATACTGACTGGCACCTTGATACCAGAGATAGCATTGAAACTCTTTTTATCTAGAGCTTGGGACAAAACAGAAATATTGGTTTTTCTAACACCGGCTGATAAATGCTTAAAATCAGCTGAAATATTTACCAGAGCAATCTCTTGGGGTAACAAATTAAACTCCGACGGTTCTAAGCTAATCTCTTTTGAAAAATCATCAGCCCGCACATAGATTTTTATAGGCTCACTAGAAATATTTTGTATTTTTATTTTTTGTGTTAAAACATCCGGATAAAAAATATCCAGAGAAGACGGCGAAACAGACAAACCAACGGCTTGGACTGTGAGAGGTAGTCCAAACAACACGACTAATAGAACTGAGAAAATTTTTAGCATATTTATTGACTAGTGGCCCAAAAAATCAATTGACCGGCCTTTTGACCAGGGGTATTAAAAGTAGTAGGGACAGACAATCCGACATTGACTGGACGAGAAGCACTGCTAGACAAAGCTATATTATAATCTTCCCATAAATTCTGATCTAAGCTAGTAAAATTTTGAAAAAGCTGATCACCCAAGACACTGGCTTCAATATGAATATCCACATTGCCGGTATTAACCAGCGAAACAATAGTGTCAGCTGCTTGGCCGGGTTTTAAGGTACCAAAATCAATGCTAGATTTATCAATACTAAAAGCAATAGTATTATCACCTACTCCACCACTACCAGATTCTATTTTGACTGATAAGTCCACTACTTTAGACACTCCACTACCAACAATAATATACTCCCGATTACTTCTAACATACTGATCGGACTGTTGAGAAAATAGCGGCCAAATGCCGTCCGTGTTTAAAGTAAAAATAAATTTACCCAAATTATCTGTTTGATAGGTATCGCTACCAAAAATCACAGCTTGACTGGCAAGCGGTAGCCACTTTTCTCCATCATAATAATTGAAACTAGCTAGCAAAGTATCTCCGGTTTGAAAACGGGTATTATTTATTTCTACTCTGACCGGATAAAAAGGCCAACCACCATAAGCCCACAAGACACCCTGATGACCCTCTAAAATATAATCAGGAGCCGCTACCATAGCCGGTTGCCAATCGACAAAATATTGCCAGCCATTCATCCCCTGACCACTCAAGCCACCAATAGCCGAAACATAAGTACCATAAGAGCTGTCTTGAAGCACATATTCAAAATCACAGACCTCAGCGCCCAATTCCAATAAATCCAAAACTGTTTGGGCCTGTAAGCCACTAGCCAAACAAATAGTGCCCTCTGGCCCTTCAATCCGCAAACTATGACCAGAAATCGGTTCTTCGTCTTCTGTACCTATGTCTATATAATTTACTGGATAGCTCTGGCCACTTAGGGCTAATAAAGCATAAGCTGTGACCATACTAGAACCGTGGTCATCAGACGGCATCCACAAAAATGACCCGTCATCTTGTCTAAGATTTTCTAAAAAAGCTACGGGGTTATTATTATTTTTTTGCCAACTACTAGCGCTAATCTCTGCTTTATTTAAAGACGCCATAATCCAAGCGGTCGAAGCTCCATCAGATAGACTACCTATATCATAAGCAAAACCACCATCATCATTTTGAACGCTCTTTAAATAACCCAAAGCTCTGGTGATCTCGGTTGATGAGCTAGTAAGTCCCCAATCAAGTAAAGCCATAATAGCGGCGGCTGTGTCGTTGCTATCAGAGGCGCCATTTTTGGCCCAACTCCAACCACCGTCGCTGTTTTGGTGCTCTAAAATAAAATTTTTAACATCTTGAGTATTATCTAAATGCTTGACTGAGGCCAAAGCTAAAATAGCCCAAAAATCATCATTTAATAAATCTACTGAACCAAATTGGCCATTATTTTTGCTAGTAACTATAACTTCTACTAGCTGATTTATTTTGACTGTTTCCGGAGATTTTACAGCGGCTAAAACCAAAATATTTTTAGCAGCTGTCATCAAGTCAGTAGTTTGATAGTCTAGATAGGAAATATCCACTTCTTCTACTGAAGCAGCCGTAAGAGCCTGACTAATCCAGGCATTTTGATTTTGTCCTTTTAAATAACTAATGGTGGTATTATTGTCTGCCAAAATCAAACTGGGAATAACCAAAGTAATTATGGCCAAAATAATAAGAATAATTTTTTTCGCCCCGTTAAAAATTTTAGTAACTTTCATAATATTATATTTACTCTTTATTCCCCCGCTATATTTTATGAATTTCTAACGGGGTTCATAATATTTTAAATTATAAATTATATACAAAAAATCTCTGCCCTAAGAAAAGCAGAGTTAAAGTTATTGGTTAATAAATTTAGCTCTTCTCTCCTTAGGAGAAAGCAAATATCTCAGGTATCGGACTTGTCCCCATAATACTTGCATGGAGCTTACCGTAGCTAGGACTGTAGAGGATTCACACCTCACTTCCCTGATTGAATTGTCAAAGTAATATGATCTTAACATGAAAAAAAATAGCCCACAAGTGGATAACTATTTTCCCTCGACCGTAGCCTACAAGCGAGGCCTGATTTTCTTTTTTCTCAGTAGTTGATTGAGTTCTTTTTGAAATGTCTGGACATCTTTAAAAGACCGATAAACTGAAGCATAGCGGATATAAGCCACCTGATCAAAAGATTTCAGCTGCTTCATGACTATTTCACCAATTTTTTTAGAAGTTATCTCGTTTTTAGCGTCTTTTTGAATATCTTTTTCAATCTCGTTGATCAATTTATAAAAATCATCCTCCAAATACTGTCTTTTTTCTAAAGATGTTCTAAGACCTCTGATTAATTTTTCTTTATTATAATTTTCCCGACGACCATCGCGTTTGATCACGGTCAAATCCAAGATTTCCATCTTTTCCACTGTAGAAAAACGAAAACTACATTTGGCACATAAACGACGACGGCGAATACTAAAACCCTCGCCACCCAGACGAGAGTCTACTACTTTAGTATCTTTATTAGCACAAACCGGACAGTTCATCCCGTTAGAAATTTATACTTGTTTATATTATCCCATTAGTAATACAATTTGAATTTCTAACGGGATTCATTTTATCTGTTCCTTAGTTTTTTTCGTAAAAATGCCGGTATATCAAGTTCTTCTTCTTTTTGAGTTTTTGGCACATCCACTACTTCTTCTACTCTATCATCTCTTTCTTTTTCAAAAGCCTGCTTCATTTTTCTTTCTTCAGATTTTTTGGCAAAATTTTCCGGATGACTCATACTGTGGCTAGAAGAAACATTGGACTTTACAGTCATATTATCATTGCCCTTAAAGCCGGTGGCAATAACCGTTACCTTTACTTTATCACCCAAGGCCTCATCAATCACTGTACCAAAAATTATTTTTGCTTCTGGATCACAGCTACCAGTAATCACCTCGGCTGCTTCATTGACCTCATACATAGTCAAATCGCTAGCACCAGAAATAGTAAATAGCACACCAGTGGCGCCATTTATTGATAGCTCCAAAAGCGGACTATCAATAGCAGCTTTAGCAGCATCCCGAGCTCTGTTTTCACCACTAGCTGTACCAATGCCCATCAAAGCGCTACCGGCTGAACTCATAATCGCTTTGACATCGGCAAAGTCTACATTGACCAGTCCCGGAACAGTAATGACCTCCGAAATTCCCTGGACACCCTGTTTTAAAACCTCATCAACAATAGAGAAAGCTTCAAGCAATGAAGTTTTTTTATCAATAATTTGCAGTAAGCGATCATTGGGAATGGTAATAATAGTATCGACTTTATCAATCAGTCTTTCTAGTCCTCTTTCAGCAATGGCTTTTCTTTGGACCCCTTCAAAAGTAAATGGTTTGGTCACTACCGCGACAGTCAGTGCTCCAGCTTCTCTAGCCAAATCAGCAATTAGTGGTGCCGCCCCAGTACCAGTTCCCCCTCCCAAACCGCAAGTAATAAACACCATATCGGCTCCAGCAATATGTTCCATGATATCCTGCTCATTTTCTTCGGCACTCTTTAGGCCCAAATCTGGATCCATGCCAGCCCCCAATCCTTTGGTGGTAGTTTTACCAATATGAATTTTGCGAGGAGCAATAGAACTATGTAAAGCCTGGGCATCGGTATTTACAGCAATAAAATCAACTCCTCTAATTTTGGAAGCAACCATACGATTGACAGCTGATCCACCAGAACCACCAACACCAATTACTTTGATATTAGCAAAAGTCTCTATCGGCGGCATAACTTCTTTGATATTCTTTTTTACCATTATTTTAAATTTAAATAAATATAATTTTTAAGATGATGGCCAAAGTGATTTGAACCAACGTTTCATTCTATCGGTACTTTGGGAAATTGCGGATATATTACCCAAGATACCTCGGCCACCTTCCATATTTTTATTGGCCCACAGCACCAAGCCGAGAGCTGTAGTATATTCTGTATCGTTTAATTTATCAATGGGAAAATGGCTGTCAACTGGCATGCCCAAAAAAACTGGCAGTTCTAAAACATCTTTAGCTAGATCAACGATCATTGGCATCTTGGCTCCGCCACCAGTCAGTATTATACCGCCCGGCAATTTACCATCGCGATCAATGGCTTTAAGCTCGTCTTTAACCAAAGAAAATATTTCTTCGAGTCTGGCCTGAGCAATATCAACAATGTCTTTTTTATAAACATAAGAACCCTTCTTTTCTTCCTCGGAATATTTGTGTAAATCCACTTCATCTCTTTTGGAAATTCCATCATCAATGGCTTGACCGTGGTCTATCTTGACAGACTCGGCTACTTCCACTGATGTTTTCAGACCAATCGCTAAATCGTTGGTGATATGTCCAGCACCAACGGGTAAAACTGCGGTGTGTAAAATATTGCCTTCTTCAAAAACAGCCAAAGAAGTGGTGGCTGAACCAATATTGACTACAGCCACACCCAATTCTTTTTGCTTGACAGTCAAAACTGCTTCGGCTGTAGCTAAAATAGAAAAAACTATAAACTCAATATCTACTCCCGTTCGATAAATAACTTTGGTCATATTTTTGACCTGCGAAGACAAAGCCAGCACTACTTGAGTTTCTACTTCCAAACGCACGCCACTCATCCCTTGGGGCTCGCGAATGTTCTTTTGATCATCCAAATTGTAACTAATTGGCAAAACATGTAGTATCTCATAATTTGGCAAAGTGGTGGTATTTTCTGCCACCTCCAAAGCTCTCTCGACATCTGAGTCTTCTACCTGTTCATTGGCCTTGGCCACCGCTACCACACCTTTACTACTAATAGTTTTAATGTGTGAACCAGAAATACCCACCACAATCTTATCAATCCGCATGCCGGTCATGCGTTCACATTTTTCTATAGTCTCGGATATGACTGAAACAGCCTCTTCGATAGAATTTATACTACCCCTAATAATCCCTTCCGAGGGAGTGTCAGCCGCACCAATAATCTTAAGACGGCCCTCGGGCATTCTTTGCCCCATGACTATCCTAATCGCGTTAGTGCCGATATCCAAACCGGTAATGATGTCCCTGTTACTGACCATTTTATGTCTTATGATTATTAATTATAACTAAATTATCTATATTTGCCAAATTGATTAGACCCTTTTTTACTCTCAATATACAAATTATTTATAAACTACCATAGAAATACAATAAAACCGATGGCCGCGGCAAAAAGTGAGACCAAAAGCACCATAGCGGCCAAAAGATCTTTGATTTCTTTGGCAAAATTGTGGGTACGCGGAGCCAACATGTCTACTAGTCTCTCAATGGCTGAATTAAAAATTTCCAAAGACATAACCAGTGCAATAATCATCAAAACTACTACCCAATAAATCTTTTCCAGTCCCTGATACCAAGAATAGGCAATGACTAAAAGAGCAATCAAGGTATGCAAACGAAAAGTTTTTTCTGTATAAAAAACATTTTTAAGGCCCCGAAAAGCAAATCTAAAATTTCTATAAAAATTCCAATTCATTATTATGTATTTAAATCAACTAATATTTTGTTCTCCGTGGTCTCCTGACGAACTTGCTCTTTGATACTCTTTTCATGATCATAACCCAAAAGATGTAAAATTCCATGAATTGTCAGAAGCTGTAATTCAGCTCGATAAGTCTGTTTTTTTGTTTTAGCCTGCCGACGCGCCTGATCGGTACAGATTAATACTTCCCCTAAAATATAATCATTGGCTACCCCAAAAGATAGGACATCCGTAATTTTATTTTTCTTCCGATAAAAACGATTTAAATTTTTAATTTCCCTTTCTCCAATTAGAGCAATGGATATTTGTTTTTTTAATTTAAACTTATTTCTCACTATCTTTTCCAGATTACCCAACCAAGAAAAATCAGCCACCTGACCGGCTTTATTCAAATTTAATAACTTATAATTCATTGACATCGGGGCTCTCTATTTCCGTCCAGGTAAAACTTTTTAACATCATCTCAAAAATATTATCAAAACTAACTTCACCTAAACCACTAACATTGTGAGAAATAACGAATAAAAAACCGTTACTGATAGCCGATACTTTACGGCCATCTAATGAACGATAGGCCGGTGCTCCAGCTAGACTATAATTTTCAGCGTCAACAAAAACACTACCCGTTTCATCTAATAACTGGCTAAGTGTTTTATTTTCTGGATTAGTCGTTATTTCAATATTAAATGATTCACCAGATTCAGAATCCGGCAAAATAATAATATTACTAACTGTACCGACCACCTTGGCTGTCCAAGTGTTGGGTCTAAAAAATGTATAACCATAATTGGAGGAAATAAATTTTTTAACTAGGCCCGAAGAAAATAAATCTTGGGCTGGTACTAAAGGATTATAAAGACTAGTTATTTCTTGTCCATCTTTATAACCATCTTTATCGGTGTCCTCCAAATCCGGATTGGTGCCAAAGACCAATTCTTCTTCAGTAGTTAAACCGTCTCCATCTGTATCAACAGCGGGCTGATAATTTGGAGTTTCGTTGGTGTTGTCGTTTGTGTTGTCATTTATATTCTGATTGGTATTGTCATTGACTACTTCATTGGTGTTGTCGTTGGTGTTGTCGTTTATATTCTGATTGGTATTGTCATTGACTACTTCATTGGTGTTGTCGTTTGTGTTGTCATTTATATTCTGATTGACACTTTCATTGGCTACATTATTAGAATCTAAATTTTGACCAAATAGTTGGCTAAAATTGAGTTTTTCTTTTCCACCATTAACAAAATACATAATTCCCCCAATTACTACAATGATTACTAAAATCAAGGAAATAGTAATTAATAATAATTTGCGCCCCGATCCTTTGGCTCCACTAGCAGTAGTTAAATGGCCGGTTCGCTGAGTGGTGGTGACAAACTTGGATGGCATAGCATGGACATTAACCACCTCTTTCTGTACACCTAAAATATTGCCCAAAGCTGCGCTATTTTTTTTACCAAAACCGTTATTATCGCCCCGACCAAAGCCACTCGAATGATTATTTACATTCTGATCATTAAACATAATTTTATAAAGTATTGTTAGTATTTAAATTACTAGTAGAAGTAGCCTCTTCCAATTTACCAGCACCTAGTGGATTATAACCATTTAGCACCTCCACACCGTCTAAAAATGTGTCTCCATCTGTATCGGGATCATTGGGATCGGACTTATAAATAATAATTTCCTGATAATCACTAAGTCCGTCGCTATCACTATCATCAGCTAAGGGATCAGTCTTGTGGGTTTCGACCTCATCTTGATCAAAAACTCCGTCATTATCACTATCTACTTCCAAAGGATTGGTGCCATAGGTCTTTTCTAAACCATTGCTCAGTCCATCAAAATCATCATCCAATTCATCTTCATTGATTGTCGGCTCTTGGTCGGATTCATTAAATACATCCACTTGATTATTATTTTCATTAGCCACATTATTATTGGCATTATCGTTTGGCTGAGCGTTATTGTCCAAACCATTAGTTCTTAAAAAGAAATAATAAACTCCCCCGCCGACCAAGGCCAAAAGAACAATGACTAAAAAAGTAATAATTATTTTTCTCATAACGCCATTGGATCTTCCGTCGGTCACAACCATAGAATCATCTAGTGACATAGTGGGCATGCTAGATGGTCGAACTGGCTGTGGTATAACTGGATAGCTAGCCACCTGAGAAGCCGCCTGGGCGCTGGTAGGTAAGTTGGTTTGAGAAACTACCTTAATCTTACCCGACTTTACAGCACTAGGTTTGTTGGGATCAACTGGTCCACCGCTACTTGCACTAGCTACCGGATCCACATCATCAAACATATCATCAATACCAGTCGCTCTTTGGGGTTGACGAACTGTCGAGTTGTTCGTATTGGACGCTCCATTGGGAGCAGTTGATTTTATTGGACTGTCTTGTTTTAAGTCATCAAACATAAATATTATTAAAGCTTAATATTAGAACGAGCTTTCTCGATCAGAAACAATTGAACAAGTACCACCACTACAAGATGTTCCTGAACAACAAAGTTGAGTAGCGCTACAAGCTTGATTAGCACCACTACAATTATTAACCGTAATAGTTAATACGCTAGTACCAGTACCAGCGGCATTAGTGGCACTAATAGTGACACTGTAAACACCAGTAGCTGTCGGAATACCTGATATTACACCAGTATTAGTATCAATAGATAGTCCGGCTGGTAAACCAACGGCATTAAAGGTGCTTGGACTGTTGGTAGCAGTAATCAAATAACCGAAAAACCTGGTTAGTGTGGCTGTGGCTGTATTGGCGCTAGTAATGACTGGCGCGCTTAACGTCACAGTCAAAACCAAAGTAGCTGAACCGGTGCCACTGCCGTTGGTAGCGCTAATAGTAACATTGTAGGTTCCGGCGATGGTTGGCGTACCTGATATTACACCACTAGTAGTATTTACAGATAGCCCGGCTGGTAAACCAACGGCATTAAAACTGGTAGGGTTACCACTAGCGGTAATAGTATAGGTAAAAGCCTGGCCAACTGGCACAGTAGCCGTCAAAGGAGAAGTAATAACTGGTATAGGCGCCAAAATAGTAATAACCAAAGTTTCTGAATCACTACCGATATTATTGCTGGCACTAATAGTAATATTGTGTACCCCCACAGTCGCTGTAGCACCAGAAATTACTCCGGTGGCTAAATTTATAGATAATCCTTGAGGTAAGAATGGCTCAGCGTTAAAGCTAGTAGGATTATTGGTAGCGGTAATAGTATAAGTAAACGGCTGATTAGCTGTTCCGGTGGCAGCTAGGGGGCTAGTAATAACAGGGACTGCGGCAATAGTCAGATTGAGGGTTTCGCTGTCTGTTGCAGTAGCATTGGTAGCCGTGATAGTGACTAGGCGTGTTCCCAAAACAGCCGTACTGCCCGATATCACGCCAGTAGTGGTATTGATTGATAAACCAGCTGGTAAATTGGCCGCGCCATATGAAGTGGGATTGTTGGTGGCGGTGATAGTATAAGTAAATGGCTGACTAGGTGCTCCACTAGCAGTCAGTGGACTAGTAATCATTGGTGGCGGTATAGCTGGCGCTTCACAAACTTGAGAAGCATTACAAAATAGTCCCGGTCCAGCACAACAAGGAATAAAACTACAAGATTGTCCTTCGACACGACAAGGTGGAGCTGGTGGCGGTTCAGCTGGAACCCAGGTGTCGTCTAAAACACAATCCATATGACCGTCTGGATCATTGCCGTCAGCACCACCGCCGACGCCATCACAAATAGTAGAGTTGATTACTTGAAGGGTTTGGACTTCCCAGCCAGCTGTATTGCTAGTAAATTGTCCACCAGTAGCATCAGCAATGGCGCTACCAATGGTCGTAATACCCGAAGCTCCCCATAAAACTGGGTTTATAAAGACTGGATTAGATGGATCAATTTTAGCCGCTCTAACTGCTTCAGCTAAAATATCATAAATTCCATCAACCTCAACAAAATTTTCGTTGGCGCTGGCACCCCCTTGTCCTCCACAAACAGCGTGTTCATTGCTGACCGGTACAATAATTCTATGATAACCCTCTAGCCAATTATAATCCTCGGCTATTCTCTTGACATCATAACCCCAATTCTCTGTAGCATCATATGCTGGACAAAATTCATTAACTGTATCACCGGCATAGATATCAACTGGGTCATCAATATCGTTGGTAGCGTCATCGTATAAGCTACGATATCTAATTTTTGGATCAACAGTGGCTCCCGTAACCGGATTGACCAGTTGCGGACAATTGGAATACAAGGCATCGAAAACTTCATCGTACCATGGTTCTGTAGTACCTTCTCCGTTTTCTAACTCAAAAAAATATTGAATATTATCAGTTTCCGTAGCTGTCAGTTCATAACCCACTCCATCTGTACCGTCGCCATCGCCCATTGGGAAAATAGTAATACGATAATTTATATCTGGATGCTCAGTATTTAAGGTGTTAACTACTGTAGCAGTAGATTGACATAATTGGGCAGCCGCTCCACTCATAGATCCAGAAGTATCAAATATGTAAACAATATCGACATTTTTATTGACCAAATAGGCCGGGTCATAACCGCTATCGCACTGCTCATAAGGGAAGAAAGTGCCACTCTTGGAGGTACACTGAAAGGCAGTGCAGCCAACTGAGCTCTGACAATTATTATTATTTTGATCGCAATCAGTACAATTGACTGTGCAAGCACCATCCACTACACCGTTACCGCAATAGCCACCAAAATTTACACAGGAGCTACAAACATACTGATTCATTTCACTGGAGAAATTACTCAAGCTAGCTCCCCGGGGCCATGGATAATTGTCTGCATCTTGAGCACCCTCAATACCCCAATCACAGGCTTCGTAATAATTGCTATTTTTGGTACCATCGCCACACCAGCCACCACCTACTGCCCCACCACTACAATCAGCATCACAGGCATAAGTATTGTTTGGTCCAGAGAAAAATGGTATTGGCCTGGTTGGATAATCTGAGCCGTCACAAATTTCAAATGGTTCATTGGCCGCATTATCGCCACAATAGCCACCGATTCTGCCCACACAATCAATATCACAAGAATACTGATTGTTGATACTACTATTTTCCGGCAGTGGTGGTGGAGGGTTTTGATCTATTTCATCCCAAGGTGCTCCCGGATCACACTCTTCTCCATAATCTGGGAATGTTACACCGTCCTGAATATTACCGTCACCGCACCAACCGTCCAAAGTAGCTGTACAAGCACCATAGTCTGCTCCATTTAAAGCTGTATAAAAACCATTTTCCCGACAACCATATTGATGAAATTCATCAGAAAATAATGGTGTGGGACTGGTATAAGATCCTCCATTCCAATCACATAGTTCTTGATATTCATACTGAGCTACACCATCACCACAAAATTCACCATTCATCTCACAAAATAAAGTACAGCTGTAACTAGCTATGGCGCTAGAATTTATTGGTAGTGGTGCACTGTAGTTAGAATAATCACATTCTTCATTTAATGGATTAAAAGAACCATCACCACAAAGTCCTGGATAAGGAGTACCTACTGTACAAGTTCTTTGACAACTATTACTACAACCAATGTTACCGCCATCCGTACAATCCCAACCAGCATTACCGTTTGGGTTGGCTGTTGGATCACATTGTTCTGTTGGTTGTGACCAAATACCATCACCACATAAAGCAGCTGGATAAATATTTGTGCCATTGTTACAAAGCACCTGACAATCGGCACAATATGGGTTTACTCCGGCCTCAGCACAATGATAAGGTTCAGCTGGTAAGCCTCCATCACATCTTTCATAATAAGGCTGGCGAGTTCCATCACCGCAATAACCGCCACATTGAGAGGCAATAATTGGCGGACTTGGTCTATACCAAGTACATTCAATCAATTCTCCGGTACTATTGATAGTTCCAGGAGGATTACAACCAATGGTCTGCTCTCTCCACCATTCATGGTTGCCGACTGTTGGTATAGCTGGATTAGCAGTTGGCGGAGACTCTGAACAAGCAAATCTCCAAAATTCGTTATCACACTCTTCACTGACAATCCAATCTGCACCAGCGGCTAGACAAGCGGCCTGATTATTATAAACAGGCTCAGTACAGTAATCATTATCAATCACACCGTTACCACAATAGGGGCTAGCTGAAGCTCCCGGAGGATTTAACACAATAGCATCACAATATGGAGTATTGATATCCAAATCCATAGTGACTGGATTATTTAAATTATTAACAAAAGTAACTGGCGGGGCAGGATTTTGCATATCAAATTCAAATTTTGCCCCCAAATAGTAAGACTGTCCAATGCCCCCGATGTTATACATATAGACCAAAGAATTGGCTGGACAGATAAATTCCAAAGCCTGTTCATCCCAACAAGTCTCAGGATTATAAGGATCATTACAACCATTAAATAAATTGATTGGATCTTCTGGCAAAGAATAGCCCAAAGTGCCGGACAAAGTTTCTTGCCAGGACGGCCAGCGAGTATTGGAAGATCCATTTAGATACGTTCCAGAATTTAAAGGTGGATAATATGGCACACAAGCTGCCCCGCTCGGACAATTGGAAGAATTTTGACAAGAAATCAAGCTGTTGTTAGCACAAGCTTTATGCATTTCTCCGTAAGCTAAAACAGCTTCATTGATATTAACCAAATCACTGAGACGCTTGGTATCCCGACGCAATTTTAGAAGTGAGGCATCACAACTATCAGGTAGCCAATTTGAGCCACTGGCTAGACAATCGGCCTGATTATTATCAGCAAAATTATCACAATAATTTGGGCAGTCAAAATCACTAGAACACGATAAAGATGTCTGACCATTACAGGTACCAGCCAAAGTAGTACCAATATTAACATTTAATTTGAAATTTTCAACTAACTGATTATAAATTTCTAAAGTCGTAGCATTGGCTCCAATATTATGAGCAATTATATAGACATTGGTATAAATTGTTCCACCTTCAATATTGGTGGCCGCTATATAGATTGAAGCGCCGACTTGCATGGCTTCGTAACCGTTGATAGTTATAGTTTGTCCACCTTCTGGATTGGGAGCATTTTTGGTATACCAATCGATTATAGAAAGATGCTCTGAATTATTCATGACTCTAAAAGCGATAATATCAACTGTCGGATTACCTTGGCTGTTAGCCCTGACTGGTTTAAATAAAGCTACTAACTTTTTGGCCCAAGAATCATCGTTTGATTTTTCATTATAAGCCAAAGAACCAAGATAAGAACTAGCCCCATTTAAAGCCATTGGATATTCAATCGTAGTAATGTATTCTCTAATGACATTGGGATCTGGAGAATTTATAATATTTGGAATATCCATATGTGGCAAAATCGTTTCGCCTGGTATTCCATATTCTTCACAATAATAAGTGGAGAAATTCATATCCGGCAAAGTATTGTCATTCCAGGGATAAGTAGCCAAATTTGGCCAAGGATTCTGACAGGTATTTACCTCCACTGTATTATTAGTATTAAAAACATCAGCTGGATCAGTATTTAGGAAAACTTCTAAATTCAAATGGGCAATACCATTTTCCCCAGCTGTGCCTAAAATTTCCGGATCATTCAAACTTTCTGGGTCAACTATATTATTATCACTAGAGGACCAAGCATAAGTAGAAAGAGCTTGTCCTAGTATATTATTTTGAATATCATAGACTACACTCTGGTATAAATGCTGGTTACCGATCATAGCCCCCTCATCATCATCACAACCATTGTTATCTATACAAGTAAAAGAATCTGCTGCCGGATAAATTTCTACATGCTGAATAGGACACTCCTCATCTAAGGTCATTAAAAATCTGCCGAGATTACCTAGATGATTATTTAAAGGTTCTGGTAAATTGACACCCACTGGCCCACCACCTTCGGCTCTGACTTGTCCTAAGTTAATAAAACCGAAAAAATAAATGGTACCCCTATCCAAAACATTAGCTGGCTCGTAAATAGCTGATAAAATGCCTGGATTTAACTCTAAAAATCTCACTGAAAAACTAACTGGTGTGCCATCTATCTCTAAGAAAATCGCCTGGTCTATCAAACTCTGCCTATCCAAATCACCATTACTAATATCAAATTCGAAATATGGGACGGCATTGATACACATTAAGATTTCATCTGGCGGGAAAAATCCTATTAAGTTAACCGTTGGATTTATTGCTGGACCAATCACTATATTTATTTGTCCACTGTCTTCAAACAAAGTTCCTTGGTCTACTACATCAGCTTCAATAGTGATGATATCACCATTAACCACTGCTGGAGACGTGGTAAAAATTGGATTTTGTAAAGTAGCATTATTAAAAGCTCCCAAGTCAGGTAAATCAGACCAACTGTAAGTACAACTATCACAATAAACTGGCAAATTACCGCAAGCCACAGTATTGGCCAAAGTTTCTACATTATAAGTAATGCCCTGGCTAGCTACAGCTGTAGTACTAGCCGGCTCAACATTGACTGAGGTAATCTGACATTCTGCCTCACCAACTGTAAAATCAAAACTAAACGGCCCTGGCAAAGAATTACCATCAACATTGGCGATGCCCTGACTAACCAGCACCGCATAATCATGACCCAAAACCAAAGGTAAATGTTCTATAATCAAAGTTCTGTCCCCTCCGGTAAGTGTATAGCCACTAGTTACTACTGCCCCAATGGTAACATCGGTGATAGAATATTGACCGCCCAAAGTAGTTTCGTCTATAGCTGTATTAAACCTGACTCCCACCTGAGAATTATCACAAGCACCGTCACAATCCGGCCAACTATCTATAATATTTAAAGAATTACCACCATCAATACTAAGATCTATATTTAATGTTCCGTCAGTGACTGGCAAAACGTTGGCGCCTTCCCAAACATTTAAAGTCATCACAGCACTATCACCATCATTGACATTAGCCAAGGTCATAAAAATAGGATACTGAACATCAGTTTGATTGAAACTACCCAAAGCGTTGTTTAACCAATCAAAGGTACAGCTGTCACAATCAACCGGCGCTGGTCCGCAAGTTGGAGAATCATACGTAGTGACAGCCCGATAAGCTATAGCATCACTGGCGCCAGCGGTAGCCACCACTGGATCAACCCAGGCTGCATCAGCTAGACAACCATCATTTTCAATAGTAATCACTGGCGATTGCCAACCGCCTAAAATATTATCGTTACTACTATTTAAAACTGTGTCGGTTACTTCAATTCGATAATCATGTCCTAAATCAAATAGCCCATGATCTAAAATCACATGCCTATTAGCAATAACTGTTACACCAGAATTATCATAAACTCCGTCGGTAATATCAAAAATTCTGACGCTATTATTATTAACCGTAGCTAATTGCAAATTGGAATTAAACCAAACTTCGGCAATAGAATTGGTACAAGCGCCACAATTGGGGAAATAATTATCAACGGATAATTCGGTAAAATCTACATCTGCTCCAGCTACATCTACTGTCAAAGGTGTGCTGTTGTTGGCTGAGCCAAGTCCCAAGAGAGTACCATCAATTTCCAAATTTATATTAGTATTGCCATTGGCTATTGGCGTAGCCGGCACTGTCCGTTCTCCTGCTCCGCCTGGTAAAATAGTAGCGATAGCTGGATTACTACTGCTCCAATTCCAAAGACAATTTTCACATTGGATAGCTTGGGTACCGCAAGAGCCAGCATTGGCCAAAGCATAGCCCCGATAATTAATATTGCTTAAAGAGTTGGCTGTATAATTATCTGGCAAAATATCTGCGCCCGTGATGCTACAATTAGTATCACTAACACCAAAATCCCAAGTATAATCCAATCCCAATGGATAACCATGAACATTGGTGACTGTTTCATCAATAATAACAATATAGTTTTCATTGGCTGGTAAAGGATCGTGCAAAATATCCACCCGATATACTCCATCACCCGGCACTTCGTAAGAGTCTAAATTATTAGTATAATTTGTACCAATGTCCCAGCCACTACAATCAGCATCCAGACATTGATAGATAGCAAAATCATTTATATTTAATGGTCCACTCAACACTGTATTAAAATCTGCCCAGACTGCTACATTGGTACAAGAGTCACTACAAGATGGCACATTATCTTCTACTCTTAAAATTGGCGCCAAGATAATTGGATAAGACTCACCGGATATTCCATAATTAGAATTCTCAGCTATTAAAGTAATATGATTTGGATCAGTGACTAACTGTGTGGACATTGGACCACCTTCTATCCTAGTGTAACCCTGATTAACACTCATGTTAATAAATGGCCCAACAATAGTAGCATAATCTGCTATCGGCGCTGGGTCAGGACCCAAAGACCACTGCCAATCATAATCTCCACCGCAGATATTACAATTATCAGCCAAAGGCGAAGCAGTAAAAGTCTTTTCTCGACTAGGATACATGTTGGCCTGTGGGCTCTGTGGGGTAACAGCCACTGTAGAAACCTCGCACATTACATCACTGTCCCTAGTTTTAAAATGCCAAGCATCATTTACTGGATCAGGTGTCCAGCTATCAGCCCCCACTTCGGCATTAAATGTTCCCAAACGAACTTGATACCAATGATTGGCTAATAAATTATTAGCTGGATTAAAAGTAAAACCTTCTCGGTCACTATTGTGATTGATAATTTCCAAAATTCCATCATTGTCAAAAATTTCAACCGTACAAGTAGCCGGATTAAATACTGCGCCGTCATCACACTCCCACACCTCTACATTATTTGTATTAAAATCTACATCTTCCACATTGCGAGTAAATAAAGCGGAAATATTGGTATCAATAAAAGCATCAAGAGATGATTGGGGAGCCAAAAATCCATCGGCACCAACGCCTTCATGCTCATCAGGCCAAGGAGTTGGAGATTGAAGACCACTAACACAACTATAGTTATAATGAAGTTCAAAAGGATCCGCTTGGGTACTAACTTCCCAGGTATATTCACAAGCATTTAAAACTATATCGCAGGATGCGGCACAATAATTACCATTTTCCCCAGGACAACAAACATCCGCACCGCATTGCAAGTCATTGCTACAAGCGCCAACACTAAAAGCTACTCCGTTGCTATCATTGCCGGCTGAATCTCTAACTATCAAAGGGCCAGTGACTGCTCCGACTGGAATCTCTACTCCAAAAACCTGATTAGAGCTCCAATTAGCAATAGCTCCGGCTGGTACGGAATTATAAAATAAAACGTTACCTAAATTTGGTCCAAAATTTTCTCCCGAAATAGTTACCAAATTTCCTATTGGACCATTGTCTGGGCTGACTGAACAAATCTGTGGTCCCGGCTCAACATCAGTAATAGTAAAATCAAAATCATTACTCAAAGCACCGTCGGGATTTCTTTGCACTCTGATTGGATAATCATTACCAATTACCCAAGGACCAGCCGGCACTTTGACAATAATATAATTGTCAAACCAATAATCACCACAAACTACCGGAAAATCAAAACTACCCGGTACTTCATTACCATTGCCTGGGTCATTGTCTAGATCAAATAAAACTAAACCTACGTTATCTCCAAAATTAGAACCCATAATAGTCACATAAGAATCTACCGGTCCGTTGTCTGGAGACAACTCGCTAATAATTGGTCCGCCCCCACCAATCGCTAAGGCTGAAAAAGGTAAAAAATTACTAGCCACATCAGCTACTGTTTGCAAACTAACACCCAGATTACCAACTACATTTGGCACTTCAGCGGTCGCATTGTTGGCTGAAATTATATTGGTATCATAACTAACGACTGTATCAAAATAAACTTCGTCAGTCGCCGCAAAATTTATACCACTGATAGCTAAAACATCGCCGTATTGTCCCTCGTCGGTGCTAAGACTACAAAGACCTGGTCGGACAATATCATTTCGATCAAAACCAGGATAAGGATCGCTACTTTCTCCTCCGGCCCCGGCTGCTTGAGTAATTACGACATTTAAAACTCCGTTGGCTCCGGCTGGTACTCCCATCACAATATATTCATTGGTCCAAACATCAATACAAACGCCACCACTTAAAACCGATGGCAAATCTCCTGGGGCTCCTTCAAAAGTAACTGCCCCCGGGTCATTACCAAAATTATAACCAAAAATAGTAACGAGACTTCCTTCTTCTCCATCTTCTGGAGATATGGATTGTATGACCGGGGCATTGGCTCCAGGGATATCAGCTCCTTGGCAAATCGCTAAATCAACGCAAGAATTATCACTACAACAGCCAGAAGAACACTCCGGATCATTAGCGCAAGTAACATTAAAAAATTCTTGGTCAAAGCTAGCTCCCACACTAACCACTATATCACTAGATAAAGCATCAACTGGCACAGCCACATTGATTTCCAAATCTGACCAAGAATTAATAGCTAAATCAATTGGCGTTTCTGCTCCCGCTACCCAAGCGGTCATAGATACATTATCTTGAGTATCGGTAAAACCATTACCTAAAATCTGAACATTAATTGGTAGGTTTGAAACAGCTTCTTCATCTGGCACCAGACAATCTATATTGACAGAGGCTACTCCAGGCAGAACCGTAAAATCAAAATGTGGATTTTCTACACTGGCTAAACCTGGTACAAAATCATTATATAAAATAACTTCATAATTTCCTGGATCTAAAACATCGGGAATTTTTACCTTGACTCGCCTATCATCCCACATAGCTGAACCGGCGCACTCCACTACTTCAGCCACCACGCCACCAATTTCTACTCGACCAACGCCAGGATTACCATCACTATCAGTATCAAAATGCCAACCGCGGATAGTCAAACCACTGCCGACTGGTCCACTACCTCTACTTAAAGAGCAGACCAAAGGATCTTCTAAATTGAATGGCTCATCACAAGTGGGTAATCCACCCGGACCAGGTCCTGGATCACCACCCGGACCAGTTGGTCCAGCCTCTTCATATAATCTACTCAATATAAATCTAGAAATAGCATAAGCCGACAATATAATCACCAAGCCAATAACAGCACTGGCTATTAATAATTTGGCTTTGGCTACTTTTTCAGCATTACCGGCAGATGTCATCCAAAGATAGCCCGCGTACAAAATAAGCAAGGTGGCCAGTATCCCCAAAAATCCCAAAAATACATTGACAATTCCGGCAATGGTCTCTTGAATCGACCTGGTGCCCAAGGCTATCCCAGCATCAGCTAAATCATTGATGCCAAATTCTTCTTGAGCAAAAACTTTATCAGCAAAGATAGTTGCTAAGATAAAGTTGCTTATTAGTACAGAAAATACTTTTTTCATTTTTATATTTTACGTAATGAAAATAATTTTATAGATCGGTTCCGGAACAATTTGGACCGGCACAAGGTGGATTATTACAAACACAAGAATTATCCGCGGCATTACAATCACAAGGATACCAACAGTTCTGACGCAAATCCTTAATGCCAGAAGTCAGTCGCGGTGTATAAATACTAGATGGATCAAATTTTTCATGATTGATACTAACTGTTCGACTATTCAAATCTTGATTAGAGCCATCATCAGCGTTTAGACTGAGCCAATAATTTATTGCTCCCGCTGCTCCAACGATATCTATATTGGTAGAATTGATAGAACTGGATAAGAGTGGTTTATCAAATTGCACCTCAATCGAATTAATCAAAGAAATATCGCTAGCATCTTGCATTTGAGAAACTGTCGGCGGCACCAAGTCAATTTCATTGGTAGTGCCAAAAGCCCAATTATAATCTCCACCCGCTGTATTGTCATTATCTCCATCCAAAATATTATCGGCCATATCAGCTACGGCATTGGCAGCCAAAATAGTACCGGTACCATCAACCGTAGCGGCAAAATTTTCTGGACTGGTATTGTCACTAGCTGGCAAACAAAATACTTCTCCGCCACAAGAATTTAGTCCACACAAATTATCAGTAATTAATTCCACTGTACGATACTGATTGGATATCCTATATTCTCCCACTACCAACGCCGGTCCACCGGCAGCATCGTTGTTTAAAACTCTAATATTTACAAAACCAGTGGCTGTATTACCGGTAGATAAGATGGGATTAACCGCTTCGGAAAAATTTATTTGGACAGCGCTATTTCTAGGATGTCCGTCTCCGACTGGCACCACTGAAGTTATCCGTGGTGGTGTAAAATCAAATTCCGTACCAGTAGTAAAAATCCAATTATAAGCATTGGAATAAGGAAAAGCTGGAGAATTATTTAAAGTGGTCAAATCACCCAGCTCCATACGGTAATTAACATCGGAAGTATTGCTACCTAAATTATTATTGGTAGTGCCATAAGGATTAAGCTGAAAAGTAGTGACATAGCCAGTACCCGACTCTGGAATATAATTGATTATTAAATCATTTTCGGTAATTGGTGTCGGATTGCCCTGCTCCCATAAATTAATAAACCCTGGATTAGCCTCACAATTTACTCCTCCACAAGCTTCATCGGCCACTATTTGTGATACATCCATTGGCTCTTTAAAAGTCAAATAAATATTGGTATTTCTGGGCACATTTTTAGCATTTCTAGCTGGATAATGATTCTCTAAAGCTCCCGCTCCGAGTCCTGCTCCACCAAAGTACCCTCCACCACTATCATCTGAACCAGTGCCAAAGACTCCATCATAGCCTGCTCGTAAAATAAATCTAGCAATGGCGTAGGAAGATAAAATAATTATCAGTCCAATTGCTCCATTGATCAAAAGACGTTTGGCTTTATCTATTTTTTCAGAATTACCATTGGAGGTCATCCAAATAAAACCACCGTAAAGTACAGTGAGGGTAGCCAGTATCCCTAAAAATCCTAAAAATATATTAACAATACCAGCAATTATTTCCTTAAGATCTCTGGTACCAAGATTAACTCCCGACTCAGCTAAATCGTTGACACCAAAAACATCTGTTGCCTGAGCAAAGGTTGCTTCCGGCAACAAAAAAATAACTGTCAAAAATATAATAAACAAAACAGTTATTTTTTTATTAATTAGCATGGGGTATTTTATTAATAATTATATGTTGAGTTTTTGTTTTACTTTTTCCTGAATTATCTTACCGTCGGCTCGACCCTTGGTCTGAGTCACAACTTCTTTCATTACTAAACCAAAATTATTCTGACCTTGAGATATGACACTATCTATAATTTTGTCCAATTCCTCCTCGCTGATCATGGCCGGCATATATTTTTGCAATACCAAAATTTCGGCTTCTTCTCTAGCCGCCAAATCTTCTCGGCCAGCTGACCGAAAAGACTGCAAGGAGTCCTGTCTTTTTTTTAGTTCCTTTTTTATGACAGATAAAACATCATCGTCTTCCAAAGAAGGCACTCTTTTATCGATCGCCAAATTCTTCAAAGCACTACGAAGCATTCTGAGGGTAGATACTTCAATTTCTTTTCTACCCTTAAAAGCTTCTTTGTAATCTTGCTCTAAATTTTTTTCTAAAGACATTTAATAAATATCTCAAAGGAATAAATTATTTTATCGCCCCTTTCCTCTTTTGGATTCAAAATCATCCAATTTACCAATTTTTTTCAAATACTCAAAGCGAGCAGTAATATTTTTTCTACGTAGAGCTGTTTCTTTAGCCTCTTTTTTACTTTTTGGTTTTGTAAAAAATCTGACCTTTTTAGCCTGTAAAATTTTGCCGCTTTGTATTGTTTTTCTGGTAAACCTGCGAATTAAGCTTTCGAATGATTCTCCATCTTTACGCTTAACTTCTAGCACGGTCATCACCTCCGTTTCTTATTATTAATCTTGATAGAATAAGTTCCAAAAGAATAACAGCAAAAGCAATTATTCTCACTATTATAATGACAGATTTAAGACCAAAAGTCAATAAAAAAATAACCCCCGAGCTGAGGATTATTTTTTAAGCTTTAAATTTTTAGCTAAATGCTTGTCCAGGCGCTTTTTTATCTCCATTTTTATCTTTTTGTAATCGACTATTTCCTGAACACCACTCTCCATATCTCTAATTAAAATCGTATCATCAGAGATCTCTTTTTGCCCCATAATCAAAGTATATTTGGCTCGTTTTTTATCGGCTGATTCCAATTGATCTTTCAAGCCTTTTTTGGACATATTCTCACTGACAGAAAAACCATTGGCCCGCAATTCTTCAAAAAGCCGGATAGATTTTTTACGAGCTTCCACACCTAGTTGAGCCACATAGATATCACAACCCCTCCCTTTACTGACTGGCACCTTGGCCTCCTGCATTTTCATGACCACTCTTTCTATGCCAACGGCAAAGCCGACTGCCGGTGTGGGGCGGCCACCCAAAGACTCTACCAAATCATCATAACGTCCACCACCACCTAAAGCATTCAATTTTCCATCTTTGGAAGAACAATCAAATATTTCCCAAGCTGTTCGTGTATAATAATCCAAACCGCGAACTATTTTGGGATTAAGAGTATATTTAATATCCAACTCATCCAAATATTCTAAAACCGACATAAAGTGCTCTTTGCCCTCTTCTGACAAATAATCAACCATCTGCGGAGCATCATTGCCCAACTCCTGACATTTTTTATTTTTACAATCCAAAAGTCTTAAAGTATTTTTGTTAAATCTCAAATTACAATCTTTACAAAGAAATTTTTTATTATCCTGATAATACTTTTTCAAAACCTTGATATATTCATTTCGTGAATTTACATCACCGACACTATTGACCTGCACTTCAATATCCAAACCCAATTCTTTTAAAAGATAATAGGAAATAGCAATCAATTGGGCATCAATTATCGGATCGTTGTCGCCAATAGCCTCGAAACCAAATTGCCAAAACTGCCGGTAGCGACCAGCTTGTGGATTATCGTGGCGAAATTGAGGACCAACATAAAAAAGCTTGACTGGTTGTGGCAAATTCAACATGCCGTGTTCAATATAAGATCTAACAATAGAAGCAGTGTTTTCTGGGCGTAAAGACAATTTATCACCACCCTGGCTGACAAATGAATACATTTCTTTGCTTACCACATCGGTATCTTCACCAACTGTTCGTTTGAATAAATTTGTAAATTCCACTATGGGTGTATCAATGCGAAAAAATCCGTAATTTCTAGCAAAATTGTCTATTTTTTTTCTAATAATATTCCAATAAAGCTGCTCATCTGGCAGAATATCCTTCATTCCTTTAACCAATTGTATTCGATTCTTTTTCTTTTTAGACATAGTTTGTATTACTTATTGCCGATATTCTCATAGCTTGGTAAATTGAAAGTATTGATTCTGTTTACTGGCCAACCCCTAAACCAAACCCGACCGATAATATAGCTTTTATTTATTGGTCCAAGTTGTCTGGAATCTAAACTATTGGTACGATTGTCCCCCATTACAAAATACTCTTCGTCGGCCAAAATAACTGAAGCATGATTATCAGATGACAAATGACTGATGTAAGGCTCATCTAATACTTCGCCATTTATAAAAACTTTACCATTCTCCACTGACACTGTCTCTCCTGGCAAACCAATGATTCTTTTTATAAAATAAGCTTTAGTATTTTGAGGATTTTTAAAAATAATTACCTCACCTCTTTGTTTTTCATTGAAACGATAAGATATCTCATCAATAATTAAATATTCATTCTGATAAAAATTTGGTTCCATCGAAGCCCCTTCAACATAAAAAGGCTGAACCAAAAATAATCTGATTGGCAAAATAATAGCCAAAGAAATTACAACCACCTTGACTATTTCAAAAAACAATATAGCTAATTTTTTAAACCAAGAAAAAACTAATCCGTCTTCATCATCTTCCGAAAAATTACTCATATCCATATCCGTATTTTCCGGAGACAATTTTTCCTGATTGGCATTTTTATTCTCTTCCATAAATATAAAAATTATAAATTGATACGATCATTATACACAATGCCAAAATTAAAATCAACCACATAAAATCCCATAAATTACGGCCTAAAATAGCTTTTATGAGATTGACTAATCTCTATTTTATTAGTATAATTGATATAGATTTGATTGTTTTAACCAATGGATTTTAAAAAAAGAAAAATAAACCTTCTGGATGAAAATTTGCGTAATGATGTTTATAAACAGCCGACCGTAAAAAATGAAAACAACGGTGCTGACAACAATTATGAAAAACATCCGGAAGATGGAAATAAAGATTATACCAGTCCAAGACGGGGAAAGAAAAAACTCCCCTTATTTTTTATAATACTTATAATAATATCTTTTCTGGTAGCCAATTCTTTATCAGCCGACAACAATGGATTTCTATCAGGCGTAAAAAATTCTTATTTAGTTAGACAAATTACTCACATTTTATCCAGCAAAGAAAAATATTTAGATGGAGAAAAAGAAGATAGAATAAATTTTGTACTCTTGGGCATGGGTGGAGCTGGACATGACGGACCATACCTGACTGACACCATTATGATAGCCAGTTTTAGACCATCGACTAAAGAAGCGGCTATTTTTTCTCTACCGCGCGATATGATAGTGCCAATTGATGGCTATAATTACCGCAAAATAAACGCTGTCTATACTATCGGCGAACAAAATGGTGTCGGTGGAGGAAATTTAATGAAAAAAGTCATCAGCGATACCTTTGATATACCAATACACTATTTTGCAGCCGTAGATTTTAACGGCTTTATAGAAATGATTGACGCCATCGATGGAGTAAAAGTAAATGTAGAAAAATCATTTACCGACCATCAATTCCCCACTTATGATGATAAATGGCAAGTTGTTTCTTTTGAAGCTGGCGAGCAAACTATGGACGGCTTAACAGCTCTGCGTTATGCCAGGAGCCGTCACGGTAACAATGGTGAAGGATCAGACTTTGCCCGTATCAAAAGACAACAAAAAATTATGGTGGCGGCTAAAGAAAAATTGACCTCTTTTAATACTTTGATTAACCCCGCCAAAATTACCAGCTTATTTTCATTGTTTACCAAATACACCTCAACTGATGTCGAACCTTGGGAAGCAGTCAAACTAGTACACTTGGCTAAAGAATTAAATACCCAAGCTATAGTTACCCAATCTATTGATGACAGGCCGGGTGGCTATCTTAAATCTGGTATCACTCAAGACGGCGCTTATATTCTTCAACCAGTCGGCGGAAGCTACGATCCAATAAACGCTCTAGTCAAAAATGTTTTTCAGTTGCAGGCTGCTGGTCAAGAACAAGCTAAAATCATTATCCAAAACGGTACAGCTGTTCCTGGTCTAGCTCTAAACGCTGTTAATTATCTAAGCCAAATAGGTTATAATGTACTTAGATACGGCAATGCCACCAATCAAGATAAAATCAGTACGGTTATCTATGATTACACCGAACAGAACCCCAAAACTAAGGAATCATTAGAAAATATCTTCAACACCGAAACCAAAAAAGACATCCCTTTGGATTATATCGCATCAGTGGTAGCCAACCATTGGGGCATCAAAGATGCCAATGGAGAGTTGGAAAACTTGGACTTTCTGATTGTCTTAGGACAAGATCAAATAATTGATGAAAATATAGAAATAATCCCTACTATCGACCCTAGCTTATTAGCCACTTCTACCGCCAGTAGTAGCGAACAATTAACAGAATAAATATGCCCAGTCTATACAAAGTAGCCATAGTCGGAAGAGTCAATGTAGGAAAATCTACCTTGTTTAATCGTCTTATATCGGACCCCAAGGCCATTACTTCCCATGTGGCTGGTACTACTCGTGACAGAAACTACGCTACCTGTTCCTGGAAAGATATGGATTTTTCCCTCATTGACACTGGTGGTTTAGAAAGACAATCTGATGACGAAATAGACAGACAAATTATCGAGCAAGCCCAAACCGCTATCAGCGAGGCCGATCTACTCCTTTTTGTAGTGGATGTCCGAAATGGTATCATGGCCACTGATATGGAATTGGCCAAAAATTTTAAAAGAAACAAACAGCCAGTCCTTTTGGTAGTTAACAAAACCGACAATAATAAAACTCGCCAATATTTAGCTGAATTTTATAAATTAAATCTCGGCCACCCTTGGCCAGTCTCAGCTATCAATGGTGTTGGTACTGGCGATTTATTAGATGAAGTAGTCGTACAACTTAAAAAAATAAAAAATAAAAAAAGACTCAAAGAAACAACTACCAATGAAAAAGCCATCCGCGTAGCCGTAGTAGGTAAACCCAATGTTGGTAAATCATCCATTATCAATGCCATCTTAGGAGAACAAAGGGTGATAGTATCATCCATCGCTCATACTACTAGAGACGCCCAGGATATAGAATTTATGTTTGAAGGCCAGAAAATTATTTTTGTGGACACTGCTGGTATAAGGCGTCAATCCAAAAAAACAGCCGACCCCTTTGAGAAACAATCCATCGATCAAAGTATTGATACTATCAAAAAAGCTGACATTGCTATATTAGTGACCGATGTCTTTAGTAAACTGACCTGGCAAGACAAACACCTGATCGAGCATGCTGAAAATGCCGGTGTCGGACTGATTATCTTGGCCAACAAGTGGGACCTCATACCGGATAAAACCACCGACACGGTCAAAGAATTTGAAAATTATTATAAAAGTTTTTTCCCATTTCTTAGATGGGCGCCAATAATCTTTTCCTCAGCTACCAGAAAAATGCGCATTAAAAAAATATTAGATAGCGTTTTATCCATTTACCAAGAGAAAAATAAAACAATCACCGAAAACGCTTTGGACAAGTTGCTTAAAAATCTGGTCAAAAGACACAAACCTTCTCGCGGTAAAGGCACTAAATACCCCTATATTTACAGCCTAAAACAACTGCATACCAACCCCCCAGTCTTTGCTATCAAAATAGATTTTAAAGCTGATCTGCATGACTCTTATCTAAGATTTATAGAAAACAATTTGCGTTATAAATTTGGTTTTGAGGGTACACCGATACACATTCGTGTAATCAAAACCCAAAATCTTCAAGATAAATAATCTCTCGACTATACTCGAGATGTAAAATAAAAATATGAAACTTATCATCGGATTAGGCAATCCCGATAAAGAATACGAGTTGACCCGTCACAATTTTGGTTGGCTGGTCTTGGACTCTTTGGCTAGTAAAAAAATGCTGACTTGGTCTAACCACAAAGTCAGTAACAGTCAACTGACTGATTTCCAGGGCGAAAAAGAAAAAATAATTTTAGCCAAGCCACTCACTTATATGAACAATTCCGGACAAGCGGTCCAGGCCTTAAAGCAATTTTATAAAATACCGACCCACAATATTATTGTTATCTACGATGATATAGATTTGCCATACGGCAAAATAAGAATATCAAAAAATCGCAGCGCCGGTGGGCACAAAGGAGTTGACTCCATCATCAATCACTTGAAATCAAAAGACTTCAAAAGAATTCGGCTGGGTATCGGACCACAAGAAGGTAAGGCCGAAGATTTTGTCCTAAAAAAATTCTCTAGCGAAGACAAAAAACAGCTCAATGAAATATTGGATACTACCCACCTAATACTAGAAGATGTTTTAGATAAAAGTTTTGACGAAGCAGCTAATAAATACAATCAAAAAACCCCGTCTTAAAAAGGGGTTTTTATTTAAATGATATTTTTTAAATATTCTTTAGCCAGTTAAACAAAGTCCGCACTCCAAAGCCTACTCCACCGACCGGAGTGTAAGAATTCATTTCTTTCTCAGCATAAGCTGGCCCAGCGATATCAATATGAGCCCAATCGGTACCTTCACTTATAAAATAATTTAAAAACCAAGCCGCCATAATAGCCCCACCGCCCTTGATCTCCGAAACATTTCTAATATCAGCTACTTTGCTTTTATTCATATTTTTATATTCTAAAGCCAAGGGCAAAAGCCACATATTTTCGCCAACATTTTTAGACTCTTTCAAAATACGCTCAGCTAATTTGTCACTATTGGAAAAAAAACCAGCATATTGGCTGCCCAAAGCCACTATAGCTGCTCCGGTTAAGGTAGCAATATCAACGATCTTTTTAATCCCCTGCTTCTGCGCATAGGCCAATGAATCAGCCAAAGTCACTCGGCCTTCCGCATCAGTATGAGCCACCTCGATGCTTTTACCCTGCATATTTTTGACCACATCGCCAGGTTTGACGGCTGTACCAGAGGGCATATTTTCACAAGCCGCAATAATACCGTGTACTTCCACCTTCACATCACTCTGGGCCAAAATATCAAAAACCCCTAATACAGTGGCGGCTCCCGCCATATCAATTTTCATATCAACCATACCTTCCCATGGTTTGATATTCAACCCGCCACTATCAAAGGTCACTCCTTTGCCAACTAGCGCCACCCTATCTCTGATTTTACCAGCTGGTTTATAAATCAAATGAATAAATTTTGGTTCTTCCGGTGAGCCTTGGGCAATAGACAAATAGGCATTCATTTTCAACTGGGCGATTTTTTCTTTATCAAAAATCTTCACAGAAATATTTTTGCTTTTCTTGGCAATATTTTTAGCGATTTCAGCCAAAAATTTGGGTGTCATTACTCCGGCTGGTTCATTGACCAAATCACGAGCCAAGATAGTACCCTGGGCCAAAGACCGACCAAGATCCCACCCTTTAATAAATTTGGCTTTTTGACCAGATAATAAAGAATCTAAATAAACAAAAATTTCTTTAACATCGAACTTGATAGCTTCTTTATCAATTTTTTTGTAACGATCAAAACTATAAGCAGCTAA
This sequence comes from Candidatus Komeilibacteria bacterium RIFOXYD1_FULL_37_29, assembly GCA_001818495.1. GTDB lineage: Bacteria > Patescibacteriota > Patescibacteriia > UBA1558 > GWA2-36-10 > XYD1-37-29. The sequence continues at coordinate 240,590 of MHKS01000005.1, read as the reverse complement.
ATAAAGCCCCTCGGCTAAGGCCTGGGCTAAAACATCCAAATCATTTGTCCCCTTCAACCAATATTTTATTAATAAACCAATTTTCTTAGTATGATGTTTTCTTAAATAAGCCACCATATAGCCAGCCGTTGTTCTAAAATCCTCCGCTGACAATTTTTTAGCTTGTCCAGTACCAATAAAAACTATAGTTTGTTTATCATTGTGGACTACAAACCAATCTCCTTTATTTCCTTGAAAATTTTCCTTTTTAAGACGAAGTAAAATATTCTGCTCGTCTCTAAAATCAAAAGAGCTGATCAATTTAATGATAGCCAAATTGTCCTTTAAGACGGGCAAAAAAAGCACTTCAGCTTCTTGTTTTTCTTCAGTTTTAAATATTAATTCCATATATTTATAGCTTATTATTATGCCAATTTAACACAATATCTTAGCTCTGGCAAGACTGGTAAACAAAAACCCGCCGCGTCAAAACGCGGCGGGTTTAGTAATAATTATTTTATCAAAATTTTAATACTGGGACCCATCGAAGATGATAGAAACAATGACTGAATAAAAGTTCCTTTAATACTCTGTGGCTTTACTTTCTTTAAAGAGTCCAAGAAAATTTCAAAATTTTCTAGTAACTTGGCCTCATCAAATGATACTTTACCAATAGTCAAATGAATATTGGAGCTAATATCGTTTTTATAAGACACCCTACCTTTCTTAAGCTCACCGATCATCTTGGTTAAATCTGTACCAATAGTATCAGTCTTGGGATTGGGCATTAAACCTTTTTGACCAAGGATTTTAGCAATGACCGCCAATTTTGGCATCATTTCCGGTACAGTCACAGCAATATCAAAATCTGTTTTTAAGGTCTTTTTAATCTCCGCAATCAATTCTTCTCCACCAGCCATATCAGCGCCAGCACTTTTGGCTTCTTTTACTCTTGCTTCTGGTACAAAAGCAACCAATTTAACTGTCTTACCAGTACCATGCGGTAATACTACAGAGGCCCTGACTATTTGGTCACCTTTTTTAGGATCAATACCCAAATTGGCATGGACTTCTACTGAAGCGTCAAATTTCACAGCGCTAGTTTCTTTGACTAGTTTTATCGCTTCCTTAATAGGATACTTTTTATCACTTTCAATTTTAGATCTAGCTTCTTTTAATCTTTTACTTATTTTTGCCATATTATTTATTATTGCATTGCGAGGTACAAACGCTTGACCGACTTGCCAAGCTCCCTCTTTGTCCTCCAAAGCAAAAGCGTTGGAGGAATAAAATATTTATTCTTCTGTTCTTACTCCCATCTGACGAGCTGAACCAGCAATGATTTTTTTGGCCTGATTAATATCTTTGGTATTTAAATCGGGCATTTTTGCTTGAGCAATTTCTGTCAGCTGAGCATCAGTTAAAGTAGCAATTTTTTGTTGCAAAGGATTGCTAGAACCTTTCTGTAAATTTAATTTTTTCTTGATCATGTCAGAAGCTGGAGCAGTCTTGAGCACAAAAGTAAAAGTTCTATCAACATAGATAGTCAACTCTATGGGCACTACTTCACCCATTCTGTCTTTAGTAGCTTCATTAAACTGCACACAAAATGACTGAATATCTACACCATGTGGTCCTAAAGCTGTACCAACCGGAGGGGCTGGAGTAGCTTTAGCTGCCTGAAGTTGTAGCTTCACAATCTGTTTTATTTCTTTGGCCATATTATTTATTATTTATGAGGTACAAACGCTTGACCGACTTGCCAAGCTCCCTCTTTTCTAAATTATTTATACTTTTTTAATCTGTAAAAAATCCAACTCAATCGGTGTCTCGCGACCAAACATAGACACTAAGACTTTAGCTTTACCACGGGCTTCATCAACTTCGGAAATTTTTCCTTCATGATCCTTAAATGGTCCGTCAACAATTTTAACCATTTCACCGACTTCGATATCTACTTTAAATTCTGGCTCTTCCGTGCCCATGCGTTGCATCAAAGCTTTGATTTCTGACTCAGAAACCGGCGTTGGTGTAGTGCCAGAGCCCACAAAACCAGTGACATTGGGGGTATTTCTAACTACATACCAGGAAGCATCAGTAACAATCATTGATACCAAAACGTAACCAGGAAAAATTTTCTCTTTAACGGTTTTTCTTTTGCCATTTTTTATTTTGATCTTGGTCTCGGTAGGAATCAAAACATCAAAAATTTTATCCTCCATATCCATGGATTCAATACGTTGCTTTAAATTACGAGAAACATTTTCTTCATAGCCAGAGTAAGTATGTAATACATACCACCTTCGACCCTGTTGTGCGGTTTGCTTTGGCATAGCTTTATATAATTAAATTATTTAACGACTTGTTCTACTACTTTACTAAGACCCAAATCAATTACTCCCAAAAAAACTGCGACCGCTAAAGAAACACCAATCACTACTAAGGTATGATTGATGGTTACTTGTTTAGACGGCCAGACTATTTTTGATAATTCTTCTCTAACGCCTTTAAAATAGTTTAAGATTGTATTCATATGCTCAAAATATAAAGTTTTTTAAAACAGCTCCAAAGCTGTTTATTACGCCATTACTATAGCATAAAAAAAATATTTTGGCAAGGGTACAACAAAAAGCCCTAAATTTAGGGCTTTTTAAAAGATATAAAAAAATATCTAAATATCCAAATTTTTTACTGACTTGGCGTGAGTCTGGATAAACTTTTTACGAGGACCAACTTCTGAACCCATCAGTATCTCAAAAGTCTGATCAGCCTGAGCCGCTTCTTCAATGGTCACTTGTTTCATCAAACGAGTAGCGGGATTCATAGTGGTTTCCCAAAGCTGACTAGGATTCATTTCTCCTAAACCTTTGTATCTTTGCATATTTACTTTGGCACTGACTTTTTTATCGACCACTGTCTCCTCTTCGTCTGTTTCAACGGTTTCATCTGTTTCTTCCACTACTAAATCAGCATCCACAATTCCATATTTTTTCTTGAGTTTATCCAATGCCTCTTCATTGTAAACATAATCCACTTCCTTGCCTTTTTGCACACGATAAAGTGGCGGTTGAGCAATATAAATATGCCCCTCTCTAATTAATTCCAAAAAGTGACGATAAAACAAAGTCAAAAGCAGTGTCCTGATATGTGCTCCGTCAACGTCAGCATCGGTCATAATCACTATACGGTCATAACGAAGATCTTCCAAATCAAATTGTTCGCCGATATTTGTACCCAAAGCAATAATCAAAGATTTTATTTCGTTGTTGGCCAACATCTTATCTAAACGAGTTCTTTCGACATTTAAAATTTTACCGCGCAGTGGCAAAATAGCCTGAAACCTTCGATCTCGGCCCTGTTTGGCGCTACCACCGGCTGAATCTCCCTCCACAATGTAAAGCTCACATTCTTTGGGATTGCGACTGGAACAATCGGCCAATTTACCTGGTAAGGTCAAGCCCTCTAGGGCTCCTTTACGCAGGACTGTTTCTCTGGCATTTCTAGCGGCCATCCGAGCTTGAGCGGCCAGTAAACATTTACCGAGCATTTCCTTGGCGTCACGCGGATTTTCTTCCAAAAATATTTCCAAGGCTTCAGCAAAGATAGATTCTACAATAGGCCGGACTTCAGCGTTACCTAATTTGGCTTTAGTTTGTCCTTCAAATTGCGGATCAGGTAATTTGACACTGACTATAGCCGTCAAACCTTCTCGGACATCTTCTGCTGTCAAATTTTGATCCTTTTCTTTCAAAAAATTATTCTTGCGGGCATATTTATTTAAGACCCGAGTCAAAGCTGTACGAAAGCCAATCAAATGACTACCACCTTCTGGATTGGAAATGTTGTTGGCAAAAGCATAAACATTTTCCCGAAAATCAGTCATATACTGGAAAGCTACTTCGACCGATATATCATCTTTACTTTTATTGACATAAAAAACTTTTTCCTGTTTTACTTCGTGGCCGTTATTGAGATGACGAACATAAGAAGCAATACCCCCTTCAAAATAAAATTTGTAAGATTTTTTATTTTTGGGATCACGCTCGTCATAACAATTGAGTCTTAACCCCTTGGTCAAATAAGCTTGCTGACGAGTATGATCAATAATAGTCTGCCAATCAAATTCTGTGACGGTAAAAATAGACGGATCGGGCTGCCAAATTTGAGTAGTGCCAGTACCATCGGCTTTACCAATTGGTTTGACTTTGCTGGTGGGCTTACCAATTTTATATTCTTGAGCCCAAAGTTTGCCTTCACGCTTCACTTCTGTCCGCATCCAAACTGACAAAGCATTGACCACTGATATACCAACACCATGCAAACCACCAGATACTTTATAACCACCATCGCCAAATTTACCACCAGCATGAAGAGTGGTCATGACGGTCTCTAAGGCAGATTTTTTGGAAACCTTATGACGCTCCACTGGAATACCGCGACCATTGTCTGAAACTGAGACTTTGCCTTCTGGTAGTAAAGTAATAGTAACAGTATCAGCATAGCCGGCCATAGCTTCGTCAATTCCATTGTCCACTGCTTCCCAAATCAAATGATGAAGACCGGTTGAGGCAGTATTACCAATATACATACCTGGTCTTTTTCGAACTGGTGCTAAACCTTCCAAAACTGTTATTTGGGCGGCGCCGTATTCACCAGTTTTTTTATTATCTTTAAGTGCTGAAGTTAGCTTGCTAGCTGATTTTTTTACCATATCTAAAACTTTTTTAATACAAATTTATGTCCTTATTTTATCACAAAACAGACTAAAAAACAAGCCAAAATACAGCTTGTTTTTGAAACTATAAATTATCTAATATTAGCGCAAAATCGCCTTAAATTTTTTCTTCAAAACCTCTAAAATTTGCTCCATTAGCTTATCGACGTCTTCAGTAAGTAAAGTACGGTCATGGCTGCGAAACTCCAAATGAAAAGCTACTGACTTTTTGCCGTCTTTAATGCCAGTGCCAGAAAAAATATCAAATGGTTCCAAATGACGAATCAGTGTGGAGACCTTGGTTACTTCGGCCTGTAAATCAGCCCAAAGCAAATTCGCATCCACTACTACTGCCATATCTCTATAGACGGCCGGAAATTTGGCCAAGGGAATATACCTCTTGGCTTTATTGATATACTTGAGCAGTAAAGTAAAATTTATTTGCCAAAAAGCAACATTGACCTTAACATCTCCACTATCAAATAAACTTTTATCTAATAAACCAAAATATCCCAGATCAGTATCATGATACCGAATATTGTAAACTACTGTACCATATTCCAGCCTGATTGGCTCAAAGGATACCTCGATGTTTAAATGTTCCATTAAAGCTTCCAACAAACCCTTGGTGGCTAAAAATAATTCTGGTGGATTTTTTTTGCTGACTTCTACTCCGGCCAAATATTTATCTTGCTTGGGTAAAAATTTCTTGCGGGTATTGTCGGTATGATAAATACTTTTGTTAGTTTTTTCAAAAACTCTTTCTAGCTCATAAATTCTAAATTCACCAAACCAACGGATGTTTTCTTCAGCTCTAGCCAATAGGTTGGGCAAAAGAGAAATATTAAGATAAGCTTGTTCTGGACTGAGAGCATTTTTTACTTTCAAATGATTGTTTAAATCCAAACCTATTTTCTTGGCCCAAGATTGATTAGTAAAAGGATAATTATAGACCTCACAATACTCTTGTGACAAGCTAAGCCAAGTTTTTATATCACGAGCCGCCGCATGTTCTTCGCTGGCCTGTAAACTACTAATAGTTACTTTGGGCAATTGAAAATTGATATTATCATAACCATAAATTCTAGCTACTTCTTCCACAATATCTTCGGGAATAGAAATGTCTTTAGTGGCCCTAAAGCTCGGAACACCAATAGTAAAAATTTTAGCTTTATATTTTAAATCAAACTTCAATCGCTGGAGAATATCTTTTATCTCCGCTGTTGGTATAGTTACTCCAAAACGATTATTTATCAATTGTTCTGGTACTTCCAAAGTAATAGGTTTGAAAGGATTGTTGTCTACATCCACCAAATTACTAGCGACATAAGCTTCTGGACACAGCTCCAGTACTAGCTGTGTGGCTCGTCTGATAGCTGTTTCCGCTAAAACTGGATCCAAAGATTTTTCAAAACGAGCCGAGCTTTCACTGCGCAAACCTACGCCAATAGCTGTCCGTCTAATGTTGGTAGCCTTAAAATTGGCTGATTCCAAAATAATTTCTGTAGTATCAGTGCCAATTTCACTATTCTGGCCACCCATGATACCGGCTAAAGCTACGTATTTTTTACTGTCACAGATCATCAGCGACCCGTCTGGTAATTTTCTATTTTCACCGTCTAAAGTAACAAATTTATCACCTTTATTAGCTTGCTTTACTATAATATGCGAATCTTCAATCTGCTTTGCGTCAAAAACATGCATTGGCTGACCCAGCTCATACATCACATAATTGGTCACATCCACCAGATTGTTGATTGGTCTAATGCCCACCGCTTCCAATCTCTTTTTCAACCACCAAGGAGAATCCTCTACTTTAACATTTTTTATAGCCAAACCAAGATAACGAAAACAATTATCTTTATCTTCAACTGTTACTTTTAGTTTGACTTCACTTTGCCCCTTGAGATCAAAAGTGCCATACTCTTTTAATTTCAATTTATAAATAGCAGCCAATTCTCTAGCTAAGCCATATTGACCCCACAAATCTGGACGATGATTAATAGATTTATTATCAATATCAATAATAATATCATTTAAACCTAGCGCCTCGGCTAAATTCTGGCCAACTTTTACTTTAAAGCCTGATAAATCCAAAATTTCTTTATCAGATTTTTGAGGGAAAAGTGAACCCAAACCAATTTCTTCAGAAGCAGAAATCATACCGCTAGACTCTACCCCGCGAATTTTGGTTTTGGCCAAGGTAATCAGCTCTCCTTCACCGTGCCATTTGACACGAGATCCAGGCTTGGCCACAGCCACGAGCATCCCCTTACTAAGATTGATACCACCACAAACAATTTGCTCTATTTTTTCTCCAATATCCACTTGGCAGACCTGCAATCTATCCGCATCAGGATGTTTGGCTATTTCATTAATTCTGCCGACTACTATATCTTGTAGATTGGCCGCCCGATCAACAACCTCTTCTACCTCTACTATGGCCATAGTAAAATCCAAAGCCAATTGTTTGGCCGATAAATCTTTCGGTAGCTTTATCCAATCTTTTACCCAATCAAGTGATAAATACATAGATTTAATTCCAGTTATAACTTAATAAATGATGAAAAGTTTACTTGATAATCTGGTATTCCCAAGAAAATACCATACTTAGTAGCTTCATCGTATTCTTCTTTTTTTGATCTATTAATCTTAAATATTCTATTTTTAAATATAATATAATGAAAAGTATCATTTTTAAAATCAGCATACCAATCATGTTTAGAATCTAGCGATTGACTCAATATAGTCGCAACATCATCGGCTTGCTCTTCCGAAATCTCCACATTATATTTTGTCCATGTTTTTACCCAGGGTGTTCTGTGTTTTTCTGTAACATTTTCTATCTTAGTACTAACAACTTTAATAGTTTTTATAACACCAGTATCTTCTAAACTTTCTTCAATTATTACGCCCTTATAATTACTAGCCATAAATTAAAATTGCTTTAAAAATCTTAAATCTCCAGACTGGAGCAGTCTAATATCATCAATCTTATAACGCATCATAACTAACCTAGTAAATCCCAAACCAAAGGCAAAACCCGAATACTCTTGGGGGTCTAGACCGCCCGCTTTAATTACTTCTGGATGAACCAAACCGCAGGGCATCAATTCCACCCAGCCAGATTGTTTACAAACACTACAGCCCTGGCCATCACAAATAAGACATTTTATATCCAGCTCAAAGCCTGGCTCCACAAAAGGAAAAAACCCCGGACGCAATCTGACATCAACTTCGGTGTTAAAAAATTCTGATAAAAATGACTTCATGACTGCAATCAAATTTCCAATGTTGATATTTTTATCTACCATCAATCCTTCCAACTGATAAAAAGTGTGATCATGGCTAGCGTCGGTTGCTTCATTTCTAAAGACCCGTCCGGGAAAGACTCCGCGAAAAGGCGCACCGTATTTTTCCAACATACGAACCTGTAAATTTGAAGTTTGTGATCTAAGTAAAAGCCCCTGCTCCAACCAAAAAGTATCTTGACTATCCCTAGCTGGATGATCATTGGGCGTATTTAAAGCTGTAAAATTATAATATTCTGATTCTACTTGCGGACCATCATAAACCCCAAAACCCATTTGAGCAAAAATATCCTCCATTTCATACTGAACAATAGAAGAAGGGTGCAGATGGCCAATTGTTTCCTTGATTCCAGGCAAAGACGGATCAAAATCTAAAGTCGTTCCCTGATTATTGTTAATAATCCTTTCGGTCTTTAAAAAAACATCTGTCAGTTCATTTTTAACTTCATTGGCCAATTTACCGATCTTTGGTTTTTCCTCAGCCGCCAAATTTTTTACTTCTTTTAAGACTTTAGTCAATTCTCCTTGACGACCCAAATATCTATTTTTCAAATCAAACAACAACCGACTGTCTTTTACTCCGTCTAACTCCTGTAAAAATCGTTTTTTAAGTTCCTGTAATTTTTTTTCCATATAATTAGTTTTTTATCTGCTCATCATTTTGACGAAATACTAATATAACAAACTCTATGACTGTCGCTAAAATAATTAATAAGGCCATATTCCACCAAGTAAGTACTCGGCCAGCCTGAAGCATCAAGGCTACAATCAAAACAGCGGAAAAAATAATAGCTTGACGAAAAGATTCCGCCGCCATTAATCGTGGCCTTACTTTTTTCCTGGCTAATATACTGCGGATCAAAAAACCTAGTAAAGATAGAGTTCCTAAAATACTCAAAAATAATAAACTGTAAAACATAGCATAAACCAACCAAGAACCATCAGTGGGGTCAAAACTCCTAATAATTATAGAAAACCCCAGCCAGGCTAATAAAGTGGCTAGTAGCATCACCAAATTGTAGGCTTTGATACTCATCAGTATAAATAATACTAAAAAAAGCTTGAAAAATCAATCCAGCCGCGTCAAATGTGGCTGAATAAACCTCTAAATTAGAACTTAGTAATTTTGATCTTAATTTAGCTTAAAAAATTTAAATTATCAACAATGGAATTGCCTAATTTACTATTTAAACTGGCGATAAACAAATCCTTATCACTAAGCAACTTTTTTAACAAATTATCATCCAAAACAGCCATACTTAAAACTCCGGCTCGAAAATAAACCGCCCTCACCTTTTCTTGAGCTTGGGCTGATAAAAAATTGTCTAATAGTTGATTGGCTGATTGTAAAACCAAAGATTCTTCAATTTGTTTATTTAGTCCCTTTTGTTTGACGACCTTACCAGCCACATCCCTAAAACTATTCCAAGTCATAATTAACTACTTAATTTAGCATAAGGGCAAATAGAGTGAAAGTCACAATTGTTACAAACATGGCCAGGAGTGGCTGTAAAATCATGGCTGACAATATTTTCAATGGTCTCTTTGATCCATTCTTTGGTTTTTGCAATTTCTTTTTCACTACCAACAAATGACACCGGCGTGTTATTGGTCAAATAGAAAAAAGTAAGATTTTTCACTGACTGTTTAAATATCTCCTGAGCGGCAATTTGATAAATCAGAAGTTGCTTTTTGTCTTCAAAAGTCAATTTATCTTTGACTTGACCGGTTTTATAATCAATGATTTCCCAGCCACTACTATCAGCATCTACCCGATCAAAAACTCCCCGCAGACTATAATTGCCTATCTTAATAGTAAAACCTTTTTCCAAAAATAACGGTACTGGAAAATTATTTTGACCTGCCTGTCCGGTAGGCAGGTATTTCTTGTAATAATCTTTTAAAATACGCAAGCCATCCTGATGATACTTTTTCTTTTGTTCTTGACTCTCATACCAGTCGTCAATCCAAGAGGCCTCATAAAATTCTAATAATTCTTTTTCACTAACTGTTTTAATCTTTTTATTTTTGGAAAATAAATCTCCCTGACCCATTTCAGAATTACGGATTATTTGCTGATAAAATTTCTGAAAAGTAGAGTGCATAGTTTTACCAAAACTAAACTGCGGACTGCCTTTGGTAGGAATCTTAGCTATGAAAGTATAAAAATATTGCCAGGGACACGACTGATAAGCTTTTAGTTGTGAAAAAGAAAATACTTTTGGCACCGGATAATTGGGTTTTACCTTTTTGGCATCAATTCTGTCTGGTTCTTTGACTGAAGACATGATTTCTTGTCCAGCTATTTTTATCTCGTCAATAAACCGAGAGGGCTTCTTAGAGCTAGCGCCGCCATAATTTTTTGCCCAAGTCAGATAAACCTTGGCTTTAGCGCGCGTCATGGCTACATAAAACAACCGACGTTCTTCTTGTAAATGTGCATCTCCTTTGGGCAATTCCTCTTTGATAAGCTTTTCTGGGATTTCAATCGGATCACGACGTTCGACCGAAGGAAATCTAAGATGTACTAAATTGGTAATAAAAACATATTTAAACTCCAAACCTTTGGCACCATGTACAGTCATAACTTTGACTACATCTGGGCCAGACTCGGCATCAAACTGCAGAGCCCCCATTTCTCCGGATTGAATTTCCATTTCCAAATTTTCCAAAAATTTATGGACTGATGAATCGGCGATCGACTCTTCTTCCCAATTTCTGATTTTTTTAAAAAATTGGTTTAAAAAATGCAATTGATCGCTGTTATATTGATTTTGCTCTATAGTCAGCATATTAAGATAAGAGCTATCTTCTAACCAAGTATAAATCACCTGGGAAACTGCTTGCTCCTTGGACAGCGCTGTGTGCTTATCAATATCACTGACTAGCCGAGCTATTTTCTTCTGATCAACTGGCAATATACTAATATGAGCTTGATAATTTTTGGCTGTATAATAAAGACTCCAAGATTTTTTGGTAGCTAGATGATTTAAATTTATAATAGTTTCAATATTTAAACCGCTAATTGGCAAAGACAATATCCTAAAAAAAGCCGTTGACTCATGATAATTATCCAATAGTTTAAGATAAGCGATAATGTCTTGGACAATATCCTGAGCATAAAGGCCGCGGGAGGCCATAAATTGATGGGGAATGCCCTTTTTCCTCATCATCGACACAAAGCCCTGGGCCTGATCATTGGCTCTGACTAAAATAGCAAAATCAGACCACTGGGTTTCTTTATTTTTTTTCTTTAATTCTACTATTTTTGACAAAACACCATCTATTTCGGAATTTTTATCAATAAAAGATAAGACGTCAAGTGACCCTGGGTCTTGAATATGACTTTCAAGTTTTTTATTTAATGGCGTTTTCTTTTTTTTGTATTGATATTCCAAACGATCGGGATCATTTTGCTGAATAAAATTGTAGGCCACATCCAATATTTTTTGACCACTGCGGTAATTGTCATTCAAAAATATTTCCGTCGGATTTTTATAATCTTTTTTGAAATTTAAAATATTGGAAACAGCTGCCCCACGAAATTTATAAATCGCCTGATCATCATCACCGACGACCATCAAATTATTTTTTGGCGAGGCTAATACTTTTATTAGCTCATACTGAGCCCAATTGGTATCTTGAAATTCATCAACTAAAATATACTTAAACTGCGCTCTAAATTTATTAATTACTTTGGGGCGTTTTTTGAAAAGCTCTAAAGTATAATTGATCAAATCACCAAAATCCAAAGCATTACTTTCCAAAAGTAACTGTTGATAAATATGATAAGCATTGGCTACTTCCCGCACCCGAGAAATCTCCATCTCCACTTCTTCTCTGTCGCCGGCCTGATCGCTATCCAGATGAAAATCTTCGGCATATTTAAGATATTCGGCTGGATAAACAACTTCGTCCTTGAGACGAGAAAAATGGCTCAGTAAAGCATGAATAAATCTGGTGGGGTTACCCAAGGGGGCATAATAATCCAAAGCAAATTTTTCTAAATTTTCTCTGACTAACATCCAGGCCGCTGTCGGATCCAATAACTTGAAATCGTTGGATAAACCAATTTCCAAAGCATAATCTTTTAAGATTTTTTCACAAAAACCATGAAAGGTATGAATCCACAAATCGCTGTAACCCAAGGGCAATAGCTTGTCGACTCTTTCAGCCATTTCATTGGCTGCTTTTTCAGTAAAAGTAACGGCTAAAATTTCTTCCGGCTTGGCCTTTTTTTGGGCAATCAAATAAGCAATCCGTTGAGTAATCACCGTGGTTTTACCAGTACCAGCTCCCGCTATTAAAATAGTCGGTCCCTGATCATGGAGAACTGCCTGTTTTTGACTCTGATTAAGCTTGGTTAAATCAATTTCCATAAGTTTAATATTAACCCATAACCACAGAAAAATCAAAAATTTTGGTAATAAAAAACTCCCCTCCAGGTTACCTGGAAAGGGAGAACAAAACATATACAATTACTCAACGACGCAATACTCTAATCCCTGTGGACCAATCTTACTGTAGGCCATAATAATTTCCAGATCACCTGGTAGCTCCTTGGACAACATGTCCTTGACGATACTGATGTCCTTGAGATAGGCGGCCTTTTCTTCTTCAGCCGAAGAGAAAGCTTTGGAACCTCCATAGGCTCCGCAATCCCAGTGCCAAAGTAAGAGTAGTTTTTTGACCTTGTGCAAACCCCTAGAAACAGCTACAACATACTCAATAAAGGATGTTTTAAATCCATTGTTTTTGAGCACGTCCTTAGCTGCTCCAGGCCAAGCAAACAAGTCGAAGTTATCAAAACCCAGACAGCGTTCCACGAATTCTTGATCAGTTTGACGAAACCGAAAATCAATACATTTGATGACCACCAATGGGCATTCGTGCATATCCAACTTGTCATTAGGAATAGTGAAGATGTTGTTCATAATAGTATTACTTATCCTCCTTAATTGTTTTGTCCTGTTCTTAAACCTTTTTTCTTATATTTTCTAGCCACTTTCAGTCTGGCCAATTCCTTTTCAATCTTAGCCGTAAACATAGCAAATCCTTCAGCGTCGGCCACTTTAGTTTTGAGCACCTCTTCGGCTCTGAGACGGGCTGCTTCAGCGCGCTCTTCATCAATCTCCTCAGCTCTTTCGGCTGTATCAGCTAAAATCACTACTTGATCAGGCAAAATCTCCACAAAACCCCCCGAGACAGCCATCAGATCCTCTTCGCCCTGATCAGTTTTGACTACTATCTCTCCGGGAATAAGTTGAGAAACCAAAGGTATATGATTTGGCAAAATAGTAATCTCCCCTAAAACGGTAGAAACAGAAACCTGCAAGATGCGCCTTTCAAAGAGTATCTTCTCGGGAGTAACTATTTTTAATTTCAAATCTTTCATAAAATTATTACCAAGTGCTTTGACCAAAATTATTTAACTTCATCAATAGTGCCTTTCATATAGAAAGCTTGCTCTGGCTTATTATCATGCTGACCTTCTAGTATTTCCTTAAAACCGCGAACTGTTTCTTTAAGTGGTACATATTTTCCTGGCGTACCAGTAAATGTTTCGGCTACGAAGAAGGGTTGTGATAAAAATCTCTGAATCTTACGAGCACGCTGGACAGTCAATTTATCTTCCTCAGATAATTCATCCATACCCAAAATAGCAATAATATCTTGCAAATCTTTATAACGTTGCAATACTTTTTGCACATCACGAGCTACATCATAGTGCTCTTGACCGACTACTTCCGGATCCAAAATTAAAGAGTTGGAATCTAGTGGATCAACAGCTGGATAAATAGCGAGTTCTGACAAAGCCCGAGATAAAACCACTGTAGCGTCCAAATGACCAAAAGTTGTAGCCGGAGCCGGATCGGTCAAGTCATCAGCCGGCACATAAACAGCTTGGACCGAAGTAATAGAGCCTTTTTTGGTAGAAGTTATTCTTTCTTGTAGTTCACCCATTTCGGTAGCCAAAGTTGGTTGATAACCAACGGCTGACGGCATACGACCCAAGAGAGCCGACACCTCTGAACCAGCTTGAGTAAAACGAAAAATATTATCTATAAATAAGAGTACATCTTTGCCTTCCTGATCACGAAAATACTCAGCCATAGTAAGTGCTGTCAAAGCCACTCTTTGACGTGCTCCTGGTGGTTCATTCATCTGACCAAACACCAATGTGGTATTTTTAAGCACGCCAGACTCTTCCATTTCATGATATAAGTCATTACCTTCACGAGTTCTTTCTCCTACACCAGCAAAAACAGAAAAACCACCATGTTCAGCGGCAATATTTCTAATCAGCTCTTGGATAACCACGGTCTTACCGACACCAGCTCCACCAAAAAGTCCAACCTTACCTCCCTTGGTAAAAGGGCAAATCAAATCAATCACTTTAACGCCAGTTTCAAATATTTCGGTCTGATTAGACTGTTCGGTAAAATCAGGGGCCGATCGATGAATGGGAAATCTAGTCTTGGTCTTTACTTCTTCTTTACCATCTATAGCTTGGCCTAAAACACCAAACATACGACCCAGGGTTTCTTTACCAACTGGTACAGAAATTGAAGCACCAGTATCGACTACTTCCACTCCTCTAGCCAAACCATCCGTCGAACCCATAGCTACAGTTCGTACCATGCTATCTCCTAGATGTTTTTGTACTTCCAAAACCAAAATATCTTTGCCGAGTTTAACCTCTAAGGCATAATTAATTTCTGGTAAATTTTTGACAAAATAAACATCGACGACCGCTCCGATAATTTGTTTTATGATTCCTTTATTTTCCATATTATTATTGTTGTCATCCTGAACTTGTTTCAGGATCTATAAATTATTTAATATTAATTATCTTCAGATTCCGGAGCAGGTCCGGAATAACCAGTAATTTATTCTAAGGCAGCACTGCCAGCAGCAATTTCGGCAATCTCACCGGTGATACCAGCTTGACGAGCCTGGTTATAGGCCAAAGTTAGTTCATCAATCATATCACTGGCGGCGTCGGTGGCGTTTCTCATAGCAAACATACGAGCCGAATGTTCTGAAGCTTCTGATTCTAAAACTGACTGATAAATCTGGACTTCCAACAATCTGGGCAAAAACGCATCCAAAACATCATGGCGACCTGGTTCAAAAATAAATTCTGAAAAACTTTCGACATTTATTTTTTCCCCCTGACCCTTCTCATGAGTGATATGCCCCAAACGAGCATCTATTTCCGGCACTATCGGCAAAAGCTGTTTAACATGCGGAGCCTGCTTTAAAGACGACATAAAATCGGTATAGGCAAGGAAAACTTTATCATATCTTTTGGCCAAAAAATCTTTGGTAATCATATGGGCAATTGGCCTGATATCTTCTGAGTCGTTAGTAATATCCTCTTTGCGAAAATCAGCAATCAAATTTACTTTATAGCGACGAATCTCATCGCGACCCTTGGTTCCGCAAGTAATGATATCGGTGCTAGTTGTCTCAGGATGATGAATACGAATAGACTCCAAAACCTTATTGACTAGTTGCGTATTAAAGCTGCCGCAAAGACCACGATTGGTACTAATTAAAACTACGACTACTTTAGATACTTTCTTCGGAGACATGAAAAACGGATGTTTATTGGCTTCTACTTTTTTGACCAAATGTAACACCGTGTCCCAAACCAAATCAGAATAAGCCCGTGAAGCTAATACCTTAGATACTGCTTTACGCATTTTAGCGGCTGAGACCAACTCCATAGCTTTGGTAATTTTCTTGGTGCTCTTGACCGATTTTATTCTTCTTTGTATGTCCCGACTGGCTTGAGGCATATACTTATAAAAACAAACTTATAACTTTACTTATTATCCTCATCTACTTTTACTTCTGTCTCGACCAAATCACTAATAATATTTTTTAACTTTTGTTCATCAGCTTCGGATAATTGACTAGTTTTTTCAATATTTTCCAAAACATTTTTGCCTTCACTATCCATTTTAGTAAACAACTTCTCTTCAAAAGCAGCTAAATTTTTTAAAGGCAACTTATCCAAATAACCATTGGCAGCAGCATAAATGATAGAAATCTGTTTTGACTGTGGCAAAGGGTTATATTGTCCCTGTTTTAAAATTTCTGTTAC
This sequence comes from Candidatus Komeilibacteria bacterium RIFOXYD1_FULL_37_29, assembly GCA_001818495.1. Lineage (GTDB taxonomy): Bacteria > Patescibacteriota > Patescibacteriia > UBA1558 > GWA2-36-10 > XYD1-37-29. The sequence continues at coordinate 224,473 of MHKS01000005.1, read as the reverse complement.
TCTAGCTCCCCTGTCCAACTGTTGTCTAGTAGCCTCATCCAAATCCGAACCAAATTGAGCAAAGGCTTCGAGCTCTCGATACTGCGCTAAATCAATTTTAAGTTTGCCGGCTACTTTTTTCATGGCCTTTTTCTGAGCGGCTGATCCAACACGAGAAACTGACAAACCGGTTGATAGGGCTGGTCTAATGCCTTTATAAAACAAATCTGTTTCCAAAAAAATCTGTCCATCCGTAATAGAAATAACATTGGTGGGAATATAAGCCGAGATATCACCGGCTTGAGTTTCGATAATCGGTAGAGCTGTTAGTGATCCACCGCCCAGCTTATCACTCATTTTAGCGGCTCTTTCTAAGAGTCTAGAATGTAGATAAAAAACATCGCCTGGATAAGCCTCGCGTCCCGGTGGTCTCTTCAAAAGTAGAGAAATCTGACGATAAGCTACCGCATGCTTGGATAAATCATCATAAATAACTAAAACATCTTTGCCTTTATCCATAAAATATTCGCCCATAGCACAACCGGCATACGGAGCAATATATGACAAAGCGGCTGACTCTGATGCTCCAGCTGATACTACAGTGGTATAATCCATCGCTCCAGTTTCTTCCAATTTAGCCACAATACGAGCGACTTTGGATTCTTTCTGACCAATAGCTACATAAATACAGATAACATCTTTACCTTTTTGATTAATAATAGTATCAATGGCCAAGGCTGTCTTACCAATCTGACGATCGCCAATGATTAACTCGCGCTGTCCTTTACCAATTGGGATAATAGCATCAATAACTTTAATACCCGTTTCGAGCGGTTGAACTACTGACTGACGAGTAATAACACCTGGGGCAATCTTTTCTACTGGATAATATTGCTGAGCTTTTATTGCCCCTTTGCCATCAATGGCTTCTCCCAATGGATTGACCACTCGGCCGACTACTGCTTCACCAACTGGTACTTCTAAAATACGTCTGGTTCTTTTTACTTTATCACCCTCTTTTAAGCCGGTGTATTCACCCAAAATAATGGCACCAATAGCATGCTCTTCTAAATTTAAAACTACACCGTCGATTTTTTCTCCGCTTTTGGTTTCAAATTCAAGCATCTCAGAAGCCATCACATCAGATAATCCGGAAGCTTTGGCAATACCATCACCCACTTCAATCACCGTACCGACAGTTTCTTCCTTGACGTCTGCTTGCCAACCGGCCAGTTGCTTTTGTAAACTTTTCACTAAATGCTCGTAAGACATATTATTAATTGCTTAATTGTTTTGCTAAATTTTTTAATTGATTTTTGATAGACAAATCGATAATCTTGTCTTCATATTTGATGATGGTTCCGCCTAAAATATTTTTATCCTCCTCCTGACGAACCACTACTTTCTTTTTGGTTTTTTTACTGACCAAATCTTCTATCGTTTTAATTTCTGCCGGTGATAACTCTTCCCGACTGGTTATATTGGCCACTACTATTCCTTCCGTATTAAAATGCAGATTTTCTAATTCCTTTAAAATGCCCGGAATCATGGCTACTAAACGGTGATCCATTAAATAAGAGGAAAAATTGTTCATAATTTTTTCCAACTCTTTGCCTTCTTTACCCAAACTAGCTCGGTATAAAGCGGTGGCTAAAATTTTGGCGGTATATTTTTTCATTATTTCAGATCTTTTAATACTTTATCAATATATTTTTTATCTAGCTCTTTAGATAATTGAGAAGATAAAATCTTTTCCAAAGCTAAAGAGATTGTACCAGCTAACTCTGTTTTGGCCTGTGAAATCATAGCATCTTTTTCACTATTAATCTGCTCTTTGGCTTTGGTAATCAGCTTGGCTACTTCTTCTTTGGTTTTAACAACGTTTTCTTGTTTACTTTTCTCAGCTTGTTTTTTGGCTTCTTCCAAAATAACCATGGCTTCGTTTTTGGTTTTATTTAGCTTGTCTTTGGCATCACGCTCAACTTGATTCAATCTTTCTTGAGCAGATTTGGCATCAGCTAACCCTTTGGAAATCTCATCATTTCTCTTCTGCATAGTTTTGGTCAATGGTTTTAAAGCAAAAAACCACAAAACTAAAACAACCACAATAAAATTGACTAGCTGGGCTATCAACAATTTCCAATCGACTCCAAATAATTCTAAAATTTCCATATTGATTACCTAAATTAATTGCTTATTCCTGGCCTGATCCACCGACTGGCGGACAAGGACAAGGAAAACAATCAATTTTATTTGATTGAAAAAGCAATAATCAATGAGTAAATAGCAATGGCTTCAGCAAAGGCTGAGACCAAAAGCATTGGAACCAAAATTTTACTAGTTGATTCGGGATTTCTGCCAATTGATTCCATAGCTTTGGCGCCAATTTTACCAATGGCTAGAGCGGGCCCCAAACCACCGATGGAAATGGCAACGGCTTTGGCTAATAATGTTAAATCCATATGGATCTCCTCTTAAGATAATTTTGGTCGACTATTTTTATTATTTTTAAAGTCTCCTACTTTTATCTTGATTAATTAATTAATGTTCGTGTTCGGTTGAGGCAATGGTGAAATAAACTAAGGTCAAAATAGCAAAAATAAGTGCTTGAATAATACCAACTATGATTTCCAAAAACATAAATGGCAGTGGCACTCCATAGGCCAGCATGGCCGAAATAGAAGCCAAAAGCACTTCTCCCGCAAAGACATTACCAAACAACCTAAATGATAATGAAGCCACCTTAGCTACTTCGCTAATGATCTCAACTAAGCCGACAAAAAAGTTTATCGGATTAATCAAAACCACTGTTGGTTCCTTTCCAATTTTTCTGGGAATTTCTAAGATGGTTTTTAAATTTACAAACTTATTAAACCACTGCCAACCACCCACCATAACAATACCAAAAATATTAGCGGCAATTACTCCAAATAGTCCCAAAGCTAAAGTAGTATTTAAATCAGCGGTGCCTCCTCTAAACAAAACTGTATGATTATAGGTAATGGAACCAATTCCCGGAAAAAGCCCTAGCCAATTATTTATTAGAATAAAAATAAAAATAGAAAAAATAATCGGAAATATTTTCTCACTCTTTTTTCTGTCATTTGTCACCATATCCATCATGGTGTAGGCACCAGCAATAATAGTTTCGATAAAACTTTGAAATCTTGACGGCACCCGGCTGGTCTTAACCCGTATCACCAAAGATAGGATAATAATTAAAAAAACTGCTACCCAAGATGTCAGCAGTGAATTGGTGACAGGAAAGCCACCAATATTAAATAAAGTTTCAGCAAAAAGAGTATGCTCGTGTTCTCCCTCTTCTTCATAAGCCGTTTCTCCGTATTCCAATTGACTGGCATCAATTTGATGCTCGCCAGTAACTTCAACTTCTTCTTGTAAAGAGTTGCTTATATTACCCAATATATCTTGATTGTTATTTATTTCCAGACTCATTTTCGTCTTTTCCCTTTAAATTTTTCACTGGTTTTGGCCGAAGACTATCTTCTTTTTCAATTCGTTTCATATACTTTACTCCCGTCATACCAATGCCAATGGAAGAAATAATAAAAGCCAAAATTGTGATACTAAGAAAATACAATGGTTCAGTCCCTTGCTTTTCATCCAGCCATCTACCCAAAAATAAAGCACCAACAACAGGAAAGGCGATCCAACCGGTAGACTCGGCAAACATCATCATCCCCCGTCTGAGCCATTCGTTCTTATCCTGATTTTTATTGTCGTTTATGACTGCTGACATAATTTTATCCGCCAGTTGGCGGAAACAAAAAGCGGCTACATTATATATCTATAACCGCAAAAAGTCAATACATTTCAAAATTGCTAATGGCCTACTCTAGGCGGGGTTTTTCCACATCTTCGAGCTCCAAACTACCACCTTTTCCGCTGATTTTAAGGATGTCCTTATCTATTTTTTGAAATTCTTTATTAGAAAAATTATAGGTATTGGCCACTGTCGATAGCTGGCTACCCAGTTTTTTATGATATTCAGCATAAGCTTGCATATGCTTTTGTAATTTCTCTACGTTTTTGCGTATTTCTTTGGCTGATTCTTCAATTTGTAGAGCTTTTAATCCTTGTAGGACTGTCTGTAAATAAGCCGCAAAAGTAGTCGGTGAAACAATGATTACTTTTTTTTCATTAAAAGCATAATCAATCAGACTTCTGGTATTTACTTTGACTGTCCCTACTTCATTGATCAGCAGATCATAATAAATGCCTTCGGCTGGAATAAACATAAAAGCAAAATCCAAAGTTGACTCATTGGGACGAATATATTTACTAGTTTCATCAATCCTTTTTTTCAAATCACTTTTAAATTCTTTTTCCAAAACCAATTTTTTATCTTTATCTTTTTCATCAATAATTCGACGATAATTTTCCAAAGAAAATTTAGCATCCACCGGTAAGATCCTATCTTTGATTTTAACTACCGCATCGACTGCTTCACCATTTTCAAAATGATACTGCATTTCATAAGATTGGGGTGGCAATATATTTGATAAAATCATTTCCAAACTGGCTTCGCCAAGATTACCTCTGGTTTTGGCGTTGGTCAAAACTTTTTCCAAATTTTGCAATTGATCAGTAAAGCTGACTACTTGCTTATTGGTTTCTTCTAGTTTCAAAAGTTTTTCCGTAACCTCTTTGGAAATACGGGAGGTCTCCATAAATTGATCTTGAAGCATCTTGGAAGAATGCTGGGTGGTCTGATCAATTTTATCTCCCAGTTGTCTGGTCAAATCATTTATCTGCTGTTGGAGCATCAACATAGCTTTATCATCTTTTTCTATGGGCTGATTTTTTTTAAACAACACAAAAATTATCACCGCTAGAAGAAGTAAGACTAGTATTGAAATAAATAATGAAAATGTTTCCATGAATTTTAAATTTGTTTATCTTTGATAGCTTTCAAACTCTTATACATATTATAGGAATAAGCCACAAAAAATGGAGTAATCACCCAAGAAATGATTTGAGTTAAAAAATCATAAGCAGCCCGACCAGGGGTGTACGGTGTGGGTACTCCAGGAGTAGTAGGTGGTAGCAACTTAGCCCCCAGTGTTCCAAAAACTATACCAATAACTATAGCCGGCAACACAATTCGCCAAAAAACAGCCCACCAATAATCTTTGACCAAACCTTTACTGCGCTTTAAGGCTGCTTTTCCAGACAATCCTTCCTCCAAAACCATCCAAGCAATAAAAGTATAATAAACCATCATCACCAAACCGGGAATAATCAGTAAAAGCATCCATAAAAATACAAATAAGCCGGCCCAAAGAGATGTGGTCAGAAATTTCCAGGCCTTACTTTTGGCCAACAGGAAAGTATCTTTGATCAGTATCTGCGGATCATTTTTTTGGACTATAATCATTGCTCCAATCTGAGCTATATACATCACTATGAGAAAAAATATTGTCGCCACCGTGCCCAATAAACCCAAAATTACATATAAAAAATTGGACATACCGGCAGCTGGAGAAGCATCCTCAACCAAGACTATCAAAATAGCCAGAATTCCTACTGGTATAAAAGCCACTAAGGGCAATAAAAGCATTTTAATAGTTTTCCAAAAAACTGTGGGATAAACAGCCAAAGATAGCTTAAACAGCTCTTTGATTGAAATCATCTTGGCTGGCTGATTGATTGTAGTTTCGCTCATAAAATATTTTATTAATTATATTATTATACTAACTTTTAAAATCTGAAGCCCTCTCTAAAACATCGGTCATACCAATATAAGTAATACCGCTTAGATCTACCCCCTCTATTTTATCAATATTAATCCAATTAAGAAAGCCCGCCTGAGAAAGCTGTCTAGCCAGATCTAAAGGTGGTAATATTGTTCCTGGCATATATAAACTAATACTATCAATATCTCTACCTTTAACACTATCTATTATTTGATTGACCACATTTCTATCTCTTAACCTCTTTTCGCTAAAACCCTTGCAAGCTCCAATGATAGGAATTTTGTTCCTTTCTTTAAATCGTAAAACTTCCTCTAGAGGAATTTCTTCTTCCTTCCAATGTGGCTCTACTTCAATATCACTCTCAAATGGTCTAAATGACCACTCTTTTATAAAAGCATGAAATAAACACCTGTGAGCGCCTAATCTTTTTATAATTTCTTCTATCTTTATAAAAGCTCTGATATCTTTACAGTCTAATACCACAAAAATATCTGAATTGGCTTCCAATATTTTAATAGCCTCTTCTAGCAACATATTATTATGAAACTCTTTCCCAAATTCTGTATAAAAAGTAACTGGGTGACCAATATAGTATGCTCCCTTTTCATAAAAGACTCCTTTTTCATCAAAAGAAATATCTAACTCAATAGATTTTTTACTTTTGATAGCCTCCTCTAGGTTTTCTTTATAAACTCTATGGGTATGATAATACACAAAGGACTTTCCTGACTGTTCACTTAAAAAAATGGGATTTTCCATATAATTTTATTTAAATTTTATCGATTATTTTTCCTAAATCTTCAAATTCTACATCACTGGTTTGACCGGCTATTTGTTTGGCCAAGAAATCATCACCTGATTCAAGGATAGTCTCTACAATTTGTCTTTTATCCAAATCTTTAAATTTATCCAAATTACCCGCCAATAATTTTCCTTGCCCGACTCTGACTAGCTCCAAAGCTATTTGTTGATGAATGGCACTTTTTACTTCATCCAATATTCCGAAATCGCCGTTTTCCATATCAAAGATATAATTAATGACGATACTTTCTGGAGTTAGTTTTGAAAATTGAGAATCTTTATCTTCGTCTAGCATTTTTTTATATTTATAACCCGAACAATATAATATTATTTTAAATCAAATAACTTGTTGGCATTATTCCCAGTAATTTCGACAATCTCATCAATATTTTTATTTCTGATTTGAGATAGCTTGGCAGCCACATGCTGGACATAGATTGGTTCGTTGCGCTTACCGCGATTGGGCTCGGGAGTAAGATAAGGCGCGTCTGTTTCAATGAGCATTTTGTCTTCCGGTATCCACTGGGCAATCTCGGCCAATGCTCCGGTTTTATCAAAGGTAATTATACCGGTAAAACCAATATAAAATCCCAGCTCCACAAAAGCTTTGGCTTCCTCCAAATTTCCACCGTAACAATGGATAACTCCTTTTTGAAAATTTTCATCTTTTAAAACCCGGTAGATATCCTGATAAGCCGTGTTGTCGTCCTTGCCATTTCGACCATGCACCACCAAAGCCAAATTATTTTCTCTAGCTAGTTTTATATGAGCGCGGAATACTTCTTCCTGTTTGGCTTTTATTTCTGCAATTGATTTTACACCCTTCTCTAGTAGCTCGGGAATGTGAAAATAATCAAAACCACTTTCTCCCATGGCCACTACCCTTCCTCGACTGCTAGCAATCAAATCTTGATAATGTTCAGTCTTAAACTCTTCATCATAGACATGAGTAGGATGAAGACCAATGGCACTATAAAAACTAGGCTCAGCCAAAGCTAGATTGACCGCCTTAAGGCTGGTGTCATAAGCCGCGCCGATATTTATGACGCGCATATTGGCCTGACGGCAACGACCTATCACTTCTGACAGGTCATCTTTGTAGGCTTGAAAATTTAGATGGGCGTGACTATCAACTAACATTTTCAAAAATAGATTTTAATTCTTTTATCGCTTGCGGTATAAATGGCTTGACCATAAAAGCAATACTTAAAGCTGTATCAGCAATTTGAGAATTTTTGATACTGGTAGAAATGGCCTCACTGATGGGCAAAACAGACATCAGATAAACTATAGCGGCGACGGCCAGTGCTCCGGTGACAATACCGACAATCGCTCCCAAAAGTTTATTAATCAGATCAATAAAAGGAATAATATGGAAAACTCTATTGATTATAGAAATAATAATACCGAAAGCAATATTGACGGCCATAAAAACCACCAAAAAGCCAATAATTGAAGCTAAATAGGCATTATCCAGATCAATTACCTTCATAATCCAAGCACCAACCGACTGCATATAGTGTGAACCGGCCCAAATAGCAAAGATTACTCCAAAAAATCCACCAATTGCTCCCACCAGTCCTGCCCGAAAGCCCTTCCAAGTGAAGATAAATAGGACTACGATTAAAAAAATGTCAAACCAATTCATATTTATTTCTTATATTAATTTACCTATATAATACACTAAAATTTTTGTCTTAGCCACTGGCACTTCTATAATCTAGGAAACAGTGGACTGGCTGGTTTTTTAATCTTTTTAGCGGTTATAATATCTAAAATTTCTTTAGACTTTTGTGGCATAAACGGTTCTAAAGCTAAAGCAATGTTATATAAATCTAAACTCAATTCTCCCAATATTTTTTTCAACTGATCGTGCTTGTTCTTGTCCTTGGCCAACTCCCAAGGCTTACTCTGATCAATTAAAGTGTTGTCTTTGGCAATCACCTGCCAAATAGTCAGCAGTGCTTCTCTAAAACGCAGTTGTTTCAATTCTTCATGGCCCAAATTCAGACTTTTAAATTTTATACCCACCTGACCGTCTAGATATAGCTCAATCATATTGGTCACTCGACTAACTAGATTACCCAAACCGTTGACCAAATCAGCATTATACTTGATAGGAAAATCTTCCAGCTTAATATCAGATTCTTGCCCAAAAGAAAATTGAGACAAGATCAAATATTTACTGACTTCTGCTCCGTATTTATCAGCCAATTCATTTGGGTCAATGACATTACCCAAGGTCTTGCTCATTTTCTTACCGTCGATAGTAAAAAATCCGTGGATATAAAGTCGGGGCAATGGTAAATCCAAAGCCATCAGTATCGCTGGCCAATACAAGGTATGAAATTTTAAAATATCTAAAGCCATAAATTGCGCATCGGCTGGCCAAAACTTTTTGAAATCCTTACCTTTGGGGTAGCCCAGGGCAGTAATGTAATTGCTCAAAGCGTCTACCCAAACATAAGTTTTTTGATTCTCATCCCAAGGCAAATCAATCCCCCAGGGCACTGACTTTTTAGAGCGAGAAATAGAAAAATCTGGCACATGCTGTTTATCTATCAGACCCAACACTTCGTTTTTTCTGGACTCTGGATAAATATAAAGTTCTCCCGACTGAATAGCTTTTTTTATTTTTGGTAAAAATTCCGACAATTTGAAAAACCAATTTTTTTCTACTACTTTTTGCGGAACTTTATTGTGATCCGGACACTTACCATCTACCAACTCCCCTTCAGTAATAAATTTTTCACAACCGACACAATATAAACCCTGATAATCATCTTCATATAAAATGCCTTTGGCTTTTAGAGTTTTTAAAATTTCGGTAACAATTTTCCCATGGTCTTTGTCAGTTGTGCGCAAAAAATAATCATAGCTTATATCCATCTTAGACCAGACATCTTTAAATTTTTGAGATACCTTATCAGTAAAAGCTTGCGGTTCCATACCAGCGACTTGAGCGGCCTCGGCAATTTTAGCGCCATGCTCGTCAGTACCAGTTAGAAAAAATACATTTTTATCGCCAATTTGTGCGCGCCAAAAACGAGCCAAAACATCAGCTACAATAGTCGTATAGGCATGACCGATGTGTGGTTTGTCGTTGACATAATAAATTGGCGTGGTGATATAGAATTTGTTTGTTTTATCTTTCATAATTTTAAAAATCTAATCTTAGACAAATACCATGCTCCTTAAAACCAGATTTAGCATAAAAAGGCAACAATTCTTTTTTACAATCCAATATTAATTTATAACAATTATTTTCCTTGGCAATTTTAATCGCTTCTTGCAGTAGTGCTTTGGATAATCCCTGTCCTTCAAAACCATATCTCGTAACTACATCTTCAATGTGCCCAGCCGATTTACCCCCATGAAAAAATTTTGGTTCAATAATCAATTTAACAGTAGCCACAATTTCACCCTGATGCTCTCCCTCCTCGCAAATTGCTACCAAAAAATACACTCCCTGACCACTGGCCATGCTAAAAATTTCTTGAGCTTGTTTGGTAGATAAATTTTTAACATCACTAAGATTGGAGAGCGTTTCCAAAAAACTACTCTTATCCAAATCTTGAGTTTCTAATGGTCTAATCTTAAAATTCATTATTTGGTGATAATAACGCTTTTGGCTACCACACCATAAAGCTTGTTGAGCTTTTTGTTCAAAGCATTTATTTCCTGAGCAGTACCTTCCACTATCAAAACTACAATGCCGGTACAATTTTTGACGCAAGTCCTGGCAGGATTAACACCCATTCTAGCCATGATCAAACGTCCTTCGTCGGTTAATATTTTTTGCACTTCTACCGCATAGCTGTGTCGATCTTTCATTAAAATGCTAATGGTGCCCAACTGTTTGGCTGCTGGCATATTATTTGTTGTTAACTATTATGACAAACTCCCCTTTTTGTTGATTTTTATCTTTACTCAAAATACCTAAAATATCTTTGGCTGTTCCCCGATAAATAGTTTCAAATTGTTTAGTCAGCTCCCGACCGACTATCAACTGTTTGGGACAATCAGCCAATTGTTCTAGGGCTTTCATAATCCGATGAACTGATTCAAAAAATATAACTGGTAACTTAGCACTTTTAATTTCGCCAATTAAAGTTTGGCGTCCTTTTTTGTGGGGCAAAAATCCTAAAAACAAAAACCTATCCATCGGTACACCAGCCACTGAGACTATAGCGGTCAAAGCGGAAACTCCGGGAATAGGAACTATTTTGGTCTCCGGAAAACTTCCCAAAACCAATTCAATCAATTTTCCGCCTGGATCAGAAATGCCCGGACTGCCCGCATCGGTAATCAAAGCAATATTCTTTTCTTGGGCAAAATAGTGAGACAGATTTTTAAAATCTCTTTCACTGCTATGCTGATGCCAAGAAATCAGTTGAGTATTGATATTATGATGAGCTAAAAGTTTTTTGCTGACTCTAGTATCTTCAGCTAATATAACATCCACACTGCTTAGAACTTCCAGAGCTCTTAGTGTTATATCTGCTAAATTTCCGATCGGCGTAGCTACTATATACAACATTTATTTAACTAAAGTATTATCACGATTTTTTTTATCACCAATTAATGTCTCTATATAAACAGCAATAGATAAAGCGACTGGTACTCCCAAGAGGGCTCCCAATACCCCACCCAACTTAGCACCAATCATAATAGCCACCAAAACTATCAAAGGATTTAGACCGGTACTTTTGCCCATAACTTTGGGGGTAATCAAATTATTTTCCAATTGCTGAATGACCAAATACATAATACCAACTAACAAAGCTTTGCTTGGACTTTGAGAAAAAGCCAAAAATACACCGGGAATAGCTGCTATCCACGGACCAATAAAAGGCACTATCTCAAAAACGCCAGAAATCAGAGCCAAAGTCAAAGCATATTTTACACCGAGGGAAAGAAGCCCAATATACACTAAAACAAAAATAATAATCGATAAAAATAGCTGACCTCTCAACCAAAAACCCATCCGGTGCTGAATAGCTACAATCAATTTAGAAATATAGGGCTGCTGCTTAATGGGTGTAACTGAAGTAATAAATTTTTTGATACTATTTTCTTCCACAGTTAAATAAAAAGTAATAACCAGTACCACCAACAAACTAATCACTCCGCCAAAAACTGATCCCAAGACACTGAAGATGCCGGAGGTAGCCTTGCCCAAGTTTTTGGTAATATCAGCAATACTAGAGTTTATGACATCCTGATTAAACAAACTATTCAAATCTACCGTACCACCAAGAGTTCTTTGGATTTCATTATAAAAATGCGGGAAGGCCTGAGAAATACTCAAAATCTGTTCAGTAATTGGACCAACTAACAAATAGACAGACCAACCTACGAAAAATATAGCTACTATATAAATGACAATAATACTAACGGCTCTGGGGATTTTGAATTTATGCAGCCAATCCACCATTGGATCGAAAGCAGCCGCCAAAATTAAGGCTATAAAAATCAGAGCGAGTACATCTCTTATTAAAAACAAAAATCCTAAAAATAATAAAACAACTATTACTCTAAGGATTGTGTCCGTACTGATAGAAATAGATTGATTAGACATAGATTTATTTTTTTAAAATATTTAGAAATTCATTTTTATTTTTAAATGGCCCGATAATCACTAAATTGGCTTTTGCCCAGTTGAAAATATTTTTGGCTAGATCATTGATTTGCTTGAGACTGACTTTGTCCAATTCTTTTAATCTTTGATCTAGACTCTTAATCGGTTGGCCAATGACCTCTTGAGATATTAAAAAATTTAAATGAGCGCTGGAGCTTTCCATTTTCAAAACCATCCGTCCTTTGATGTTTTCTTTGGCTTGAGACAATTCTTCAGCACTAATACCCTTTTTGGAAACATTATTTAATTCCTGTTTAATGGCTTCCAAAGCTTCCAAAATTTTTATTTTATTTAAACCGGCATGAATAGTAAAAGCGCTTTTGCCTTCATAACCACTTATTTCTGCATTGATAAAATAACAAAGTCCTTTTCTCTCCCTGATATTGATAAACAAGCGAGAGCTCATAGTACCACCCAAAATATTAGCTAAAATCTGATTGAAAACAAATTCCTTGGTATCAATGGATGTTGTCCGCCAGCCTAACATGAGCTGGACTTGCTCCAAATCACGATCAACAATTTTGACTATCGCTTGAGCCTGTTTGAAAGATGGTAGAGTAAAATTTTTGACTCTGGCCTGACGAGCACTAATAGGAAAAAGCTGATTGATCAACTTGAGAGCTCGTTTTTCCTGAAAGTTACCGGCCAAACCAATAATAGAGTTGCCGTGGTAATAATATTTCTGATAATAATTGTAAAGAACCTGGTGGGAAACATTTTTTATATTTATTCTTGGTCCGGCAATGGATTTTCCCAAGCTGGTACCACCAAATAATATATTTTCAAAAAGCTCTTCAATATACATCATGGGGTTGTCTTCATACATATTTATTTCTTCAATAATGACTCCCCTTTCTCTGTCCATCTCTTCTTTGTCAAATTTGGAATTATGCAACATATCAGAGAGCATATCAACCGCCAAAGATAAATGACTGTTACTCAACGTAATATAATAACCCGTGTATTCCTTACCAGTAAAAGCATTATAATATGCGCCCACACCATCAAGCTCTTTAGCAATAGCGGCTGTAGACGGACGACGCTTGGTCCCCTTAAACATCAAATGCTCAATAAAATGAGATACACCGTTGTTTTGAATATTTTCTTGACGACTACCGACTTTGAAAAGTAATTCAAAAGTAATAGTTTTAGTTTCCTTTTGGGGCGCCAAAATTATGACACTGCCGTCACGACGGATAATTCTTTTATACATATATTAAAAAACTGGATAATTTATTTAAATTTTTCCTGAAAATAAGCGGCTAATTCGGAAATATTAATGTGGTCTTGTTTCATCGTATCTCTGTCTCTGACTGTCACTAGATTGTTTCCCAAAGTATCAAAATCAACTGTCACACAGTATGGTGTGCCGATTTCATCTTGGCGACGATAACGTTTGCCGATAGAGCCAGTCTCATCATAAGTCAATCGATACTTAGTGGCCAAGCTATCATAAATTTCTATGGCTTTGGCCATCAAATCTGTTTTTTTAGACAAGGGGAAAATAGCAATTTTAATAGGGGCTAATCTTTTGTCTAGCTTGAGCACCACTTCTTTTTCTTTACTACTTTCAGTGGTGGTGGTGCGACCGCCATCTATTTCTGTATAAGCTTCCATCAAAAAGGCCAGAGTGGCTCTATCTACTCCACCCGAAGTTTCAATCACATTGGGAATATATTCTTTATTATTCTCGTCTTTGACCGTTAATTTCTGTTGGCTATATTTTTGATGCTGGCTCAGATCCCAATCACCGCGATGATGGATACCTTCTAGTTCTTTAAAAGTTTCGTTTTCAGAAAAAGCAAAATTATATTCAATATCCAAAGCCTTTTTAGCATAATGAGCCAACTCATCTTTGGCGTGCTCACGAAAACGTAAGTTCTTTGGATCAATCCCCAGACTTTTATACCAATCCATGCGTAAATTTTGCCACTTTTCAAAAGCGTCTTTAGTTTTATCGGGATGGACAAAATATTGCATCTCCATCTGTTCAAATTCTCTCATGCGGAAAATGAAATTACCGGGAGTAATTTCATTTCTAAAAGCTTTGCCAATCTGGGCAATACCAAAAGGAATTTTTAAACGCAAACTATTTAAAACATTTAAAAAATTTACATAGATACCCTGGGCAGTTTCTGGACGCAAATAGATTTGATTGGCACTGTCTTCCAACGGTCCCATAAAAGTCTTAAACATGAGATTAAATTGTCTAACTTCAGTCAGCTCGCCCCCACACTCCGGACATTTTACATCGGACATATTGGGAGTATTGTCCTTACCAAAAGTAGGTTTAATACCTTTTTTCTCCAAGAGATGATCGGCTCTAAAGCGTGATTTACATTTTTTGCAATCAACCAAAGGATCAGAAAAGCCGTCCAAATGACCAGAAGCTTTCCAAATCTGCGGATGCATCAAAATAGCTGAATCCAATCCCACTACATCACGCCTCGCCAACATAAAATCAAACCAGGCTTTTTTGAGATTATTTTTTAGCTCTGTCCCTAAAGGGCCGTAATCGTAGATAGAATTTAAACCACCATAGATATCAGAAGATGGAAAAATAAAACCCCTGGTTTTGGCCAAATTTACTACCTTATCAAACTTGCGCAGTTCTTTCATAAACAATGATTATTTTAATACTTCAATATCAAAATTATACCTAAAAATAAGCTAAATATCAATATTGACCAAATCAACAATTCTTTATATAACTTTAAATTATTTTATAATAATAAAAACTCCTCTTTCGAGGAGTCTTATTATTAAATTAATATTCTAATACCCCGTTGGTTTGCGCACGCTAATCTTGCCACCAACATCATAAACTATGACATCACGGCGACCAACCTTACCAGTCAATAAAAATTCTGATAAAGAATTTTCCACCCTATCCTGAATAACTCGCCGTAGTGGTCTAGCACCAAAAACCGGATCAAAACCAGCTAGAGCCAATTCTCTTTGAGCTGCTTCAGTCACTTCAAACAGTATTCCCTTCTCGTCCAATCTTTTCTTGACCTTATTCAACATGAATCCAGCAATCTTAAATATTTCTTCTTGAGTAAGCGGACGAAAAACTACTACGCCATCAAAACGGTTGATAAACTCCGGCCTAAAAATATCTCTGATTTCCTCTTTAATCAGCTGATCTTTAAAATCGCCGACTTGTCGTCCGGCATTGATTTGATCTTGGATAAAAGACGTACCGGCATTGGAAGTAGCTACAATAATCAGATTAGTAAAATCAACTGTTCTGCCCAAGGCATCGGTCAAGCGACCATCTTCCATAACTTGTAAAAATATCGTCAAAACATCCGGATTGGCTTTTTCTATTTCATCTAAAAGTAATAAGGCAAAGGGCTTGTGCCGCACCGCTTCGGTGAGAAGTCCGGGTGTACCAGCCTCTGGCGAACCGATTAGTCTGGGCAAAGATGTTTGACTTTGGTATTCACTCATATCTAGACGAATCATGTCGTTTTCGTTGCCAAAATATTTTTCGGCCACTGTTTTGGCCAATTCTGTTTTACCCACACCAGTTGGTCCCAAGAAAAGCAAATTGACAATCGGCCGATTTTTATCTCGCAGTTCTGCTCTGGCTCGTCTGAGAGCAGAAGCAACCAACTTAACCGCCTCATCTTGGCCAACTATACGCTCATGAAGTTCTTCTTCTATATTTAACAATTTAGTAGACTCTTGAGCCGTTACTTCAGTCAAAGGAATATTGGTCTTGTGGCTGACCAAAGCCTCTATGTCTTCAGCGGTTACTAAATTATTTTTCGAACCCCGTTTAGATACTATAATACCCGCTTCATCCATCAAATCAGTGGCTTTACTAGGCAAAGCTTTATCCGTAATATAGCGATTAGATAATTCATAAATAGTATCTAGTGCATCATAGGTAAAATAAACCTGATGTTTTCCTTCTACTACACTGACATGGGCCTCCATCATCTTGATAGTCTGATTTTTGTCGGGCTCTTTAATATTTATTTTTTTAAGAGCTTGACCCAAACCAGTTCCTTCAATTAGTTGGACGTATTCTTTACTATGAGCAGTAGCAATGACAATGACATTTTTCTTTCTGATTTCTCCGGCTAAAATTTCGGCCAGTGACACTCCTTCGTTGCCTTGTGAAGAAATACCGACCAGTTGATGAATGTCTTCAATATACAAAATAATATTTCCCGACATGGCTGTTTCATTTAAAATAGCCAAAAATCTTTCTTCTAGACGTCCCGCGCCTTCAGCACCAGAAACCAGCATCGGTACAGAAATAGATACTAACCTTTTATCTTGAAACAATTCTGGCAATTCTTCAGCCATCATCCGATTGGCAATACCTTCTACTATATTGCCCTTACCGATACCGGCTGGACCAACCAAAACTACGCTGGCTACACTACTTTCAATAGTAGAGATTATTTCGGCTATTTCTTTTTCTCTAGCCACTGACAAACCCAAATATCCGGCTCTAGCCATCAGAGTCAAATCTTGAGAAAAACTATTTAAAACCGGCGTGGCAATAGCAGTGTAAGAACGATTCATGCCGCCTTTTGGCTTAAATATTGATCTGGATCTAAACCTCTTATATGTCGCCACCAAATCCTTATTAATCTTAACCCAAGAAATAACATTGTCGATTTTCTGTTCATCAATATCCATATCATAAAACATATTACGAACCGACTGGCTGGTCGTCACAATGCCATAAAGCAAATCTACTTCCGCTATATAATCACCACGTCTCTCTAACATATGAAAATAAGCATTGAGCATGGCATTTGAAGCCTCCTCATCTAGATCCAATTTAGCATCTCGAACTGGAGCTAATTTTTCAATATATTGATCAATATTTTGTTTAATATTATCGACACCTACCCCCAACCGGGCCAAAACCAAACGAATATCCTTATCGTTTAATAAAACATAAAGTAAATGCCAAACACTGATAGGAAAAACTTTTTTATATTTGCCAAATAACCAAGCTTTGTCCACCATCTTGGTCACTTCCTGACCCATATGCTCAGCCATGTTATGGCGGACGCTTTGATCCTGATCAGATAGTTTTTTTTCTTTGGCAGATTTTTTCAGGCCTGGTATTACCAAACGGTAATACAAAAACATATCAGCCAATACCAGCACCCATAAATAAAGGTTCTCTATCCTATCGTCAGACAGAAAATACCATAAATTTCTAGGATCAAATTCTACAACATTTAAAATACTATAAACCAAATACAAGGTTAAAAATAGAGCCACCAATAAAAAGGCATTTATAATAATATCAATAGTTTTTCGAAGCTCCCGGACAAAAATATGGGCATAATTGACTGAATATCTAAAATACAAAAAATTATTATTGGAAAAATAATATTTATAATAGCCAAAACAGGTGCTACAAGTAGCGCCATTTACTTTGCCCGTCCCCCCACAGGTCTGACAATCGGAAAATTTTAAACTTTCCATAGACTGCTAAAATTATTAAAAATACCCCAGCAAACTGCTACTGGCAAAAACAACCAAAAAATTATCACTAATAAATATAAAATTACGAGCAATACAAAAATAATAGCCCTGGAAAAAGTCAAAAGTATTCGAAAGAAAAAACTGATGATTCTTCCTTCTCTATCATATTGGCCAAACATCGGCTTGAAAAGATTTTTAAACATCAATCCGACTGCCAAATTGCGATTGGTATTTCTGATAGACTCAAAAACATAAGCGAACATCTTGGTCAACCCTTTGGTATACCACCAAAGGGGAAAATAAAGAATTTCGCCGATTAAATCTATCAGTAAAATTTTAATAGCTTGTATTACTACGTTTTGTGTCATTGTTTAAAATTATTCAACTACCATTAGAGAGTTTCTGTAAAAAATTCATAGCAGGTGTTATAGGCTGTATCATCATTTTCGCCCTGAGTCCTAGCTTTAAGCTGCCAAGAATACAGAGTTTCTGCATGCATAAAACCACTTGGATTAAAAGAAGTATCGGTTGACCAAGTAGGCGTTTGATATAATGTCCCAGTACAATCACTAGTACCTATATAGAGAGTAACATAATATTCTACTGTGCCACCACCCGGCTTAGTCCAAGCAGTCCAACTTAATATACCACCCATCGCTACACCTATTTGATTATGGATAGGTACCCTGCCGGCGTCAGACACAATTGGTGCTTGACTACAAGAACCACAATCAGTAGCACAACTACTACAAGTTTCTGAGGCACTACAAATACTATCGCCACAAGTCACTTCAATAGACCAATTACAATAGCCGACATCAAATAAATTTCCCCGCCGGATTAAGTAATACCCGGTATTAATTCCGCTGGTGATATCGGGGTCGACCGGTAAAGCCCCGCCTAGAAATGGCGTAACAGTAGAAGCAATATCTAAAGTATTGATAGTTTGGCCCAATTGACTACAAGCATAAGTACCAGGAGTACCGCCGTTTGATATAAGTGAATAATAGGTGTTGGCCGTTACATTAGTCAAAGAAGCGGGAGCATCGGTACCACTTATTAAAGCGGATTTAATAGCCTTTTCAATAGCTGAAGCCTCCTGCAAACGCACAGCATTTTTAGTATCCACTATCCTTTTTTCTGGATTAACTGCTCTATAAACAACAGCCAACAGCACAGCTACTACTAATATAGCCACTATCAATTCCATTAGAGTAAATCCACGATGATTATTTAGCAAAAAATTATTTTTTATTGTATTATTAAACACTAATTTAAATAATTTAATATATTTTATGACCCAATACTTTCACAAGTAATACCCCAGGACTGTTCAACGGTACAAGTGATATTACAGTAGCTTGGCCCACCAACATCGCTAGTAGTATAATTTATACCACCATACTTACAATCGTTACTCCAGGCACCATAATCACAGGGCTCAGTAGACCCCAAGGTAACAACTGCCGTACAAGTGCTATTGCAATGTGTGCCAGCTGTGTCTAGAGTACCACTAGCGCATCCTTCTGTCACCGTATCACCATCATCACAAACCTCATCATCTTCTATGATGCTATTACCGCATTGAGCCGGTACCTTGGCTCTAGCCACATATTCAATATCCCCACCGCTATAGCTACTGCAGGCACCAAAAACCATTTGATCACCATTTCGAGCAATATAATAACCCGTATCAGTAGTAGCTGTTTTCTCCGGATCAATTGGCAAAGATCCTTTTAAATAACCATTTAAAAAATCCTTATCATCAAGCACCAAACAACTTCTAATCTGCCCATCGCAGGTTCGATTGATAGCCGCTGAGCATAAGACAAATTTTTGATTAGTACCAATATTTATGGCGGCTGCTAAATCTGGTGGCAAAACATTATTATCATTTTGATAGAGCTCTACAGCTTGGCCCAAAGCCATCACATCCTGCGAGCGCCTAACATCTTTGGCCTTACCTCTTCTGGAAATAGCATCTTCACCAAATAAAACTATAGCCGCTAATATCAAAATAATAGACACGCTCACAATAAGTTGAATCAGAGTAAACGCCTGCTTATTTTTTATAAAACCCATATTCATATAGGTAAATTATTAGATATACTATATATAACAAATTTCACTATTATTATAACATAGATTGTTGTTATTATTAAATTACTATCTTCACAAAATAAATAACAACACTAAACCAATAATTACAATTTATTAGCTCTGATAGCCTGTCTGATTTGGGCCATCAGAGTCAAATAAAACTCTAAATTGTTTAAGGTAGCTAGCTTTAGACTCAGTGGCTCGCCAGTTTTAAATAAATGGTGAAGATACGCCCGGGAATAATTTTTTAAAGTGGTATTATTTATCGGTGTCTTATCCTTCCTAAATTTGGCATTATTAATATTGATAGTAGTATAAAAATTCTTCTTAGAAACATTTGGCTGAGTTCGCCAAATATACAATTTACCATGCCGCGCTTCCCGCGTTGGGATGACACAGTCAAACATATCAATACCACGCTTCACTGCCTCAATAATATTTTCGGGATAACCCACTCCCATCAGATAGCGAGCTTTGTTTTCTGGCAACTGGTCAACTGTATAATCCAAAACTTGATACATAACTTTGGCTGTTTCGCCCACCGCCAAACCACCAATAGCATAGCCATCAAAATTCATAGCCACCAGCTCTTTAGCTGAGCGCAAACGCAAATCTTTAAAATCAGCCCCCTGCACAATGCCAAAGATTAGTTGTTTTTTTATTTTAGTAGATTTTTTATTTAATTTATTTTTATAATCCACCGCCAGCTGGGCCCACCGACTAGTTCTCTCTAGTGCTTCGAGCGCCTTGTCCCATGTTGTCGGCAAACCAACACATTCATCTAAAACCATCATAATATCGCTACCCAAGACTACTTGAATATCAATCACTCGCCGCGGATTTAAAATATGAGTTGAGCCATCGATGTGGGACTGAAATTTTATATCATTACCGATTATTTTTCTGAGTTTTGCTAAAGAAAAAACCTGATAACCACCACTGTCGGTCAAAATCGGTAAATCGCTATCCATGAATTTATGTAAACCACCAAATTTTTTGATCACATCCAAACCGGGGCGAAGTAAATTGTGATAAGTATTGGACAAAATAATCTGTGCTCCTAAATTTTTTACTTCTGACGCCTCCATAGACTTGATAGCGGCTTTGGTAGCTATGGGCATAAAAAAAGGAGTATCCACTTTGCCTCGAGCAGTGTTTAATACCCCTAATCTAGCTTTAGATTTTTTAGATTTTTTTAAAAGCTCAAACATAACTATTCCACAATACCAATCGGACTACTGCTGCCTGATATTACATCTGATGTTTTGATGGCCTTAGAACGGACAATCACATCTTCCATACCACTAGCACTAACAGTCGTAGCATTTAAGATAGTCATGGCCTGACCACGACTAGCTTCATCAGGAGTCAGTCTGACCATAAAAGAAGCGGTGATTGGTAAAAGAGAATTATTAAACTCATCCATTGCCCAAGTAAGACTGCGTTCCGCTAAATCAAATTCCAAAATGCCATCCTGTATATCAAGTTCGGAAATAAAATCAACTTGGGGTGGCAAATTGGTAGCTACTGTCACACTATCAAAAACTCCAGTCGCTTGGGGCAGTGACCAAATCACCAAATATTCCGTAGCTTCCCCAACCTGTGGTGGTAAAAGCCCTGAACCGACTCGCCGACCGCCCAAATCCCAATAAACACCATTATTAAAACCAATACTCTCACCAATCGTCAAAAGTATAGGTGAAGAAACCTGCTCCCAATCTCCCAATCCTTCGATATTTATCTGAATAATATTTTCCACTGTTCGCTCCGGTTGTGGATCGCCTACTACATCAACTTGCCAAGTAAAAATTCTAGATTCGCCGGCTGGCCATGTGGCCAATTGTTCATTTTCTTCTTTGGTCCAAATAATTTTTCCTTCATTATATTTACCAATGGTTTCTAAACTGTCTATATCTAATGCCGCACTATCCATGACTGCTGAAACTACCACGTCGGCTACTTCACTTTCACTGCGATTGGTTATTTCCAATTGATACCTTAAAGTATCTGACCAATTAATTGGCTGTGCCCCGCTTTGACCATTTATTTGGAAATCCATTTCAAACTTGGGACTAATTACCATAATTGGTTTTTCTACTCTAGCTAGTCTTCTAAATTTATCATTGACCATATTACCCATCTCCACTACTAAGAGTTGCTCAGTTTTGGAATCAACTGTAAAAAATCCGTTGACCAACATAGTTTTGGTTTGTCCACCTTCTAAATTAACTTTAAAATATTCTCCCTCAATGACAAAGTCCTCGGTGGTAGTAGCTGTATTTTCTTCTTCTATAGTTTCTGCGGTTTCTTCTTTAACTAATGGGGCCATCTCAAAATCATCCGGATACAAAACATCAATATACAAACCTTCCAAATTTTCTTGGCTTAAATTCTTGAAATCAATTTTTATCTCTTGATTAGTAGCCACCAAAATTTTGTCTACTACTTGAACCTGCACTTCCAGTTTGGCGTCAGATATTTTGGTATCTACATTGGTCTTGGCTTTAAAATCTGAATGAAAATTTTCCGGCTGATAAGACAAAGTAAAGGCCACGGATAACTGTTCGTCTTTTTGACCAACTAATTGACCACTGATTTCCAACTTCACTTCTTGATTTGGCGATAGATCTTCCAAGAGCCAAGTAGTAGCATTTTCATCAATCGGGGCAATGGTGGCGCTGTCAAAATAAAAACCACTCGGCCAGCGAATAGACAGCTCCATCTGCTGCATGCTGACAATATCAATATTTTTATAAGTTACTTGATAGCTAACCTGATCTCCCGAAATGATTTCTTTGGGACCGGCTACTTTTAACTCTACACTATTATTAGCTTGTTCTTGACCTTGTTTGGAAAAAAACCAAAAACCAGCCACCGTGGCTATAAAAAGTAAAAAGACAAACCACAAAGCTGACCCCTTACCTTTGCGGGCTTTTTGAAACGTTTGGTATTCCTTGGGTACATCCCTTCGACTTAGATTAAGGGATGGCAACTCATAGGTTAGTTTGCTGACGGGAGCTCTTTTTACTGAGTCCAAATTTCTTTTTTTTATTTTGGCCATATTTTTTATTTTAACCGTAGATAAATAATTTTAAAGATTTAGAAGGTTGCTCAAAGACTGCTTGATAATATATTTGGGAAATTTTTAACCACTCTTTATTTAAATTGGCATCAATGGACAAATTAATCAACTGTGGCCAATCAGATTTGATAATAAATTGTAAAAAATCAAAAAGTTCACTGCTGATCTTTATGGATTTACTATGATCGTGCTCCATATACATTATACCACCATTGGTCTGATCCTGCTCAGACCGAAAATGCGGCTGCCAACCGGCCATCGACAAATATTTCCACAGAAAGGCCCGCACCAATATCATTTTTTTATTCATAACGATTCCCGGATGATCCAAAATAGTAAAAATGTGCTCTAGCAAGGAAAACTCTCTAAATTTTTGTCCCATGGACCGATCAGCCAAAAATAATTCTACCACCGATGCCGCCAAGGACATACTTTTTAAATCCTGCCTCAAATTACTATAATTTTCCACAACTTCCACTCCGGCCATATGGTCCATCTTACCCCGACCAATCATAACTCTGACTTTATTAAAGGGCATCAGGTGTCCGGCCAATTTACTACGAGAAGTGGCCGCCGAACGAAGTAAGACCGAAATCACTCCCTCTTGCGGAGTAAAAAGATCATAGATCCTATCCGCTTCTACAAAGGGCCGACATCTAAGTACGAATGCTTCGGTCTTAAAAGCCATTTTATATCTTTAATCCTAAAATAATTTCCTCGTCATTTATTTTTATTGTTTGACTAAACTTTGTCTTAATATTTTCCTCTACAAAATCTCCGGCCGAAGTGCTAGTAATCAATTCTTCTTTATATTTAGCAATAATGGTTTTAAGCTGCTCTGAATTAGTACTATAGATTTCTGTCGGCCGATCAGAAGGTTTAAGACCAGCTTCTTTTCTCAAAGCATTGATAGATCTGATCAGCTCTCTGACTATTCCCTTATCTTTAAGTTCGTCAGTTAAATTGGTATCCAAAGATATTGTTTTATTTTCATCAACCATCCAGCCAGATGAAATATTTAATTCTTTCACCAATCCAACACTTTCTACATTTAATTCGTCTTTTAATATCTCTATATAACTATCAGCTAATTTTAGATCCTTGGCCAAAATCTCTACCCGAGCCAAAGGCTGGCGGACTTTTAAACCCGACTTAGCCCGCAGGGCATGAGCTTTTTCAGCAATTTCTTTAACACTATCCATCTGTTTTAAAACTTCCTGATTAACCAGCTTCTTGTCCAATTTTTTCCACTCTTCCAAATGGACTGATTCGTGGTCATTATCAAACTCTGCATAAATAACTTCGGCCGTCAGTGGAGAAAATGGCGCAGTGATTTTGGATAATTCTTTTAAGACATAAGCCAAAGTGGCTACTGCCTGCTGGTCGCCGTCTTTGAAACGATCGCGAGAGCGTCTGACATACCAAGTAGACAAACCATCAACAAAATCGAAAATCGCTCTAGTGGGTTTGACCAAATTATAATTGGCCATCTCGGTTGATACTTCTTGCTCCAGTGTAACCAATCGACTGACTATCCACTTGTCCAAATCATTGTCCAATTTTTTTGGTTTATCTCCTTGGAGTTTCTTGGCTCCGGAAAACATCAGATAAAAATTTAAAACATTTTGTAGTATTACGATATAGCGACGATAAACCGTCTGTAAATCTTTTTCAGTAAAAGAAAAATTTTCCGCCAGCATGACCGGAGATGATAATAAGTACATCCTCAAAGCATCAGCGCCGTACTGCTCCATGATCAAATCTGGCTCGGGATAATTATTTAGCCGCTTACTCATTTTTTTGCCGTCTTCGGCCAAGACAATACCATTGACAATACAATTATCAAAAGCTCGGCTATTTTTTAGTCCACCGGCAATAACATGTAGATAATAAAACCAAGCTCTGGTCTGATCAGACCCCTCGGCGATAAATTTAGCGGGAAATTTCTGATCAAAATCTTTAGCACCCTTAAAAGGATAATGAGACTGGGCATAAGGCATAGAGCCTGACTCAAACCAACAATCCAAAACATCGGGAATGCGTTTCATAGTGCCACCACAAGCACACTTAAAAGTGACTTTATCTACTATATGTTTATGTAAATCTTTTACTTCCACCCCAGATAAATCTTTGAGCTCTTTGACTGAGCCGACTACTACTTTTTTGTCGCACTTGTCACAAATCCACAAAGGAATAACTGACCCCCAAAATCTTTGACGCGATATAGACCAATCCCGAGCCCCTTCCAGCCATTTACCAAAACGACCAGCCTTGATATGCTCCGGCACCCAATTAATCTTTTGGGCGTTTTTGAGTAATTTACTCTTAATTTTTAAAACATTAACAAACCAAGATGAAGTGGCATAGTTTAAAAGCGGTGTATCACAGCGCCAACAATGTGGATAGCTGTGCTCATATTTTTCTTTGGCAAATAATAGTCCATGTTTAGCCAAATATTTTACAATCTCCACATCAGTGGCCTGATGATCACCTTTGGGTTTGACATTTAAGCCGGCAAAATCCTTGGCTTCTTTATCGATTGTGCCATCCATCGCCACATGTTGGATAAAAGGCAAATTGTTTTGCTTACCTAGCTTCATATCGTCTTCTCCAAAGGCTGGCGCCATATGAACAATGCCCGTTCCTTCTTCGGTCGTGACAAAATCAGCGCTATAAACCTGCCAAGCATTGGCTCTATTTTCTAAACTGTCGTTATTATAATAATCAAACAATGGCTCATAGGCTAAACCTATAAGATCTTTTCCCGTAATATCATCATGAACAATCTCCAGCTTGTTATCTTTAAAAATCTCCTTAACACGCTCACTAGCTACAATTAAAAGTTCCTTGATACCATTTATCCTTAAAGCTGTGTACTTAATATCCTGACCAACTGCTAAAGCCACATTACCAATCAAAGTCCATGGAGTGGTTGTCCAAGCCAAAATATAAACTGACTCTTTGGTTTCGTATTTGCCATCAGCCCACTTTTGTCCGGGCTTTAAATGAAATTTAGCTATAACCGATAAATCCTTGATATCTTTATAACCTTCGGTTACTTCTGATTGCGATAAAGTAGTCTCACACCTAGGACAAATATGCATGGAGCGATAATCTTCATAAATTAAACCTTTATTCCACAGCTCCTTAAAAACCCACCAAATGGTTTCCATAAATTCCGGATCCATGGTCTTATAATCATTGTCCATATCAACCCAACGACCCAAACGGCGAATAGTACCCTTCCAGGCATCAGCATACTTCATTACCCGAGAGCGACACTCTTCATTAAATTTATCAATGCCGTATTTTTCAATATCTTTTTTAGTAGCAAAGCCCAAATCACGTTCAACAATATTTTCAATGGGCAAACCGTGCACATCCCAGCCCCATTTTCTCTCTACCCGATAACCCTGCATAGTAAAGTATCTAGGCACCACATCTTTCATAATAGAAGCCACCAGATGCCCGTAGTGCGGTGTACCAGTCGCAAAAGGCGGACCATCATAAAAAAGATAATCACCGTGTGGAGCATCTTTGGCAATTGATTTTTGAAAAATTTTCTTCTTATACCAAAAATCCAGTATTTCTTTTTCTTGTTTCTTAAAATCTATCATTTTATAATCTTACTCAGTTTGCTTATTCTAACCGAAAAAGCCTATTTTGACAATATTTCTAGAAAAACAAAGAATAAAGATATTGCCACCAATTCTGCTTTTTCTTTTTAGCACACCTCGCCCGATAAACTTTGCTCTGTTGACCGGTCGGTAAGCAAAAAACTTTGTCTAATCTTTTTTTCATAGGTAATTTTATATTACTAATATATAAACTCTTAGGCCTTTAAGCATGAAAAAAGGCCTAAGAGGTTTATAACAACTTTTTGATTTCCTCTATGGTGTATCTTTTTCTGATCTGTAATTCTTCTATTTTTTTCAATACCGCCATAGTTTTGGTCGGATCATAAAGACGATAACCACCTTGCGAGCGTCCAGCGGCTTTGATCAAACCTTCACGGGTATAAAAATTTATAGTGGATGGCAAAACCGAGAACATTTTGGCTAGTTCTCCGATTTTTATCAATCCAGCATCACTGTTCCTCTTTGACATAAAGGTGTCTATATTATAAACCATAAAGTAAGAAGTGTAAAGTAATTATAAACACTTTATAGTTGTGCTAAATAAAAAACCACCACCCGAAGGCGAAGGGTGGTGGTTATAACTTACGCGCTAAATTATTGTTGTGGCTGTGGCTGATTAATTCTGTCAATTTCTTTGAGTATTTCTGAATCTGCTCCAATCTCTTCAATGGCTACCAATTTTGATCGATTAATCTGCATCAAACCTTGCGGTTTGTGTAACTCCTCCCCGCGTTTAATCAAAACTGGTACTTCTACTACTTGTGGTTCAGCCCCTTCCTCTGCTCCCTCTGCTGGCTGGACTGTTTGCTGTTCAATTTGAATATAATAGACATCACTCAAATAAATATTCAAAGCGTCTTCTTTGGCCACTTTGGCATAATAAGTCTGTCCATTTTCCAAATAAATAGCTTGAAATTTACCGCTCTTTTCCATTGTTTGAGCCCGAGACATCACAAGCCAAACAGTGGCTAGTAACAGTACGACCACAATCAAAGTAATAGCTAACCATGATTTGCCGCGACTGTTTTGGGGCTTATTGGATACAAATTGCTCAAATTCCATCAAAGAACTATCATTTCCGTTATTTTCGGATTTTAGTCCGATAGAGTCTGGGTTTTTTAAAGCTCGAGCTGAGCTAGTGATTTTTTTTATAGCCATAGTCTAAAAATTATTTTTTATTACTATATAAATAGTAACAATTAATTTTCATAAAGTAAAGTCTCTTAATTTTACAAAATTAAAAACATATACTATCATAATGAACAGTTGAATATAAAAGAAAAGCCTATGAAAAGCGATTTTGCAAATAGTTTTTATTTATTTTTATTTTCTCAAGTAAAGGGGCTAGGGTCAAACACCATAATTTCATTGTTAAAAAAATGTGGCTCCCCACAAGATCTTTACCGTCAAGCTCTGACTGGCTCTGGGTTGTTTAATAATACTGTTAGCGAGCAGCTGAGAGATAAAAATTTTATCTCGGCCGTAAAAAAATCTTTTACTGATCTTTGTGAAGATTATATCACCATACTGGATCCTCTCTACCCACCGAATTTAAAAAACATTTACGATCCTCCATTATTTTTATTCTATCGAGGAGCTATCGCTCTTTTAAAAAATGACTACCTACTGACAGTTGTTGGTTCCCGGACCAGCACTGATTATCACAGAAATTGCGTCCATAATATATTTCAAGATTTAAAAAATACTCCGCTAATCATCGTCAGTGGTCTAGCTATTGGCATTGATACACTCTGCCATAAAAAGGCCTTGGAAAATAATTTAAAAACCATCGCTGTTTTAGGATCAGGTTTAAGTAAAGATAGATTATACCCTCAGGAAAATGTTGGCCTAGCTACAGAAATAATTCAAAATGGCGGCCTGATTATTTCCGAACAAAGTGCCAAAGTCCAAACCCAGCTCTACCACTTTCCCAAAAGAAACCGCATACTAGCTGGTTTGTCCAAAGCCACTCTGGTGATATCTGGTGCTGAAAAATCTGGCACCCTAATAACTGCTCAAGTAGCCTTAGACGAAGGACGAGAAGTTTTGGCCTTACCAGCCAATATCAATATGCGGCTAAGCTATGGACCAAATAAATTAATCAAAGAAGGTGCTACTCTTTTAGACTCAGCCAAAGATATCTTCAAAATATACAATTTAGAAAAAAATTGTTCCGCTAAAAAAATCTTATTTAAAAACAAATATCATGCTAAAATCTACACTTTATTACAGACAGAATCTATGAACCTAGTTGATTTGTCCGCTCGCTTAGACCTGCCCTTAGCTCAACTAAACATCTTTATTTCCGAAATGGAAATAGCTGGTCTAATCAAATCTAATTATTTTAATCAACTAGAAATACTATGAAAAATATATTTAATATCACTCAAGATAATAAAATACTTTTCCTACAAATACTCTTTGTAACTGTAATGCTACTGGCCAATATACTGGGTATAAAAATTGTTAACATTGGCCCAGTATCTACCTCTGTGGGTATTTGGCTAGTGCCGATATCTTTTTTGATTACTGACATATTGGCTGAAGTCAAGGGTAAAAAATTCGTATCCAGTCTTATTTGGTCTACCGTCTTAATTCTAATATTTAGCTTTTTATTTATAAAATTAAGTATCATAGCTGAACCAGCCGACCGCTTCTCCCAGACCAATGGAGCTTTCACTACCATTTTTTCCAGCAGTTCCCGTATATTTATAGCTTCTATTATAGCCTTTATACTAAGCCAATTTCATGATATTTGGGCTTTTGAATTTTGGAAAAGAAAAACACATGGCCACTGGCTTTGGTTAAGAAATAATTTTTCAACCATTGTCAGTCAATTTATTGATACTGTAATCTTTATGTTTATAGCCTTCTACCATATGACCCCCCAATTTACTGCCGCATTTATTTGGGAATTAATTGTCCCCTACTATATACTAAAAGTAATTTTAGCTTTAATTGATACACCTTTTTGTTACGCAGGAGTTAAATGGTTAAAAAAATAAAGTAGTGCTACAATTAAATTATGTTTGCTAAATATCAAGATGATATAAATTTTTTGGAAAGTCTGTCCAACATCCCCAGACAAAATTATATGTTGGGTCAAGGTGACAGGAGTATTTATATTAATAGAATGAGAAAATTTCTGTCCTTAGTTGGTAGTCCGGAGAAAAAATTAAAATTTATCCATATAGCCGGCACCAGTGGCAAAGGCACGAGTGTCAAAATGCTAGAACGGTTAATGAATAACGCTGGATTAAAAACCGGCTCCTATACCTCCCCTTTTGCGACCACCAGCCTAGAAAAAATAAGTATCGGCGATAAATTGATTTCTGCCGTCAGCCTTCATAAAATACTCAAGGAAAAAATCAAACCAAATCTTGATAAATATTTATTAACCTTTCCCCAAGACCCCATATCTTATTTTGAAACCTGGCTGGCTATTGCCCTTTTGTACTTTCAAGAGCAAAAATGTGACTGGGTGATACTGGAAGCTGGACTAGGTGGACAGCATGACGCTACCAATGTGATAGTGAGTCCAAAAGTAACAGCCATTACCAATATCGGACTAGACCATACCGAGATACTAGGCAATACCAAAGAAAAAATTGCTCGTGACAAAGCCGGTATTATCAAAAAAAACAGTTTATTTTTAAGTAGTGAGAAAAATAAAAAACTTTTAAAAATCTTTGAAGGGGTTTGTAAAAAACAGCAAGCTTGGTTTATACCTTTAGAAAATTTGGCTAAAAATTATCCAGTCAAAGGGGGCTATTTTAAAACTCCCAAACAATTAGAAAATTTAAATCTGACCTTAAATATATTAAGCGTCCTCAAAATATCGCCACCAGACACTCTAAAGATTATTAATAATTTTGGTTTAATCTGTCGACAAGAAATTATTAGAAAAAAACCCACCGTAGTACTAGACGGTTCCCACAATAAAGACAAACTGGATAATCTATTAAAATTTATTGGTCAGCAAAAATATCGCCACCTCCATTTGATCTTGGGCTTTGGCTATCACAAAAATTATAAAATTGCTCTTAAAAAGTTGTTAAAAATATCTAATTATGTTTATCTAACCAGATATTTAATAGTGGCCAAAAGAAGTGCTGATTTGAGAAAACTTTATCAAGACAGCCGAAAAATAAACCATCAACTACCAATCTCTGTCTACAATGATCCCTATCAAGCTTTTACTGCGGCTTTTAAAAAAGCTACAAAAAATGACCTCATACTAATCACCGGCTCATTCTTTTTAGCTGGTGAACTGAGGAAAAAATGGATCTCTGAGGAATACATAGTCAAAAACAGAAAACTTGACAAAAGATGAGCGTTCTTTTATAGTCCAAGCTGCGTAAAAAATTAAAATACCTATATTATGCCTAAATTAGTCATCGTCGAGTCACCAACCAAGGCCAAAACCATCAAAGGTTTCTTGGGTAAAGAGTATGTAGTCGAATCATCTTTCGGCCATGTTAGAGATTTGCCAAAAAGCAAATTGGGTGTTGATGTAGAAAATAATTTTGAGCCAACCTATACCGTCCCGTTGAAAGCCAAAAAGCAAGTCAGCAAACTAAAAAAATTAGCCGAAGACGCTGAGATGGTCTATTTCGCTACTGATGAAGACCGCGAAGGAGAAGCTATTTCCTGGCACTTACAAAAACTATTGGATGTGCCAACCAGCAAACAAAAAAGAATTGCTTTTCATGAAATAACCAAAAAGGCTATTTTGGAAGCTTTAAATAATCCTCGTAAATTGGACATCAATCTTTTCCATGCCCAACAGGCCCGTCGCATCTTAGATCGTCTGGTCGGCTATAAACTGTCACCACTGCTTTGGAAAAAAGTTACTCGCGGCTTGTCCGCTGGACGCGTCCAATCGGTCGCCGTCAGATTGATAGTGGAGCGTGAAGAAGAACGAAGAAAATTTAAAACCGAAGAGTACTGGACAGTGGAAGGACAGGCTTTTAAAAAAGACTCCGATAAATTCAATATTTTTCTTTACAAAGAAAAAGATGATATTTTAAAAAAATTTGATCTTGATGAAAGTAGAGCGAAAAAAGCTTTAGAAGAAATAAAAGCGCACCGCTTAGTAATTGCTGATGTCAAAGCCACTGAAAATAAAAAATCTCCTCTGCCACCTTTTACTACTTCTACTTTACAACAAGATGCCAATCGTCGTTTTGGCTATAGTGCCAAACAAACTATGGTTCTTGCCCAACAGCTTTACGAAGGTATTAAATTAGGTACCAAAGGTAGTCACGGTTTGATTACTTATATGAGAACCGACTCCTTAAATTTGTCTGATAGTTTCAAAGAAGCGGCCAATACTTATGTCAGTGAAAAATTGGGTACAGAATTTATCATGGCTGGCGGACGAAATTTTAAAAAGAAAACCAAATTTACTCAAGAGGCTCATGAGGCTATCCGACCAACTGAGGTTTATAATGACCCAGAATCGGTCAAAGATTATCTTGATCCTAAACAATTAAAAATTTATACCTTGATTTGGCAAAGAGCTGTAGCTTCACAAATGTCTGATGCTATTACTGAAACTACTACAGCATTAATCAAATCCGTTGATACTGCGTGGGAATTAAAAGCCGTCGGTACTGTCACCAAATTTGCTGGCTGGAAAGCTATTTACAAAAACAACGGCGACGAAAATGAATTGCCAAATATCACTACTGGCGATACCCTAGAGCTAGCTAGTCTTGACGCGCTAGAACACTTTACTACTCCTCCGGCTCGTTATTCAGAAGCTGGACTAGTCAAAGCTTTGGAAGCTTTGGGTATTGGTCGGCCATCTACTTACGCCCCAACTATTGCCACTATTATTGAGCGCCAATATGTCACTAAAGAAGAAAAACGCTTGGCTCCAACTGAGATTGCTGAAATAGTCAATAAATTGCTGACCGAACACTTTCCTGATATAGTCTCTTATGACTTCACTGCTCAGATGGAAAATGATTTGGATGAAATAGCTGAGGGTAAAAAGCAGTGGCAACCGATTATAGCAAATTTTTATAAACCCTTTGAAAAAAACCTTATGCTCAAAGAAAAAGAATTAGACAAAAAAGAGTTGACTGAAACCGCCACTGATGAAAAATGCGATAAGTGTGGTAGTGCGATGGTTATCAAACTGGGCCGCTTTGGAAAATTTATGGCCTGTTCCAATTATCCCGAATGCAAAAACACCAAACCTATTGGTGAAGACGGCAAAGCTGAAGAAGTGGAAAAAATAGATGAACTTTGTCCCAGCTGTGGTAAATCCATGATTGTAAAAACCGGCCGTTTTGGAAAATTTATTGCTTGCAGTGATTATCCTAAATGTAAAACTACCAAAAACAAAAGCCAGGGTACTGGCGTAAAATGTGGCTTGTGCGAAACCGGTGAAATGGTTGCCAAACGTAGTAAAAAAGGTAAGATATTTTACGGTTGTAATAACTACCCCAAATGTGAACACTTACTCTGGGGCAAGCCAACCGGCAATAAATGTCCTGAGTGTAGCAAACTACTTTACCAAGCCAACAAATCTACGATCAAGTGCGAAGATTGCGAATATAGCGAAAAATCTTAATCAAAAAATCCCCCTACGGGGATTTTTTATTTGACTCTTGCTATTTTACTTACTAAATATTACTATAAATAATGTATCCTACAGATTATGCTAACATTTGAAGATTTAAAAAAAATACTAACCCTTAATTATCGTGAAGAAGACGTCAAATTGATTGTCAAAGCTTTTCATTTTGCTTCGGAAGCCCATAAAGGACAAAAAAGAAGAACGGGAGAAGATTATATTTATCACGCTATAGCTACCGCCTATAATCTGGCTCAAATGAAAATGGACATTGCTTCTATCGCCGCTGGTCTTTTACATGACGTGCCGGAAGACACTGATTTTACTTTTGAAGATTTAAAAAGTAATTTTGGCTCCGAAATTCACAACTTGGTCAAAGGGGTTACTAAACTAGGTACTTTAAAATACCGCGGCATGGAAAGATATGCTGAAAACTTGAGAAAAATGTTTTTAGCTATGAGCCAGGATCTGCGAGTTATTATTATCAAACTAGCCGACCGCATCCATAATATGGAAACCCTAGACGGTGTCCGTCCAGAAAAAAGATTACGTATTGCTCAAGAAACTTTAGAAATTTATGCTCCCTTAGCCAATCGCCTGGGAATGTTTCGCATTAAAAATCAATTGGAAGACCTAGCCTTTCCTTATGTCTACCCCGAAGAATACAAATGGACTATGAGTCTGATAGCCGACAGGTTGAAATCAGAAGCAAAATATATAGAAGAAATCAAAAAACTAACACAAAAAGAATTGACTAAACACAATATTGAAATCAATAGTATCCGTGGTCGAGTCAAGGGTATTTATAGTTTATATAAAAAATTATTACGCAAAGGAAAAGACGTCAATAAAATATACGATCTAATTGCTCTAAGAATTGTCTTAAAAGAAGTAGCTGACTGCTACAGCGCTATGGGCATACTCCACAAAAAATGGACGCCCTTAAAAGGCCGGGTCAAAGATTATATTGCTCAGCCCAAACCCAATGGTTATAAATCACTGCATACTTCTGTTTTTACTGATTTTAGCAAAATAGTGGAAATCCAAATCCGAACCGTGGAGATGGATGAAGAAGCAGAATATGGTGTAGCCGCCCATAGTAAATATAAAGAAGTCGGCATGCTGGGTAAAGGTAAAAAACAGCTCAAATGGCTAGACCATCTGATGGAAATACAAAAAACCATTACTGATAACACTGAATTTATAAAACACATCAAAAATGATTTATTTTTGGATCAAATATTTGTCTTTACTCCCAAAGGCGATGTGGTAGAATTGCCGGAAAACGCTACTCCGCTGGATTTTGCCTACTATATCCACTCTGATATCGGTAGCAAATGTGTCGGCGCTAAAATCAATAACCAAATGACTTCTTTGGAAACCAAATTAAAATCTGGAGATGTGGTAGAAATAATCACCGACAAAAATAGAAAACAGCCCAATGCTGATTGGCTCCATATGGTAGCCACCAATATGGCCAAAAACAAAATAAGATCCCAATTAAATAAAAAATAGTCCCCTGGTACAAGCTCTGGACTATTTTTTATTAACTATTATTTTTCTAGTCTATCCAAAATATTTTTTAATTCGGCGTGAGAGTAAAAATCAATTTTTATAAAACCTCTTTCACCTCTTTTTTGAATTTTTACTTTAGCCCCAATATTTTTGGTCAGCTTATCCTCCCAGGAGGCCAAAACCGGATCACGTGGTTTATCACGATTTTCTTTGGCAGCAAATTTTTTCTGCATCTTTTGTAAATCCGTCACCGTCATATCATTTTTCAAAATCTGCTTAAAAGCACTAATTTGCTCTTCTTTGGTCTGATAAGAAAGAATAATCTTGGCATGAGACATGGTAATTTCCCCTTTGGCAATCGCTTCTTTGATAAGTACTGGCAATTTCAATAATCTCAAAAAATTGGCCACAGTAGAAACTCCTTTGCCCACTTGCTCGGCTATCGCTTCGGTGCTCAGGCCAAATTCTTCAGCCAATTTTTTATAACTATTGGCAGTCTCTAGTGGATTTAGATCACGGCGTTGAATATTTTCTACAATAGCCAATTCCAATTTATCTCGATCGCTAACTTCCTTGATGATAACCGGCACTTCGGCCAGTCCCAAAATCTCGGCTGCTTTAAGACGTCTTTCTCCAGCTATTAGTTGATAACGATTACCTTCTTTAGATACTACTAGTGGCTGTAAAATCCCGTGCTGTTTAATAGATTGAGCTAGTTCGTCCAATTTATCTTTATCAAAATGTGTACGAGGTTGCCAAGGATTGGAGCTAACATCTTTTATAGAAACGTAATCTATTTTTTTACCGTCAAAACCTCCACTAGCTACTGAGCCGTGGTCAGATAATTTTTTAGTGGGAATAAGGGCTCCTAGTCCTTTGCCTAATGCTGACATAATTTTATTTTTATCTTTACTAATACCCTCTAATTAATTAACTTAGCCAACATCACCTCTTGAGCCAAACGTTTATAGGCATTGGAACCAACCGAGTTGGGAGCATAATCTTTGAGCGGTAAACCGTGCGATGGAGACTCGGCAATTTTTATGTTTCTAGGGATAACGCTGCGAAAAATTTTGGCGGGAAAATATCGGTATAATTCATTAAAAACATCATTGGCCAATTTATTACGGCTGTCATACATAGTCATGACTGCTCCTAAAATATTTAGATCCGGCTGCAAATGCTCCTTGATTAAATTGATGGTATTTAAAAGTTGAGACAATCCTTCCAAGGCATAATACTCGCACTGCACTGGAATAATAATTTCCCGGGATGCCACCAGTCCGTTGATGGTCAAAAGTCCCAAAGACGGCGGATTATCTATCAAGATAAAATCATAGAGATCAGCTATTTCTTTAATTTGTTTATCCAATTGAAATTCTCTATCGCTAGTTTCTACCAAATCTATAGCCGCACCAGCCAAATCTGGCGTAGTAGGCAAAATATGAAAATTGGGTTGATAAGAGCGGATCACTTCACTAATACGAGTATTGGGATCAACCAAAACCTCATACATACCCTTGCTGAGATTTTTGTAATCAATGCCCAAACCAGAAGAAGCGTTGCCTTGCGGATCAATATCAATAATTAAAACTCTTTTGCCAAAAGCCGCCAGCCACGCCGCCAAATTGATAGACGTGGTGGTTTTTCCAACCCCACCTTTTTGATTAACTATGGAAATTATTCTGGCCATACGATCGCAAATCTCTTCTAATTATAGCATATAATCTAGTTTTTGGTGTAAAAAAATCGGCCAATCATCCAGCCCAAAAAATAACCCAAGATACCACCAGCTATAATCATTTTGGGATTGTCTTTCCCCAAATAAAAATTGATATAGAAAAACATGGCTAGTGCTCCAGCGGCCATACCCTTGATGCGGTAAGAAAGCGTCCAAGAAGATTTGGCTACTTCTTCTTTTATTTTATCCTGATTCTTAGTGTACTGAGAATTAAAATTATCCATCTTATATAATTATATTGTTTAATTGCTCTTGCCAACTAGAAATAGCCGTTTTAAATTCTTCCATCTTTTCGGCTGATACGGACTTATCCGACGGAATATCGACAGTCAGCGGATTTATTTTGGTGCCATTTTTGACCATCTCAAAATGAAGATGTGGACCAGTAGAAAATCCGGTCGAGCCGACATAACCAATAATTTGTCCCTGTACGACTTTTTCCCCCGACGATACAGCCAACTTACTCTGATGAGCATAGTTGGTACTAAAGACACTGTTGTGTCTGATGCTGGTCAGGTTTCCATAACCGGCTTTGCTCCAACCGGCAAAAGTAACTGTCCCGTCGCCCACTGCTCTGATGGGTGTACCAGCGGCCGCGGCATAATCAATCGCCCGATGACCAGTAGAAACATTAAAAGCTTCCACATAACGACGGCCAGTAGTAAAACCAGAGCTGATATATTTGAAATCAACGGGATTTTTGAGAAATATTTTTTGGACCGATTCACCGGTCGAATGATAATAGCCATCTACTATATCTCCATCATCATCTTTCCCTTCTGAAAAATAATAACCTTCAATAGTTTTACCGTCATTAACAAATTTGGCCGCCAAAATTTTACCCGGCCTCTGATACTGATTGTTTCTATATCTTTCTTCATAAATAAACTTGTAAGTATCCCCAAC
This sequence comes from Candidatus Komeilibacteria bacterium RIFOXYD1_FULL_37_29, assembly GCA_001818495.1. GTDB lineage: Bacteria > Patescibacteriota > Patescibacteriia > UBA1558 > GWA2-36-10 > XYD1-37-29. Next base: position 187,304 of record MHKS01000005.1, on the reverse strand, counting down.
TCTAATACCCATACCAAAATCCACTGTCCAGGCAAAAACATCAGCTAGCTCAATAATTGCTCTGATGTCCACATTTTGATCAAGTGCTGACTGATAAAGAGAAGAATCAATGGTGCCGGAAACAGTCTTGATTTTTATTTGATAATCAATTACTCGACGCTCGGCTAGCAAGACACCCGCTTGATCATATTCGATAAACAATTCTTCTTCACTGTCGATGGGATAAATAAGCCGGACAAAATTTCCAGTTTCTTTATCAAAATAAAATTTTATTTCCCGACCAACTCTGATTTTTACCAAATCATAAGTCTCTTGGCTGGTGGTCAAAAGCTCTGTCATGAGCGTGGCGGAGACACCTACTTCTTCACAAATAGTGGAAAAAGTCATACCAGGCTCTACTGTGATAAGTACTTCGCGATCCTTAGATTCTTCTATAAGCTCGGCTTGGGCCTCTTGATCCTGAGATTGCTTGTTTTTAAGAGAAAAAACAAGGCCAAACACCGCTGCGCCGACCACAATAATAGAGATAATAATAATGTATTTTTTCATAATATATATTTTAAATAAAATTGACAGATTAGGCAACCCTGATAATTATCTGTTATAATATTTACATGCTAAAGATCAGTAAAAACCGCCTACATCTATCTATCTTGGGGCTGGTTTTTGTTGTCAGTTTTTTACTGCTAAGTACAAACTATAGCGATACTTTATTTAAAACTTCTCCCACTGAAAAAAAAGTCCCTGATAATATCGTCAAAAAATCTTACCGACCAGAATATGTGCGCGGTATTTATCTGACCGCCTATTCGGCTGGTAGTGATAGTTATAGAAATAATCTTTTGGAAAAAATAAAAGACAGTCGGATAAATACCGTGGTCATTGATATAAAAGATTATTCTGGCTACATACTATATGATAGCCAAATACTTGAAGTCCAAAATGTCAAAGCCAAAAATAATCGCATACCAGATTTGGCCAAAGTACTCAAAGAATTTCATGACCTGAATATCTATGTCATAGCGCGCCAAACTGTTTTTCAAGATCCAGCTTTGGCTAGTAGTCGCCCAGATCTAGCTATCAAAACTAGCAATGGAAATACTTGGTATGACAAAAGTGGTTTGGCCTGGGTGGATCCAGCTCAAAAAGAAGTCTGGCAATATAATCTGGCTATTACCAAAGAGGCTATCTCTCTAGGCTTTGATGAAATAAATTTTGACTACATGAGATACCCGAGCGATGGCAGTATTGGCAATATTGCTTACAATATTCCGGCTGGCGAAACCAAAGTCAGTATGCTGGATAAATTTTTCAAATATCTATCCGACAATCTTACTGGTCTAGCTCCCATATCTATAGACACATTTGGACTGGTCATGGATCATACTGATGATGACTATGATTTAGGCATTGGTCAAAGACTAAGTAGCGTCGTACAGTATTTTGATTATGTTTCTCCTATGATGTATCCGTCACATTATCCCTTAACCTATTTGGGCTTTACCAATTCTGCCGAGCATCCTTATGATGTCATAGCATATGGATTAGAAATCAGTTCCAGTACTGCTAGAAGTAGTCGAGCAACCATTCGACCTTGGTTGCAAGCTTTTAATATCCGCGCAGTCTATGACAAAACAAAAATAGATGCCCAAATAGAAGCCACTGAAGTAGCCTCCACTACCAGTGGCTGGCTACTATGGAATGCCAGAAATTATTATCCGGATCATGTCTTTAATTAACAATTTATATTTTAAAATTTAAAACTTCGGTCTGTTAAACCGAAGTTTTTGTTTTACTCAAATGTTGTTTGAGGATATCTCTACTACCTCTTTAGAAGACGAACCAATACTCCGCTAGCCACTGCACTGGCTATGCAGGCTAATAAATAAACAATTGTCAATCATATATGACAATTGTTTACTAACATTAGCCAAAATAAATTTTATCTTATCTCAATACCCACTGGCGCATGATCTGAGCCCATTACCCTATCCAAGATAAAAGCCTGGGATATTTTTTTTATGATACTAGCTGAAACACAAAAATAATCTATGCGCCAACCGACATTGTTGACCCGAGCCATGGCTCGATAAGACCACCAAGAATATTGAATCTTACTAGGGTAAAGCTCGCGAAAAGTATCTTTAAATCCAGCCTTTAAAAATTTGTCCATCCAAGCTCTTTCCTCTGCGGTAAAGCCGGGACTGCCGACATTTTCTTTGGGACGAGCCAAATCCATTTCTTGATGAGCCACATTGTAATCACCGGTAATAATCAGTGGCTTATCTTTTTCCAATTTTTTTAAATAAGCCAAGAGCTTGTCACTAAAATCTATTTTAAAATTCAAACGAGACAATTCATGATTGGCGTTGGGAAAATAAATATTGACCACATAATAGTGCCCGATGTCTAAAACTTGAATGCGTCCTTCATCATCCCAGTCTAAGGTGGGTAAATATTTTACTACTAAACCATTTCTGACTAAAATAGCTGTACCACTATAACCAGAGCGCTTAGCGCAATTGAAAAATTCTTGATAATCTATAAAATCAAATTGCTCCTGCACCCGTTTAGCGTCAGAAATCTTTACTTCCTGCAAACAAATAACATCTGGCTTGGTTTTTTTTAAAAAATCAATAAAGCCTTTGCGAATAGCGGCTCTAATACCATTGATGTTCCAGGATAATATCAACATTTTTTTAAATAATCTAATATTCTATAGTTAAATATTAACACAAACGCTCCTAAATAACAGCCTTTTTATTGATCATCTTGTGCCAAAAATAAGCAATACCCAATAAATATAAGACATAACTCATTACTTCCAAGCCGGTGGGATTACCATTGTAACCAAAAAGTCCGACTAGAAAATGCCCGCCCACTCCTTTTTCATGCCACAGCGGATAATTTCCATCGACTAAAACCGTCGGATTAATATCCCAAACTTTAGCTGTTAAAATTGGCAAGATTCCTGTCTCTTGGAGCTCGTGGACACCGTGAGCTATCAGACCAGCCGCAAAAAATATCAAAATAATACTGGTCGTATAGAAAAATTTTTTTAAATTTATTCTTAAAAAACCAAAATATAAGGCCACTCCCAAACCAATCGCCAAAACTATACCTAGTAACGCTCCCCATAGATTTTTGTCACCAGAGACCAAACTGGCTGATTGAAGAAATATTACTGTTTCAATACCTTCGCGTAAAATAGCCACCAAAACCATAAAGAAAATACTCAGTGGCCGAGCTTTATAAACATGCTCGTTGGTTTTATTGCTCAACTCTTGGTTAAAATTGCCTCGATGCATTACCCAAACTATCAGGGTGGTAATTAAAAAACCACCCACTAGCATAGTAATACCTTCAAATAATTCCTCAGCTCGACCGGAAAATCCACCGGCCAATCTTTGGAAAAATGCTGCCCCTAAAACACTCAGAGCTATACCGGCCAGAACCCCGTACCAAACCATCCGATAATATATATATTGATTGCTGCGTTTTAAAACTCCAATAACAATGCCGACAATTAAAGCGGCCTCAAGAGTTTCACGCAAAGTAATAATGAAACTGGCTGTCATTTATTTTGATTTAAAGTTAAATATCTTTATTATTATACAGGTTTTTACAATTATGACAAGTCATAAAAGTCACTTTTATGTTTAATAAACCCTGTTGACTAAAAAGAAAATTTATTGTAAAATCATTTCTGTTTATATGAATTTACAGGCCGAAGTGGCGGAACTGGCAGACGCGCTGGACTCAAAATCCAGTGGGGGCAACCCCGTGGAGGTTCGATTCCTCTCTTCGGTACCATTTCTAATCCGGGCCCATAGCTCAGTTGGCTAGAGCGCTTCCATGGCATGGAAGAGGTCGCAGGTTCAAGCCCTGTTGGGTCCACCATATAGTCTTGTCAATATAGTTAAATTACTTTATACTTGCTATACTTTGCAAAATTTCGGGGTGTAGCGCAGTTGGCTAGCGCGTACGCATGGGGTGCGTGAGGTCGTCAGTTCAAGTCTGATCACCCCGACCAAAATAAAAATTTTATCTTTCATGACGCGGGGTAGAGCAGTTGGCAGCTCGCCAGGCCCATAACCTGGAGGTCGTCGGTTCAAGTCCGACCCCCGCTACCAATTTAAAATAAAATCTTCATATATCTCGGCAGGGTAGCTCAGTTGGTTAGAGCGTAGGACTCATAAGCCTGAGGTCGTGGGTTCGATTCCCACCCCTGCTACCAAGCCGCTTTAATACTTATTCCGAGGTAGCTCAGTGGTAGAGCAGTTGACTGTTAATCAATTGGTCGTGGGTTCGAATCCCCCCCTCGGAGCCATCTAGAAAATCGCCCTAAAGGCGATTTTTTGGGATTGATAAATTGTGCTATACTTTTTATATGAATAAAGGAAAATACATAAGTAAAATAATATTATTTATTTTGTTAATACTATTTGGTATATTTTTATTTGTCTACGGAGGATATGATGATAGCCCAGGAGCACAATTGCTAGGACTAGTAATAGTTATTGTTGGTATTATAAGTCTAGTAAAAAATAAGAAAAAATTTACTATAGAAAATAAATAAGTAGCTACTTCAAATAGCTCTCTTTACTATTAAATTATTAAAATAAATAAAATATATGGGTAAGGCAACCTTTGCACATAATAAAGAGCAAAAAAATATTACTGTGGAAAAAATATATAACGCTCCTATAAATAAACTCTGGCATGCTTGGACAAACTCCCAAATGCTTGATCAGTGGTGGGGACCGGAGCCATGGAAAGCTATCACTAAATCTTTAGATTTTTCCAAAAATGGCTATTGGCATTATTACATGGCCGGACCAAACGGTGAAAAACAATGGTGTTGGGTTGATTATTTAAATATAATACCAGGCAAAGAATTTACTGGACGTGATAGTTTTTGTAAAGAAACGGGCGTAATCGACAAAAAACTTCCCTCCACTACTTGGCATGTCAAATTTGAAAATATCAACAATAAAACTAAAATGATTGTCACTCTATCTTTCGACTCTACAGATGATATGGATAAAATGATTAAAATGGGATTTGAACAAGGTTTCACCATGGGACTAGAACAATTAGACAATCTATTAAAAGCCTAAAATCAACAATTAAAAAGTCCCCCGCTAGGGGACTTTTTTTGCTAAAATATTTTAAATTTTATGGCTGCAAAATATCTTCTGTACGTCCATCAACTGATATCACTACATCCTCTACTGTCTCAAATTGTTTCAAAGTCTCCCTAATCTGGGAAGCAATGGCTAAAACGCGACAGGAACCACCTACTGCTTGTTCTAATTGACTATCAAAATCTACATAAGCTGTGGCATTTTCAATCTTCAGTGAATTAATACCTACCCCAGTATTAAGAGAAGTATAATAACCGTTTTGTTTTTCAATCTCTGTTGGACCAACTAACAAACTTTCCAAAGCAACGCGAGCCACCGCTTCAGTTTTGGCTACTTGTCTTTCTATGGGATAAACCAAACTGCAATCCATAGCATTAGGATTAAAATTTTCGTTACCAAAAAATACTTTTACCGTTAGATCACCAGTTGCGGCTACAAATTTTATCGGAATTTTTAAAGAAGCGTCATATTGTGGTAAACCAGAAGGATTGTCTTTTTGCACCAACAAATAACCATCACCCGTGCCTGGATTAGAAAATTCTATTTCAGCTTCAAAATCAACAAAGTCCTCAGTCATCCAATCACTTTTGGCTTGTGCAATACCAATACCCAATTTTTGATTATCCGCATTATAAACCGAGATGGGAAAACTGGCTTCAAAAAACCAATTACCTCTAGCTCGACCGGCCACAGTAATCGGATTGGTTACTTCGGCATTGACCTTTGGCTCCTCAACCACAATCATTTGTGCCACCTGATCATCATTGGTATCATCATTAACATTCAAATTCTCATTAATCGGCTGATTTTGATTATTATTAGTCAGCACTGGTTTTTTGGCATAATTTAAACCAACAATAGCCAGGATCATAATAATGACAGCGGATAAAAAGAGAATAATAAGGTTTTTATTCATACTTTTATTTTAAATATGGGCTTAGATAAATTTAAAATACCACCTTACCTAAATAATTGCAAGAAAAGTCATAAAAGGCCTCCCGGGGTCTATCTATTGCTATTTATGCCATAAAAAGCTACACTACAGGGGTAATTAGTAAAATATCAATTATGGGAAATTTTAATAGAGACAGAGGCGGCCGACCTAACGATCGAAGAGGTGGTGGTAATAACTTTGGTCGAAGAGACCATGGCCACGGCGGTTTTAATAGAGATAGAGACGGTGACAGACCAAGTATGCACAAAGCGATTTGTGATGACTGTGGCAAAGAATGCGAAGTGCCTTTTAAACCTAGCGGTGATAAACCAATCTATTGCAGTGATTGTTTTAGCAAACGCGGTGGTGGTGCTCCTAGACCAAGTAGCTTTGGTGGCGATAACAAGAGTCCAAGACCTCGCTTTGAAGATAGATCAACTGGTCAAGGAAACTCCGATTCTAAAGAAATCAGTAAGGGTATCAAAACTCTCAACTACAAACTAGATGAACTACTTAAAATCTTGGGTCATGATAAAAATGCTACCTTTACCTCTCAGACTGAAAAGACAGCTAAACTAGAAACTACCATACCGGTAAAGATTGACAAAAAGAAAAGTGTTCCTGACAAGAAAGCAGCTAAAAAGAAAATAGTTAAAAAGAAGAAATAATTTATTAAAACCGTCCCGAGCGTAGTCGAGGGACGGTTTTTTATTTATCATTAGCCAAAACATCAATCCCGTTCCTCGCTAGGGGTTGGATTGACAGTTGGCTCGTTTTTTGTTATTCTTGGCACTTATGGAAATTAGAAATATAGCTATTATTGCTCACGTTGATCATGGCAAAACTGCTTTGACTGATGCCATCCTCCGACAGACTGGTGCTTTGTCCGATGAAAGCGTTGGTATGGATTCTAACACTCTAGAAAAAGAGCGTGGTATTACTATTTATTCAAAAAATGCTTCCGTCTTTTATAAAGATACCAAAATAAATATCGTGGATACTCCTGGCCACGCTGATTTTGGCTCAGAGGTAGAGCGAGTACTCCGCTCTATTGATAGTGTACTTTTAGTAGTGGATGCCCAAGAAGGTCCCATGCCACAAACTAGATTTGTTTTAAAAAAATCTTTGGAGCTTGGTCTTAAACCGATTGTCATTTTAAATAAAATCGACAAACCAGCCGCCAATCCCAATAGGGCTCATGAACAAGTTTTGGAATTATTTATGGATTTGGGTGCCAATGACGAACAACTAGATTTTACAGCTATCTATGCGATTGCCAAAAATGGCATAGCCAAAAGATATTTGACGGATGAAAACGAAAACATCATGCCCCTTTTGGATATAGTCTTAGAAAAAGTACCCGCCGCTCCCTCAGAAATACAAAATCCTTTACGCTTTCAGGTTTTCAATTTGGCTTATGACAATTTTTTGGGACGCTTGGCCATTGGCCGTATCTATGAAGGCACTTTGAAAGATAACGCCAACTTAGTGCTAAAAAAAATGAATGGTGAAAATAAAACAGGACGTGTCACCAAACTTTTTACCTTCCATGGCTTAGAGCGCAAAGAGACTGAAGAAGCTGTAGCTGGCGATATTGTCATGGTCGCTGGATTTTCCGATATTGATATTGGTGAAACACTTTGTCTATCCGCTGATCAAGAAGCTTTACCAGCTATTACGGTTGACGAACCAACTATTTCTTTAGATTTTTTAGTAAATAGCTCTCCGCTGGCCGGCCGCGAAGGAAAATTTGTTACCAATAAACAACTTAAAGAAAGATTGGAAAAAGAATTGGAAGTAAATGTTGGTCTAAAAATTGATTTCGCTACGGATATTTTCAAAGTCTACAGTCGTGGTGAACTACATGCTGCTATACTGATTGAGACTATGCGTCGTGAAGGCTATGAACTACAAGTTTCTCAACCACAAGTAATTATTGAGGAAAAAAACGGAAAAAAATTTGAACCATTTGAAGAGGTAACTATTGACGTACCAGAAGCTAGCTCCGGCATAGTCATGGAAAAAATGGGCAAACGAAAAGGTATTGTCACTACTATGAAAAATGATAATGGACAAATGCGTTTGATTTTTGAAATGCCGACTCGTGGTCTTTTGGGCTACCGTGGTGAATTTACTATTGATACCCGTGGTGAAGGTATATTATGTTCTCGTGTCTTAGATTATCGCCCCTACACTGGCGAAATTAAAAAACGCAATGTCGGCTCTATGATCTCTATGGCTACCGGCAAAGCTTCGGCCTTTTCTCTGTTTAACTTACAAGAACGCGGCACTCTCTATATTGGTCCCAATATCGAAGTTTATGAGGGTATGGTCATAGGCAATACAGCTAAAGGTTTGGATATGACCGTTAATCCTATTAAAGGCAAACAGCTGACCAATATGCGTAGTTCTGGAGCTGATGAAGCTATTACTTTGACGCCTCCCTCTGTCTTAACTATTGAAAAGGGGTTGGAAATAATTGCCGAAGATGAATATCTAGAAGTAACTCCGCATAATATACGCTTGCGTAAAAAAGCTTTGACTGAAAACGACCGGAAAAAAAGTAACCGCAGTTAGACACTAACATAAATTATTAAAAAACAGGCCAATCGCCTGTTTTTACTTTATAAATTATTTCTATAAAAATCTATAGCCCTTTGAAAAGCGATATTGACGTTAGTGGAAATATTATGATCATCCCCTAAATACTGATAATATTCCACTGCTTTATCCAACTTTTCCAATTCCTCTTTTAATCTTTTAGACAATTCTATCGGCACACTATCATCATTGGTACCGTGTTGTAATTGAATAGGAATATTTATATCTGCTAAATAATTATAAGGCTCTAATTGATTCCAAAAATCCGGGTTAGCACTTGGCAAACCATACTCCATTACTAAATCACTGCTAGTGGCGTTTCTTAAAAAAGGAATTTTCTGATTATAAGTTTCCAACATATCCTGATAACTGCCAACTACTCCCGCCCAAAGAGACGCCGCTTTAATATCTGAAGATATTAAAACTGTCCGTAGTCCTATCTCACCACCGTTGGAGTGTCCCCAATAACCAATTTGCTCGGGATTGACAGTTGGATGATTTTTTAAATAAGCGATAGCATACATGGTATCAACAACATATTTTTCTGAATAATGCGCACTGACTGGTTCTCCTTCGGATTTGCCATGTCCGCGCAGATCCGGCTTAAAAGTTACAAAACCGCTTCTGGCTAAACGAGCTTGATAAGTTGGATAATTACCGGTAGTAGAATACTGGGCTGGTGGGATATAGCCGTGAACAAAAATTATAGCTGGCCATCCATTTTCTGGTTGGTTGCCCAACGGTATAGTTAATAGCCCATAAATTTTCAAACCTTCCGATTGATAAGAAACAATATACTGCTGATAATTTGTGCCATTGGTTAATTTTTCTTCTATCAAAAAATCACCGCCCAAATATTCTCTGGCTCTTAAATTTTCAATAGCCATAGGGTGATTGACTAGCCGCTGATTATTTTCTTCATTAATTTCTTGATTGAAAGATAAATCAATATTGCCTACCAATCTATTTATATTTTGATTCTTATTATAAGAGAATATAATTATAACTACTCCCACCAAACTGATAACAACTAATAAATATATAAATATTTTTATATGATTTTTCATATACTAAATTAAACTTATTTTATTAAAGCCGATCATCCCGAAGGATGGTCGGCTTTAGTTTCTCCTTGTTCCACTTTTACAGTCGGTGCAATTGGAAGTTTACTAGAAACTGCCAGAGATCTATGTTCACGATTGCGACCGCGCTGTTTACGTCTGCCTAAAATAGCAGTGTTGGTACCAAAAGCACAAACCTTAAAAGAAGATTTCAAAATATGCCTCCTTTTCCTAGTGGAAATTATAGAACAGACTCCTTTATCTTTAGCTTAAACAAATAAAGCTGGATTGTCAATTTTTGGCCAGCTTTACTCAAAAAACCCCATTATTTTATGGTAAAATTTTTAAAACTCCCCTATCAAAAATTAAAATTTTTGTTTGCCCACTCTCCAACTCTACTTTCAAATCAGACTCCGGCATCAGCCGTATGAGATTGGCTTGATAATTTTGATAATTATAATTCCACAGCTCCCAATACAGTCCGCCACTAGCAATAGAGGTAATGCCGGTCACCACAAAACTACCATCAACGCTTTCTCCAAACCAACCCAAAGTATCCTGACGCCACTTTAACAGTTGATTATTTTTATTATCTCTATTTACTTCCAAATAAGCTTGGGTCGAACTGATCATTGGATAATTATTGGGATAATAAATTTCCAAAGCTTGCTGTAAATTATTTCTAAATACTTCTGCCCCGCTCAAATTGTCCGGCAAAGCTATACTAATCAAAGACTGCCGGGATTTGATTTCTAAATCTGAATAACTAACTACTATTTGCTGACTCAAATCACTAGCCTGATTCCAAATATCTATTTTATAATAAACTACCGAAAAACTAAGTAAGATAAATACTACTAAGGCGCTGCTTACTGCTTTAAAAGACCAATTTATTTGCTGAAGCAAAAATAAAATCCAGATAATAAAAAATACACTAGGTAAATATAAGTAGCGTTCGCCGGCAAAAGTAGTCCGATGTAATCCGACAATAAGTACTGGTGCTAACATTAAAAACAATGAACCAAGACCGACAAACTGCTGATATTTTTTCTTGGTCAGTAAAATAAAGAAATACCCAGCTAGTCCGGCCATAATCACAATGGCTACTAAATCAGCATACTGATAAAGCCCCCGATATAAAACATTTCTCAAAAATCCCCAAGTTAAAAAATCCCCAAAAAACGGCAAAATATTCGACACTAGATTGACTAAAGAAAATTTCAAACTACTAGCTCCATAATAACCAAAAATCAGTCCAATAAACAAATATCTCAGCGCTAAAAATAACAACCAAATCACAAAATAAAAGGCCAGATAATAAAATGGCAAGCGCTTGTTATTTTTTAAAGAATAAAAATAAACCTCCCAAATTAGTATCAAAAACGGCAGACTAATAGCAATTTCTTTGATTAGTAAGGCCAGAATAAAAAATATAAAAGAATAAAGCAAAGTTATCTTGCGGCCACTGTCTTTAAAAACAAAATAATTTATCAAGGCTAAAAGATAAAAGATGGTCACCAAAAGATGTGGCCAGGCGGCTATCCAAGCTATAGCTTCTACGTGAATTGGATAGAGTAAAAATAATAAGGCCGCTACTAGTGAATAACCTTTATTTTTTATTCCCGTTAAATCAAAAATTTTATTTGCTAAAATATACACCAACAGACCATTGATAGAGTGAAATAGTAAACTAGCTAAATGATAAACAAAATAATTGGTAGAAAATAACTGATAAAACAATTTAAAAATAATCACTAGCAGCGGATTGTAAGACCCTCCGACGTGCCCACCCTCATAATTGGTAAAAAATATCTGCCAACTCCACTGAGTGTCTCTGGCGATAACTAACCAATGAAAATCATCGGAAGCAAAAAAATTATTCAAGCTTTGACCAAAAAATAGTAAAGAGATTAATAAAAAAATCAACCACAAAGAAAAAAATCTAAGATGGCTGAATTTATCTAAAAGTCTCATAAGCTATTAAAAAGATATTTTTAATACAGACAAAGTAACAATAATTTGAAAAGGCACCCCGTAAACTATAGAGTATTGCCAATTAATCAGCCGATGAACCCTTTCATGATAAACTATATACCAATAAAACTTGTTTAACTTAAAATACTCTATAGCGATCCAGCTAAAATCTGGTATCCAAGTGCCAAAAACAGCCGAAGCTAAAACATAATAATTAACTATCGGACCATGGGCGACAAAAAAATATAAAAGCAAAATAGCTAAAGCTAGATCAACTGTCGCTACCTTTATAAAATAGATAAATCTCTGCTTTTTGTCTTTAATGTGCCTGCCCAACTGTTCGTCACCATGGGGAATAATATCCAAGACAAAATGTGATACTACACCCAAAATAAAAGCCAAAAGCGGATCAGTAATCCTGGTACTAATCCACAAAGCTAGTGATGTATGTGGGGTAATAAACATATACTTTATAATATCATAAAAAGCTCACTTCATAAAATAGCCCATCTCGGGCTATTTTATGAACCTAATAATCTCTTAGTTTTCTCATATCTTCGTGTTTTTTGATTCTTTCTAGAGCTTTGGCTTCAATTTGTCTAATGCGCTCTCTAGTTACTCCAAATTCTTGACCAACCTCTTCCAAAGTATGAGCTACTCCATCTGATAAACCAAATCGCATCTCTAGTATTTTCTGTTCACGGGGTGTTAGATCACTAATCACCTTGCGGACATGATCACCTAAAAGTTTTAAGGCAGCCACACGGTCTGGACCAATGTTTTTTTCATCTTCAATAAAATCCCCCAGTGTACTGTCTTCATCATCATCACCGACTGAAGCTTCAAGCGACACTGTCTCCTGAGATATTTTTATAATCTGGCGAATTTTATCAACATCTTCTCCCATCTCAGCCGCTATTTCTTCAGGCAGTGGATCACGACCCAATTCTTGGACCAAGCGACGCTCCACTTGATTGAAACGATTAATAGTTTCTACCATATGGACCGGAATACGAATAGTCCTAGACTGATCAGCCAAAGCTCGAGTAATAGCCTGACGAATCCACCAAGTAGCATAAGTAGAAAATTTGTAACCCTTGCGATAATCAAATTTTTCCACTGCTCTAAATAAACCAATATTTCCCTCTTGGATAAGATCTAGTAAAGTGAGAGACCGTCCAGTAAATTTTTTGGCAATAGATACCACCAAACGCAAATTGGCTTCAATCAACTTTTTCTTGGCTTCCAATTCGCCTTTTTCCTTGCGTTTGGCTAAGGCCATTTCCTCTTCGGATTTTAAAAGTGGCACTTTGCCAATTTCTCTTAAATACATCTGAATAGAATCAGCCGCAATATCAGTTAAATCACCACGCTTACTATCGCTACCCACACCGGATTTAGACAAAAGCGCGGAATTGTCCGTGGCCATATCCAAAATATTACCTTCGGTAGCCACCACTTGAATACCGATGTCTTCTAGGCGATCTAGCAGTTCCTCCAGGCTTGGTACATAATCTTCTAGATTAGCAAAAACCCGAAGCACTTCATTTTCTGTAATAAAACCTCGAGAGTGTCCTTTTTTGATTAGTAGATCAACGGCCTCGTCGTTTAATTTGTACTTCGGCGCCTTGATCTTGGGAACAAATTTTTTAGCTGGACTAGCTTTGTACTTTTTAGTGATTTTTTCACGCGTCTGAGGGCGTGAGCTTATAGCTTTTTTAGCTATGTATTTTTTAACAGCTGGCTTTTTGTGGCTAGCTATTTTTCGTACCTTGGTAGGTTTGCTGACACTAGTTTTTTTACTAGTGTTATTGGTGGCTGTATTTTTTACAGCCTTTTTTTTAGTTGTAGTTTTTTTCACAGGCATTTTTTAGCTCTGTAATTTATAAACCTCTTTATTAATTAAGTTTATTTGATGAGAAAGATCGTCTTGTTTTAAGTGATCATCAGACAATTCGGCTTGCCGAAGCTGACCGATTAAAATATTTCTTTTGTTTTCTAGATATTCTCTCTTAATTCTGGAGACAAAATTTTGGAAATCATTGGCAATATCGGTTTCTTTGAAATTTTCATAATAAACAGCGCCCGACATTACCAGTCTAATCCAATCTTCCTTCTCAGTTGGGCTTAGTTCTTCAAAATCACCAAATTTTTCCAAATTCTGATGCTTAGTATAATAAACAATGACTTTTTTGTAAAGCCCCTGTAAGGCCTCACTAATCATCTCTGGATCTAGCTCGGTTATCATTTTTTCTAAATACTGATTCTTAAAAAAAGTAATAATCAAAATCTTTTCAGACAAAAGAGACAAAGAATTTTTTTTATCCTGAACATTTTTTTGTATGACCTCATCCTGCTTGGCCAAAAAAGGATCAATGTCTTCCAAACCTTGTTCCAAGATATGGAGAGGCACAGACAATTTTTCTGATAATTTTTTCAAATAATGGCTCTGCTCTATTTTGTTGATATATTTGATCACCGGCAACAATTTTTGAACAGCTACTTTTTTATGATCAGCCCGACTGATATCAATAGCCTGAAAAATTCTTTTAAAATAATAATCCATCACCGGCATAGAATTTTTTATCAGTTGTAACCACTCGTCCGGATTATCTTTGACAACATCAGCTGGATCCTTACCTTTGGGTAAAACCAAAATTTTAACATTCATATCCTCCTGCCAGCATAAAGCAATAGATCGAAAAGAAGCACGCGAACCAGCCGCGTCACCATCAAAAGACAAGATAACATTGTTGACATAGCGCTTAATCAGCTTGATATGATCCAAAGTCAGAGCGGTGCCAGAAACTGCTACAGTATTTTTAGCACTGGTCTGATGAACAGCAATGGTGTCCATATTTCCCTCTACGACAATTAAATACTTTTTTTTGCGCATGGTCTCTTTGGCCAAATGCCAACCATAGAGTGTTTTGCTCTTATCATAAATAGCTGTCTGCGGACTATTCACATATTTACCACCCTGTTCTTCTTCGTTATAAATAATCCCCGCTAAGGACCGAGAAGTAAAAGCCACTATCCGCCCCTGCGTATCGGCTAAGGGAAACATCAAACGCTTTCTAAAACGATCCACATAACCACTGCCGTCTTTTTTCTTGACTATTAATCCGGCTTTAAAAATATCTTCTTCTCTATAGCCAGTTGTGGTCAAATGTTTTAGTAATCCATCCCAAGATTCTGATGAAAGACCCAAACGCCATTCTTTAATACTACTATCTTTGATCTGGCGACCCTGTAGATAACCCAAAGTTTTTCTACTAGCTTCACTATCTGTCTCCAATATACTACAAAAAAAATCAGATGCTTTTTCATTGATCTGATAGAGGCGACTATTATCTTCTTTGACAGCTGATTGAAAATTGACTAATGGCACATTGGCTTTCTCGGCCAAAATACGTAAGGCCTCTTTAAAATCTATGCCTTCATACTCCTGGACAAAACCAATCACATCGCCGCCTTTATCACAACCAAAGCAATGCCAAATCTGCTTTTCTCGAGACACCATAAAACTAGGGGTTTTTTCATTGTGAAAAGGACAAACCGCCTTAAAGTTGCCGTTAGCTGACTGTAGGTTGATATACGAAGAGATAATATCAACGATATCTAGCTTACTTTTTATTTCCTCTACTGGATTCATGTCCTAATCTTAGGGTAAAATTTATGATAAGTCAAAAGCTTGTTCTAGCTCCAATAAACGCTTTTTACGCCACAAACCGCCAGCATAACCAACTAGTTGCCCCTTACTTCCTAAAACTCGATGGCAAGGGATAATGATGGTCAGTGGATTTTTATTGACTGCTCCTCCAACTGCTCTGGCCGCACCACTATTTGCGACCATAGTGGCTAGATCAGCGTAAGAAATAATACTGGCATAGGGAACTTTTGATAAGACTAAATAAACTGCCTGCTGCCAAACCGTGCCTGACAATTTTATTGGTAAATCAAAAATTTTACGTCGGCCGGCAAAATATTCTTTCAGCTGAACAACGCACTGTTTGGTCAGTGCGTTGTTTTTTTCCTGTTTGGATGTTTTTACAAAATTGACGGCCAGAATATTTTTATCATCAGCGACAATTTCTAGTACCCCCATCGGGGATTTTAAATAGGCTTGAGACATTATTTAACTGGCAATGGTTCATTTTTTAAAACTGGGTTTACCTTTTGATTCAAACATTGATAACCGGCATCATGTAACCACATTTTATCAGCATTATAATAATCATAAGGTTGAGCTACTCGGTCTTTGCTAGAATACTGGAAAGTTGTGCAAAGCTGATATTCATCTTCTCCTATGGCCTTATATTCATAAACCTCATTGGTAATAGGATTTTTGAATTCCTCATCAGTCAAATAATTTGATTCCTCTTTGATTTGAACTATACTCTCCGGCATCTTACTATATTTAACATAATAATTATTGACGCCTGAATCAATCTGATAAAAACTATTGATTACCCGTTCGTCCAATTTCATCTTTCTAGTTTCAGCCGGTGAATCTACTACAAAAATGGATATAGCAAAAGCCACTAAAACTACTAACAAAGAGCCATAAAAATAAATTTGTAAAACCTTGTCCTTTTTGCCTTGAATATTTTCCCTTTTAATATCATAAAAATAAAAGGAAAAAGTAATGCCGGAAATAAGTAAAGCGACCACAGCTTTAAGTATGGCTTTGGTAGTTAACTCTCCAGATAAAAATCCATTGATGGTGGTAATTAACCAAATAATCATTACTATGATGGCTACTAGTAGTATCAAGTAAGTAAACCACTTACGGACGCTAGCTTCTTCACTGAGCGTACCCTGCCTGAGGTGTTTATAAATCTGTCGGCTGGTGAAATAATAAATGGGCGCAGAAATAATAATAGCTGAAATAGCAAATTTCATAGCGCTATCGTTATATACTCCATTGTATTGATTAATTAGATCGACGATTTCTTTGTTGATGATCTGAAAAAAGATAATACCAACTGAAACTGACATAAAGACCAGGGCTACCAAAGAAAGTACGTAAAAAAATGCATATTTTGCTGAATCATTTTTAGACATAGATTTATGGTTAAATTAATTAAATTATATATTAAGTATTGATAATATTGACTAATTTACCAATTGCTAATCCGACGGCCAAAGCGACACTACCTAAAACAAATATTTTCAAACCAGCCTTAATCCAATTTTTCTTGGTATATCTGGTAGTGGCAACGCCTAATAAAAATAGTCCGAACAAAGTAACCACCACTGATAAAAATGTAGCCACAGACAATGGTAAGAAAAAATAAGCTAAAAGAGGAATCAAACCACCAACAATATAAGCCAAGAACATAAATACCCCATTTCGCAAAGGATGACTATGATCTTGTGGCGGCAAATTTAATTCTCGATAGGCCATTTCTTGAAGCATCAATTTTTTATTTTTAGAAGCAATAAGAGACATCTCTTCAGCCAAATTTTTTGGCCAGCCATCTTCTATATACATCTCGGTCAGCTCCCTAGCCTCTTCGACTGGATATTTTTCTATTTCTATTTTCTCTTCATACAACTTACGTTTCTTAATATCCTTATCGGATAAATTGGAAATATAAGACCCGATACCCATAGAAATTGACTCCACAGCAATAATGACACAACCAGCCAAAATCACAGCGAATCTGTCTTGACTACCAACTGCTATACCAGAAATGGCTCCCAAGGTAGAAACCATGCCGTCTTCTACACCAAAAACTACTTCTCTAATAGCAGACACTATCTTAGAATCTTGATGATGAATATAATCTGGATTATGTCTTTGATTTTCCATACGATCTTTTAGGTACCAATACTCCAAGAAGCCAGGTATTTCTCTTGCTCTGGAGTCAGCTTATCTATAGCAATCTTCATGGCTTTTAATTTTAAATCGGCTACCGTCTCTTCGATATTCTGCGGTACATAATAAACTTTATTGTCTAATTGTTTATAATTTCTAGCGACATACTCGCTAGCCAAAGCTTGAGTAGAAAAACTCATATCCATAACACTAGCTGGATGACCTTCAGCGGCGGCTAGATTGATTAACCTCCCATCAGCTAAAACAAAAATTCTTTTTTTACCAACAGTATACTCATCCACAAAATTTCGAACGCCTTTTCTCACTTTGGAAGATAATTTTTTAAGCGCCTTGATATCAATCTCTACATCAAAATGTCCAGAATTACAAACTATCGCTCCATCTTTCATCAATTTAAAATGCTCAGCTCTCAGTACATGGATATCGCCAGTCAAAGTACAAAATAAATCACCGATCTTGGCAGCGGCTTTTATGGGCATAACATCAAAACCATCCATGGCTGCTTCTAAGGCTTTAATTTTATTGACCTCAGTAACAATTACTTTAGCTCCCATACCACGAGCGCGCATTGCAAAACCCCGACCACACCAACCATAGCCAGCAGCTACTACATATTTACCGGCCAAGAGTATATCGGTAGCGCGAATAATGCCATCGACTGTTGATTGACCGGTGCCGTAGCGATTATCAAACATATTTTTGGTCTGAGCATCATTTACAGCAATGACCGGTAAATTTAGTTTACCCTCAGCTTCCATGGCTTTGAGACGGATAACGCCAGTAGTAGTTTCTTCCATTGATCCTTTGATATTTGGTGCCCAGGCTTTGTACTTACTATGTAAAAGCGATATCAAATCTGCCCCATCATCCATAGTAATAACTGGCTTATGTTTAAGAGCAGCGTTTAAATGCTGGTAATAAGTATTTTTGTCTTCACCGCGAATCGCCATCACTGGTATTTTATAATATTTAACCAAAGCAGCCGCCACGTCATCTTGAGTAGACAAAGGATTGGAAGCCACTAGTAATATATCAGCCCCACCAGCTTTTAATGTCCGGACTAAATTGGCGGTTTCAGCGGTCACATGAAGACAAGCGGACATTTTTTGCCCTTTGAAAGGTTTGGTTTTGGCAAACTTGGCGCGGACATTTTGTAAAACCGGCATATCGTTGTCGGCCCATTCTATTCTTTTTTTACCGAGCTCGGCTAGTTTTAAATTTTTAACGTCGTATTTCATAATTTTGTTTATAGCGATTAGTAAATTCTTTTAAAGTAAAATGATGGGTTTGCGTACCAAGTGCTTCCACTGTATAAGCCGCTACCGTACTGGCCAGACGTCCGGCTTTTTCTAGACCAGCTCCACTAAGTAGCCCTTTGATCAGTCCAGCCCGATAAGCATCACCAGCCCCAGTGGGATCAAGCGCCTCTTTGACCTTAACGGGATCGATATCAATCCGCTCATCTTTAAAATATATCTGCGAACCGAGGGCGCCTTTGGTCACTACTAGTATCTCCACCAATTTTTGCAATTTATCCAAATCAGTTTTTAGTTTATTCAAGATCAATTTTATTTCATAATCATTACCAATTAGTACTTTGGCACCACTAATTAATTGGCGCAGTTCAAAAGTCGTAAAAGAAGTAATTTGCTGACCGGGATCAAAAATATAATCTATGCCCAGCTCTTTATACAATCTGACATACTCGATCATGCGCGGTTTAAAATCCGGTGAAACAATTGCTAGAGCCGGATTTTTTATTTTTCTAACCAAAGCGCAATAATCCACATCAGCTGGGCCAGGATAAAACCCGGAAATCTGATTGTCAGCCTGATCGGTCATAATATAAGCGGAAGCCGTCGGAGTATTTTTTACTTTTCTAACATAAGAAAAATCTACTCGATTTTTCTGAAGCCACTTCCGGTAACGCTCAAAATCACTACCGACTAAACCAAGTAAAACTACTGGCTCTTTGAGTAAGGATAAATTGTAAGCAATATTGCCGGCTGTACCGCCAAAGCTTTCATTGGTACTAGCCAAAGTAAAGCTAACATTTAAAATATGCGTTTGATCGGGCAAAATATGATCTTTAAAAAGACCGGGAAAATTCATAATCCGATCATAAACAATGGAACCAGAAACCAATATTTTTTTAGGCCTATTTCCCTTCATAAGTATATAAATTTTAGCGTAAAATCACAATAAAAACAAGCTCTAACTTTGAGCTTATTTTTATTTTATCTAAGATCTTTTTGGATGTCGGCAATGTGTTTGTCTGCTCGACTGATGGAATCTAGAATATCTTCTTCAAAAGCCTGGATGGCCTCTTCTTCAGCTTTAGTTAATTTACTTTTATTTTTAGATTTTTTAATAATATTACTATACTTATTTAACTGAATCTTTAAAAACCTAATTTCTTTTTGCAAAACATCGTGAACTCCGGCCACATCTTTTCTCATCTTGACTTTGATAGATTTCAATTTATACCAACTATACCAAGACAATACTATAAAAGAAAATATCAAGGTAATCAACGGTATTAAAACTGATAGGATGTCTATGGTAATAGTGCCAAACTTCAAAAACTTTGTTGGCTCAACTAAAATAGTTAAGGCTTGAGAAGAATCACTACGCGCTCCCCGAGAGTCTACTGCTTCTGCCCATAACTTATAAACTCCCTCACGTAATTTTTCATCAGCCACAAAAGTAAAATAACCTTGGCTATCTGTTTTTAAATTATAGATCTTTGGTGTAGCTGCTTCCCTTTGCAATGAAATCATTAGTTGTGAATCTGGATAGCTACTACCTTTAACTATAAATATTTCGTTGCTAGACAGCTGGTGCGGATAACTACTAATCACCACCTTGTCCAACGGTTTGATAACAAAATCTGAAAAATTACTAATGTGGTTTCCGGCCTGGTCCACTGCTTTAATAATTAAAGTATGACGGCCTGGTTTTAAGGCTGGTGTCTGATAAACATGACTTCCGTCATCTTCCCATTTCATTAACTCGCTATCATCAATTTGAATTTCAAAATAAGCAATGCCCGATCCGCTGTCTTCAGCTTGTAACAAAAATCTTCTGATCGGATTAGTCAAATCATCTTCGACTTGCGGTTCAATAATAAATTTATCAGGATTTTTGGTATCTATTTGAAACCTAAAATGAGTTATGCCTCCCCAGCCAGCACTATTTCTTAGCTGCACATGAAAATACCAAAGGCCATCTTCTAACACATCTAAAGTTTTTTCAGAAATAGCTGGTATATAATTAACCGTCGGCGTGACCTGTGGTTTTTCACCAACTAATAATCTTACTCCGCTGACCCCTGATGGTAATTCCCAACTAAAACTCGGCTGATTGATATTATACCAAGCATCTGGATTTTGATGAGTAGAAGATTTGATTTGAGGTGCCGGTAGTGTACCTACTGTGATCGGTGAATTGGTAGCTTCACTGGCGGCTGGACCAGTGATAGGAACCTCGATAGACATACTGGTACTTCCCAAGCTATCTAAAACATTGGTACCTTGTCCATCATTGGCCAAAACAGATCCAGAACTAAACTTGATGTTGGCTATACCCACCGCCTTAGTTTTGAAATTAATTGTCAAAATTTTACCAGCTGATCCCGTATATCCAGGATTTAACACTATACCTTCAAAATTTACTATACCATTGGTATTGGAAAATCCCGGCTCCTGTGGCCATAGACTTATTATTGAACCATTTTTAGATAAAGATGTTACTTCCAATTTATCATTGGGAAAAGATATTGTACCAGAAATGGCATTAATAGCTTCATTGGGACTAGACACATGAACAGATAAAGAAAAAGTGCCGCCCAATTGGTAAGTCCCGGTTGTTGGATAAGTATAAATACTAGCGGCTTGAGCAGAAAAAGCCAACAAAAAAACTGCTGTCAAAACGATCAGCAAAAAACCAAAGCTACTTTGAAATTTTTTTATTTTCTTTTTTATTTTTTCCATCTAATTCGGCCCACAATAAGCAAACCTGCGACTGCTACTATTATAGCAAAAAATACAAAATTTTCATACCAATGATTAAGATAAACTGGCGCTATGCTGACCTGGCGAATATTGCCAGATTTATCAACAGCTTTGATAATAATTTTTTTATCCAAAGATTGATTTCTTAGAATATAGGGGCTGGTTGCATCAATAAAAGGACTATACCCTTCCTTGATCTGATAATAATCAATGCCCGAACTCTTGTCTTGAGTGGCAAATATAAGCAAATAATTATCTCCGCCTATATCCGATATTTTTGTAATAATCGGTGTAAATGGTTCGGGCGGATATTGATCAGAAATATCAACTACTAAAATATCTTCTGGCGATACAGTTTCTTCTGAAATATCAATATCAAATGGTTCGATACTAACCGCTACATCCGTACCATAACCATCATTCAATAATATTCGCACATCAGAAGCAGCTATTTGACCTTTCCCGGAATTATCAGCTCTAAATATTACCTTAAATAAATTTCCTTGCCCTTGGTAACCACCGGGAATGATGCCGGAAAATTTTATTTTATTAGCTGAGACAACTGGCTTTTCCAGCCAAAAATTTATAATAGAATTATTTTCACGAATATCAATGACACTTAATAAATTTTGCGGAAAATATAACTCGCCCTCCAAAGCATTAATCATATCGTCTGGCGAGTTAAATAAAACATCTAATTCAAAAAATTTACCGGTTTTAATAGTATTACTTTCTGAATAAAAAAATAAATCAGCCGCCTGGACAGAAACGCCGAAGCAAACAAAAAATATAAATAAACTGGATGTAATTATAACAATCTTAAACATATTTTAACCTGTCCAATAATAAGCCATGATTGACAAATCTACCAAATTAACTTGTCCATCATTGTTTAAATCAGCGCCAGCTGGCGGATTGGATCTATTGTACCAATAAGCCACAATGGAAAAATCTACCAAATTTACACGACTATCTTTATTAGAATCTCCTTTATAAACCTTCTCCTCTTTTTTATTATCGGGTTTATTACCAACTATGCCACCAGAATCTGGACTATTAGTATCAATAACCACAAAATTAACAACATACCCAAAGGAACTTACTTCATTTTTAAGCTTGGCTTTGGCCTTAGTGTGATGTTCACCCAGCTCTAAAACGGCGGTATCAAAATAATATAAATATGCTCCATCGGCACCAGAGCGAACATTTTTAAAATGCTCTTGAGGAGAATTGACACTAATAGTTACTGTGCCTTCCGGTACAGTTTGACCAAAAATAGCTATATCTTCACCATATTTAACACTAGTTTTATCAACATCAATAGTGGGAGCCAAAAATATACCACTAATATCAGTACTGGAACCAGCACTAACATAAACTGGAAAAGAAAATAAAGTGGAGCGATTATCATACTTATCCTCGCTATAGACAGAAAAATTATAATTACCTGTAGAAAGCCCTGCTAAAGTAACTTTAAACTCGGCATTGGGACCAGCAATGGTAGTAACCGCTAGTTGCCCATCTCTCAATATACTAACAGCACTCAATGGATAGGCTCTACCTGAAAAAATAACACTAGCCTGTGTTGGTTTAACAACAACTCCTCCCCCACCACCGCTGCCACCTCCACCGGGCGGATTGACCGTAGCATTACTGCAAGAAGCTGTATTCACGGTACAGTCTGGGTTACAAGCCAAACTACCAGAATTGAATCCGTAATTACTGCAAGATCGCCCACCAAAATCAGTATTATCACAACTTTCTCCGGCTTCATAAATATTATTACCACAGACACTAATTTTAACGATAGCGCTAACCGTTGATTGCTGAGCCAAAACATCTATAACAATAAAAAATATTCCCACTAAAAATAGAGGGAATAAATACAGCATTGTCTGTAAATGTTTAGTCATGGCTTCATTAAAACTATTTTTTCTTACCGATACTAATATTAAAGTTAAACTTCTGTCTGAAAAATGTAACAATTAATGCTAAAATTAACACTCCCAATACTATGTAGGTCCAAGGAGCGTTATCTACAAAAAATGAAACTGTCTTATAGTATATTCCTTGGAAAATGTTGGCTGGCTTAATTGTAAAATAAAGTTTAGAAGCTGCAGCAACATTAATATTAGCTCCTGGGGTCTTAGTATCTACAACTGGATGTGCCTCTACAAAAGCAAAATAATCTCCCGGCGTTACTTTAATGGGAATATTTAATCTTACCTCAACATTTTGCATATCGCCTGGTTCTAATCTAAATACCCTTGGTTCTATAGAAAACCATTCTTTATCTGGATTCAGTTCTTTTATACCTTGTTTATACTCAATACCAGAAGCATAATTGGCCACTTCGTCCCCGGTATTACTAACTGAAAAATTGGGCAACAAATAAGACTGCCCAGGGTTTAAGCCCTCTTCAATAATTATTTTACCAGTGCCGACGCCCACACCAACTCTAGCTAAAACAATAGCCGGCACTAAAAAAAGTGCTACTAGAAAGACCCCGAGAGTTATTTTTTTCATAGCTAGAAATAAAACTAATTTATTAAGCGGCCGATATTTGTACAAAAACGTCTACTGATTTTTGTACATAATCGGTAGATGATGATGGAATTGAAATTCTAGTATCAAATACTTGCGTGCCTGAACCGGCAACTCCAGAGGCGAGGGTTTGATAAACAGTTGTCATAGCCACCCATGTTGGAGTACCATCACAATCTGTAATACAAAAATCATGCCTATATTGATCAGCCCCTATGCTACCAGCTAAAGTCCAAGCAGTACCCCCGGTACCGTTTTGACTTTTAATATCAAGATCCGATGAAACATTACCCGTGTTAGTAGCTGTCTGACTATCATTTAACCCGCCAGCATTTGTGTTGGCTGTACCAGAGAGAGCCAGGGTCCCATAAGTAATAGATCCGTCAGAAACTGTAACCGCTACATTTTGAGCCGTAACCGTAGCAGTGACTGTCCCTTCTGTGGCAGCTTGAGTAACTACCCCAAAAGAAAAAGTGATTAGTAGTGACATTGTAAATAAAGATAAAATCTTTCTCATATTTTTTGTTTATTTTATATTTTTTAACTATTTAACTAAATGTATTATACCATAATTTTAATAATATACAAAAATACTACGGAGTTGAAGCAACAATAGTTACCGTTGAGCTGTATTGATTATATGAAGTAGTATCAATGGGCATGTTGATTCTGAAATAAACATCTTGTGTATTACCTTGGCTAACATTAGTAGCTAAACTATATTCAGTATCAGCTATGGCAAAGGTAGTCCAAGAAGAACCATCGGGAGAAAATTCCCATTGCACTTGGTTAGAGCCATTGGTTGTATCTAAAGTCCAAGTATTAGCTCCTTCCGCAAAAACAGTACTTTTTATATTTAAATCAGCCGGCCCCGAATCAACTGATACTGTTTCAACATCATTTATCCCACCGGCTGTAGTATCTGAAATAGCTTCTAACCCCAAACCACCAAAAGATACTGAACCATCAGTTGATAAAGAAATAGATATGCCAGCATTAGTAGTAAAACTATTACAAGTGGCTGAATCTGTGAAACCACCTACACCATCTGGATCTTTAGCCGAAGCTTTCCACCAATATTGAGTAGAAACAGTCAAAACGTCTCCGGCTTGCAAAGCAAAACTCCCTTGCGTACCCGAAGTATAACAGCTATTCGGACTGGCAGTGCAACTACTGTTAGTGCCGGCCCAACCAGTAGAATTCACTGCTTGATCATGAGTACTCACTACAGTTGTACAAGCACTGTTTGAATAAATGGTAACTTTATAACCAATATTATTTCCATCTGGATCGGTGGCTGTCATAGTAAAAGTAGGAGTAGTGGATACTCCAGTTTGTCCGTTAGTAGGGTTGTTTTGAGAAGGAGCGCTTGGTGCGGTATTGGTGTGAGTCACAGTAACCCATAAATAATCAAAATGAACAGCGTCAGCTCCTCCGCCATCATTGGATGTGAAACCCATTTGTAAATTTTGCAATTCTGTCAAAGTATCAACGCCTTGCGCATATAAATTATAAGTTATATCGCTACTCCAACCGCTGATATCAGTCGGCGTAATAGTAGTGTTCGTTTGTCCCGCTCCAATATTATACCAAACACTATTGGTGCCGTTATAACCATTTTCTGCTCCATACTGCAAATGCAAAACTACAGCCGTTATGCTATTAGCTGCTGGTATAGCACTAGTATTAAAAGCTGAAAAATGCATGGTGTTGCTCTTGTCTACAGTATAGGTACCATCATTGGTATTTACAGCAGATAATGTATCTGGATTGACACTAGAATTATCTGTGGTTATTTCGTTAATCGTTGTTTCACCAGTATCATCAGAAGCGCCAATAGTACTTGGTAAAATATTAGTATCTGTAGCATAAACTTTATCAACAGAGAGTCGAAAATCATTCCAATTTGGCCAAGTCAAAAAAAACCAACTGCTAACTAGCAGAAAAATTATAAAAAGATAAAATATTTTTTCTATCTGATAAATAAGCTTAGTACACATAAAGGTGCTACTATTATAGCAAATATTAAACATTTTTCCAAAATAGACAACAAAGTAGCTTTTTATTAATTTTTTCTGTATAATTAATAAAAATAAACTATCAAAATGCCCAAAGAAAAATTATTTTCGTGGAAAAAAGAGTACGAGCTAGGCATCAAAGAAATAGATGCTGAACACAAAAATATTATACGCATAATGAACGACCTCTACTTTATTCTAGAGGAAAAACTAGATGCCAAAGCTACAGAAATGGTTTTAAAAGATCTATTACAATACTCGACATACCACTTTGCCACTGAAGAAAAATATTTTAAAAAATTCCACTATGCTGATGCGACCAAACACATCAAACACCATCATTTTTTTACCAAAAAAATACAACAGATCTACAAAAAAAACCAAGCTGGTGAAAAAAACGTCACTTTTGAACTAATAGATTTTTTGGAAGACTGGTTTTTAGAGCATGTGATCTTAGCTGATAAAGATTACGTTGAATGTTTTAATAAACACGGACTGAAATAAAAAGACCCCCACTCCAGCGAAGGGCCTTTTGAAAAAATGACGACAGCAGTCAAACCTTAGGGTCTGGCTGAGTACAGCCGGTGACTGGCTGGAGAAAGTTCTCCGCCACACACCCGGACAGCAAAAGAATCTGGAAGATCTTGAAAAGCGCCCGACTCGAAAGCGAAAATCACAGAAGCAATAACTGCTTTCAAATCCGTACCGCGAAATTCCACGACACGACTACAAATCACTTCCCGGGTAACCTCCTGTTGGACCAAAACTTCCTGTCCCTGGTCAATTGTCTTTTGGGTAGTAGCGTCCTGCATCATAACCTCCTGCTAACTGTTATGGTAAGTGCTGTCATGTTCAAACTGAAAAGAACTATCAAAAAAACTAGCCCGGAGGCTAGTTGCTTTAAATTATTTTAAATTAATATAGCAAAAAACTAGCCGGTCGGACCGCTCAAAATAATCAAGCTAATAATGACGAGTAATATTTTATGCATATTAGCTATATTATGTAATAAAAATAAATTTGTCAAATTTAAATTAGGTTAATAAGCTACTATTTTAATGTATTGACCGGCTTCGACCCAAGTCTGATGTTTGGCCAATATTTGCTTAAATTTTGGAAAAACTTGGCTGACTCTGGCTAGTTGTCCGCTTGGATCAAGAAACTTTGGATCAACAAAACGCAGTTTATTGCGAGCATAAAAATCATAATTGTTTTTATCAGACATTATCTCAAGCCGTGAACTGATTTTGGCTAAAGACTTTAAAATTTCTGGATCTTTACTGTGTTGTAATTTCTGATAAACAAAATCATCATCAGAAAATAAATCAGCTTGAGAAATTATCTGGTGCTCTAAAGCTAGCTTAAGAGCATTGGCCAAAATTTGATAAAGTGCTATTTCCCTGGGCGATGACCAGTGCTTATAATCCATCTCCAGATAATCCTGGGCAAAGTCTTTGGCTACATTTTTATCAGTAAAAACAATTTCATCAGCTTTGACTATCAGATTTTTAAGATAAGTAGCTATTTGACTAGTGTCTTCACCCATGGCTATTCTGTCGCGCAAAGAATAGTCTATTCTATCAGCGCATAAGTCTGGTAATTTTCTTTCCAGTAGTGAAAAATTGTCTTCATCTAAAATTTTATTAACATCATAATTATATTTGGCCAAAATTTTGGGAATCTCAGATTTTTTTATCATCTGCTCATGAAATTTTTCATGAAATTCGTGACTATGATCAGCCGTAGAAAAAACATAATCAATCACATGCGAAAAGGCCGTATGTGGTACGTCATGCAGTAAGCCAACAATCTGCTCTTCTAGTGGCGCTTTTAAAATTTTCAACAAAATCATCACTCCCAGGGAGTGCTCATAACGACTGACCGTCTGATTGGATAAAGACTGCTTAATACCTTTTAGTCTTTGTAGCGGCTCTGAAGCCATTAATTCCAATAAAATCAGCTCCTCAATATTTACTTGTCCGTAAATTCTATCCTGTATTTTCATAACGTTAACTTAACAAAATCTTAATGGCTGCAATAATAATCACGACAGAAAAAACAAGTTTTACCCATTGATTACCTTTCTTAATGGCCAGATGAGCGCCCAAATATCCACCCAACAGCATACCAAAGAAAAGAGCAATGCCAATTTTATAATCAATCAAACCATGTAGAGCAAAAATTATTACTGCCGATAAGGAAAAAATCGAGTAGGAAAAAAGTTCGGTCGCATTGGCTCTAATGATAGAAAGACCAAAAAAGAAAATCACAATACTAATAGTAATAAAACCTAAGCCCCCAAAAAAACTGGCAATAATGGCTACGAAAAAATATAGCAAACAACCAAAAATTTCTCTTTGCCTAGATACTTGTTTTTCTTCTAGGCCGAAACTTCTTTTAAAAAAAATGGTGGGCGCTAAAACAATCAGTAATATTCCTATTAATTTTTGCAAAAAAGCTAGGTCTATATTAATTAAAATATAAGAACCAAATAAACTCCCTAAAATACCAAAAAAACTTAAAAGAATAGCATATCTCCAAATTATTTTCTTTTCTTTTATAAATTTAAAAAGCGCGCCAATACTCAAACCCATACCACCAAATTTATTGGTGGCTAGTGTTATCTGCGGAGGAATGCCTAGAAAAAGTAAAAATGATATAGAGATCAATCCACCAGCACCAGCGATGGCGCCAATAAATCCCGAGGCAATACCAATTATTAAAATAATAATCAATTTTATTTCCATGACTCTTTACTCACTAAACTTCCCGTCAAAATCCTCTTCATTGGTTTCGGCTTCCTCTTTGGTGGCTCGGACAATACCATCTTTATGATGAGCCGGAGAGTAAATAGTATAAAGTTTTAAATCTTCTGAAGCAGAGGCATTTATAATATTGTGCTCTGCTCCAGCTGGTACCACAATAGCTGAACCATCTTGGACTAAATATTTATGCCCATCAATAATACACTCACCATATCCTTTTTCAAAGCGAAAAAATTGATCATTGTCCTTATGAACTTCCAGGCCAATTTCTGAACCAGGAGCAATACTCATTAAAACCAATTGACTGTGTTTGGAAGTATAAAGTACTTTGCGGAAATTTTTATTTCCCAAAGTATCCTTTTCAATGTTGGTGTTAAAGCCTTTCATGCTTTTATTATTTAGGTTGATTATATAAAAAGTATAGCAAAAAACCGCCTAAAAGGCGATTTTAGAAAAGCGGCGCATTTGTTGGCGCCGCTTAACACAATATGATCTATCGGTCTAGAATCTTGATATCACTGACATAGTGTCCACGCCCAAAAATGAGCGCGATATCCCCTGGCGAGCATAGTATTGAAGTTGATCTTTGAAGTAAGATCCACCAAAATGAAGTTGACCAATGTTAACTTCTTCCAAATATTCTTTGAGACCTTGTGGCTCAAACCAGTAACGGATCGCCTCTCCGGTAGACAATGTGGTTTGGAAAGTATCCAATGGTATATAAGCTATACACTTAGCCATACTGCTCCAATGCCAGCCGTACCCCGGTGGTAGGATTTCCATTTCCGCTACTTTAACCTGTCTCAATTCATGATAGGGGTAACAAATACCAATTTCTTTATCCCCGACATAGCCAAGAAAGGGAATGTAGATGAATAGAAAAATCAGTGTCACGATAACTAAAAACTCTAAAAAATTCATTTGCTCCTCCTGTTAATGTACTGGGTGCTTAAATATTCTTATTTCGTGCTATTATACACTATTAAATAAATTTTGTCAAGAGTAAAAAATAATGCCAAAAAATTTCACTAAACAAAAAATCGCCTAAAAGGCGATTTTTCTAGAGGTAAGGCTTACAAGACTTTAAAGATTAAAAGAAAAGGGTAGCGACAAAGGCAATGATTAGAAAGGTAATTAGATTATAAAAGCTGCCGGAAAAAAATTGTTTCCAAGCCAAACTGCCGCTGTGGTTTCCCCAAAGGATATTTTGTCCAATCATCGGAACAGTAAAGGCAATCCAGATCATTGGAATATAATAATAAACTGCACTAGCTGGTCCCCCATTTTGGACTGTGTAGCTGGTCACAAAAGCAATGAAAAAAGACGTCAGGAAGGAAAGAATTATTTGAGCAGAATAACTTTTCCACATTTTTGGTTTTGCCTCAGCTATCATTTTATTCTTTTCTTCTGGTGACAATTTATCAAAACCGAGGTATTGCATATGCCATTTGCCCATCGGAGTTGATCCAGAATACCAAAGAGTTCCAGTGATAGCGCTTATTACCGCTCCCAAAAAACCTACTATAATAATTATCATATATATTGTATGTTAGACTATTAAATTTACTTACCTTAATAAGTAAAATAATTATACTATGTGTCTTGTAGACGGGTCAATAAAAAATACCTACTTTCTATAGGTATTATCTAATTCTTTTACTTAAGATATTTTATACTTCCAGGTAATCTACAATAAATTATATTATTCTATATTACCGGCTCATCATAAATTCTGCCACCACATAAGCCAACCAAAACATGAGCAATAAATAACCTTCTTTTCTAGAAATCACCCGGCCAGAACGCATAAAATACAAGAGCACCAAAGCAGCCACCATCATAAATACTCCGGTGATATAAACAATCTTGACTGGGAAAGAAAAAGGACTAATAAACGCCAAAATACCAACCACGATGGTAGCATCAGCCAAGACTGAACCCAGAATATCACCAATGGCCAATCCATCGTCTTTTCTTTTCATTGATTTCAAAGAATAAAATAATTCCGGCATGGTGGTGCCCAAACCAACCACCAAGAGTCCAATAAGAATCGGCGATATTTTCAAAGACTCGGCCAAAGCCGTGGCTGAACTCACTGTAAAATGCGCACCGGCCAATAAAAGCACCATAGCAAATAACAAAAATGTCAGGTTCTTATATTTACCTTCTCCGTTAGGTAGGGCTTTGACTTTTTCTACACCGCTTCTAAAGACTAAATAATAAAAAAGACTGCCGGCCAAAATCAAACCAGCTCCTTCAATGCGAGAATAATGACCGTTTAAACCAAAGATCAGCGGCAACAGGAAAAAAAATGGATAGAGACGGACATTTTTTAAAACTTTACTTTCTATTTTTATTCCCCGCCCAGCATAGATAATTAAAATGGCAAAAATCAAAGTCAGATCAGCCACATTGGAACCAAACAAAGTACCTAAACCAAACTCCGGGATTCCATCCATCGCTGAATTTATAGCAATCAGTGTTTCTGGTAAAATAGAAATAAAAGCCACCACAATAAAACCCACAATGTATTTGGATAAATGAAAATTTTCCGCCAGTTTAACGGAATATTTAGTAGCTAGTGTAGCGCCTTTGATAACTACCCACAAAGAAATGGCAAAGATGAAAAAATTTGTAATCATTATTTTTAAAAACCAGAAGCACTAGCTATTTGATTGGTCTTTTAATAATTAAATCTATTTCCGGATTATTTGATTTTAAATTATCAATAACTTTTTTAGCCACTGACTCTACCTCCATATATTGATCTAAATCCGATGGATATTTTTCTTTATAAATATCTGTTTTCATTCCACCAGGAAATACTCCCAAAATTTGAATATTAGAATTTTGTATTTCCCTACGAATCGATTCGGTTAGTCCTTTGATAGCAAATTTTGACGAAGAATAAGCGGCTATTTCTGATTTTCCTTCTAGCCCGGCAGTGGAGTTAATATTAATAATAACACCCTTGCCCTGTTTTTTCATATAAGCTAAAGCTGTTTGACAACCATAAAAATAACCGAAAAAATTAACCTCAAACAAATACCGTAATTTTTTAATATCAATATTTTCTACCAGACTGGGAACGATTTGCATACCAGCATTATTGACCCAAAAATCAATGACTCCGTATTTTTTAAAAACATATTCCCCTAATTTTTTCATGTCTTTGGGAGAAGTCACGTCTGTTAAAAAATAATCTGCTAATAAATCTTTAGCCGCAGATTTTAAATTATTTTTATCATGACTACTGATAATAACCTTCGCTCCTTCGCTGATAAACAATTTCGCTAAGGCCTGGCCAAATCCTTGGCTACTACCAGTTATTACAATAATTTTATCTTTTAGATTCATATAAATATTTTAGCTGAAGTAGAGAAAAATCTCCATACCCCCCCCTAATCATTTCATTAAAAGTAACCCTGCTAATGCAACGAGGCTGCCAATAATTTTTTTTAGAAAATCTTCGCGCTCTTTCAAAAAAATTGCAGCAGCAATAAAAATAATCACCACCTTAAATGTGGTTACTGCCGATACCAAACTTAAATTTCCAACCACAAATATTAAAATAACCCATGACAATGATTGTAAAAATCTTAATCCTCCAGTGATTGTAATATCCTTTTTTGAATATTCGCTTTTATTTTTTGTTATAAGTGTTATTAAACCCAAAAAAGCACATTGCATCCACCAACTAAACATAGTCCCTGCTGTAAATCCTGTTATTTTTTGTAGTGCTCGTTCTGCAGTCAAAGATATTCCAAGCATAACACCACTCAATACCATTAGCATAAAATATTTATCAAATTTTAATGGCCCGATTCGATGTTTTTGTGAAACAATAAACATACCGACAAGTAGCAACGCCGTTCCGAATACTTGTATGGTGGTTAATTTTTCGCTGAGAAAAAATGTTGCCAAAACTATAGTTACGGGTGTATAAATGTTGCTAACAAGTGTAGTAATACCAGCTTCAACGTGCTTTTGAGCAGTATAAGAACTTATAAAATAACCTGCTCCGAATATTCCGCAGACAAAGGATAAACCAATTAGATAAGAAAGATCCCCTGCCAAATAGAAAGGTTAAAAAATTGGTAAAATCAAACTTAAAACTACAGTAACAAATGTTATTTGAAAGGCAAAATGTATTTGCCCTTTATTATCAAAATTTTTCGTTGTAGCTAACCAGCGCCTTTGTAGTGGAGACGCACTGGCAGCTATGAAATAAAATATGTAGCTTAAAAATTCAAACATATCATTTTATAAACTCATTTATCAAATCTTCCATTTCAGCCTAACATTCAGATTTTTAATTATGGCGGGACACTCGGGTTAAGTACCAATACTCGTCAATTATTATAAGGGCTTTTGAACGACTTTAGTGCTTGCGTTTTTGAGGCAAGTGGGTCGGCTACTTTAAAACTGCAAACCAGGCGGCTATGGCACTTACTACGGATGCTATGGCCGAAATTACCGCAATAATAAGAAGCTTGCCAGCCCTTTTGTTCTTTAAAGCAGTTAACACTCTTTTTTCAAATTCCACAAAGCTTTCATCTTGGGGGACAACGCCAAGCTCATCTGCTTTTTTAAATATATCTCTGTCATTTGCGTCGGGCATATGGGTTACACGATACTTTATTTTCTTGGCGGAGAGTAAGGGATTCGAACCCTTGAAAGCTTTTACACTTTACCCGCTTTCCAAGCGAGCGCACTCGACCACTATGCGAACTCTCCTTATTTAACTATTTTATAACTGCCTATTCTGGCTTACGGCTCACAAACTACACAAATTCGACTTCTAGTATAAATTTTATTGATGTTTTAGTCAATATCTTTATTCTATGATAAAATACTTATTAGTCAATTAATTATATAATTATGTTAGAAATATTTTTAGTCATTCTTCCCCTATTTTTAATAATTTTTGCGAGCGCTATTATCGGCAAATTTAAAAATTTGGATAACCAATGGTCCCAAATATTAAATTCTTTTGCTTTAAATATCGGCTTACCGGCTTTGATTTTTAGTTCTTTAGCCAAGGTGTCTTTAACTGGCAAAGGAGATATTATTTTAGCCAACTCGCTATTTTTACTACTTTGTTTTTTGATTATATATATTTTGGGTAAAACCACCAAAATCAAAACAAAAACCATCAAGACGCTTTTTATTTGTCTGGCCTTTGGTAACATTGCTTATCTTGGTCCGCCAATACTAATGCAAATTTACGGACAAAAAATAATGCCTGAGGTTAGTCTGATTATCGGCATCCATTTATTTTGGATCTTTACCGTGGGCTTGGGTTTTTTGGATTACCAATTAAAACAACGCCAGAGCTGGATCGGCAAATTGTTTCATAAAAAAGCTCCCTCTGAAATTATCACCCATATCGGTATTGACCTATTAAAAAATCCTCTCTTAGTTTCCATTTTTCTAGGATTACTGATAGCTTTCTCGGGAATCAAATTGCCTTTTTTCCTGAGCTCGGCTATTGATATGTTAGCTGCTTCGGTCACACCAGTGGTCCTGGTGGTCATTGGACTATTTATCGGCCAATCCAAGCTTGGCCAAATCAAAGACTGGTGGCCGGCTATTATTTTTACCGGCATCACTTTATTGATAATCCCCGGGGCATTTTATTACGGCGTAAAAATATTTTCTTCTGACCTAGACAAATATATGCCATCGCTGATAGAGTTTGCTATGCCACTAGCCATTACCCCTTTTGCTCTGGCTGATAAATTTGACCTCGATAAAAAATTTATTAGCAAAGCTATAGTGCTCAGTACTATTTTATCGATTATCACTATTCCCATTTGGGCTACTATTTTATAAAACAAAACACCCCACCAAGGCGGGGTGTTTTTTATAATCTTATTTTTTACGGCGGAGCTTGGCTTCGGTCTGTTTGATAGCCATCATAGTTTTAATGACTGTATCGGGATTTAAGGAAATGCTATCAATTCCTTCTTTGACCAAAAATTGGGCAAAGTCGGGAAAGTCCGATGGCGCTTGACCGCAAATGCCGATCTTGCGCTTGTTCTTTTTGGCTATTCTGATAACCTGAGCAATTAATTGTTTAACCGAGTCATTTCTCTCATCATAAATATGAGAGACCAATTCACTGTCACGATCTACTCCCAAAGTCAGCTGGGCCAAATCGTTGGAACCGATAGAAAATCCATCAAAGATTTTACAAAACTGTTCAGCTAAAAGCACATTAGATGGTATCTCACACATTACATAGACCTCCAGACCATCCACACCACGCTTTAAACCGTTTTCCGCCATGATCTTTAATACTTTCTGACCTTCTTCCACGGTGCGACAAAATGGTACCATAATCTTGAGATTCTTTAGACCCATTTCTTTACGCACTTTGGTCAAAGCCTTACATTCTAAAATAAAAGCCGGTAAATATTGAGGGCTATAATAGCGACTAGCACCACGCCAACCGATCATTGGGTTTCTCTCCACTGGTTCAAATTGTGCTCCCCCAATCATGCTGGCATATTCATTGGATTTAAAATCAGACAAACGAATAATCACATCTTTGGGATAAAAACCAGCAGCAATCCGCGCTATGCCTTCCGCCAATTTATCAATAAAAAATTGTGGCTTATTTTTGTAAGCAGCCGTATGTTCTTCGATAATCCGTCTGGTCTTTTGATCTTTAATTTTATTAAAATTCAAAAGAGCTAACGGATGAATCTTGATGTAATTGGAAATAATAAATTCCTCCCGAGCCAAACCCACTCCTTCGTTGGGAATAAAAGACTGACTCATGGCCATTTCCGGATTGCCAATATTCATCATGATCTTGATCTTGGGTTTTTTAAAATTTTTGAGGTTGGTTTTTTTGACAGAGTACTTGACCAAACCGTTATAAATAAAACCCTTTTCCCCCTCGGCGCAAGAAACCGTTACTTTTTGACCGTTTTTCAATTTTTCCGTACCGTTTTTTGTACCAACTACACAAGGAATACCTAATTCCCTAGAAATAATAGCCGCATGACAAGTGCGACCACCAGAGTTGGTGACAATGGCACCGGCAATTTTCATAATCGGCTCCCAATCAGGATCAGTCATCTCAGTGACTAGTACCTCACCGGCTTTAAATTGATCAATATTTTTAGCGTCTTTGATAATATGTACCTGCCCCTGACCAATCTTATTACCCACTGAAGCGCCTTCGACTAAGACCTTACCGCTTTCCTTGATTTGATATTCAATCAAAGTATTAGGGTCGTCCTGAGAGCGGACTGTTTCGGGACGAGCCTGGACTATAAACAGCTTATTGGTGCGACCGTCTTTGGCCCATTCCATATCCATCGGCTTTTTATAATGATCCTCAATTTGAGCCGCCCAGCTAGCCAATTGCAAAATTTCCTTATCAGACAAAGCAAATCTAACCTGATCTTTTTTGGCAACTGGTAAATCTTTGACATTACTTTTAGCCTGGCTATCATAAACCAACTTTCTACTCTTTAAACCAACGCTTTTACTAATAATCGGCTTAAAACCTTTTTTCAAAGTGGGTTTAAAGACATAATATTCATCCGGATTAACCATGCCTTGAACAATATATTCACCCAGACCATAAATAGCATTAATTAATACTGCTTCTCTAAAACCAGATTCGGTATCAATAGAAAACATAACACCGGAAGTAGCCAAATCACTTCTGACCATCTTTTGTACAGTAATAGATAGCTTGACCTTAAAATGATCAAAACCCTTATCAGCTCGATAAGAAATAGCGCGGTCAGTAAATAAAGATGCCATGCAACGACGGCAAGCATCCAATAATTCATTTTCTCCTTCGATATTAAGATAGGTGTCCTGCTGACCAGCAAAAGAAGCGTCGGGCAAATCCTCCGCTGTAGCCGAAGAACGCACGGCCACATCTACATTTTTCATTTTAAACTCTTTGGACAATTTGCGATAAGCAGTAATTATTTCATTTTTAAGATCAGCTGGAAACTCTGCTTTGACTATGGCTTCGCGCACTGCTTTGGCTCTGATTTGCAAATTATGGATATCATGGGTATTTAAATCTTTCAAAATATCTCTGATTTGCTTTTTGACGCCTTGGGTAGTCACAAAATAATCATAGGCCTGAGCCGTCACAGCAAAGCCATTGGGTATAGAGACACCATGGGAAGTCAGCTTACTATACATTTCTCCCAGAGAAGCGTTTTTCCCCCCGACTTTGGGTACATCTTTATTAGTAATTTCACTAAACCACAAAATAAGTTTTTCTTTTTTGGCCATAAAATATGAATATTAAACTACAAATTAAAACTTCAACTTCTTGGCGTAACGACCCAAGAAAGGCATTTCCCAAAAATTACCATTTAAAGCATTGACCACGCCCAGAAGTGCCAAGAGCATTACCAAAATACCCAAAGCCCAACCCACTATTGGTACAGCAAAAAACCAACCTAATAGTATTTCTACGCCAAACAAAAGCAAGCCCTGTTTGGCATGCCACTGCGCAAATTTTGATTTCCGTTTAAATAGCAAAGGCAAAAGGCAAAGGATATAAATATACCCCAAAGCCGCTACCACACTATTTTCTTCTATATCTTTTTTATCTACTTCCATATGTTTGTTATTTATCCGCCTCGGGCGGTTTATTTATTTTTATTAATTATATTTACTAACTCTTAGTTTTACTAAATCTGATAAACAATATTCCTAAAAAAGTAATCAGTAATACCACCCAAAATGGTTCGACCAAAAAATTGAGCCATGCCCAAGCTGACTGGACATAAATGATTTTTATCAGACCCAAAATAATCACCGCTGAGACGAAAGATACTATACTAGTAATAAACATCTTATCAGCAGAAAATAACCATCTGAGCCGAGCAAGGGCCAACCAGATGACTATCAGTATCAAACGCCAGAGCCAAGTAACCCAAAAGATAAATTGTTCAGACCAATACATCTTTAGACCAGCTTGGCGTAAAAGTAATTCGGTCATAACAATAAAAACCACCAAAACAACCGAAACAATCGTCCAGGAAAAACTGGCTGGTTCTTTGGGTTTTAGTTTGGCGACCTCCTGACGCAATTCTTTTTCGATCTCATGAGAGCCAAAATCAGCCACCCAAATTTCCGTAGACTCTTCAAATTCTGTGCCAGTGTCTAAATCTATTTTATGCTTAGATTTTTTAAAAATCATAAACTTATATTTATATGGTTATTATACCAAAATTCCGCCTATTTTAAAAACCCCCACCTGGAGGTTTTTAAAATATTCTCATTATATTTAATCTAATCGGTTTTTTACATCATACCCATACCGCCACCCATACCACCCATACCCATACCGCCACCCATACCATGGTGCTCTGTTTCTGTCTTGGGAATGTCGGTAATTACTGCTTCGGTAGTCAAAAACATACCGGCGGCAGAAGCAGCATTTTGTAAAGCGTTTCTAGTAACTTTGGTCGGATCGACAATACCGGCTTTGACCAAATCTTCAAATCTGTCATCTTTGGCGTTATAGCCATAATTATCTTTGTGTTTTAAAACTTCTGCCAAAACTACACTACCTTCTTTACCAGCGTTAATAGCTATTTGCTCCAGCGGAGCAACTAAAGCGCGTTTTAAAATATTGGCTCCCAGTGCTTCGTCGCCTTCTAAAGTGAGCTGATCAATACTTTCTATAGAGCGAAGATAAGCCACGCCGCCACCGACTACTATACCTTCGGCTACAGCCGCTTTGGTAGCAGATAAAGCATCTTCGATCCTATCTTTTATTTCTTTCATCTCAGTCTCAGTAGCGGCACCTACTTTGATGACCGCTACCCCACCAGTCAGTTTGGCCAAACGCTCTTGGAGTTTTTCCTTGTCAAAATCTGAATCAGAATTTTTAATAGCCCCCTCTATTTGAGCAATTCTTTCTTTAACAGCCTGTTCATCACCTTTGCCATCAATAATTGTAGTATTATCTTTGGTAGCTACTACCTTTCGAGCTGAACCCAGCATATCAACTGTGGCATTTTTCAATTTTAAACCCACTTCTTCACAAATAAGCTTGGCACCAGTTAAAGCAGCGATATCTTGTAACATTTCTTTTTTCCTGTCACCAAAGCCCGGAGCTTTAATAGCCAAAGTATTCAAAGCTCCTCTGATTTTATTAACAACCAAAGTAGCCAAAGCTTCTCCTTCAATGTCATCGGCAATAATTACCAATTCCTTACGGCCAGATTGGGCCAAAGATTCTAACAGTGGTAATAGATCTTGAATAGAAGACACTCGCTCGTCAGTAATCAAAATGGCTGGATCGCTATAAACGGCTTGCATTTTTTCAGCATCGGTCACCATATAAGGAGAAACGTAGCCTTTATCAAACTGCATACCTTCGACCACTTCCTTTTCAATCCCAAAACTTTGTGATTCTTCTACAGTAATAACGCCATTTTTACCAACTGCTTCCATAGCTGAGGCAATGATTTTTCCAATACTCTTGTCATTGGCGGAAATAGAAGCCACTTGTTCGATTTCACTTTGATTAGCTACTTCTTTGGAAATAGTTTTCAAATGTTTGACTACTGCTTCGGTGGCTTTTTCAATACCTCTTTTTAAAGAGAGTGGATCAGCACCGGCGGTGACATTTTTTAAACCTTCCACAATTATTTTTTGCGCCAAAACTGTAGCCGTAGTAGTACCATCACCAGCTACATCATTGGTCTTAGAGGCTACTTCTTTGACAATTTCTGCTCCCAAGTTTTCAAATTTATCTTCGAGCTCCACTTCTTTGGCTACAGTCACGCCATCTTTGGTAATAGTCGGACTACCAAAGCCACGATCCAAAACTACATTACGTCCTTTGGGACCCAAAGTGACTTTAACTGAATTAGCCAAGATATCAACGCCCTTTCTCATTCTGGAACGAGCTTCTTCATTAAAAATAATTTGTTTAGCCATAATCTATTTTCCTTTCTTTTAAATTTATTCAACCACCGCTAGTAAATCATCGTGATTTAATATTTTGTATTCTTGTCCATCTATTTTTATCTCCGATCCGCCGTATTCAGAAAAAACCACTTTCTGACCGGTGCTGAGACCAAATTTAGAAATTTTTTCGCCACTACCAATAGCTACTAGCTTGCCTTCCATCCGTTTTTCTTTGTTAACAGAATCTGGCAAGATAATGCCGGCTTTGGTGGTTTCTTCTTTGGGTAGTGCTTGAACAATCACTCTATCGCCTAATGGTCTAAGATTCATATTGTTTATAGTTTTAATAATAATATTAGCACTCGTAAGTACTGAGTGCTAATATCTTATAAAATTTTTGATGTTATGTCAACAATCCCCCTAGTCTTTTTCGTGTGTATACATATTGACCAGACCCAAAGCCATCAGTACCCAACCAGTCCAAGAGGTCCACAAATAATGGTCAAAAAAACCAATAATAATCAAACCCATAATCAAGCTGGTGGACATAATGTCAATTTTATCCGCTGATTTTATAATCTTTCGGACTACACTTATGATAAAAAATGCGCCAATCAGACCTAATTCGGCAAACATTAATATAAATATATCGTGAATCGGCTGGACATTGTAAACTGGCTGATTGCTATTTCTTTGGAAAGTCGCCAAAGTATTCATACCCAAACCTTGTCCAAAAAAGACATTTTTGTAATTATTCCAACCCAGCTGATCAAAAGTGTCTACTCTTTCCGTTACTGATTTTTGCTCCAATCGGCCACCCATATTGACCCTGGTAGACCAAGCTCCCGGAAACCAAGTATTAAAAGCCAATAGAACCATAAAAAATATTAACAAATATTTTGATACCACGGTCACGGCCAGCCAATCCCGATTAAAGCTGTTGATTAAAATCAAAGAAAAGAGACTGAGTAACAGTGCTAGGATTGCTCCCCGAGAAAAACTGGCTAAAATACCATAGGTGCTAATAACCATAGCTGACACTATAAAAATCAAATTCCAAAAATCACTTCTCTTTAAATTTCTTCTAAAAAGCCTCTGCCACAAACTAAGCTCAGTTTTTTTATAAGCATCAATCCATAGATAAAGTCCAAAAAATATCGCCACAAATAAAAATCCCCCCAAAACATTGGGATGAGGCAATGACCCATAGGCCCTTAGCATTCTTTCGTCGGCAAATTCTACAACTGAGGTGCCCAGTGTCGAAGGCAAATGCTCAGCCATACCCAGCCACTTATTACCAATTACTTTTTGATTAATTAATTGATGAATGGCCAAAATGCCCTGGACCAACCCACTAAATAAAAAGAAGCGAAAAATATTAGTTTTAGGTATAAATCTAACTAAATAAGCAAATAAAGCGGCGCTGTAAATTAAAAACAAATAATAAAAAGATACCGATGGAGCGGGAGAGCGAAAACTGACCAAGAGCGAATAAATAAATAAAATATAAAAAAACTGGGAGCGAGAAAAATATAATTCTTTCTTATGAGACAAAGCAAAAAATATTCCGGCCAAAAACAATACTATAGCGCTGGCGTAAAGACTTAGTCGGCCGTATTCCCACAAATCTATCCCCAGTGGCCAATCATAGAAAAGCCAGCGAGTTTGCCAAGGAATCAACAAAACAAATAAACACAAAAAGAATTGAAAAATTTTATTATACCGCTCTTCTTTGGTTAATTGTTTAAACATATTATTTAAATTAATTTTTTACCAACTTACGAACTCTCTCCCTCCAACTTTTAGCAAACAACTCCCGATTATCATTGGAGTAAAATTTGAGCATCCGCTCATTAACTATAACCCGAGTATCAATATTTATCAACGATTTTAGATTTTTATCAATAATTTTAATCTGCAACCCACGATAAAAATTATAGATAAAGCGTCTCAAAAATGGCGGGTGAAAACAAAACAAAAATAATTGACTAAAAACATTGGATAATTTGCTAGTCTTAACTTCTTTAGAAAACTCATTCGC
Organism: Candidatus Komeilibacteria bacterium RIFOXYD1_FULL_37_29; assembly: GCA_001818495.1. Classification (GTDB taxonomy): domain Bacteria; phylum Patescibacteriota; class Patescibacteriia; order UBA1558; family GWA2-36-10; genus XYD1-37-29. Next base: position 145,450 of record MHKS01000005.1, on the reverse strand, counting down.
ATAAGCATTGGGTAAATAATCTTTATACCAACTATTGGCTTCTAAAAATTTTTCATACAAGTTGTCCGGATCATAGACTGGAATCAAATTGCTGATCCAATAGGGGTAATAGACATCGTCTGTACCCATCCGGCTATGTAGAATATTTAGATAATCCTGATCAATAAAAAAGCTCAAACAAAAAGCATCTTTTTTACTATCTTCAGTCGGTCGCATGCCCAAAAATTTGACTATCAAAATAGTAAAAAATCTAGCCAGCCAAATAGTGCCGCGCCTGGAGATAATAAATAAATCAATATCGCTTTTTTCTCCGGCGTTGCTATAACCCAAAGAATTACAAACGGCGACCATTTTTACAAAAGGAATAAAACGATATATTTTGGACAGATAAATAACCTTGCGAAATTTTCTCTCCGCCAAATTATTGTTTTGCTTGCGTCTCATATAAATATGACTGCGCCCTTTTAGAGAATAGAACCCCTCTTGGCTGACCAACAAATCTTTTAAAACATAACTTGTCTCGAGGGCCTCCCGAATATCTGATAATAGGTATTTTCCCTGAGGTTTATAAAGCCACTTCCATATTTCACTAGCCGTCAAAGGATAAGAAAAAATATCAAAAAAGGCGATAGTTTTTAAGATGGCTTTTTCCAAATCACTCATGACTATATAATACTTAAAAATAACTTTTCTGACAAGAAATAAACTCCCCAAAATGGGGAGTTTATTTACTTTTTATTAATCATCTTAGCTAAATATTTTCCAGTGTGAGATTCTTTGACTTTGGCTACTTCTATAGGTGTGCCGACAGCCACTAATCTTCCACCCTTGTCTCCTCCTTCTGGACCCAAATCTATCACCCAGTCAGAACTTTTTATCACATCAAGATTGTGTTCAATCACCAAAACAGTGTTACCCTTATCAACCAAGCGATGCAATACCTCCAAAAGACGCTTAACATCATCAAAATGCAAACCAGTTGTTGGCTCATCTAGTATGTAGAGGGTCTTACCAGAAGAACGACGAGAGAGTTCGGTAGCTAGCTTGATACGCTGGGCTTCACCACCCGATAGTGTCGTGGCTGGTTGGCCGAGTTTGATATAACCCAAACCAACATCGACCAAAGTTTTTAATTTATTAAAAATATTGGGCACATCCTCAAAAAAATTCATAGCTTCATCGGCGGTCATTTGTAAAAGTTCAGAAATATCTTTACCTTTATAATGAATTTCCAAAGCCTCTTCATTATACCGACGACCATGACATTCTTTACATTCTACATAAACATTGGGTAAAAAATTCATTTCAATCTTGATAGAGCCATCGCCCTGACAATTTTCACAACGGCCCCCTTTGACATTAAAAGAAAATCTTCCAGCTTTATATCCCCTGATTTGAGCTTCGGGCAGTTCGGCAAACAAATCTCTGATATAGGTAAAAGCCCCAGTGTAGGTCGCTGGATTAGAGCGTGGTGTACGACCAATCGGAGATTGATCAATATCAATGACTTTATCAATATTTTCTAGTCCTTTGATTTCCCGATGATCGCCTGGCTTATCTTTTGATCGGTAAAAATGTTTAGTCAGAGCCTTGGCTAAAATCTCTGTCATCAAAGTAGATTTACCAGAACCAGATACTCCGGTAATAGAAATAAATTTACCCAAGGGGAAATCTACATCAATATCTTTGAGATTAAAAGCTTTGGCTCCTAAGATAGAAAGGGTCTTGCCGTTGCCTTTGCGATATTTTTTTGGTATGGGAATAAATTTTTTACCGACCAAATACTGCCCAGTCAAAGAGCGGGTGTTTTTTTTGATACTATCTGGTGTGCCACAAGCTACAATCTCACCACCGTGCTTGCCAGCCCCTGGACCGATATCAATCAAATAGTCAGCGGCCAGCATAGTTTCTTCATCGTGCTCTACAACAATCACTGAGTTACCCAGGTCTCTTAAATCTTTCAAAGTCTGAATCAATTTGGCATTATCAATTTGATGAAGCCCAATAGATGGCTCATCTAAGACATACAATACGCCGGTCAAAGAAGACCCAATTTGAGTAGCTAGACGAATACGCTGGGCTTCACCACCCGATAGTGTGGAAGCGGCTCGATCTAAAGTCAAATAATTTAAGCCAACATTTTCCAAAAATACCAAACGGTCGTTGATCTCTTTGATAATTTGCTTAGCAATAATGTTTTCATTGACTGATAATTCTTTGGGTAAATCTTTAAATTTTTTGTGCAAATCATCAATATTTTGACCGGTGATATCGGAAATGCTTTGGCCAGTTACTTTGATATTTAAAACTTCTGGTTTTAATCTTTTACCTTGGCAATCTTCGCAAATCTCCACTCTCATATACCTTTCAATTTCACTGCGAATATAATCAGAGTCAGTCTCCCGATACTTTCTTTCCAAATTTTTTACCACTCCTTCAAAAAAATTGCTGTTGTTACTAAATTTTGAATTATCACTGGCCAGTCGATAGGTTTCTTCTCCGGTGCCGTTGAAAATAATATCCAAATGTTTTTGGCTAAGCTGTTCTACCGGCAATCTGGTGGAAAAATTATATTTTTGAGCTACAGCTTCAACAATAGCGGTATACCAATTTTGATTGGCAGCTGTCCTAGACCAAGGTCTGATGGCTCCTTCAGCCAAAGATAGTTTTCTATTGGGTATAACCAAATCACGATCAACAGTCAGCTTGGTGCCTAGTCCAGTACAACTAGCACAAGCGCCGTGCGGACTGTTAAAAGAAAAATTTCTAGATTCAATCGAAGTAAAAATTACTTCTGGATGATCCAAACAGGTAAAATGCTCACTAAAAAACAAATCTTCCTTTTCCCGAGGCAAATGTACAGTCACAAAACCATTGCCCAAATCCAAAGCCAAATCTACCACCTGGCTCAAACGATCTCTAGTTTTTTTGGTACCATCTCTTCGTAAGTGATCAATGGCTACTTCCACATCGTGTCTTTTGTATTTATCCAAATCAACATCGAGGGCTTCTTTGAGATTATAAAAAGTACCATCGATTCTCAATTTTTTATAACCCAAAGCTTTTATCCGCTCGACTGACTGACGATGCTCGCCTTTTTTATTTCTGACAATCGGCGCCATGATTATAAACTCTGACTCTTTGGGCAATTGCCAAATTTTATCGGCTATTTCTTTTTGCGTTTGCTTAATCAGTGCCTGGTGACATTTGTGACAATGGGGTACACCAATTTTAGCAAACAGCAATCTCAAATAATCATAAATTTCTGTGACCGTACCAACCGTCGAACGAGGATTTCTAGAAGAAGACCGTTGGTCAATAGAAATAGCTGGCGATAAGCCGTCGATTTGCTCGACATCTGGTTTGTCCATCAAGTCCAAAAACTGCCTAGCATAAGAGGAAAGTGACTCCACATAGCGCCGTTGGCCCTCGGCATAGATGGTATCAAAAGCCAAAGAGGACTTTCCTGAGCCAGAAAGTCCTGTAATGACCACAAATTTATTACGTGGAATTTTTACATCTACATTTTTTAGATTGTGCACTTTGGCACCTTTGATAGTAATAAATTTAGGCATAGTATAAAAAATTTAAAACAATAATCCTGCCTATGGTAGCATGTATTTTATGCTAAGTCAATAACTATACAATGAATAACACCCCCCGAGGGTAAAAGTTTTACCTTGACAAAATGCCTCCTATCTGTTAGTATGAGATAGTTATTTATCACTTCTAACAATCCATGAAAAACCTAATTTACATTATCCAAATTGTGATCTCTATTCTACTTATGATTAGTATTTTGGTGCAGCAAAAAGGATCTGGACTAGGTGCCGGCTTTGGCGGAGACAATGCTATTTATCGTACTAAGAGAGGCGCCGAAAAGTTTATTTTTAGATTTACAATTATCTTAGCTGTTCTATTTTTAGCCACCTCTTTGGCTAACTTGTTTGTTGAATAGCTAACTAGTTAATAATTAAAACAAAAATATAGAGATCTTCTCAAAAATTAAAAGCTTTTTGATTTTTATTAGAAATAAAAGTCAAAATATTTTTGGCTGGTTTTTTACTTTACTTAAAAAAGGAAAAGACCAAATCTCTCAACCCGAAGCCAAAGATATCAACCAACAGCTGATTATCCAGCTTAATAAAAAGAAAATACCTAGCCCCGGACAATTAAAACAATTGCCCAAGTTCCTTAATAAAACAGAAAAATGGCAATTGTCATTAGCGGTAATTATATTAATAGTTTCAATTTTTGGCCTAGCCTGGCGTTTTTACCTTAAAAACTCCGTCGCTATGCCAAAATCTGGCGGTCTTTATACCGAAGGAATGATTGGCGCTCCCAGTCTAGTCAACCCCATCTTAGCTACTAGCGATGTCGATAGAGATCTAACTAAATTGATATTTTCCGGCCTGATGAAGCTCGATGGCCAAAATCAATTGGTGCCGGACTTGGCTAGCGGTTATAGTATCGATGCTGAACAAACCACCTATACTTTTGAGTTGCGCGATGATCTGCGGTGGCACGATGGAGAACCCATCATGGCTGACGATATAGTTTTTACTATAAACAACATAAAAAATCCGGAATACAAAAGCCCCTTTAGAAATAGTTTTAGTGGCGTGAGTGTCCGAGCTATCAATGACCAGACTGTTCAATTTAAATTGGAAAAACCTTTTCCGGCTTTCTTGTCAGTTTTGACTATTGGTATTTTACCGGAGCACCTCTGGTATTCTATCCCCGCCTTTGGCGCCAATTTGGCTGACTTAAATATTAAGCCAGTTGGCTCTGGACCATATAAATTCAAATCACTAACCAGAGAAAGTACTGGCAATATCAAAACTTATGTTTTGGAAATGTATAAAGATTATCATTTAGAACCGGCCTATATAGAAGAATTACATTTTAAATTTTATCCAGATTTTCTCACAGCGGTTACAGCTTTACAAAATAAAAATGTCGACGGATTGATATATTTACCCAAAGAATACAAAGAAGAGTTGGAAAACTTTAAAGTAAATTTAAATAATCTACAATTCCCTCAATACACAGCCATATTCTTTAACCCGACAAAAAATGATTTATTGACCAATAATAGTTTCCGCCAAATTTTGGCTATTTCCGTAGACAAACAAAGAATACTAAATGAAGTACTAAATGACGATGGTCAAATAATCCATACTCCACTTTTGCCAGGATTATTGGGCTACGATGACAATATTAAAGCCGAAGAGTATAATCCCGATAAAGCTAAAACAATTTTAGATGAACTAGACTGGACTATGCCATCTGAAGGAAAGTTTCGCACCAAGATAAATGATAAAGACGAAACTGTGGAGTTAAGCGTCAAACTAAGCACTATTGATCAAAGTGAAAATGTCAAAATCGCTTCTTTGATACAAGAGAGCTGGCAAAATATCGGCGTTAAAACCGAATTGGAGATTGTCTCAAAAGATAGAATAAAAAAAGATATTATTGAACCAAGAAATTATCAAATACTGATCTTTGGACAGGTCGTCAATACCAATTCCGGACCCTATCCTTTCTGGCATTCCAGCCAAAATCAAAACCCAGGATTAAATTTGAGTGTAATAGCCAATAAAGATATTGATGATTATTTGGATATTATCAAAAATGCCAATCAAGACGAAGCCAAGCTGGAACCGCTCAAAAAATTCCAAGAAAAACTCTTAGAATTAAACTTTGCTATCTTTTTATATAATCCTACTTACACTTATCCAACCAGCGACAAATTAAAAGGTCTCGAAAACCTAAAATTTATAAATTTGCCGTCTGATCGTTTCAATGATATCACGTCTTGGTATGTAAAAACCAAACGCGTCTTATCAAAAAATAATTCTTAAATCATACTAATTAAATAATACTTAAAAAACACAAACTGTTATGAATGCACTGAAAGATTCGACCGATAATTTATTATCCGGTACTGAAAATACTAAAAAATACACTTCCCCCTCTGAAAAAGGCACCACTAGAGGTCATCGTTCTCACAAAAGAACGAAATTTGACCATGCTAAAAATAGGAAAAATAATATCCCTAGCCATACTCCGCCTGATAAAGATGCTGCCAAAAAAGTCCCTTACCAACCTCATCAAAAAAATAAACACCAAGCTGGACAGAGACCACCCTATCATCATGGTCAGTCAAAAATGAAAAACCGTAGCCAAGGAAGAGGACAAAACAATAGTTTAGAACCAGAAGCCAACAAAAGAACAGTTAATGTCAAACAACTAGCCAAAAATACTCTGCGTATTATCCCAGTTGGTGGCTGTGAAGAAGTCGGCCGCAATATGACCATTTTTGAATATGAAAATGATATTATAATCATTGACATGGGCTTACAATGGCCAGAAGAAGATATGCCTGGTATTGATTATATTATTCCCAATATCGAATACCTCAAAGGTAAAGAAAAAAATATTCGCGGTGTTATCATCACCCATGGACACTATGACCACATAGGCGCTATTCCTCATATCATTCCCAAAATTGGCAACCCTACCATCTACGGTACACCGCTGACTTTGGGTATCATTGCCAAGCGTCAAGAAGACTTCAAGGTACAAACTCCCCTCAGATTAAAATCCATTACTGTTGACACTAGATTAGTTTTGGGAAAATTTAAAATTAGTTTTTTTGGCGTCAGCCACAATATCCCCGGATCAGTCGGCGTAATAGTTGATACTCCCAATGGAAAAGTCGTCCACACTGGAGACTTTAAACTCGACGCCAAAGCCTCTGGTGATGCCCCCACTGAAATTGCTAAAATAAAAGCCTTGGGTAAACAAAATGTTTTGGCCCTAATGGCCGATTCAACCAACGCTCCTCAACCCGGACACCAATTGACCGAGGGCGATATCCAAAACAACATTGACGAAATCTTGACTCAAGCACCTGGACGGACCATCATCGGTACCTTTGCTTCATTGATTGGCCGTATCCAGCAAATTATCTGGTCAGCCGAAAAAATTGGCAAAAAAGTAGTGATTGAAGGCTACTCTATGAAAAGAAATGTGGAGTTAGCTCAACAACTCGGCTACATGCAAGTCAAAAAAGGTACCATCATCAATCTCAAAGATGCTAAAAGCTATCCTGATAATAAAATTATTATTATGTGTACTGGTGCGCAAGGAGAAGACAATGCTGTCTTGATGCGTATTGCTACCAACGAACATCGCCAACTCAAAATCTCTGTTGGTGACACCATAGTCTTTTCTTCCTCAGTTGTACCGGGCAATGAAAGATCGGTCCAAAGACTAAAAGATAATTTATATAGAAAAGGCGCCGAAGTCATCCACTATAAAATGATGGACGTCCATGCTGGTGGTCATGCTAAGCAAGAAGATCTTTTGGAAATGATCCAAATGATCAGGCCAAAATATCATATTCCAGTTTATGGTAATCATTCATTTTTAAAAATACACGCCAAGGTGGCTCAAAGAGCTGGCATGGCTGATAATAGAATATTTGTACCTGATAACGGCCAAATCATAGAATTTGACGCCAAAGGAAATGGTGTCATGAGCAAAGAAAAAGCTCCCTCTGAGTATGTCTTTGTCGATGGTCTAGGAGTTGGTGATGTATCTCATGTAGTTTTGCGCGATCGCCAAATGATGGCTGAGGATGGCATGCTGGTGGTTATCACAACTATCAGTAAAAATGGTAAATTGGTCCACTCGCCCGATATTATTTCTCGTGGCTTTATCTATATGCGTGAAAATAAAGAGATTGTAGAAACAATACGTACTAAAGTAAAAAATATTGTTAACGATCATAGTAAAACCAATGGTAAAATAAACGACAGCTATATCAAAGAATCCATCAGAAATGACCTGGGACAATTCATTTTCCAAAAAACTGAAAGAAGGCCAATGATACTGCCAGTAGTAATAGAAGTATAAACAATAACCTCCGTTTGACCGCGGAGGTTTATTTAGTTAAAATATTACTATAAAACATTATAAAAAATCCATGAACAAACTATTCTCTGGTATTAAACCAACTGGCAAAATCCACCTAGGAAACTACTTGGGAGCGCTAAAAAACTGGGTAGAACTACAAGAAAAATACCAATGCCTCTATTTCATAGCTGATTTACATGCTTTGACTATAAAAATAAATCCCGATGAACTAAGAGACCATAGCCTACAATTGGCCATAGACCTTTTGTCTTTGGGCATTGATCCTAAAAAAGCGGTGCTCTTTCGCCAATCCGATGTCATCGGACACACTGAGCTAGCTTGGATATTTAACTGCCTCACTCCGGTTTCAGAGTTAGAAAGGATGACCCAATTTAAAGATGAATCAAAAAAACAACCAGACAATGTCAATGCCGGACTACTAACTTATCCGGTTTTACAAGCGGCCGATATTTTACTTTATCGGGCAGAGTCTGTGCCGGTGGGAGAAGACCAATTACAACATCTAGAACTTTCTAGAATTATCGCCCGCAAATTTAATAATCGCTACCAAAGATATTTTCCCGAACCCAAACCAGTGATCTCCCCAGCTAGACGCGTCATGTCACTAAAATACCCCGAAAGAAAAATGAGTAAATCACACGGTGAAGCCAGCTATATTGCCCTCCGCGATGATGAAAAAACCGTTAGTCAGAAAATCAAAAAAGCGGTAACCGACGATCAAGGAGTTTTAAATCTTTTAGAATTATATTCATATTTTGGTGACCTTAAAAAATATGAACGAATGATGAATGAACATAAATCCGGTAAACTAATGAATGCCTCTCTGAAAGAAGACCTGGCTAAAGCTATCTTAGAATTTTTAAAACCGACTCAAGAAAAAATCGTTTACTACGAAAATAATAAATCAAAGGTAGAAAAAATCCTGCGTGATGGAGCCAAAGAAGCTCAAAAAATAGCTGATCAAACCATGGCCCAAGTAAAACAACTCGTTGGTTTAAAATAAAAACTTTTCCTGTCAAATCAATTGGTTTTATCAACCTTATTAATCAACCTTTGCTGTACAACAAAAGCATTGGCATGTTTACAAACACCTAAATATGATGGTAAATTTTTACGATTCACCAAGCGCAGTGCTCTTTTTTTAGTCTTAGTCCGCAGTATTCTGTATTTAGGAAAATGTACATACCCCAAATAATCAACGCCACTGACCAAAGTAGCCAAAGATATTTTATTAGGATGAATTTGTAAAGTAAGTTTTTTGCCTAAAAACTCATAAACTGATTTGACTATACTTACTAGCTCTTGCCTATTACTAGATAAAAATACAAAATCATCAGCATAGCGAATATAATATTTTTGTTTTAATTGATGTTTTACCAATTGGTCAAATTCGTTCATGTAAACATTTACAAATAATTGAGACGTTAGATTACCTAAGGGCAAACCCTTCCCTGGATTAACTTCAAAACTATCAATAACTCTGTTTAGTAGCCAAATTATATCTTTATCTGGTATGTATTTAATTAAAATACTTTTTAATATATCATGATCAATGTTGGCAAAAAACTTTTTAATATCACACTTTAATACCCAGCAAGTTTTAGTATGATTTTTACTGACTTGGTAAGCCATACTTCTAAAACTATTTATAGCTTTGTGTGTACCTTTATTATTTCGACAAGAATATGAATCGGCGATAAATGTCTTATCAAAGAATGGGTAAAGTTGCCTGTAAATAGCGTGGTGCAGTAACCTATCACGTACACTGGCTTTATGAATATCTCTGGGTTTGGGATCGGATATTTTAAAAGCCTTGTAACCAGAATGAAAATAGGTAAAATTAATTAGCTCATTATGCAAAATAATAACATTGGTCATTAGATCCCGTTCAAACTCTTGAACATCTTGACGCTGCCACTTACCGCACAAAAATTCTTGCCAAGCTTCAAGCAAGTTCTCCAAAGAAATGATATAATTGTAGTCATGAATAAATTGAATTTTCCCCATACCACTAATTCTACCCCCCCCTCAACTTTTACCACTACTTCAGAAAATAAAAGCGGCTTATTTGCTTTGGTATGGTTATCATCAAACCTTAGTAAAGACACATAAATATACTTTAGGACAAAAAGTTGATAATTTGTTTGTAGAAGCTATAGAGGCCATAGCTACGGCTAGTTTTTTGACTAAAACAGAAAAACTGCCCTATGTTAAAAGAGCTATACAAAAAATAGATACTTTAAAAATATTCTTGCTCCTACTTTGGGAAACCAAATCTCTAGATACCAAAAAATATATACTTTTGGCTACTAAAATAGATGAAATAGGCAAAATGCTTGGCGGTTGGAATGGACAACTGACAAAACAAAACCCCCCTAGCAGATAGCTAGAGGAGAAATAAAGAAAGTTGCGAAACGACGAAAGCGAAGCCGTTCTCACGATTCCACTGATTGTCAGGATTGTCGTAGTAGGTATTCAGCCAGCGACCACCGTCATTGCGATTGGCACCCAGCAGGTTCAGGTTACCATCGGAAAAGCGTTTTTGTACAAAATGTCATCTCTATCACTGCTCGTTGAATACTCTTCGAGCTGTATTTTATTTAGCATTTTAAATGCGCCAGCATTTTGCACCAAGTGTCTTTATTTTTTAAGCTCGCACACATCACACTACCTTAAACCTTGATCTAAGATATTCTGGATTGTATGGACGCTGGATTCGGCAGCAGAAAACCGTAGTCGTCTACATATTCGCCTATTACCAAAATAATTATATCATTTTTTGAATGAAAAAAGAGGCCCCATCCCGACGAATCGGAACAGGGCCAAGGGCTACGCCCAAAGGACTGAAATTCTAAGGAACTTAGCTCTCAGGGCACACTTGCGAAACGACGAAAGCGAAGCCGTGCCCACGACCCCACCGAACGCCAGGAGTGCCGTAGTAGGCATCCAGCCAGCGACCACCGTCACCGCGATGGGCACCCAGCAGGCGCAGGCTACCACCGGAAACCTCGATGGGTTCGTGCATGGTGACGATCCAGATCAAACCCATAGCCTCGATCTCGGCGTCCGTGAACTTATCACGAATAAGACACGCGATCTCGGCGTTGGGCTTGGCGAACTTCCTGCAGTCGGCCTCGTTACGGATCTTCTTGGTGACACGATCCTTGTCGTTAAAGATCATGCCCTTCATCACGGCGATGTTATAAGTAATATCACTAGTGGGTTTAAACTCGGCAGAGCAGAGTGACTGCTTGGCGCAGTTGCCGACACGATCACCTTTTTTCTCAAAATGAGCAATCCACTCGGGACCAGTCAAACCGTTTGAGGTGACTGAGAAGTAGATTACTCCATCCTGTTCGCGCCAAGCACGAACGGGTTGGGAGACCGTGATCTCGCCACGAAGAAAACGTTCAGGGCCGTCTTCGCCAACCTGCTTCTTAAGCAACTTAACCATAGCGTTAAGTTGACCAGCGGTGTAGTCAGCGGATGAAAATTCCGTACTCATGATTATCTCCTTTATACCCTTATTTGGGTATTTTCCGTCTTTCCTCTAATCCGAGGAGGAGCCATGACCATTGTAGTCATAGTCAGAAAAGGCTTATTTAAAAGCCACTTTTGACTATGACCACTTCATTTTTTGCATTTACCCGCCTCTGGCGGGAGGATTTAAAGGTACTTTAGTTAATATGTAATTATACACTTTTAAAGATATTTTGTCAATAGTAAAACTACCATAAAAACATCCCCCTACGCTAAAGTTTCGGGGGATGTTTTAAAATATTATTTTATCTTAACCTCATTGATTAGTTTTTTCCTCTGACAGCAGGCCATGACATTTTCAATCGTCGTATCTAAAATTCTCTCCAGGGCTTCCTGACTGTTAAAAGCGTTGTGTGGTGTGACAATCACTTTATCGGATATCAGTAGCATATGACCTTCCACAATAGTTTGTAAATAATCATTGATATTTTGTTTATTCTTACTAGCAAAATGGGGAGAAAGAAGCTCGGCTTCTTCTTTTAAAATATACTTTTCTTCCTCTAAAACATCCAAACCAATACCCGCCAACTTACCACTACGCAATCCGTCTACTAGGGCCGTGGTATCTACCAATCCACCGCGAGCCGTATTGATAATCATGGCTCCATTTTTTATCAATTTGATATTTTTTCTATTGATTAAATGATGAGTGGATTTATTATAAGGAGCATGCAAGGAAATAATATTAGAATTTTTTAATAAATCATTTAGAGTAACATATTTAAACCCCAAGCTTTTGGCCAATTTGAGATCTCTATGAACATCGTAAGCCAAAACATTCATACCAAATCCTCTGGCAATGCGAATGACATGCTGCCCAATATGCCCACAGCCGACTACACCAATAGTTTTATCACGTAAATCAAAGCCCCGTAAACCATCTAAGCTAAAATTACCCCGAGAAGTACGCTCGTAAGACTGATGAATTTTTCTAGACAAAGACAAAATCAAAGCAAAGGTGTGCTCCGCTACTGTGTTGGCGCCATAGCTAGGCACATTAGCTACCTTCACTCCAGCCTTTAAAGCAGCCGAAAGATCAATATGATCAAAACCAGTAGAACGGGTAGTAATTAATTTCAAATTGGGTAAGGAGCTGATCGTTTCTTTGGTTACTTTGGAATATATAAAAGGAGCTAATATATCAATATCTTTTACTTCCTTGAGGTTATCTTTATTGATCACTCCGTCAAAAAAATATAACTTAAAATTCTTTAGGGCCTTTTTCAGATAGTCCTTTTCCCAAGGCTCTACTTCAAAAAAAGCTACCTTGGTTTTTTGTTTAAGTTTGACCATATGTTTTATTTCAATTTAATAGTTAAAGAATTAATTGCCCGGCCCAAAAATTTTTGAGCCGCCTGATCAAATTTTTTATTATCGCCAGTGGTTAAAAAAGTTTGCGTAGGATTTTGAACCGGATGGTTATATTCGGGGTGCCGTTTTAAATAATCGGCTAGCTTATCGGCTATGATCTGCCCGCTACGTAAAACTCTAACATTTACTCCAAAACTTTTTTCTATAGCCTCTTGTAAAAACCCATAATGAGTACAACCCAAAACTACTGTATCTAAACCAACTCTTTTTAAAGGCCGAATATACTCCGTTAAAATTATATTGGTCTCTGGTGAATTTTCTCGAGAGGCTTCAATCAGTGGCACTAGCAAAGGACAGGACTCTTGGAAAACTTCAATACTACAATCCAAATGAGAAAATTCATTAACATAAGCCTCGGATTTTACGGTACTAGCCGTGGCCATTACTCCCACTCTAGATCTTTGCGCAAGCTCCACCACACTTTCAACCAAGGGCCTGATTACCCCCAAAACATTTTTACCGGGATATTTAGCTGGCAAATATTCTTGCTGTAATTTGCGCAATGCCATAGCGGAAGCGGTATTACAAGCAAAAATAATCAGCTGACACCCCTCCGCCATCAGATAATCAACGGCTTTTTGACTGTATTGATAGATTAATTTTTGACTCAAATCACCATAAGGAGCGCGCGCATTGTCGCCCAAATAAATATAACTATACTGTGGTAATTTTTTTTCAATGTCACGAAAAATTGTCAGCCCTCCGTAACCAGAATCAAACACTCCAATCATTGATTATTTCCTTTCTTTAAAATCTATCAAGCCCTCTAATTCTAAAATTTTATCGGCCAATAATTTGGCTTCATTGGCCTCAACCGTTAGACGAAGCAGTGGCTCGGTATTTGACGGGCGGACATTGAACCACCAATCTTTAAATTCAACAGTAATTCCGTCTATTTCATCAACAATATTATTTTTGTAAGCCTGCCTAAACTTGGCCAACTCCGTCTCAATATTGTCTACTACAAAATTTAACTCATTGCTCTTATGATACAGAGTATAACCCTTCATCATCTCGGATAATGGACGGCCATCTTCAGAAATGGCTTGTAAAATCAAAACCATAGCTATAAAAGCATTATCGGCATAATAATTATCCCGAAAGGCAAAATGAGCCGACACCTCACCGCTCATAATGCCATTTTGCTCCCTCATGTGGCGAGCTAAATTTAGATAACCAACTTCACTTCTAATGGCCTTCCCTCCCCACTTGATAATCAAATCTCTAATTGAGTGCGAAGTAATTAAATTATAGACAATACCCACTCCCGGATGCTGATCTAACATTGGTTTGATCATCGGCACCATGGTCATATCCCCTTTATAAAAATTACCCTGTTCGTCTACCAAATTAACCCGATCACCATCGACATCACAGATAAAACCCAGATCGGCTTTGGTATCTTTGATTTTAGCAGCCAATTTGTCAGCTGCTCCTTCAGCCAATGGATTGGGTGGACGGTTGGGAAAATTACCATCCAACTCAGGAAATAAATGAATCAGCTGGCAAGATAATTTGGCAAAAATTTTTGGCACCAATATTCCATTCATGCCATTTCCTGTATCAACTACTACTTTGAGCGATTTTATTTTTTTAACGTCAACAAAAGATAAAATATGCTGCAAATGATCTTCGACAATTTGTTTTTTGATAATTTTACCCGGTGTTTTTTCATCTTTAAGTGGGAACTCTAGATTTTGCATAAATTTTAAGAGCTCCTTACCAGAGATAAAATCTATACTGTTTTTATAATCTGTGTTGGTATAAGCTAGTTTACAACCACCATACTCTGGAGGATTATGAGAGGCAGTAGCCATAAAACCACCATCATATTTATATTTACCAACGGCAAAATAATAATCATTGACCGATTGGAAGCCTAAGTCATAAATAGTTACTCCATACTCCAAAAATATTTTAACAGCCTCACTAAGCAGTGGCTGGGAAGATTTCCGAGCATCACCACAAATGGCAATGTTTAAATTTTTAATTGGTTTATTAAATTTTTGTGATAAAAATTTAAGATAAGCTTGGGAAACCAGATTGATAGCTCGCTCATTCATCTGAGTTGGATAAATCCCCCGAAAATCATAAGCCTTGAAAATACTGGTATCTAAATCCTTAAGATATTCCATATTTTTATGGTTCATTTAATAATTATGATTTATATATTTTAACACAAATGCCCCTAAAAACACAATAAAATTATCATAATTTTCCAATTGCCCTTTCTTTGAGTCAATGTTATAATTTTATTAAATAATATTTATAAAAGTATGAATAATTTTGAAAAAATCACTACCCCAAACAAAGAAGATCGGTCTGAAGAAAAAGAAAGTTTATTAAATAAGCTCGGTTCTAGTGTCCAAAAAAGAGTACAAGAATCACACTTACCCACCCAAGAAATTTTGGGTTATGAAAGCACTGTCGGTGTCTATGGTGGAAAAATAAATTACGATGAAGAGGAAAGAATGGTTTTTGATATGCGAGGTGTAGTGTCAAAAATTGATCGCTTTGGTGATGCCGTGCTAAGAACTTATGATGAACATGTGACCAAAAATCCCCTGGAAATGTTTAAAAAACACCCTGGCTGGTTTTTTAAGTTTTTGGTCCCTGGCACCAAAAGATACCGTGGCACGCCAGAAGAAATAAATAAAAATATTGAACGGCTGGGATTGGAAGAGGCCTATGGATTACACGATTGGGGCATTGAAATAAAGGATCAAAATATATACAAAGCCGGCAGGCCTTTGCAAGATATTTACCGCGCTGATTTACTGCAATCTGATGACCTAAACCAAATAGATCGTTTTGCAGCACTGGCTCAATCCGCTCAATATATCCAGACTACACACCAAAAACATGGAGCACTTGGTGAAGTCTTGCCTAGCGATATCATTTTTCAAAAAAAATCTACTGGGGAAATTTCTCAGCCCATACTAAATATTCCTGATATAGTTTACAATGAAGAAAAATCTACCAGCGAAATAGATAAAAAAACTACGGACTTATTAGATTTTACTATGAGCATTGGTTTGGAAGAGCTTCGCCGCTCCGAAGACTGGGATAAAACGCGTCAGGCCATACAAACTATTTTAAATTCCTATGGAGATAAAAGCGTTATCCAACTTCTTAAATCATTTATCAAAAGAGGTCGTCTAACTATGCAAGGCAACGAAGAGTCAATTGATCTATCAAAAACTACTGAAACATTGCAACCTCTGACTACTATGCACAATAAAGCTCGCTTAAATTTTGATAAAAACACCACCGATGATTTAAGAACCTTGATCATAGAAGAATGTGAAGCTTATTTACAAAGTAACCCACAATAATAGACTATATGCCTACTATAGAAAAAATAGAACAAATCAAAAAACCAGAAATAAATATTGACGAACTGATGTCGGTGATAAATAATATCACTTGGAAAGAACGTCATGAATTTTCCTACAATGGCTCGCATTTTTTACTACTACTAGACAGTGAAGAAGAAACTGATTCGGTGTCCGATGGAGCGGAATATCACCAATCAACAGCTATTAGGGGCTGGGACATCTATATACTCAATACACTATCGGGAGAAGCCCGAGACCGTCGCTTATTTCATGAAATATTAGAGTGCAATCTTAAAGATCAGGGCTTTTTTGATGATGCCCATGATCTAGCCCGAGAGGAAGAGGAAAAAGCTTTCGGCCAAAGAAAAAAAGATATTAATTAAAAAACCAAAAAAGAGCTTTTAAAAAAGCTCTTTTGATTTTGTTGATTTTCTGACAAAGGCATTGACATTCCATTTCGTCTGATAGACTCCTTCTGGCTTCAGATCAAAACCAGTAGTTTTAAGTAGAGAAATTAATTCCCCGGTGCTAAAACTATGATAATAGCGCCAGACTGTACCACCACTATTGGTAGTCCAAGGAATAAAAAAATCATTCCAAGATTTTTTTGACCAAAAATTTTCCAAAGCATATTGCCAATATTTTTTCTGCCACAGATTCCAGTTGGTCATAAATAGTAACCCACCCGGCTTGAGCCAACGATTGATATTAAATAATAATTCCAGTCTTTCAGCCTTACTAGGTAAATGATGAAAAGAGGCAATCATAAAAACCATATCAAAAGTATCGGGATAAAAAGACAAATCAGACATATCAGCCGTAATAAACTTGGCTTGTGGATGATTATTTTTGGCCTGTTCTATCAGCTGGGTACTAAAATCCACTCCTAGATAATTCAATTTTTTATCAGCTTGCTCTAAAGATTTAACCAAACGACCATTGCCACAACCCAAATCTAGTATCTTGAAGTTATCCTTTATATATGGTATAAAGACTTGTAATTCTTTCCACGGATAAGCTCTAGTAGCCGAAAATTCTTTGGCTATATCGTCATAGAGCAAACGCAAATCATTTTTTATTCTATTATTTTTCATGACTGAGCAAATAAACAAAAATTTGGAAAAAGTAGTCCAAGCACTCTATCAATATAAAGATGGCAGTGAATTGGACTTTGTCAAAGCTTTGCGGCAGACATTTTCTCGCTATAAAATGGCCCCCGATAGCAAGGCTAATCTTATTGTAGCATATAAAAATTTGCTTAAAAAGAGAGAGCTAAAAGCCAATAAAAATTTTGAAAAACTCCTAGTCAAAAGAGCGGTACGCACTATGAGCGGTGTATCGGTCATCACTGTCTTGTCCAAACCCTTTGTCTGCCCAGGTAAATGCGTCTACTGCCCGACTGAGCCGGATATGCCAAAAAGCTATTTGTCCAATGAACCAGCAGCCGCCAGAGCCAAGATGAACCTCTTTGATCCTATTCGCCAAGTAACCATGCGCATCAGGGCTCTTTTAAACAACGGCCATGAGGTAGATAAACTAGAACTATTGGTTTTGGGGGGCACCTGGTCAGTTTATCCAGAAAAATACCAAAGAGAATTTGTCCGCGACTTATTTTATGCCGCCAATACTTTTGACGAAGAAAAAAAGCGAGAGCCCCTGTCCTTAGAAGAAGAGCAAAAAATAAATGAGGACGAAAAATATAAAATAATTGGCCTGACTTTAGAAACTAGACCAGACTATATCAACCCAACGGAAATAAAAAAAATGCGCGCCTTAGGTACTACGCGTGTCCAGTTGGGAGTGCAACACACTGATAATAAAATATTGGATTTGATTGTCCGCGGTCATGGTATCGAAGAGTCTATCAAAGCTACTAAACTACTCAAAGAAACTGGTTTTAAAGTAGACCATCATTATATGCCTGATCTGCCCGGATCAACTCCGGCCAAAGACCTAGCGATGATGGAATATGTCTATAGCTCAGAAGATTTGCAACCCGATCAAATAAAAATATACCCTTGTGTAGTTAATGAATATGCTGAACTAGCTAAATGGTATCAGGCGGGTAAATATCAGCCTTACTCTGAAAAAGAACTTTTGGAATTACTATTAAAAATAAAAACCATTACTCCCCCCTGGGTCAGAATCAACCGACTGATTAGAGACATACCAGAAGAAAGTATTATTGCTGGTAATAAAATCACCAACCTGCGCCAATATTTACAAAAAGAATTAAAAAAACGTGGTCAGAGTTGTCAATGTTTAAGATGTCGAGAAGTAAGGGATAATAATCTGGAAACTGATCAAGTAGCCATGGTTAAAAGAACCTACCGCGCTTCAGCTGGCGACGAATTGTTTATTAGTTTTGAATCCAAAGATCATAGTAAGCTCTATGCTTTTTTGAGATTACGCTTCAATGATCAGCCGGCCAATAATATATTACCAGAGTTAAAAAACGCTTCCCTAGTCAGAGAACTACATGTTTATGGAAAAATGATTCCGACTTACAACGAAGCTCAGGATGATGAAATATCTCAAACCCAACACATGGGCTTTGGCAAAAAACTAATGGCTGAAGCCGAAAAGATTACCAGGGAAAGAGGTCTGTCAAAAATAGCCGTTATCTCGGGTATTGGGGTGAGAAATTATTATCGTAAACTCGGTTATAAACTAGAAGGTACTTATATGACCAAGATTATTCCTAAATAAAAGGCCTCTGTAAAAATGGGCCTTTTCTATTTGTAAAAAAACAACAATATGTTAAACTAAATATCGTTATTAACACTGACCAACATGAAAAATATTGAAAAAATTGACCCCGAAATTAGTAAAATACTCCAAAAAGAATTACTCCGCCAAAGATCAGGCGCCGAAATGATTGCTTCAGAAAATTTTGTATCTGTGGCGGTGCTGGAAGCTGCTGGATCAATACTGACCAATAAATATGCCGAAGGGTACCCGTCCAAAAGATACTACGGCGGCAATGAATTTATTGATCAATCCGAACAGCTGGCCATAGATCGCGCTAAAAAACTTTTTGGCGCTGAGCATGTCAATGTCCAGCCACACGCCGGCTCTCAAGCCAACATGGAGGCTTATTTTGCTTTAGCTGAACTAGGTGATACTATCTTGGGATTTTCTTTGGCTCATGGTGGACACCTGACTCACGGACACCCCGTCAATTTTTCCGGAAAATTTTATAATTTTGTCCACTATGGTGTCGACCAAAAAACCGAACGAATAGACATGAATAAAGTGATGACTCTTGCCAAAAAACACCGACCAAAAATTATCTTAGCGGGAGCTAGCGCTTATTCTAGAACAATTGATTTTAAAGCTTTTAAAGATGTGGCCGATCAAGTAGGCGCCTATCTGATGGTCGATATGGCTCATATTGCCGGACTGGTGGCCACTGGTCTCCATCCCGATCCTATGTCTTACGCCGATGTCGTCACTACTACTACCCACAAGACTTTACGCGGACCACGCGGTGCGATAATACTTTGTAAAACAAATGATCGCCTCCACCCTACTGATAAAAAAAATCTCGCCCAAAAAATAGATAGCGCTGTTTTCCCTGGTATGCAAGGCGGACCACTGGAACATATTATTGCGGCCAAAGCCGTAGCTTTTGGTGAAGCGCTACTTCCAGAGTTTAAAAAATATCAAAAGCAAGTTATAACAAACTGTAAATTTTTGGAAGATAAATTCCGTCAAGCCAACATCCGTATGATCTCAGATGGTACAGACAATCATCTTTTGATGATTGATGTTACTACTTTAGGATTATCCGGCAAAGAAGCGGAAAATCTATTAGACCAGGTCCATATTTTTACCAATAAAAATATGATTCCTTATGACAAGCGCAGTCCTTTTGATCCATCGGGCATTAGACTAGGTACAGCTGCACTCACTACCCGCGGGCTAAAAGAAAAAGATATAGAAATTGTCGCCACGGTGCTGATAGACACTTTGAAAACCAAACAAGCGACAGACAAAAACAAACAAACTATCATTGATTTGATGACCAGGTTCAAACTATACCCCAAACTATAATGAATAAAATTTTAGACGGCAAAATACTGGCCGAAAAAATACAATCCAATCTTAGAAAAGAAATTAGCGACCAGCACCTAACGCCTGGTTTGGCTATTATTTTGGTTGGTCAAGATCCAGCCAGTCAACTTTATGTAGCCAAAAAGAAAATCGCCTCCCGAGATGTTGGCATTAATTTTCACGAGTATTTACTAATGGCGTCAGTTGATGAGAGCGAAATTTTGCAAACAATAGATTTTTTAAATAAAGACGAGGATATCGATGCTATCTTGGTGCAGTTACCCCTGCCGGAAAAATTTGACACTGACAAAATAATCAAAGCCATTGATCCTAAAAAAGACGTTGATGGTTTTCATCCACAAAACATCAAAAACTTTTTAAAAAACAAAGCTCGTATCACTCCTGGCCTGCCTTTGGGAATATTACGCTTAATTGAAGAAACCCAAGAAGATATCCAAGGCAAAGAAGCAGTGATTGTTTCCAAAAGTCATGTTTTCTGTAAACCGATGAGTAAAATTCTCACAGACCGTCAAGCTAAAGTAGTCATTGTCAATCCGCAAGATAAAAACTTGGGGGTCATTACTTCTCGGGCTGATATATTGATTGTTTCCTGTGGCCAGCCATTTTTGATTAAAGAAAATATGGTCAAAAAAGATGTTATTGTCATTGATGTGGGCACCAATAAAATAGATAAAAATTATATAATAGGCGATGTGGACTATAGTACTGTTTTCCCCAAAGCCAAGTTTATTACTCCAGTACCAGGTGGAGTTGGGCCTATGACAGTCGCGATGCTACTTTATAACACCGTCAAACTAGCTAAGCTCAGAAAATAAATCAATTTTAAAAGCCGGTCGTCATGTTTGACGTGACGACCGGCCTGTTTATTGCGTCAGAAAGACGCGATAAATTTCTCGAGAATCTGACAACGATCAGGGTGATCTTTGGTATAAACAGCTATGACCCTCTCCGAAAGTGTTTCGTAGCTTTGCCGACCGCTGGCTCCAATAGCATATCTGATCACTAGGCCAAAATCGTTTTGGCCGGTCACCAGAGCAAAGCTCCCGTCGCGCATCTCTAGAATATCACTGTTATAAGCCCGACTGAGCTGTTCATTCATCCGAGCAACTCGCTGTCTTTCCGCTTCGCTCTGTTTACTTTCACAACCAGACAAAACAATTAAGCAGCAAATTAATGCCACAACTGCAACAACCATTAGCTTATTCAAAAATCCTCCTATAGAGCCGTAAGACCCCGCTAAATTGTGTAATTGTACTAAGCTATAACCAATTATTATACAATAAATACACTTTTTGTCAACCCAATCCCCGGCCTCCATCTAAAATTAAATCAATCAAAAAAAACACCCACCAAGGCGAGTGTTAATTACTTTACAATAATGTATTTTGCCAAGAATTCATTTGCCCTGTCACTTTCATATTTTTTATTCGGTCTAGTTCAAAAAAACGGACAGCATCCCGCAGATGACAAAAAGCTTTTATTTTATTACCATTAATATTTTGTATATCAATTTTTCTAATAGTGGTTTCACCTTTTTCGTCCATATATTCTATTTCTACCTGCTGACCTTTGATTAAAGCTTCTTTAATTTTATCCAAAATTGTCAGCTCCTGCCCCTGACCCCAACGAGCCACTATTTTTTCTTTACGACCAGCATTGTGATACCAGATATTACCATGTGACAGTCCATATTCATAAACTTCTTTGGTTACTTTGACATCGTCTAGACAATATCTGATCAAATTATCCCAATCCTGATTGCGATAATACATAATAGCATCCAACCCTGAGCCGGATTTACCATAGCCCAAAGTGCTCTGAGCTACGCTTTCCAATTTTAAGCGGTGCCCCAAGGCATAAACGACTTCTTCCAAAATATCCAAATGGGGAATAGTGCGCAAATCAAAATCTTTAAAATACGGCTGAAGGACTGTCAGATCAAAACTCTTACTATTAAAACCAATCAGCAGTTCGGCATTTTTAAAAAGCTCCAAAACTTCTCCCAGCTCCTCTTCTTTAAAACCACGATATTTATCTTTGTTATAGGAATAAACACCAACCAAAGAAACTCCCAGCTTATGACTATTGTGGTGTCCACCGACCTCATCAAAAGTTTTTTGAGTCTCCAGGTCAAAAACTATTTTATCTTTCTTCTCTGTCATTTAAATTTAGTGTCTAAATACCCTACTTAAATTATAACAAATAAACCACCAATTACCAGTCACTGACGTCTGGTAAAAACCCGTCCGGATCAGCCACATATTCTACACCGTCTTCAGCGGCATAAGTGGCACTCCTGGCTAAATCATTGTGATGTAATAAATTACTATCAATATCTGACAAAAACGGTGAAGGTTTTAAAGACTGGTAACCATCATATCTAAACATAGCCAAAGGATAAGTCAAATAAAGATAACGACTAGCTCTAGTTGAGGCTACATAAAAAAGACGTCTTTCTTCTTCTCTTTCTTCTTCTCTGACACACAAAGGATGGGGGAAGGATTGATCGGTCATATTAATCACAAAAACCGCTTCCCACTCCAAGCCTTTGGCTTGATGAACAGTGCTTAAGACTACATTATCCTCTTTTTTTTGAGACTCCCGACCGGAAAAACTCTCTTGTAAACTAATCTCATTTAAAAATAAGGCTAAATCCTTATAAGTAGAGGCAAAGATAGTCAATTGTTCCAAATCATCCTGTCGCTGTCTATAATCAGAAAAACTTTCCTGAAGATGGGGATGATAAAATTCTATAATAATATTAATCAATTGGCTGACATTACTTTTTTGGTGTTTTAACAGCTCTTCAAAAACAAACAACAGCTTATCCCAAGAGATCCCAGCTTTATCAGCCATATTAAAATCTGCTTGTCTGAGCTGGGATAAATCACCGATTTGTAAAATCTGCTGATAAATCCGATAAGCCGTAATCGGACCAATGCCTTCCTGCATTTGTAAAATTCTCAGCCAGGAAACTTCGTCCTTAAAATTACCAACTATCTTTAGATAAGACAAAACATCTTTAATATGGGCTCTTTCAAAAAATCTCAAGCCTCCTCTGATTTCATAATTTATTCCCCGGCGATTAAGCTCCATTTCCAAATTTTGGCTATAAGCCGCCGCTCTAAATAAAACTGCGATTTGATCCGGCCGGATACCACGCTCTAAATGCTGTTCTATCCTGTCAGCAACAAAATTTGCCTCCTGTGTCGGACTCATGAGCGCTACTAATTCCGGCCTGACATGGGATTCTTTAACTGCTTTGAGATTTTTAGCAAATTGTTTGACGTTGGCGGAAATAATCTGATTGGCCACATCTAGTATTTCTGGTGTGGAACGATAATTGGTTTCTAATTTATGGATAGTGGTGTTAGAAAATTTTTCCGGAAACTGCAAAATATTTTTAATGTCCGCCGCCCGAAAAGAATAAATGCTTTGAGCATCATCACCAACCGCCAATATATTTCCGTGCGAGCGCGTTAAATTAAAAATAATTTCGGCTTGGATGGTATTGGTGTCCTGGTATTCGTCAACCAATACATATTCCCATTTATTTTGTAAAATTTTCCCGACTTTAGACTGCTCGGTCAATTTTTTCCAAAAAACTAACAAGTCATCAAAATCCAAAACATTGGCTATTTTTTTTCGTCTTTGATATTCACTAGCAATTTTTTCTATATTTTCCAAAAGTGGCAGCCATTCGGAAAATTTTGTTTCCAAACTTTCGGCAATACTAATGTCAGAATTTGTAGCAAAACTAATAGTCTCCCGGAGCATTCCTGGAGAAGGACGATGTTTTTTAGACAAAGAGCCAAGATAGTCTTTAGCAATCAATTTTAAAAAGTTATCACTATCGGCGCTATCTAAAATAGTAAAATCGGAGCTAATATCAATATTTTTTCCATAAAATCTCAGCAACCGATTGGCAATAGAATGAAAAGTCCCACCCCACAGCGGCAATTTGGCGTTGTCTTTTAGACCCAGTAATTTTTTGACTCGGCCCATCATCTCGGCGGCCGCTTTATTGGTAAAAGTTAAAAGTAGTATTTTGTCTGGACTGACGCCTTGACTGATAAGCCAAGCAGCTCGATAAGTCAGAGTTCTGGTTTTACCTGACCCAGCGCCAGCCAAAACTAAATGTGGCCCGCCAGTGGCTGTGACCACCGCGTATTGCTCTTGATTTAATTCTTTTTTAAAATCCAAAGTCCTCATAAGTAAAAATATTATAGCCCAAATAAACAAATAAAGCCAACTATAAAACATCAGCTATAAAATATTAAATAAAATAACAAGTAAGCCTCGGAAAATGCAATTTTCCGCCAGCGCAACGTTTGTTTTATTTAATATTTTATAAAAATGATATTGCCTTTTTATGGGCTTTATGATTTAATTTGGTTTGTTATTATCAATTTAAACCAATAAAATATTTATGTCATTTTCTCTGGGAATTGTCGGACTGCCCAATGTCGGTAAATCCACCCTATTTCAAGCCCTGACCAAAAACAAGGTGGAAGCGTCTAACTACCCTTTTTGTACTATTGATCCCAATGTAGGAGTGGTAGCGGTGCCAGACGACCGTTTGAATAAGCTAGCCGTTATGTCCAAATCAGCCAAGATTGTGCCGACTACTATTGAGTTTGTCGATATCGCTGGATTGGTTAAAGGAGCTTCTTTGGGTGAGGGCTTGGGTAATAAATTTTTATCAAACATCCGCGAGGTTGATGCCATAGTGCAGGTCATCCGAAGTTTTAGCGATCCCAACGTCACTCATGTTCACGGCAATATTGATCCAGAATATGACAAAGAAATTATCAATCTAGAACTGATTATGGCTGACTTAGAAGTAGTGACCAAACACCTACAAAAAATTGTTTCCAAAATGAAGGGTCCTTATGATAAAATTCTGGAAAAAGAAAAAATTCTGATGGAAAAAATCAAAAATCATCTAGAGAATAACCAGTTGCTCAATAAACTAGAATTAAACGACGAAGAAAAAAAATTGAGCCGCCAATTAAATCTTTTGAGTAATAAACCAATTATCTATTTATACAATATTGACGAAGTCGCAGTTGGAAAGGATCTTCATCTACCAGAGGGGTCTATTTCCATTTGCGCCAAAACCGAAGCTGAACTAGCTGATTTAGAAGAAGCTGAAGCCAAAGAATATATGAAAGAATTGGGCATAACTTGTAGTGGTTTGGATAATCTCATTACGGCCAGCTATAAATTGCTTGATTTAATTACCTTTATCACCACTGGCCCAGAAGAAACCAAAGCGTGGACCATTACCAAAGGAACTAAAGCGCCACAAGCGGCCGGTGTAATTCATACTGATTTTGAAAAAGGTTTTATTCGAGCGGAAGTGATTGACTGGCAAAATCTCTTAAATGATGGTGCCTGGAACAAAGGGCGAGAAGCCGGCCATATGCGTATGGAAGGAAAAGATTATATCATGCGTGATGGAGATACCGTGCATTTTCACTTCAATTAAAAATATCTTCTTAATTTCAAATTCTTGTGAATGTTTTATGCAGACTGCTCCGTTGCTACGCAAAGTCGCATCTAGCATAAAACATAAACAAAAAAAATATGTGTTAATCCCGCTTCGCTAAAGCTACGCGGGATGCTCAATTTTACAAGTACTCACTACACTCGTACGTAAAATTGGCAAAATGTGCTATAATAAAAGTATCTTAGTTCTTTGTTATAAATTCTTTGTCCCAAATATCCATATAAGTAAAACGTGCTCCATACAAAGCACCAATTAAAAAATAAAAATTACTTGTCTGATACTTAAGACAAAGATAATCATTAATACAATTGAATATGGACATGGAAGTGTACTAGAATTCCACCTACATTGGGGCAGGTGGAATTCTTTTTTATTATAAATAATTACTACCATTAATATATTGACAAAATATATAAAATATGATATAAATCGACAATTACCCTGAAACTAACTAACCGACCAAAGGTCGATTAACGAGGAGGTTCTAGTGAAGTACTTTACAATGTTTCTGGCTATGGTCATGTTACTGGTGACCACCAATGTTTTGGCCCAACAGCAGGGTCAGACCAACAAAATCGTAGTAGACAAAAGTCTACTCACCCCCGAACAGATCGCCCAGGCTGAAGCCCAGGCCACCCTCGATCGTACTAAATCCACGGTCGAACAAGCTGGCGAGTGGGTTGGACTCGGCAAAGAGATCGGCTCGGCAGTCGACGGCGCTCTTTCAGCGTTGACTGAAAGGACTGATCAGTTTGCCAAAACTGATGTTGGCAAATTCACCATGTTTTTGGTGGCTTATAAAGTCATCGGTAGCGATCTAATACAAGCTGTCGTCGGTATCCCGTTGTTTTTCGTGGTTGTTCTCATGTTCATCTGGCTGACCAGACGCAACTGTATGCAACGTCGTTATCTTGTCAAAGAGGCCACCGACAAAGATGGTACAGTAACAAAAGAATGGAACGAAACAGACCCCGAACCAAGCACACAGTGGAGCCACCTACTGGCTTTCCTGATATGCTCTATTATGTGCACCCTGATTATCTTTGTATGATCTCTGGCTAAGCCAAAACAATAAGAGGCACCCCTTAAAAGGTGCCTCTTTCCTTTTTTATTAAATTTATTAACTAAAAATTATAATCTATTTTTATACCGCCAAAGACGGGATCAGGAATTTGTAACTACTTAGACTTCGTCTTCGTAGACGAATTCCTGATAAACATAGCATCACCAAAGGAAAAAAATCTATAGCGCAATTGAATAGCTTTCCGATAAGCTTTTAAAACCAGTTCCCGACTAGCTAAAGCTGAGACCATAAAAAGCAGGGAGCTTTTTGGTAAATGAAAATTAGTAATCAAATCATCGACAAATTTATAGCGATAACCCGGATAAATATAAATATCCACCCACTTAGAACCGCTCGCCAGTTGCCTCCGAGAATTAGTAAAGGCCTCTAGTGTCCGCGCGCTGGTAGTGCCCACTGCAATAATATTTTTGCCAGATTTTTTAAGTTTATTTAAACTCTGAGCTGTTGACTGATCAATACTGGCCCACTCCTGATGTATTTTGTGCTGTAAAATATCATCGACTAGAACTGGTGCAAAAGTCCCCAGACCAACATGCAGAGTCACTTTAAAAATTTTTACTCCCTTTTTCTTAATTTCTTCCAGCAAGCTACTAGTAAAATGCAAACCAGCGGTCGGCGCTGCCGCACTGCCGGAAAACTTAGCATAAACCGTTTGATAATCCTTTTTTACTGCCTGGCTATCTTTGGTTTTAATATAAGGAGGCAGTGGTGTATGGCCAATTTGATCTATCAACTTATTTAATCTCTGACCAGCCAAATTAAATTTGATTTGTTTGGTTTTGCCGTCCAAGTCTTTGATAATCTTGGCTTCTAAACCTTTCTGAAAATAAATATAATCACCTACTTTCATATGACGAGCACCAATTAGTGCTGACCAAACGCCATTTCTTTCCTGAATAGTCAATAACACTTCTACTTTACCACCACTGGTTTTATAACCATACAACCTAGCCGGAAACACCTTAGTTTGGTTGATGACCAAAACATCATTGGCTGTCAGATAATCCAATAAATCATAAAAGTGTCGATGGGCTATTTTTTGTTTCGTTCGGTCCAATATTAAAAGCCGCGAATGATCACGCGGTTTTATTTGTTTTTGGGCTATCAGTTCCTTGGGTAGTTTATAATCAAATAGATCAATTTTCATACAATGTTAATCTTTCTTCTGACTTTGGCAATTTTAGAATAAATACAGCCGCAATAATCCTGCCGATAAAATCCCTCATCTTTACTCAGCTGAGCAGCAATTTTAAAACCATTGTCTTTTTTAAAATCAGCCACTAAAAATCTAACGCCATAAAAATCCGCCAAGCGACGGCCAACCATATTTATTTGATCAACGTCTTTATGGGGAGAAATACTCATCGCTGTTGTCCAGAACTCATATTTTTCCTCTTGGGCTTTTTGAGCAGTTTTTGAAAGTCGAATATCAAAGCAAACTTCACATCTTTTACCGCGCTCTGGCTCGTTTTCTAAACCTTTAGTTTTTAAAAACCAATTATCAGTGTCATATTCACCTTCACTAAAACTAACACCAATTTTTTGGGCATAATTTTTCAGCTCGTCTCGTCTTTTAAGATATTCCATCCGGGGATGAATATTGGGATCATAAAAAAATATGCTAAGCTCGTAATCTTTGGCTAACTGGTCTAAAACATAAATAGAACAAGAAGCACAACAAGCGTGTAATAATAATCTAGGCTTCATGGCTTAAAATAATCTATTCTTATCTTCCGGCCGCTTGATTCCTAAATATTTATAGGTATTTTCCGTAGCTACTCGACCCTGGGAAGTACGAGATAATAATCCAAGTTGCATCAAATATGGCTCAAATATTTCTTCAATAGTGCCGGCTTCTTCCTGGACAGAGGCAGCTAAGGTATTTAAGCCCACTGGACCGCCGGAAAAATTTTCTACCAAAACATAAAGCAGTTTTCTATCCAAATCATCTAGGCCTTTTTGGTCTATAGCCATCAAATCTAGAGCTTGCTTGGCCAAGTCGTGACGAATACGACCATCTCCTTTGACTTGAGCAAAGTCGCGCACACGTTTCAAAATACGATTGGCAATACGCGGTGTAGCCCGACTACGGCTAGCAATCTCCAGTGTGGCTTGATCATCAATTTCAATAGCCAAGATACTAGCGGCCCTTTTAATAATTTTGGCCAGCTCTTCACTTTTATAAAAATCCAAACGAAAAGTAATGCCAAACCTATCTCTTAGTGGAGAGGAAATCAAATTGTATCTAGTGGTGGCTCCAATCAGAGTGAATCTCGGCAAATCCAAACGCAAAATCTGAGCGGACGGCCCCTTACCCAAAATAATATCTAAAGCAAAATCCTCCATAGCTGGATACAAGATCTCTTCAATAGTTTTATTGAGCCGGTGAATCTCATCAATAAACAAAATATCACCGTCCTGCAAATTGGTAATAATGGCTGCCAAATCTCCAGCTTTGGAAATAGCCGGCCCAGAAGTGACTTTTACTCCCACACCCATTTCCTTGGCAATAATATGAGCCAAGGTGGTTTTGCCCAAACCGGGCGGACCATAAAGCAAAGTGTGGTCAATGGGCTCTTTTCTATTTTGAGCGGCTTGTAAAATAATATTGAGGTTTTCTTTGATTTGCTCCTGGCCCACATAATCTTTGAGTTTTTGCGGACGCAAAGTCAGATCCCAAGTGCGATCGGTATTTTGTTCTTTAGCTGATATTACTCTGTCTTCGGCCATACTATTAAATTTTTTAAGGAAGGAGAATCTATATCAAGGTAACTGATGAAACGTGATCACTTGGATCTTTAAATTTCATCAAGCGGACGCCTTGAGTAGCGCGACCTAAGACGCTAACTGATTTTATAGACATCCTAATGACTTGTCCTTTTTTGGAAATTATAATCATATCTTCTGTTTCAGCTTTACCAGATACTACCTTGGCTGAAGCAATCTCTCCGGTTTTGGCGGTCACCTGAGAAGTTTTAATACCACTACCGCCTCGGCCCTGGACCTTGTAAGATGCCACGGCTGTCCGTTTGCCAAAACCATTGGCCATCACGACCATTAGCTGTTCATCAGAAGAAACCTTACCATCATCTATCAAATCCACACCTACAATCAAATCGTCTTTTTTGAGACGAATGGCTCGCACTCCAGAAGCACCGCGACCCATAGGGCGAACATTTTTTTCTTTAAAACGAATAGCCTGTCCATGGGCAGTAGCCAATATAATATCATCATTTCCAGATGATGTCCTGACCCAATTTAAGACATCATCACCTTTGAGTTTCATAGCAATCAATCCGCTACGACGGACGTTTTCAAATTGGGCTACTTCCACTTTTTTGATTACTCCATTTTTAGTCAACATTATCAAATATTTATAAACCTTAAAGTCTTCACTTTGAATAACTGAAGAAACTTTTTCTTCTGGAGAAAGTTGCAAGAAATTGACAATGTTTTGACCTTTGGAAGTACGAGACTGCGGTGGTACTTCGTAGGCCTTGAGCTGAAAGACTCGACCACGGGTAGTGAAAAACATCAAATCGGCGTGGGTACTGGTAGACATAAAGATCTGCACCTCATCTTGTTCTTTGGTAGTCAGCCCAATGACCCCTTTACCGCCACGACTTTGAGTCCGAAAAGTTTCTGGCGACAAACGTTTGATATAACCATCATGAGTCATGGTGACAACCGCCGCTTCATTGGGTATCAAATCCTTGGTTTCCATCTTGCCAATAGCTGATTTAATCACCTTGGTTTTTCTATCATCGGCAAATCTATCTCTGATTTCTTTTAATTCTTTTTTAATAATACTAAGTACTTTTTGTTTACTATTTAAAATAGCTTCTAATTCTTTGATTAAATTTCTCTTTTCTTTTAATTCATTTTCTAGCTTGACCCTCTCCATATTGGCCAAAGATTGCAATTTCATTTCCAAAATAGCAATAGCTTGTCTTTCACTCAATTTGAATTTCTTCATCAAATTGACCTTGGCCACTTCTTTGTCTTTGGAGGCCTTGATAGTTTTAATGACGGCGTCTATTTTATCTAAAGCTTTTTTCAAACCTTCCAAAATATGCGCCCGATCTTTGGCTTTCTCCAAATCAAACTGAGTCCGACGGACAATCACTATCTGACGATGCTTGATATATTCTTCTAAAATATTTTGCAAAGTCAAAACTCGTGGCTGCAGACCATCAATCAAAGCCAACATATTAACATGAAATTTTTCCTGTAGCTGAGTATGTTTGTAGAGATTATTTAAAATTTTGTTGGGGTAAGCTTCTTTTTTCAGTTCAATCACTACTCTAACTCCGTCTTTATCTGATTCATCACGCAAATCTTTTATACCTTCCAATTTTTTGTCTTTAACCAGTTGAGCAATTTTTTCTAGTAGCACTGCTTTGTTGACCTGAAAAGGAACAGAAGAAATAATAATATTAAATTGACCAGATTTGGTCTCAACAATTTCTGCTTCACCACGCATCACAATACCACCTCGTCCAGTGGCATAAGCTGCTTTGATGTCTTCAATATTATAAATCATACCACCAGTAGGAAAATCTGGACCTTTAACTACGGCCATCAAATCATCAATGGTAGCTTTGGGATTATCAATCAATAAAAAAATGGCATCAATCAACTCTCCGAGATTGTGTGGCGGAATATTGGTAGCCATACCAACGGCAATACCAGTGGTGCCATTTAATAATAAATTGGGTAATTTAGCTGGTAAAACCCGTGGTTCTTTGTGTGAGCCGTCATAATTGGGCACAAAATCTACAGTATTTTTATCTATATCAAACATCAGCTCTTCGGCCACTGCTTGGAGCTTGGCCTCGGTATAACGCATAGCAGCAGCACCATCTCCGTCCATAGAGCCAAAGTTTCCCTGACCGTTGACTAGTGGGTAGCGCATAGAAAAATCCTGAGCCATCCTAACCATAGAATCATAAACAGCACTATCACCATGGGGATGATATTTACCCAAGACTTCACCGACAACCGTGGCTGATTTTCTAAACTTGGCATTGTGTCTTAGGCCAATAGTCCACATCGCATAGAGAATACGACGATGGACTGGTTTTAGACCGTCTCTCACATCAGGCAAGGCCCGAGAGACTATGACGCTCATGGCATAATCAATATATGAGTTGCGCATTTCCTCCACTATAGACAATGGTTCTACATGACCACGATTATCTATCAAAATATCTTGCTTGGGTTTTTCTTTTTTTGAGCCCCCTTCAACTACGGGGTCAATAACAGATTTTTTCTTAATTGACATATTTTTTAAAAATTCTTGACTATATTAATCTATACAAAGTTTCCCACTAGTTTTACCACCGATGACAAAAGCAGTACATTTGCCAGTAACTACTGTGCTGTCTGAACAAATACCCATTGTACTGACGGGGGATGAAAGGTCGGCCTGACTGATGATTTCGGCTGACTCCACAAAACAAAATCCCTGACACTCCTTACCGTCACTACATTCTTTACCAGCATCGGTAGTAAATAGATTACATTCTTCTTGATCTCCTGGCCCAAATTTTTTCCACTCGCCGCCCTGAGCTAAACAGTCTTCTTTATTTTCCGGTACTTCCAAATTAAGATTGTTTTCTTTTTCTTCTAAATATTTTTTAGTCTCGTCTAGTAATTTCTCCTGCTGAAGTTGTTTGGCCACCTCATCGCCGGCTGACTTGATTTCTTCTTTACCCTGATCAAAAGAATTTCTCACGTCAGCAAAGGCCTGCGTGGCATCTTGGGTACCCTCTTTGAGCTGTGACAAAAAATAATTTTTTTTATCAATGCTAGAAAATGGATCGCTGGCCATCCACTGCCAAATAATCACCACGGCAAATAGCCCAACCAAAGCAACTAAAATAAGATTTTTACCACCGCCTGGTTCAAATATTATCATTTTTGTGGCTTGAGAATGATTAACTTAACATCTTCCTGCGGAAGGTCTTTTTTCTTGATTTTATATTTTTCTTCTTCTTCTGGTTTGACCCCAAATTCTTTGATAAAACTAGACACATCATCCACTTTTAACTTGCCCGAGCCGGCTCGATAGCAACTAGGGATAACAATCCGAGGCTCCACCTGCTGAATAATCCTGGTAGCTTCCTTGGCAGTAGTAAAATCTCCGCCGCCAACTGGCAAAATCAAGATATCAGCTCCTTCAATTAATTCTAAATCCGTATTAGATAAATCATCGTGACTAAATTCTCCTAAAAAAGCTATCTTGATATCTTCAAATACCACATAATAGACAATGTTACCCTTGATGTTGCGACCATAAACAAAAATGTCGCTGACCTCATACTCACCGGGAGAGTCAACCACAAAAGCTTCTTTATTAAATTTTGTTTTAGCCACCTGATTGGGGTCAGAAAAAAGTATTACATCGGCATTAACGGAGGAAAACTTACTATCCTTATCCAAAGCATAAGGATTGAGGACCAAAGAATGCTCGTTGTCTTTGAGCTTAAAATAATTAAAGCCGTGCCATGAAATTATCATATTTTTAACAATTTTTTATACCTTTTAATACTGAATATTTTATCATAAATGGGGTCAAAAGTAAAGATTAAAATAGCTATTTTTAGACCCTTTTTATGGGCTTTTTTTACTAAAAAACCCCCAAAACTAATACTCTTGATTTTTTTTACAATTTATGTTAATGTAAGGCAGCTTTTAATTAACTACTTATCTTCAAACTCGACAAACTTGAAGGCTCGTTTCCCGCCAGGGAAAAGGGATAATTAATAATAATTAATATGTCAGAAGAAAAAACCATCAGCCAGCATCCGATGGATGAACTGCTAAAAGATGAAAAAGCGTTTAGTGTTCCCAAATTGGGTGACTTGGTCACTGGTACAGTCATTAGCGTCTCTAAAAATGAAATCTATCTTGATTTAGCCGGTATCACTACCGGTATTATTCGTGGTCGAGAAATATACGATGAATCAGATGACAGCTCCGGTTTAAAAATCGGCGACACAGCGGCCGCTACTGTCATTGGTCTAGACAATGAAAACGGCTATATGGAATTATCACTGCGTGAAGCCGGTCATAAAAAAGCTTGGGATCATTTGGAAAAATTACACCGCGATGGCAACATTGTCGACAGTAAAGTAATCGACGCCAATAAGGGTGGTTTGATGATAAAAATCGGCAATGTAGTGGGATTTTTACCAGTATCACAACTCACCATTGAGCATTATCCTCGCATTGAAGGCGGCGATAAAAATAAAATTCTTACTCACCTCAAAAGCTTTGTTAACCAATACCTAAAAACTAAGGTGCTGGATATAAATGAAAAAGAAGAAAAACTGATTGTTTCTGAAAAAGCTGCTTGGGATGATAAACAAAAGAAAGTAATTTCCAAATTCCAAGTCGGTGACAAAATAGACGGTAAGGTAACTGGCGTAGTAGATTTTGGAGCTTTCGTAGAATTTGGTGACGGACTAGAAGGTTTGGTCCATATTTCCGAATTGGCTTGGCAGAGAATTGATAATCCCCGTGATGTGATAAAAGTAGGTGATAAAGTCCACGCTGAAATCATAGATATTGAAGATACCAAAATATCCCTGTCTATCAAAAAATTACAAAGAGATCCTTGGGTAGAAGTTAGTGCCAAATATCAAATCGGCCAAAAAGTAAAAGGCAAAGTTTTGAAAGTCAATCCTTTTGGCGCTTTTGTGGAGCTGGACAATGATATCCATGGTCTAGTCCATATCTCTGAGCTCAGCAGCAAAAAAGTAGCCAACCCAGAAGACTTGGTCACTGTTGGTCAAGAATACGAATTTACTATTCTTACTATTGAACCAAAACACCATCGCTTAGGCCTTTCTCTCAAAGGTATTGATAAAAAAGTCAAAGAGGCCAAAGAAACCGAGGATAAAAAAGAAACAAAAGCTGGTGACAGTGAACACGAAGACAAAAAAATCAAAACCAGCAGCAAAAAATCTTCAGCTAAAAAAGAAGAAGCCATAGCCACTGAGGAACCAGTTGCTCCCGCCGAAGACAAAAAATAAAACTATAAATTTTACCCCGTTAGAATTATCCTCTGATATTTGATATACTAAATATTAGTCATAAACCTCTAGCGGGGTTAAAAAATAACATCATTAATATGAAAAATATTTTAAAAAATTTCCTCATATTTTTTCTCATTTTTGCGGCTATCATGGCCATCTTTGGTCTATTTAACCAAAATGCCCAAAACATTGAGAAAATATCCATTGCCAAACTAGTTGAAGAAATAAACAATGAAGAAGTCAAAAGCATTACTGTAAAAGGTGATGAATTAGATATATTACTAAAAAACGAAAGCCAGCAGTCTAGCCGCAAAGAAGCTAGTGAGTCTTTGAGCGAAGTTATCAAAAACTACGCTGTGCCAGCAGAAAAGATAGCCAAAGTTGATGTAACTATCGGTGAAGAATCAAATTCTGGATTCTTACTGGGCTCTATCTTACCTTTTGTTATCCCCGCTCTATTTATCATTGGTCTGATTTGGTTTATGATGCGCCAAGTGCAAGGTGTCAATTCTAAAGCCATGACCTTTGGTCAATCTGGTGCCAAAATAGCTGACCAAAAACAAAAAGTTACTTTTCAAGATGTCGCCGGTGCCAAAGAAGCCAAAGAAGACCTAGAAGAGATAGTAGACTTTTTGAAACACCCGCAAAAATTTGTGGCCATGGGTGCCAAAATTCCCAAAGGTGTCTTACTCTTGGGTTCTCCGGGTACTGGTAAAACTCTTTTGGCTCGCGCTACATCTGGGGAAGCCAAAGTACCATTTTTCCATATCTCTGGTTCAGAATTTGTGGAAATGTTTGTCGGTGTGGGTGCTAGCCGTGTTCGTGATTTATTTAAAAAAGCCAAAAAAGCTTCACCTTGTATTATCTTTATCGATGAAATAGATGCTGTCGGCCGCCAACGTGGCGCCGGACTAGGCGGATCTCATGACGAAAGAGAACAGACTCTCAACCAAATCCTAGTAGAAATGGACGGCTTTGATAATCAAACAAATATTATAGTTCTAGCCGCGACCAACCGACCGGATGTCCTAGACCCGGCCCTGCTTCGTCCTGGTCGTTTTGACCGCCAAGTAGTGATTGACTTACCAGACATCAAAGACCGAGAAGCTATACTCAAAATCCACGCTCAGAAAAAACCTTTGGAAAAAGATGCTGATCTAAAAGTAGTGGCTCAGCGTACTCCGGGATTTTCTGGCGCTGACTTGGCCAATCTCTTAAATGAAGCTGCTATTGTCGCTGCTCGGGAAAATAAAAAAACCATTGATAACTTAACGGTTTTAAACTCCATTGAAAGAGTGCTTTTGGGTCGTGAGAGAAAAAGTCATATCTTATCTACCAGTGAAAAGAAAATTACGGCTTACCATGAAGCTGGTCATGCTTTGATTGCTCATATCTTGCCTCATGCTGATCCGGTCCATAAGGTTTCTATTATCGCTCGTGGCAGGGCCGCTGGCTATACTATTAATTTGCCGACTGAAGAAAAAAAAATGCAGTCCTACTCTGACTTTATCGATGATATGGCGGTACTCTTAGGTGGCTATGCGGCTGAAAAAATATTTTTCAAAGAAGTCACGACTGGGGCTTCCAATGATTTACAAAAAGTAACCGCCATGGCCAAAAAAATGGTTACTCAATATGGTATGGATGAAAAACTAGGACCCCGTACTTTTGGCCAAAAAGAAGAAATGATTTTCTTGGGTAAAGAAATTCACGAAAGACGCGACTACAGTGAAAAAACTGCTGAGACCATTGACGCCGAAATATCCAATTATATTCACAATGCTCTCAAAACTGCTGAGAAAACTATTAATGATAATAAAGACAAAATAGAAAAAATCGTGGCTGTTTTGATAGAAAGAGAAACCATTGAAAAAGAAGAATTTAATAAATTATTGGCTTAATAAAAAGCCCGCTCTAGTCGAGTGGGCTTTTTATAATGGCTATTTACAGATAAGTTAAATTTAACTACAATTTCAATTGGGTTTTCGCTTAAACTTAAAAAATAAATTTATGAAAATAGGACTACTCGAAATAATGTTAACTACTTCAACATTATTGGAACTTAATCCATTATTACAAGCCAAGAAGATTATCAAACTTAAGCAGGCTAAGAGCGTATCTCTGTGGACATATGTGATGATTTTAACAATCGGCATGATGTGGTTATTCTACGGAATTAAAATTGAAAGCCTGCCCCTCATTATCGGGAACATCATCAAATTATTTGCAAGCTTGAGTGTGTTGCTTGTTTATTTTAAGTACAAAGAATCCAAGTCCAACATCACTTAATAACGCCTACTCGCCATACGAGTATAGTCGTATACGCCGAAACATTGAACGAAATAAATTTATGCCTTTAATATAAACCCCCTATGGCAACCATTGAAGAATTACAACTTGAAATCGAAGAAATAAAAAAACGAAACCAGCGCGTTGAAGCAGATAAAGCGTGGGAAACAAGCTGGACTAGAAAAATCGTTATATCTATTTTAACCTACATTGTCATTGTGGTGTTTTTCTATTTTGCTGGATTACCAAAACCTTTCATTAACGCTATCATCCCTGCTTTTGCTTTTATTTTGTCTACACTGACGGTGCCATTTTTTAAAAATTGGTGGCTAAAACTGAAATAATTACTAAATTACAATAATTTTATAAGTCAAAAAAACCGCATGGCAATGATTTACCATACGGTCTATTCTGCGGAAATTTATTCCTATTATTTTTCTAGAAAAACCTCCTTGAAATGATACAATGACGCCACGATTGCAAGGACATAGACAGTGACCGTCCCTGCGAACTTGAATGGCCCAACATCTTGAAACCACATAAGACTAAAAGCAGCAGCCGACAGACAAACTCCAGCGAAACCAAGATAGGCCATCGCTTTTGCCGTTCTTTCCTCGAAATCTCCCTCCATGTCGGAAAACTTATTTAATACTGCCAGACAAAGGCACAATGTCGCGCCTCCCAAGAGCCACCACGATGTTGATTCGCCCAAGCCCCTGAGCTTTGCGAGATGCCCTAAGCCGGCACCTACTATTGTAACCACAATCACTGAAAAGAACGCTTGCTTCATTTTAATACCTCCTACTTTATACCTTTAACATCAAAATTAACAACACTGTATAATAACATATAAAAACTATTCTGTCAAGTCAAATTAAAACAATTTCAAAAAAATAATAATTTTATTCCTTTACACTCCTTCACCAATCAAGTATTATACTTACAAAGTAATATTAATAATCTTACTAACATGGAACAAATCAAAAAACCAGAAAATGGACAAGAATTGGCTCAAACCAATTTCAATCTTTGGAACGATGCTCTAAAATCCGGTCAAGCTGAAGAAGTAGCTGCCCTTTATGATCGAGCTGTGACTTTTTTACCAACCATGTCTAAAGAATTTAAAACAAGCCAAGAGGACGCTGAAGAATACTTTAAACATTTCTTAGAAAAAAAACCAGAAGGTGAAATTATTGAAGGTGAGTATCAACCTATTGGTGATGACTCTTATATCCACTCCGGTCTGTACAACTTTAGTGTCGGCGGAAAGGATGATAGACAAACGGTTGAGGCTAGATTTTCCTTTGTCTGGCAAAAAAATGAAACTGGCCAGTGGAAAATAATTCACCATCACTCCTCTCTTAAACCAAAAGATTAAAATTTAAAACACTAAAATCTACCTAAATAGGTAGATTTTTGATTTATTTCTTATTATTAGCTAAAATTTAAATAATAATGAATAAATTATGATCAAACAATGGAAGAAAATTAAAGAAAAGCCCTTTACAGCTGGCTTTAGAAAATTAATAAAAAAGACTTTTCAATTACCTGATAATAAAACAGCTATTTTTGACATTAAACATGAGGGCCCAGTGGTTTGTGTTTTGGCACTGACTAAAAACAATCAAGTTGTTTTGACTAAACAGTTTAGGCCCGGACCAGAGAAGATACTACTAGAGTTGCCTGGTGGCGTAATTGATAAAAATGAAACACCCAAGCAAGCTGCCAAAAGAGAATTTCTGGAAGAAACAGGCTATACTGGTGATTTCAAATTTGTTGGTAAAAGCTGGGATTGCGCTTATTCTACTATGCTGAGGTATAATTTTATTGCTACCAATTGTCACAAAATACAAGAACAAAAATTAGACGCCACTGAGTTTATCGAAACAGTGGAAGTGCCTTTAGAAGATTTTAAAAAACATTTACGAAACGGCCAGTTAACTGATATAGAATCCGGCTATCTAGGCTTGGATCACTTAAAATTGTTATAAAATACATGCCCATATTAACACTAGCTTTTGTACTCTCCCAAATCGCTGTCTTGATTGCCATGGTTTTTGATTTTTTAAGTTTTCAGTTTAAAAAAAGACAATATACTTTTACCTGTTTTGCCATCTCAGCTAGTTTAATCAGTACACATTATTTTTTATTAAATAAAACAGCCGCTGGTGTCATCACCTTTATATCAGTGGCTAGATTTATCGTTTCCTACTTTAAACCAAACAAAAAATATTTACTAATATTTATTGGCTTAAACACTCTATCGTTATTTTTTACTTATCGGGCTCTGACGGATTTTATAGTCTATATAGGCTCGGCAGTATTTATAACTGGTAATTTTCAAAAAGATGATAAATTGATGCGAAAAATAATGATGCTCGGTACATTTATTATTATGTCTTATAATGTCATAATCTTTTCCCCGCTGGGCGCTGTTTTAGAAGGAGTATTTCTCTTTAGTAATCTACTGGGTTATTATCGACACTATCTAAAAAAATAAACCAAACGAAAAACCTCCCAACGGGGAGGTTTTTAAAAAATAGTGTCTTTGATCCTATCATGATAGCGCACAGATAATAATACCTATAACAGCAACCCACAATAGGGTGATGGAAAATGACCAGGCAGGCTTGCCGAATTTTTCGCGGCGGCTACCCAACATGTTTACTCCTATGATCCTAGACGGTGACAGAAAAGTACTGCCAGTCGCTCGATCGGTGTAAGTATAGGCCTTACCACGCTTGGTTTCCCAGGGGCCATTGTAGACCACTGTTCTTCCTTTGGTGATAATAAATATCACCACCAAAAAACCCAGAATAACTACCACGGCCGGATACTTCTGACAAAAATCAATGAATCCTTCCATACCAACACTCCTTTACTATATGAAATGAATAGTACAAATAATTAGATAATATAGCACAAAAAAGACTAAAAGTCAATCATAAAATCCCTACCCACTAAGACCTTTTGTTTTTTTGACGATTTTATTGTATAATATAGGCAGTTAGAAAATAAAAAAATAAATTAAAATAAAATTATGTTTTACAGAAAAGTTTACCCATTGGCTTGGCAACTGGTCAAAAGAAACCCTACTATCTGGTTCTTCGGACTATTTGCATCACTTCTAGGCTTTTATGAGGTAAAGGCCGTGTTTAATTTCTCTGATAACTTTCCGGATTTTATCAGCTCTAATATAAAATCTTGGATAGACATCTTTACTACTTTTTCTACTGCTACTATGAGCTGGGCTGATCTGCCAGATATTTTGGCCCTCTTGGGTATATTTATATTTTTCTCTATTATTACCATCATGGCAATTTCTTCCCAAGCAGCTCTGACCTATGTGGCTACTTTTAAAAATCAAAAATACGTCAAAGAATCTTTACTTAATCAATTAAAAAGAGGCGTGGATAAATTTTGGCCGGTCTTTGGTCTAAATATTATCAATTCTCTTTTGGGTTACTTTTTTGTAGCTTTGGTGCTAACACCGATGATCTATTTTATATCCAACACCAATGATTGGCCCATTTATCTAATACTAGGAATTTTTGTTTTCTTTATCATCATCCCCCTAATAGTAGTTATTTCCTTTGTCACTAGATATGGCATAGCTTATGTGGTCATAAAAAATCAAAGCTTTACTCAAGCTTTTGTAAACAGCTGGCTACTCTTTAAAGTAAATTGGATGATCACTTTGGAAAATGCTATATTTTTAGTCTTAGTAACCTTTGTAGCTATGCTAGCTATTATTAGTTCTTTGGTCTTTATCTTTGTGCCATTTATTATCATCGCCAGCGCTTTACCAATGTTAGCCTTCATGTTCTTGGTAATTTCTTTTTTCTTAATGGCTGTAGTATTTATCGTTGGCACGTCTGTTTACAGCGCTTTTTACAATGTGGTCTGGGCAACAATTTTTTTGGATTTGATTGCCCCTGGCCAAAGCCACAGTAAGATTTACCGCCTAGCGCACAAACATTTACCTGGATTAGTTAAATAAACTATTTAAAAAACCGTTTCTTAAGAAACGGTTTTTTATTTGCTAGCAAATTGACTTAGTCAGTAGCTATAAAGTATAATTATCTATAGTTATTAAATTTTAAAGAAAAATATGGCCGATCTATCAAGAGATGAGCGAGAGGAAAAACTCAGCCACAAATTGTCCGAAATAGAACTCAAAGAAAAAGAAAAACGAACTCAGCTTCAAGCTGATACCATTGGCGTACCATACATCAATCTAGAAAAATTTCCCATCTCCCAAGAAGCTCTAAAAATAATTGTCCCGGAGCAAGCGGAAGCTTTGCAAACCGTCTGTTTTTTATACACTGGTGATGAAATGCGGCTCGGATCACTGAACCCCAACAACCCTCAGGTGGTCAATCTGTCCAAAGAGTTAGCCCAAAAATATCACGCTCGAATAAAAATTTATCTACTGTCCGAAGCTAGTTTTGATACCGCTTACGCCATTTACAAAAAAATACCGCAAATCATACAAATGGAGGGTATCAATATCTCCGCTGAAGACATTGATAAGTTTGATAAAAAATTAAACACTATTGAAGATCTCAACAAGCTTATCCAAACAGTTGATCTGACCGAAACCATCAATATAGTCATCGCGGCCGCTTTAAAATTTAATGCCTCTGATATCCATATTGAAGTTGAAGAAAATATGGTCAAACTTCGTCTGCGGGTGGATGGAGTGCTCCATGATGTAGCCAGTCTCAAACAAGAAGCTTGGCCCAAAATCAATTCCCGTATCAAATTGCTAGCTGGTCTAAAATTAAATATTGGCAACAAACCACAAGACGGCCGATTTACGATACATCTTAGCCAAGACAAAGTAGAGGTTCGCGTTTCTTCTATCCCTTCGGCTTATGGTGAAAGCATTGTCATGCGTTTACTCAAAGCCTCCTCTGTTGGATTAGAATTTGAGAAACTAGGTTTCAAAGGAAAATCTTTCAATGTCTTGAGCGATGAAATGAAAAAGCCCAATGGCATGATTATTACCACTGGTCCAACTGGATCAGGAAAAACCACCACTCTTTATGCCATCTTAAATAAGCTCAATGACCCCGATACAAAAATTATTACTTTGGAAGATCCGATTGAATACAAACTACCTGGTATAGTCCAAAGTCAAATAGACAATGCCGATGCCAATGATGAAGATGTCAAAGCTGGAGAAATAAAAAAAAGAGCTACCTATACCTTTGGTCGCGGACTACGAGCAATACTGCGCCAAGACCCCGATATAGTCATGGTTGGTGAAATTCGTGACCTAGAAACAGCCGAAACAGCCATTAATGCCGCTTTGACCGGTCACTTGATGCTATCTACTCTCCATACCAACTCCTCGGCGGCTACCATTCCTAGACTTTTGGCCATGGGTGTCCAACCGTTTTTGCTAGCCCCAGCCTTAAATGCTATTATCGGTCAAAGATTGGTCAGAAAATTATGCCCACATTGTAAAATAGAAGACACTAAAATAGACAACGCTACGATGACGATCATTTTAAATGCCCTAAATGAAATCAGTCCTAAATCTGGTTATAAACCCGATTTAAATAATCTCAAATTTTATACGGCCAAAGGTTGCGATAAATGTCAGGGTATTGGCTTTAAAGGACGAACTGGTATTTATGAAGTCCTCCTGATGAGTCCGGCGATTGAAAAAATAATTTTATCTGGGAAAGCCTCTGAATACGAGTTAGAAAAAATAGCTGTGGCTGACGGCATGTTGACTATGTTTCAAGACGCCCTACTTAAAGGACTAGAAGGAGTCACTTCAATAGCTGAAATATTCATTGAAGTAAAAGATTAAAAATAAATCCCCACGTCAAACGCGGGGATTTTATAATTATTGTAATTTTTGTTTAGCCTCGGCTAACTTTTTTTGTATATCGGCAATAACTTTTTGCGGAGCATGGGCCATAAAATCCTGATTGGCCAATTTATCTTGTGTATTTTTTATATACTGCTCCAAAGACTGTCTCT
Source organism: Candidatus Komeilibacteria bacterium RIFOXYD1_FULL_37_29 (assembly GCA_001818495.1). Taxonomy (GTDB): domain Bacteria; phylum Patescibacteriota; class Patescibacteriia; order UBA1558; family GWA2-36-10; genus XYD1-37-29. The sequence continues at coordinate 102,256 of MHKS01000005.1, read as the reverse complement.
CTTTATTAGATAATTCCCTTTTTAAATTTATATAGACCTGGCTACTATTTATCATAATCGGTTCTAGCTCCAGCTTGGTCTCTACCAAATTTACTCGAGACATTTGAGCGGCTAAGGCCAAATATTCTTTGTCCAAAAATTCACTAACAATATAACAATCCGGAAAATCCGTCGGCGCAATCTTGTTGGCCGCTTTAATATTTCTAATCGCTACAATCAGCTCTTTGAGCTCACTAAAATCCGCCATGATTTTATCATCAAATTTAGAGGCCCTTGGCCATTTGTCTACCATCAGCAAGGTGCCACTACCAAACTGCCGCCAAATCAACTCGGTGACAAAAGGCGTAAAGGGATGAGATAAAATTAATAACCTCTCCAAAATATAAAGCAAAATATCATCCTTGGATTTTTCTATTTTAGCAATTTCCAAATACCAATCAGCTAATTTAGACCAAGAAAATTCATACAGCTTTTCCCCAGCGGATGAAAACCGATACTCTTCCAGATCACCTGTCACTTGTTTTATTAGTTGATTAAATTCTGCCAAAATCCAACGATCGGCCAAAGTCTTTGCTTTGGGTTGTTTGTTTATTCTTTTTACGGCTTTAACCGAAGTAAAAATAAACCTAGAAATATTCCAAAGCTTATTAACAAAATTTCGATAACCAGCAATTTTTTCTTCATACAATCTCAAGTCTGCGCCGGGCGCTGAACCAATAATCAAAGACAAACGCAGAGCATCGGTGCCAAATTTAGCAATCATATCCAAAGGGTCGATGCCATTGCCCAAAGACTTGGACATCTTGCGACCTTCTTTGTCTCTGATCATGCCGTGTAGATAAACTGTTTCAAAAGGCTTGTCTTTTAAAAGATACTCACTCATCAAAATCATCCGCGCTACCCAGAAAAATATAATATCATAACCAGTTTCCATCACTGAAGTTGGATGAAATTTTTTGAAATCTTCGGTTTTAGCCGGCCAACCCAAGGTAGAAAAAGTCCATAAAGCCGAAGAAAACCACGTGTCCAAAGTATCTTCATCTTGTCTTAATTTTTTACCCTTGGCTTGAAGCTCGGCTGATTTTTTATCAATAGCTACAATCGCTTTCCCCTCACTATCATACCAAACCGGAATACGATGCCCCCACCAAATTTGTCTGGAGATACACCAGTCATGGAGATTGTCCATCCAGTGATAATAAATTTTATTAAATCTTTCCGGCAAAATCTTAATCTGCCCACTTTTGACTACCTTAGTAGCCAATTGCTTTAAGGTCTTGTTGCGTCCAGGTATTTTTTTATCCACCGCTACAAACCACTGCTCAGAGGTCAGTGGCTCAACCGGAGTTTCACAGCGATAGCAAACTGACAAATTGTGAATATAATCATAATCTATTTTTTCCACCAAACCTTTACTCTCTAAAATCTCTACTACTTTTTTACGCCCTTCCATTACCGACAAGCCAACGAACTGACCAGCGGCTTTGGTCAACTTTCCATCTTTATCAATAATTTGTTCAATTGGCAAATTATATTTTTTGGCTAAATCAAAATCTACAAAACTATGTGCTGGGGTAATGGTCATAGCACCGGTACCTTTTTCTTTGTCGGCTATAGGATCAGCAATTACTCTGGCCTTTATCTTTCCGTCTATCCACTCGACTTCAAATTCCTTACCAATAATATCTTGATAACGCTCATCATCTGGATGGACAACTATTATCTTATCAGCAAATTTTGTTTCTGGCCGAGCCGTGCCAATAGTTACTGGACCATATTTAAAATAATAAAAGGGTGTTTTTTTCTCAATATATTCTACCTCATCATCAGCCAAAGTAGAACCGCAACGCGGACACCAATTGACTATTCTATTTCCTCGATAAATCAGACCATCATTGTACATTCGGACAAAGGCCTCGTTAACTGCCTGGGATAATCCTTCGTCCAGCGTATATCTTTCTCTTGACCAGTCACAGCTAGAGCCCATTTTGCGAGTTTGATTGCGAATAGTATCTTGTGACTGGGCCACAAATTGTTTGACTCTAGTCAAAAATTTATCTCGCCCCAACTTTTCGCGACCACTGCCCTCAGCGGCTAAAATTTTTTCTACCTTGGTTTGAGTAGCAATGGCGGCGTGATCAGTGCCTGGCACCCAGAGAGTCTTGTCGCCTTTTAACCGATGATATCTAACCATCAAATCTTCATAGGCAAAAGTAGAAGCATGACCAAGATGTAAAATCCCCGTGGCATTGGGTGGCGGCATAGAAATCACAAAGGGCTTACCGCGAGTTTTTAAATTGTCTGGATTAAAAAAGCCGGACTTTTCCCAAGTCTTATAAATCTCTGCTTCATATTTGCCCGGCTCATAAGCCTTGGCCATTTCTTCAAGTTTTTTAGGCATAATCAACTAACCGTTATTTTTCTTTTATTATTCTCTACCAACTCCATATTTATTCTAATAGTTCGATCGGGCAAATTGGCTATTTTATCGGCCCATTCTATCGCCACTATCACTGTATCATAATTTAAATAATCCCCCAGTCCAATATCAAATAAATCTTCATGACCAGATAAACGATAGCAATCTACATGGACAAATTTTTTAGCCTTTCTATACTTGATATCATAGACCTTCATCAAAACAAAAGTCGGGCTGGTAATATTTTCTTTGACTCCCAAAGTTTTGGCCAGAGCCTGGATAAAAGCAGTTTTACCAGCTCCCAAATTTCCCGTCAGTGCCAAAAGTTCTCCCCCTACTAATTCTTTGGCCAATTGAGTAGCAATCTTTTTTGTTTCTGTCAGATTTTTAACTGTATATTCTCTCATGCTGATATTATACCGCAGCTACTAAAATATCTCAAAAATATTATTTAAACTAGTTGCCAGTTCGCTTGTGGCACCAAATCAAAAACCTTGTTACCAACCAATACTTTGTTCCTCTGATGATTGATATTATAATAAGCGGCTACAGCAATCATAGCGGCATTGTCTCCAGTATATTTTAAGTCTGGATAAAAAAACGGCAAATTTATTTCTTTGGCTTTTTGAGCCAGATGTTTTTTTAAATTATCATTGGCTGAAACTCCGCCAGCCAGTAAAATTGCCTTAGCTCCCTGCTCCTTCGCTGCTTTGATGGTCTTTGCCACCAAAACCTCTACTAAAGCTACTTGGAAAGAAGCGCAAATATCTTTCACATCTTGAGAGCTGACTTGCTGCTTCTTTTCCAGAGCATAAAGCACCGCTGTCTTGAGACCTGAAAAAGAAAAATTATAATCCGGTCGATCAATCATCGGTCGCGGGAATGTATAAGCTTTTGGATTGCCATCTTTGGCCATTTGACTGACTATTGGACCACCCGGATAGCCAAGATTTAAAAGCTTGGCTACTTTATCATAGGCTTCGCCAGCGGCATCATCTAAAGTCTGACCCAACAATTTGTAATCTCCGTGATTTTTCATTAACACCAATTCTGTGTGACCACCAGAAACAATCAGTACCAGAGCTGGAAACAATTTAGCATCATCAGCTACCAGTTTTTTGTTACTTAGCCAATTGGAATAAATATGACCCTCAATATGATTTACACCTATCAAAGGTAAGGAACTGGCCCAGGCCAAAGTTTTGGCCGCTGTCACACCCAAAACCAATGAAGTGATCAGTCCTGGTCCGCTGGTTACAGCTACATAATCTATAGTGGCCAGTCTACTTTTTCCTAAGAGATTATCCATTACCGGAATGATAGTTTCCACATGTTGACGAGCGGCTACTTCTGGCACGACGCCACCATATTGTTTGTGAATATTAGCTTGGGAATAAACTATATTTTTCTTCAATTTTAAAGAGCGGCTGTTGCCCTCCAAAATGGCCATAGCCGTTTCATCACAAGATGATTCAATAGCTAATATTTTCATAATAGTATTATAACAGATTTAATCATTTTATCGAAAAAGCTATGATTGTCAATCCAACCCTTCCTGCCTACCGGCAGGCAAGCGCGAGGGGCTGGATCAATCTCTTTTTTTTAGTAGACTTTTGTAGTAAGCTCTAATTAGGACTGGAAAAAATAGCCGTCAAAAATATGGATTAGTGAGCGAGAGTATTTTATTGACATATTTTATAAAATGTGTTATAATTCCATATTAAATAATAGAAAAACAGCTATATTTATGAAAAATTGGCTAAAAATAGTATTAATTATCGCCTTAGGAGTTAGCTCCTTTGCCTATGGATTTAGCGTTTCAGCTCAAATCTCTGTTTATAATATACAAATAGGAGACATCAAAGACGGCCAAGCGATTTTAAAATGGACAACCAATGATTATGCTAGGAGCGAAGTTTACTATGGTTTAGAGGCCACCAAGTTAGATAAAAAGTTATCTTACCCGGCCAAAAAAATTCACCAAGCCAATCTTTATGGTCTAGAAGAAAACAAAAATTATTATTACCAGATAATCCTATACTCAAACGATGGGGAGAAAACAACCCTCTATCCTCGATCTTTTTCTACCAAAGATATGTTAGACACCCAAGCGCCTAGTTTTATAGATCATCAGGTCATCCAGACCGTTGGCAATGCCGTGGCTATATCTTGGGAGGCTAGTGAAAAAGTAGCCGCCGAAATCCAATATTATAAAAAAGGAGATAGCACTAAAAAAACTACCAAAAAAATAAGTAGCTATAAAAAATATCATGAGTATTTTGTCTACAATTTAGATACCTACTCGGAGTATTATATTAAAATAACTATCCATGATAAAGCTGGTAATAAAAAAAGTGCCACTTTACATGTAAATATTTATGCTCAATTTAATAAGGCCAGTGTTATCAATATCAAAAACATTGAGCCCATTAGTTCTGCTAACAACCTTGTGTCAACTAATCAGGCTACCATAAAATTTGAAACTAATCTGCCGACAAAATCATACATCAAATATGGGGCTGACCCTAATAGATTGACTAAAAAAATACAAATTAATGAAGCACAGATTAGTACTGATCATGAAGTCACTATCAAAGAGCTCAAACCAGACACTACTTATTATTATAATATCTCTGTTTACGGATCTTTATACAAAAAGAAAGCCGAAGTAAAGGGACTTAGCTTTATTACCAAAAAGGGAGCTGTCCTGGGTATCAAAGATGCTGCTAATAATCCTGATGATGACAATGATAAATTAAGCAACAGCTTTGAAATAACCATTGGTACCGATCCCCAAGATTCTGACACCGATAATGATGGCTACCGTGACGGAACAGAAGTACAAAACGGCTACAATCCTTTTGGTCCTGGCCAGTGGAATAAAAAAATAGACTTTTTTTACGGACAGCCACGCTTAGATCTAAAATATGAGCAAAGTAAAGCGACTGAACTAAAAAAAGCTGTCGATAAAAAAATACCTTATATTTATATAAGCCCTAGCACCTGGCAAATGCTAATTAATGCTTATAGCTATGGCGATTACCCAATTGATGCCATTGTCATGTATATAAAATTAGATGGCTACACCGTTCATCCAGATATAGACTGGCACACTTGGAAAAATAGCCCCAACTATCTTAAATACGCAAAATACATCAAATAAAAAATCCCCGCGTTTGACGCGGGATTTTTTGTTTAAGAAAAAGTTAAAATCTCATAACGAAATAATAGCAATAAACCGATAACAACCATTAATACCCCTCCAACTAGAGACGAATAACGACTGTATTTGGTACTCAGTCCAGTAAGACGTAAGGTGACCATGGCCAATATAAAAACCAATAGGTCATCTAACATAAAAAAGAAAATATAAAGCAAAATATAACTATAATGCTGTAAAGTACTCAAATCATTGAGGGCTAAAACTTGGGTGTAAACTGCTGGTAGTCCAGCTGAGCAAATTAATTCCACCATATTGACAGCTATGGCCAAAAGGACAATACCGAATAGGGCCAAGATAAAACTTGGTTGCTCGGTAATAGTTTTTAATTTATCAAAAACTCTCTTTTTCTGAGCTTGCCCGTCCAATTTACAAGTACCAGCTTTATTTTTAAAAAATTCTCGAATATTATACGCACCACCACCGAGTGCCAACAAGCCAATGGCAATTCTAATCCACAAAACCAGACCTAAAAATAAAAATATATTCAGCCAAGCCGCCATAAACATAAAATAAACAAAAGCGGAAGTCACTATAAAGGTACTACCCAAAATCCACATGCGCTTTTTATTGGCCATACCCAAAAGAAGTGATATTAAAAATATCAAAGCCCACATAGCACAAGGATTGAAACCATCTAAAAAACCCAAAACTACTGATAAAATTGGTAAAGAAAAATCTCGAGGATTAATCTGACCCAAAACTGGAATATCAATTTGTTCATCACTTACCAGCTGATCGGAACTGGCAGTTGTCTGCTCTAAAACTTTCTCACTGGCTCCGTTTGGCTCGGGCTGACCAAGCGGCTTGACTGGCCATGTAACATTATTGCTGTCTGTTTGTAATAAATTATCAATAGCCCCTTTGATTTCTTGCCCCGTAGTTTCATCATTGTAATAACCGATAAAATACTCTAACCCAATGACTGTAAAAGGTACGCCCGAAACACTGACTTTCAATTCTTGAGCCATAGTCAAAAGCAAGCTAACATTGTCTGGTTCACCAATCTCTAAGCGATGGATTTCCAACTTATTTCCATAATCATCAGCCAACTGATCCAAAAATAAAGCTTCTTTGTGGCAATGCGGACAAGAGTCAGCATAAAAAAAATAAAGCTCCACCGGCTTAGCTGAATACCCAGCCAATGGCCACAATAAGAAAATAAAGACCAATAAAAACTTTTTCATCATAATTTAATATTCAGATATTTTCATTTTATACCTTTGCTACCATAATGACAATCCTTACTAAAAATAAATATAATCTATTGGCTACTTTGCTTGACCTTTGCTATACTATATAAAATAATTAACTAATAAAAATATGCACAAAAACATTATCTTAGCCTTGTCGTTTATACTACTGACTCCTAATGTCAGCTTGGCAGTCGACCCTGTTACTACTACCTGTGACGATAATCTGCCTATCCCCGTAGTAGAAGCTACTCTAAACGAGAGTAACATTTTATTATCTTGGGATCAGATAGACCATACTAATTTATCTGGCTACAAACTAGTCATTTCCAAAGGTGACTCTACACCATCTTATCCAGACAACGGCTATCTAAAATACATTACTAATCGTGAAACCACTTCTTATACTATCAACAATTCCACGGTCTACAATGGCGGAGATATTACTGGTAGTTACTTGGAAGAAGACGAGGATTATTACTTCACCGTCACGGCTGTCTATGGCTGTGGCCAAAGAGTGACCGGCAATGTTTTGCACCTTACTTATCCTGGCGTCAGCGTCAGTGATGATACAGATGAAGATGTAAATGATGATAGTGATGACACGACTGCTGTCAACTATCCTGTACCAGAAGTAACAGCTACTTCCTCCACTAACGGCGTGCTTTTGAGCTGGAAAAAAATCAACCATGATGATTTTACTGGCTATAAAGTAGTAATTTCTAGAGATAAAAATAAACCAAAATATCCTGATCATGGCTATGCTAGATACATCACTGACCCCAATACCACTTCTATTCTTTTAAATAATGGCAGTGAATATGTTCGTGGTGATTTTGGTGGTTACCTGCAAACTGGCCAAATTTATTATTTCTCTATTACTGCTCTTTATGGTGATGAGCGAGTAGCTGGTAATGCTGTCTTGTCTACTTACAATGGCCCAAGCCATCAAATCAAAACCAAGCCGACTGTTGATTCTCTAACTATCATCAGAGAAAAGGCCCAACAACTCTTGGATAACAACTTAGGCGATATCTTAGATGAATTACAAGAACTACGCAGCAAGCTTCGAGAACAGGAAAATGAAATAAAATATCTCCGCTCTCTTTTGTCTGATGTCAGAAGTATTACTCAGAGTGTCAAAGATACTTTAAACCAATTTATTACCTACGGTGTTGATGAAAATACTAAAAAGCTAGGTGAGGGTGAAAGAGCTGCGGTAATTTATTCTTTTAAATCCGCTTTCAACAAATTGCCGGAAACAGAAGATGAAGTAGCTGATGCTATAAAAATTGCCAATGGTCGCTGGCCCTCTCAAACTAGTGAAACATCCGAAAATAGAGCTAAGAAGGAATTTAGAAAAATCTATTTACGCGATGCTGATATGACTGATTCCAATGACAATGCCGCTGTCACAGTTATGACCTATGGTCTTCGCCAGAAAGCCGAAAATAGAAACCTCAACAGTGAAAGACAGGGCATTAAGACCTTCCAATATATCTATGGTCATGTGCCACAAAGCACTGAGGATTGGAATATTATGCAGGCCATTACTTATTCTGGAGCTAGTCGATAATAAAATTAGCTAAAATAAAAAACCACCCGAGGGGGCGGTTTTTTATTTTATAATTTGGAAAAATTAAACTCTTTTTACCTTAGTGGCAGCTGGGCCCTTTGGGGTGTCAGAAACTTCAAAAGTAACTGCATCACCTTCTCTAAGTTCTCCAAAACTTGTATCAACCAACTCGTTGGCATGAAAGAATAAATCTTTGTTGCCTTCTTCTGGACTAATAAATCCAAAATTTTTGTCGGTTAATTTTTTTATTGATCCTTGCATGTGAATAGAAATAAAAAAACGAATTAATAATAGTAACTTCGAAATTCGACTTTATTTCTACTCTTACTACTCTTAGTAATTACCGAAATAATTACTTGACCACATTGTAGCACAAATTACCAATACTGTCAACACCTTTCTATATTTACAAGCTATTTATAATTATCTACCATAAACCATTACTATTTACATATTAATTAAATTTAGATATATTGTCAGAGACACACAAACTAAGGAGATGAAACCATGTATACAGAAATGCTCAGTACCGTAACCTTCTCGCTTCATCACAACCCCAATTGCTCTAGTCCTTTCCAGATTCGTTTGGTCGGACCCAATACCGCCCTACTTGATAATCTTCATCCCAGCAAAAGTCGGGATATCATCGGGCATGGCCCAACCATGGAAAAAGCTGCGCAAAATGCCTGGCTTAAAAAATTTCCAAACTAATAATGCGGGGAAGTCTTTGACTTCCCCGCTTGCCGTATAATAAATTTTTAAACAAAAAAGACCTATCAAGATGATAAGTCATTTTTGGTTCCAGCTTTTCACGAAAGGCTGGATGGTGCACTACTGTACTGAGAATTTAAACCTAATTATTCAAGAATTAAAACATTGGTCAGAATTTCAGATTTAATAATATATAAGTAATTTCTATATGCCCATTTTCCGTTTTCTTGACATTTTTTAGTATACTTAATATACTAATTTGAAAAGAAAAAATGTTCCTTAACAATCAAAGGGAGTTAAAAAAATGGCTAGTAGCGATTTACTTATACAAATTGAGGGGCTTAATGATTCACAGGCCGAAGACGTTGCCTCATTTTTTAGAAATGAATTTCCACAAAAACCTATAACAAACAGTAGCCAAATTGAAGCTGTTCTAAATGAACTGGTGGGTACTCGACAGACTCGTGTTGGTCCCATACCAAACGATGACTCTCAAGAAGTACTACGAAAAATTATATCATATTATATTTCTATTAACCAGCCCATTCCGATATTAGTCCCGACCGCACCTAAAAAGCCAGTGATTAATGAAGGTGTTGATATCGCTGAACTTTCAGCAATCAAAACTATGGCCTGTTTACACAAACGCGTGCTAGCCCATTACAAACCAGGGCTATCATATACAGTTCGCCTTGAAGATGTCACTGGTTGGTATTTAGAAAATGACACTATAAATACCAAACAAAGTATACTTACCTACATGCAACAATTCGAAACATTGATCAAGCTTTTTAGTTACGATTCATTCATACATACTTTGCGAGAAAGCACGATAACAACAGGTGATATTTTTTTCAATACTGCTTCATCACTGGAAACTTATTTCGCCGAATTGATTAAGGCTTCGGATTATGCCGAAATATCCGATTCGAAAGTTAAAATTCCAGTTGAATTACTGAGGTATGGTTGGAAAGGATCGTTACCTAAAAAACAACTTAATTTCTATCGCGCTAGATGCAAAAAAATGTATCCGGAGGCAGATAATGAAATGATCAATCAACTCCTAGCTAAGTATTTTTCTAGTCTCCTAACACATAGTATTCTCGGCATCTCTGGTGTAAATCCTGATTGGAATGGATATATTAAATTAGCGTTTACCCCACCAGTTCCTGATACTCCATCAAGTCTGGTTTTGAATAAAATTTACTACCGCACCATTCCATTGAATCTTCATCGGCACAATGTCACATTCTGGCGAGCACGTGGTTTTTTCAAAATTAAAAATAAAACCACTAAACCAGCTCTAGCTAATTGGACAGAAGAATTAAACCTTAAACCTTGTCAAACTACGATTTCACGTGGTTATATAAACATCACGCTGCCGACTAACTATCTGCTTGAATGAAAATGAAGGGGCTACTTGATCACATTAAGTGGTCTCTTTTTAATATATTTAAATTAGCAACTCTAGTTGCTGTATATTTTTTAATAAATGTAGTAAAAATATATAATAAATTATCCCGTTAATTAAAAATGGACAATCTTTACATTTTTAGATAAACTTAACAAGCTACATTCATAAAATAATAAAAAATCTATGAAAATTTTAATTATTGGTAATGGATATTTAGGTAATCGTTGTGCAGAAAGTTGGGAAAATGTAATACTTAGTGATAAAAGAATAGAGACTGTCCAAGATGTGGAAGAATTAATAAACGAACATAATCCAGATGTATTGCTTAATGCAGCTGGTGTCGTTGGTAAACCAAATGTAGACTGGTGTGAAACTCATCCTATGGAAACTGTTAAAGGTAATACAGTATTGCCAATCACAATTGCTGAAGCTTGCTATAACAAAGATATATATATGCTTCATATGGCTACTGGTTGTGTTTTTTATGGTCAATCCTATCATGGTGGTCCTTGGACAGAAGAAGACTATGGTAATCCGGCGGTGGTATATACTAAATCTAAATTCGCAGCTGATCTAGCTTTATCTGCCCTAAAAAATGTGGGTATTGCTCGTGTTCGTATGCTTTTAGATAGTAAACCTCATCCAGCAAATTTACTTGATAAGTTGTCAAAGTATGAAAAAATTATAGATGTTGAAAATTCCATAACAATAGTTGATGATATGATTGATGTTTTTTATCAATTATTGGAAAAAAAGGCAGAAGGTATATTTCATGTTACCAATCCTGGGTCTATTAAACATAAAGAAATTATTGAACTTTATAAAAAATATGTGAACCCAAACCATAAAAACGAGTGGATTAAAGAAGAGGAGTTGGTTCGTTTGGGACTAGCAGATAAAAGACGTTCAAGTAATATTCTGACTTCTGTAAACTTGTCAAAATATAATATAAAAATGCGTCCGATCAAAGAAGCCGCAGAAGATACTATTAAAAAATATGCTAAAAATAAAAAACAGCTACTTGCTTAGCTGTAGCTAGTTTATTGCCCAAAATCCTAAACTTATCAAAACTAAAGCTTGGTGACCCCACGGAGAATCGAACTCCGCTTGCCAGGATGAAAACCTGATGTCCTAACCACTAGACGATGGGGCCAAATAAAAGAACGTCAATATAATAACTAAAAACCACAAAAAAGTCAATATCGGCCCTATTCTACGGTCACACTTTTAGCTAGATTTCTAGGCTTATCAACGTCTAGATCCTTTAAATCAGCAATGTGGTAAGCTAAAAGCTGAAGGGGTATGACATTGATTACCGGCGAAAACTCCTCTAAAGTGGCTGGCACTTCTATAACATAGTCGGCCAATTTTTTTATGACCTGGTCGTCAGAATTGACTATAGCAATTACCACACCATTTCGAGCTTTGACTTCAGCAATGTTGCTAATAATTTTTTGTGATAAATTGCTTTTGGTAGCAATAAAAACTACTGGCATAGCCTGATCAATCAAAGCAATGGGCCCGTGCTTTATCTCGGCTGCTGGATAACCCTCGGCATGAATATAAGAAATTTCTTTAAGCTTTAATGCTCCTTCCAAAGCTACGGGAAAATTAAAGCCCCGACCCAAATAAAGAAAGTTTTTAGCATCTTTAAATTGCTTGGCCAATTTGATAATCTCCTGATCACTCTCCAAAGCTTGAGAGATTTTTTTAGGTAGAGTTTGTAATTCTTGAAGTATTTTTTCATCCAACTGATGGCCAGTCTCTTGCCAAATATAGTAAGCCAACAAACTAAGAGCTAAAACCTGAGAAGTAAAAGCTTTGGTCGAAGCTACACCAATTTCTGGACCAACATGCAAATAAATTCCTGAATCTACTTCTCTGGTAATGGTTGATCCTACTACATTGACAATGCCCAAGGTCTTAGCCCCTTTATCTTTAGCTTCCTTTAACGCCGCTAGAGTATCAGCGGTTTCTCCAGATTGGGAAATAACAATAACCAAATCTGTTTCTCTGATGATTGGATTACGATAACGAAACTCCGAAGCATAATCTACTTCTGTACTGATACCAGCGATTGATTCTAAAAGGTGTTTACCAATCAAAGCGCTATGCCAGGAGGTGCCACAGGCCACAATCATAATCCTTTTGATTTTTTTAAGATCAAAATCTACCGACAACTTTACCCGACCGTCTTTGATACGACCACGCAAAGTATTAACCAAAACATTGGGCTGTTCAAAAATCTCCTTCAACATAAAATGCTTATACCCCTGCTTAGCCATCTGATCGACTGTCCATTTTATCTCATGAATTTGTTTATCTACTTTCTCACCGGTTAATTTTTTTATCTGATAATTATCTTCTTTGATAATCGCTATTTCGTTGTCATTTAAATAGATAACTTTTTTAGTATGGGCCAAAATAGCCGGCACATCGGAGGCGACAAACATTTCTCCTTGACCAACGCCAATGATAAGTGGCGAGCCACGACGGGCCACTACTATTTTCTGTTCATCCTGATGAATAACGGCTAGTCCAAAAGCCCCTTCTATCAAAGCTAAGGCGTGAACCAAGGCCTGCTCTAAATCACCTTGATAGAATTTTTCTATCAGATGGGCAATAATTTCTGAGTCCGTGTCGGATTTGATTTGATGACCCTCTTTGATTAACACTTGTTTTAATTCCTGATAATTTTCTACTATACCGTTATGGACTATAGCTATTTTTTCATGACAATCCAAATGCGGATGAGCATTTTTAGTATTTGGTTCACCGTGAGTGGCCCAACGGGTATGAGCAATACCCATAGTAGCGGCTAGCTCAGCCAATTCCAAATTTTTGGCTAACTCAGCGATACGCCCCTTATTTTTTATAGTCTTTAAATGTTTTTTCTCCAAAACACAAAGTCCGGCGCTATCATAGCCCCGATATTCAAGTTTACTTAAGCCCTCCATTAGTATCGGAACACTTTTTTTCTGACCTATATACCCTATAATTCCACACATATTATTTTGACTTCTTTAATATTACCAAATAAGCAGGCGTAAAATCAAAATTAACAAATAATTTTTGCATTAAATAAAATGGCCACATAAAAAAATTATTAAACAAAAACTTAAATTTTCTATGCACATCCCTATCAATTCCACTTCTTTTATTATTGGCCTCTCTAATAGCTAAAACCTTATCTTTATTAATAAATTTTTTACCAACATACCACAAGACATTTGTTAAGGGGAAACCATAATTATAAAATTTTTCTATTTCGAAACCACTATCTTTCAATAATTTTATTAATTCCTTTTTCTCATAACGTCTATAATGCCCAGCCCACTCATCTGAAATGCTCCATTTACTCTGATGAGCCGGAACAGACATGATAAATAGACCACCGGTACTCAATAGTTGATTTATTTTATTTAAAGCCAATCTATCTTTCTCTATGTGTTCCAATACTTCCAAAGCAACTACTAATTGATATCTATCTTTTTCCTGACTTTCCAAAAAATCTCTAAGCTCAAATTTTATTTTTGAGTTATTAATATTACGCCTGACCATATCAATAACTTCCCGTCCAATATCAGTACCTATACCAAAGTTAAAATATGGACTAAGAGTATTTATCATATCACCGTTACCAACTCCTATCTCTAAAAAATTATCTATCTTAATATTATGATTTTTTATATATTCTAAAATTATTTTTTTTCTCATCATATAAGTTGGTGTTAACACCAAACCAGAATCTCTTTTATATTCTAAAACAAATTTGAATGCTCTGCCTATTTCAAAAATAGTAAACCTATTTTTAAATAAATCTATGGCTCCTTGGGATATATGTTCTGCCAGTTGAGAATTGTTTTTAATTAATAAAATAATGTTAGCTAAAAAATCAGGATTTTCAGCTGGACATAATAAACAATTTTCTTTATCAATAAAGCCGGCATTTTTAGAGGACAGACAATCGGCTACCACGACCGGTTTTCTCATAGCTATCATCTGAAAAACTTTATTAGCCACTACTCTTTGCCCTTTTGGGCTAGCCCCAAAATGCCCTCCTAGACAAACATCGGCTTGGGCTATTTTATGAGGTAGTTTTTCAAAATCAACCCAATCGACAAATTTTATATTATGGCTATCTAGAGCTTTAGATAAATTCACAATATCTTTGTATACCTGGCCGGTGCCGATTATTTCAAATTCTATCTCTGGATATTTGGATAAAATTTTAGCTGCTCTGACAATAGTATCAATACCATGTAGCGGCGAAAACTTACCATAAAACAAAACTTTAAATTTATCGTTACTCTCTTTGGCTAATGGAAAAAAAATGCTCTCGTCTGCACCGATATAGGCATGGGCTAATTTATTTCTCGGAATAATGAATTCTTTGGAAAAATAATCAGCATGTTCCGGAGTATCTAATACTACCTTATCAGCCAACACACAACTAAAACGATCTAAAAAATATAAAAACTTCTTTATTAAAAAATTATGACTAATCTTTCTATCCTCAACCATGGTGTCATAAATAGATAACATAGGATTGAATATTATTTTCTTATTCAAAAATAATAATCTAGCCAAAAACATATCTAACTGACCAGGGTATCCAACAATCACATAATCGACTTTACCAATAGAGAATCTTTTGATTATTAATTTAATATAAGATAAAAAAATATTAGCCAGCAACAATACTTTTTTGACAACACTCAAATTTATCTTATTTTCAAATTTAGTGTACAAATCAACATGACACTGTACTACTTCCACATTATTTACCAACAAGCCCTTAATAACATTGCTGTTACGTGGATAATTTTTTTCATATGTACCAAAATAGCAAACTCTCATAATCTTTAGTTATTAAAAACCGTAAGAATACACCAATGTTTGTAAAACAGCCAAAACCGGGGGCAATAAAAATTCTCCATCTGAAAAAATGGTAATGATAAACCCCATAGGCCAAGGATCAATAACACCAATAATGGCTAAAAAAATAGACCAAATAAAAAATATATTAAACCAGACGGATAATTTTTTACTTAAACCTTGTTTAAATAAAAATATAATAAAAAAATAGATTAACGGTGTAAGTGATATTAACCACCTAAAACCATAAGCTGTCCCACCGTAGTCTCTGGCCAGAAGAGTATAAAAAGCAATGACAAAAATAAAACCAAATAAAACTATTGAAGCTTCCCAAAAAAATTCTGATTTAGCTTTAATAACTTTAAATAGGCCAAAAAATGATAATATTAAAAGAGGGGTATAGGAGAAAAAACCATGGGTGCCAAATAAAATATTAAAAATATAAATATACCAACTGTGTCTAGGAAAATATGCGGCCAAAGTAGGCATCCCATCCGGACCAAACCAATAATCTTTATATAATTGAGCTGGCAATAAACCCCCGAAAGCTTGATAATTAAAATACAAATGTATCGAAAATATTATAAAAAATGGCCATAGATAATAAAAGATTTTTTTAAATCCCAATTTAAATAAAAAATAGATAAAAAATAAACCATAAAAAACCAAGCCCGTCGGTAAATCAATGACTGTAGCCAAAGACCCAAAAATACCAGCTATACTTAAATGTCTATTTAATCCCGGACCATTGCCGGCCCGATACTTTATAAGCAATAAATAATAAAAGGCCATAAAAAGCAAACTGCCAGCTATAGTATGATTGTTGAGGGTTGTGGAGTATGGTAAAAATAAAGTACCTAGCCCCAAACCCAAAATCAAAGGTAAGTGATATTTTTTATCGACTGCTAGAAGTTTTAGAGTTTTATAAAAATAAACTAATAAAAGAAAAAAGGTACCGCCGACAAAAATTAGGGAAGTAAAATAAACTGTAGGATACAAAGAATAATAATATTTATATTCGTTTATTTCATTAAATTCCGGAAAATCCTGATGAAAAAAATTATGGGTAATATAATAGACCGAAGAAGTCACTATTGATAAAATTGGTGGCTTGGATGAATACCAATGTCCCTCTCGATAAATAATATCATCGGTAGCTTGATATTTATCATCAATAATAAAATCATGATCTTCAACGATAGACTCAATGGTCAGATATCTGGAAACAATATTAAAAGTATTCAGATACGGCTCGGTGAATAAAATTAAAAATATAACAAAAAGAAAAAAAACCAAAACTATCTGGCGTTTATATTTATCCTCTTTTAAACTACTAAAATACTTGATGCACATTACTTCTTTATATATTCGTCTTTATCTTTAGATATGTTTTCTCGAACAATCAATTCTCCCAAAAAACCCATGGCTATAAGTTGTATACCAATGATAATCAAAAGGACACCCAAAAATAAAAGTGGCCTATTACCAATGCCTTGCCCCCAAAACCATAATATACTTAAATATATACATATCAAAATTCCCAAACCAAAAGCCATCATTCCCAAATTTCCAAAAAAATGAGCCGGTTTTCTTTTATATTTGGTTATAAAAACTACATTAATAGGATCTAAAATATAATTACTAAACCTTCTTAATCCTAAATGCCCGTATTTGGACTCGCCAAATTTACGAGCGTGGTGCTGTACTTTCATCTCAGTAACTCTAAATCCTTGTTGATGAGCCAAAAAAGGCAGAAACCTATGTAGCTCCCCATAGATTTCTAGGTTTTTGACCACCTCTTTTCTATAAATCTTAAAACCACAATTGAAATCATGAATTTTTAATCCCGATAAAAAGGAGACGGTTAAATTAAATATTTTAGAGGATATCAATTTAACCAGTGGATCTTGCCTATCTTGCTTCCAACCAGACACTAAATCATACCCCTGATTAATCTGCTCTATAAATCGAGGAATCTCTTCCGGATCATCCTGCAAATCAGCATCCATGGTCACAACCAAATCTCCCTCTGTCTTACTAAAGGCTACTGCCAAGGCCGTCGACTTACCAAAATTTCTCTTATGCTGGATAATCTTTAAATGCCTATCTTGGACGGCTAATTCTTTTAAAATTTTTACGGAATTATCACGAGAACCGTCATCAATATACAAAATTTCGTAATTAATGTTTAAACGGCTTAAAACACTCTGCAATTTTTTATTCAGCTCTCTAAGCGACCCCTCTTCATTGTATAAAGGCACAACTACACTTAAATCCATAATATTTTCATAATAAAGGCTAAGATAAGATAAAAAATAACACTAATAATATATATCATACCCCGTTTTAAATTATTATTCAATAAAAAAGTAAAATCTGATATAATAAACTAATAAGCCTTAAAATTTCTTATGTCTGCAACAAAAAATACTAAAAATACAGCTGATTTTCAAATTCCACCCGCTACTGACCCTGCCAATATATCGGCCAATCAAATGGCCAATCAAGACCTGGGATCAGACCAACAAAATAACAGTCCCTCTGCCGCGACTAATCACCGGCAAAATCAAACCGCTGTTTTTGGTAAAAGCGAACTATTAAATGCTAATCAAATTTTGGGACAAATTCTAGGAATAAAAAATGGCCAGCGTGTAGCTGATCTGGGAGCTGGCGGTGGTATGTTTACTTTGCAATCTGCCAGACTGGTCGGTGATCAAGGAGAAGTTTATGCTGTTGATGTTGTAAAAAATTGTTTATCTGATATTGAGTCCAAAGCTCGCATGGCTAACTTATATAATATAAAAACCGTTTGGAGTAATATTGAAATAGTCGGCGCTACCAAAATCCCCGAAGAAAGTCTAGATTTTGTATTACTGGTCAACGTCTTATTTCAAACCAACAAAACAGATCAAGTGCTCAAAGAAGGTAAGAGACTTTTAAAAACCGGCGGTAAAATGCTCATTATTGATTGGAGTGCTAGGAAGGGGGGTGTTGGGCCACGTAACGATAGACATATCAGCCCTGAAACCATTAACAGTCAAGCCCAAAAAATAAACCTCATTCCCGAACAACAATTTAAGGCTGGTCAATACCACTTTGGACAAATCTTTATCAAACTATAAATTCAAAAAAATGGCCCTTGACTGGGGCTGTTTTTTTATTTAGTATTAAGCCTGTCCACTAAGATCTGAGATTAATTCTTGGAGCTTAGTGGCCATAATAAAGTATTTAAAATAATACCCATGAACCTAGAGAAACTCCTAGATCTTTCCTACCTATTTAATCGCTTTCCACCGGCTGGCTTTTCCTGGCCGCTGAGAATAGTTCTCTTGATTATTTTTGTCGGCTCCCTTGTCTTGGCTTTTTACACCCACAAAAAAATAGGCCAAAAAGATTTACGCAAAAAATTGTGGAAGAAAATACAAGTTTGGTCCTGGACCAATGGCTTGGTTGGTCTGACTCTAATGTATTTTAGAGAAGTTCGAGCCCTCTATCTTAGCGCTCGCGGTTGGCTCCTAATATTTATACTACTAATGTTTGTTTGGCTGATTTTTATTATTATTTTTGCTAAAACAAAACTTCCTGACAAAGCAGAAGCTGAAAAAAAAGAGCAGGAATTTAATAAGTGGCTACCCAAGAAAAAATAAAGCTACCTACCTGCCCACGGTCCCACTAAAGCGGAACCTCGCCTTTGGCGGGGTATGAGCGATAGGCAGATAATTTAAAAAATAAAAACAGGCAGTTAAAGTCTGTTTTTATGTCCAATAAAAAAGCCTTGGGTTATTATGGAGAAAACTTGGCCTTAAAATATTATCAAAAACTTCATTACAAGTTAATTGTCAAAAATTATTATAGCCGTTGCGGCGAATTGGATCTAGTTTTGGAGAAAAATAAACAAATAACCGTAGTGGAGGTAAAAACTAGATCCACCAACAAATTTTTGTGGGCTGAAGAAAGTATCAACAACCAAAAAATAGAAAAAATCCGCCGGACTTATGAAATCTTGGCCCAGCAAAGAAAATTACCCCAATTTTTTGAGCTAGAAGCCCTGATTATACAAATAACCGGCACCAAAGCCACCCTCAGACGCTATCAGTTATAAAGTTGACTAGTAGCTAAAAATAGTTTATGATATAGATATTAAAGTTAGTTTACTACAGTAGACTAGCTCTTTTTTATCCCCGCTGGGCGGGGATAGTAATATCAAATACCGCTAATAAATGATGTTTGATAAAAAATAAATAATTAAATAAAAATTATGGCGACAAACAATATAGCAGCAGCTATAAAACAAATTGCCGACGAAAAAAACTTGTCTATGGAAGCAATTATCGGAGCCATCGAAGCTGCTCTGGCAGCTGCTTACCGTAAAGAGTTTGGCAATAAAAATCAAAACATCAAAGTAGTCTTTAATGCCGACAACGGCCAAACGGCTGTTTTTGATGTTAAAATAGTAGTAGAAGACGTTGATCTGGAAGAAGAAGAAAAATTGGTTGAAGAGCAAAAACAAAAGAAAGAGGCTGGTGAAGAGATACCAGAAGAAGAACTTATAAAAAGATTCAATCCTCGTTCGGAAATTATGCTATCAGAAGCCAATAAAGACGGTGAAGAATACAAAGTTGGTGATATTATAGAAACAAAATTGGGAGTGCCGGAAGAATACGGACGCATGGCTGCTCAAACCGCCAAGCAAGTTATTGTCCAAAGACTGCGAGAAGCTGAAAGAGACCATATTTTCAATGAATACAAAGACAAAGAGGGCGAATTAGTCTTGGGCACAATACAGCGAAAAGAAGGTCGTCGGATTATTGTTGATCTGGGAAAAGCCAGCGCCATTTTGCCAATGGAAGAGCAAATCCGTACAGAAAGATACAATGTTGGAGCTCGCTTAAATTTTTTCATTGTGGAAGTACGAATTGGTAATAAAGGACCGGAAATAATTTTATCTCGCACTCATCCAGAGATAGTCAAAGAACTTTTTGCGACCGAGGTACCGGAAATAGCCGCTGGCACAGTGGAAATAAAATCAATTTCCAGAGAAGCTGGCTCTAGATCAAAAATAGCTGTGATGGCCCACGATGAAAATATAGATCCAGTCGGATCTTGTGTCGGACAGCGCGGTTCTAGAGTGCAAACTGTCATCAATGAACTAGGTGGAGAAAAAATTGATATTATCGAATGGGATGATGATATTAAAAAATTTATTAGTAATTCCCTATCACCAGCTGAAATAGAAGGTATTACCTTAGATAAAGAAACTAAAATTGCTTCTGTGCAAGTAGCCGATAATCAACTTTCTCTAGCTATTGGTCGAAATGGACAAAATGTCCGTCTAGCGGCCAAACTAACCGGTTGGAAAATTGACATTGTTTCTTCTGCCACTGGTGATAAAATTTCTGATAAAAAAATTGAGACCGAAACAACTACAAAAACTGCTACTGAAACCACAGGGACTAAAGCCGAAAAAAAATCTAAGAAAAAACCTGCCAAATCTTCTCGTAAAAAAGCCAAGCCGACTGA
>MHKS01000005.1:0-81310 GCA_001818495.1 Candidatus Komeilibacteria bacterium RIFOXYD1_FULL_37_29 | reverse complement strand
GCCATAGGCGGGATAAACTAAAAACATTATGGACAATATAATTTTTTTGGCTATCTTAGCCGGATTAGTATCCATCGTATTCGGGGTACTCTTAATCAAAAAAATATTAAAAAAACCTCTTGGCGATGACAAGATGAAAGCTATTGCTTTGGCTATCCAGGAGGGTGCCAAAGCTTACCTGACTCGTCAATACAAAACCATTGCTTATTTGGCCGGAGTTTTGTTTATAATCTTAGGCTTTGCCACTGATTGGCTGACAGCCTTGGCCTTTTTGCTCGGTGCTGTCTTATCAGCCGCCGCTGGCATTATCGGTATGAATGTCTCTGTACGCACCAATGTGCGCACCACCGAAGCCGCTAAAAAAGGCATCCAAGCAGCTATGCAACTAGCCGTTTGGGGCGGAGCGGTCACTGGTATGCTAGTAGTCGGCTTGGCTCTTTTGGGCGTCAGTCTACTCTTTGCTCTACCATTTATAGAAGTACACCATCTAATTGGTCTTGGTTTTGGAGGTAGTTTAATTTCTGTTTTTGCTAGACTAGGTGGCGGTATTTTTACCAAAGCCGCTGATGTCGGTGCTGATCTAGTAGGTAAAGTAGAGGCTGGTATTCCTGAGGATGATCCTAGAAACCCAGCTGTCATTGCCGACAATGTCGGAGACAATGTCGGAGATTGTGCTGGTATGGCCGCTGATTTATTTGAAACTTATGCTGTCACTCTAGTGGCTGCGATGCTTTTGGGGTCCCTAACTTTTACTGATAAAGAAAATGCTGTTTTATATCCCCTAGCTTTGGGAGCCATAGCGATTGTGGCTTCACTAATTGGTTTGCTATTTATTAGACTAGCTAAAAATAAAACTGTTGAAGAAATTGCCAAGGGCGATTATATAATGAAAGCTTTATACAAAGGACTAATTGCTGCTGGTGTTTTGGCGGCTATTGCTTTTTACTTTGTCACCAAGTACATGATGTCTGACTTGGTCTCTCGAAGCTATATGGATATCTACTGGGCTGCTTTAGTTGGATTAATAGTCACTGCTTTTATTGTCTGGCTAACCGAATACTATACCTCTACTAAATATAAACCCGTTAGATCAATTGCTAAAGCTTCTGAGACAGGACATGGTACCAATGTTATTCAGGGTTTAGCTGTTTCTATGAAAGCTACTGCCTGGCCGGTATTGGTCATCGTTGTCGGTATTTTGGCTGCTTATTACTTTGCCGGATTATATGGTATTGCTGTAGCAGCTATGAGTATGCTTTCTTTGGCCGGTATTATTGTGACCATTGATGCTTATGGACCAATTACTGACAATGCTGGTGGTATTGCTGAAATGGCCAATTTACCAGAAGAAGTCAGAAAAGTGACTGATCCTTTAGATGCTGTCGGTAACACTACTAAAGCCGTTACCAAGGGCTATGCTATTGCTTCGGCTGGACTGGCCGCTTTGGTTTTATTTGCTGCTTACACTGAAGAATTGGCTAAACAGGGCATTAATCTAATTTTTAAATTAGATGACCCTTATGTCTTGGCTGGATTGTTTATTGGTGGACTTCTGCCTTATATTTTTGGCGCATTATCTATGGAAGCAGTCGGCAAAACTGCTGGCTTTATCGTTCAAGAAGTCCGAAATCAATTTAAAGAACACCCGGGTATTATGGATGGCAGTGAAAAACCCAATTATACTTCGGCTGTTGATATAGTTACCAGGGGCGCTTTAAAACAAATGATAGTCCCCGCTCTTATACCCGTCTTAGTACCTATACTAATCATGCTTATCTTCAGAGGAGACAATGGTTGGCTGGTCTTGGGTGGTACTTTGGTTGGTAGTATTGTGACTGGTATTTTTATTGCTTTATCTATGACCTCTGGCGGTGGTGCTTGGGACAATGCCAAAAAATATATTGAAAGTGGCCACCATGGTGGTAAGGGTAGTGATGCCCACAAAGCCGCTGTCACCGGTGATACTGTCGGCGATCCTTATAAAGATACAGCCGGTCCAGCTATCAACCCGATGATTAAAATTTTAAATGTAGTTGCTTTACTTTTGATTGCTGTGTTAATAGCTTAAGATCTTATGCAAATTACTAAAAAAGAATTAGCCAAAAACCAAATAGAACTAACGATCGAGGTGGACTTAGAAGAAATGAAGCCCCATCTAGAAAAGGCTGCGGCTAAAATGAGTTTAAACGCTAAATTACCAGGTTTTAGACCGGGTAAAGCTCCTTATGAATTGGTCAAAAATAAATTTGGAGAAATGGCTATTTATCAAGAAGCGCTGGATTTAATTGTTGGTGATTCTTTTTATAAAACTATTGTCCGTGAAAAAATTGAAAGCATTGGCCAGCCAGATATTAAGATAGAAAAAATTGCCCCGGGCAATCCGATAATTTATATCGCGACCGTCGCTTTACTTCCTAAAGTAACTTTGGGAGCTTGGCAAACTCTCGAGATAAAAAAGAACAAAGCCGAAGCTACTGATGAGGATATCAATAAAACTTTGGAACAACTACAAAATCTGCAAGTCAAAGAAAAAATAGTAGACCGCGCCGCTCAAAAAGGCGATAAGGCTGAAGTAGACTTTGAGGTTTTAATAGATAAAGTAGTTATTGAAGGCGGGAAAAATACCAAATACCCCTTAGTCTTGGGTGATGGCCGCATGATCCCCGGTTTTGAAGAGCAAATAATCGGATTAAAAAATGGCGCTCAAAAAGAATTTGAGCTAGCTTTTCCCAAAGAATATTTCCAAAAAAACTTAGCTGGAAAAACTGCTACTTTTAAAGTAAAATTACAAGCTGTCTATGAAAGAGAGCTACCAAAAATAGATGATGCCTTAGCCAAAGCTATTGGTCTAGAAAGTTTAAAACAATTAAAAGAACAACTAACTCAAAATATCACCCAGGATAAAGAAATAAAGGAAAAAAACCGTGTCGAGACTGCTGCTATAGAAGCCATCGTCAAACAAGCAACTATTGGAGAAATCCCCGAAAAATTGATTGCCAATGAAGTACATAAAATGTCTCACGAATTGGAACATGGGGTAGCTAGACAAGGTATGGATATGGCTGGCTATCTAAAATCTATCAACAAAACCATGGATGATTTGAAAAAAGACTTCCATCCTCAAGCTGAAGAAAGAGTCAAAGCTGCCTTAGTAATGCGTCAAATTGCCCAAGAAGAAAAAATAAAAGTTGAAGATAAACAAATTGATGAGGAAATAAAACAGCAAATGACCATGTATAAAGATAATAAAGAAGCTGTAAAAAATATAACTCATCCACATTATCGTGAGCACTTAGCCAATATGCTAGCCAATCAAAAAACTATGGATCTAATAGCTTCCAAAATCATCAAATAGCTAAAACTATGGAAGTAAAAGTATTGGGTAATGGTGAAT
Organism: Candidatus Komeilibacteria bacterium RIFOXYD1_FULL_37_29; assembly: GCA_001818495.1. GTDB lineage: Bacteria > Patescibacteriota > Patescibacteriia > UBA1558 > GWA2-36-10 > XYD1-37-29. The sequence goes on along the minus strand of MHKS01000005.1, from coordinate 77,916 downwards.
TGGGTAGTGTTATTTCACAGCTATTAAAAGTAGAGGCCCTCGGGGCTAATCAGATAACCAGCATCAAAAACTGTATTATCTTCAATTGTACCCCCGCCGAAGCCTTGCCAGAAATTACTAAACACCAACCAGATTTTATAATCAACTGTTGCAAAGGAGTCCACCAAGGTAAATTACCCACTGATTATCTATACAATAACAATCGCCTGGTCTCTATTGGCGGATATTATAAAGCTAGACATCTAGCCAATGCCAAAGTACCCATTTATGTGGGCGGAAACCTACAAGAAGAAATATTAGATATTATTAAAAAAATATTTAGTATTGAAGGTACTTCCAATAATTCTAGAAATATAGAATTGGCTGGCATACTAAAAAATATCTATTTGTTAGACTACAGTTTAAAATTTGAGGACATTCTCAAAGAAATATCTGACCACAATCTATTAGACGAGCAGGCCCTACGAGCTTTTATAGATGATTATAAAAAATGTATAGAATATAAAAGTAGAAATTACCTCTTTGGAAAAATATTTCACCAAACCAATAAGGTAGATCACCTAAGTGAATTGGGTTTGGTGGAAGGATATAATTCGCTAGATCATATAACTCTAGATACACCACTAGTTAATAAAATTAAAAAGATGTACAAAAAATAAGGCTCAGTCCTTATTTTTTATTAGTAAAATATGCTATAATAAACCTACTATGTATGAAAAAGAATTAAAAATCAGTCAAAGTGCTGCCAGACAAGCTGGATTATTTCTAAAAAAAGAATTTTTTGATTGGCATAAAAAAAATATTGGCTATAAAATACACAACGAAAGAGCCACTTGGTGTGATCGCCAAGCGGAAAAAATAATTTTTAAAGCCATCAGAAAAAATTTCCCTAACTATGATATTTTATCTGAAGAAAGTGGCCAGCTAGATAAAAATAGCAACTACACCTGGATTATTGACCCCTTAGATGGCACTACCAATTTTACTATGCACCATCCAATGTTTTCTGTAGCCATTGCTCTAGCCTATAAAAATGAAATAGTAATGGGTGTAATTTATAGTCCAATTTTAGACGAGCTCTACTACGCCACCAAAAATGGAGGGGCTTTTAAAGATCAGCGTCCACTAAAATTAGCCTCTACTAAAGATTTTAAAAAAGCGGTTATTACCTATTGTCATGGTAGTGGTAGAAAAAATACCGAAAAAGCTTATCGCTTATACAAAAGATTCCATGACCTCTGCCACCACTGTCGACATTTTGGTTCGACTAGTTTGGAGCTGGCTATGGTGGCTAGTGGTAAAACCGAAGCTCATGTTGTATCTGGCGCTCGGTTGTGGGATGTGGCCGCCGGCACAATACTTATAAAAGAAGCTGGTGGAAAAGTAACTGATTGGCAAAATAAAAATTGGACTATGAAATCCCCCACTATCTTAGCCGGTGCTAAAACTATGCATACCCTGTGTCTAAAAGAGCTCCAAAAAATCCGACTAGCTTAAAAAATAATGAAAATAGTCAGACACCACAAAAGCAACCGCCTTTACTTAAAATTATTTAAGCTAATAAATGCTACCAATGTAAATGACGGCCAAACGATGATCTTATATTTTGGAAAATACCGCGATAAATCTGGTTATGGTTTTTTCGTCCGAGAAATCAATGAGTTTAAAGAAAAATTTTCCTGATTGTAAGGCTTGCCTAAAGTAAAATAATTTGATAAATTAGCATACCTAAGGCCACGTAGCCAAGTGGTAAGGCAGAGGTCTGCAAAACCTTTATCCGGCGGTTCGATTCCGCCCGTGGCCTCCAACCAAACTCTTCACCCCTACCTGCCGGTAGGTAGAAAGGGATTTGGTCCAATCGAATCGTCTTTTTAGACGATTTTTTAGATAGTAAAATTCATTTTTTAAAATTTTACTATGGCTGGGCAATTTATTAAAAATTAGATATAATAATCTATAATACTATGCTAAATCGCAAATCAAAATATCTACAAATTGCTTTTAATCGTTCTCTGGCTGATGTCAGAGAAATGATTACCCTACTTCCGGCTTCGGAAAAAATAATTATTGAAGCCGGTACTCCTTTTATTAAAAAATATGGACAGAGTGGCATCAGTACCTTAAAAAACTGGTGGAGTGAAAAAATACATAAACCGGGTTATATTGTGGCTGATTTAAAATGTATGGATAGGGGATCTCGGGAAGTTGAGGCAGTAGCTACTGCTGGCGCTTCTGCCGCTACTTGTTTAGGTTTGGCACCAATAGCCACTATAAATGAATTTATCAAGGAGTGTGAAAAAGCCGGCATTGATTCAATGGTTGATATGATGAATATAGAATTTCCCTTTGAGATTTTACAAAAATTAAAAAAACTTCCAACTGTAGTTGTTTTACATCGCGGAGTAGATGAAAATGAAAATAAAAATGGAAAAAAAATACCACACGATCAAATTCACCGCATCAAAGGCACTTACGGCAATGTTCTAATCTCAGTGGCTGGTGGAGAAATGCCACGCGATGTAGTGAGAAGCTTTTTTAATGACGCTGATATTACGGTTATTTGGAAGTCTTTTTATGAAAACCCTAAAAATACTGCTAATTTAGCGCGAGAATTTTTGAAATTGGTTAAATAACTATGGAAAATAAAAAACCCCGAAATCTTAACCTAGCAGTCCTAATAATTGTTGGTCTTATTATTATTTTGCTCAGAAATCCAATTTTGGGATTTATTGGTATAATTGCCCTTATGATTTTCTTAAGAAAAAAATTAAAATATTTAAATCCCGATTTTGCCAATTATCTAAAGACAGTAAATAAACTACCAAACAGTTTAGCTAACAATACTCAACCAATTTTAGAAAAAATCAGCTCCCTCAAATCTGCTATGCCGTTGCAAATTCCTAGCTTATTATTCAATAAAACAACCCGATTAGAAAAAAAGAAAAAATATCTTCAGGTAGCCCTCAATAGTACTCTGGAAGAAGCAAGGGAAATTATTTGGCAACTACCGACTTCCGATAGAATTTTAATTGAAGCGGGAACACCTTTAATAAAAATATACGGAACGGAAGCTGTATCACGGATAAAAGCAATGGCTCCGATTGGAGCATATATAGTAGCCGATAGTAAATGTGCCGACTTAGCCGCCCGCGAAGTAGAAATGATGGCTACTGCCGGCGCTAATGCCGTAACATGTCTAGGAGTAGCGCCGATTGAAACAATTGATAATTTTATAGAGGAATGCCAAAAATTCAACGTTGATTCAATGATTGATATGATGAATGTTGAAAGTGCGATAGTTGTTTTAAAAAAATTAAAAAAACTCCCCGATGTAGTAATACTTCATAGAGGAGTTGATGAGACTGAATTTTCTAAAGAAAAACAAATTCCCTACTATCAAATAAAACAAATTAAGGGAAACTATAATATATTAGTAGCTATCGCCGGAGGAGATACAATAAGAGAAGTCCAACGAGCGACTTTTAATGATGCTGATATAGTCGTCGTCTGGAAAAACTTTTATCAAGCTAGCGCAGAAACTGCTCAATTAGCTGAGTCTTTCCTCAAAGAGATAAAATAACAGCTTTTTTATTACTTAGATTTAACTGTTTGAGATATTGCTTTGATACCCTCAAACACCTCAACTGGCAGAGCAAAGATTACAGTCTTTGATGGGTCTGGGTTTATTTTTTCTATTGTCTGTAGTGTTCTCATAGAAAGACCACCTGGAGTAGCGCCCAGCACTTTAGCGGCTTGAGCCAAGCGTTCAGAAGCTTGAAATTCTCCCTCAGCTCTAATAATAATAGCCCGTCGTTCTCGCTCTGATTCTGCTTGCTTAGCCATAACACGCTTCATGTCGGCCGGTAGCTCAATATCCTGAATTTTTATATCGGTAACCAAAATACCCCATGATTGAGTAGCGGCACTGACAATTTTTTGAACTTCTTCAGCAATTTTTTCTCTTTCAGAAAGCAAAGGGTCAAGCTCAATAGCACCAATAACATCGCGAAGGGCTGCTTGAGCATATTGCGAAACGGCTGTCGTATAATCTTTGATATTCAAAAGAGCATTTTCAGCATTTTGCACTTGAAAATAAACCACTGCATTTATACCTACGGGAACATTATCTTTGGTAATAACTTCTTGTTGCGGTATATCGGTCGTTGTAATACGTAAATCTACTTTCATCATTCGTTGAATTCCAACAAAAATCCAAGTTAGGCCAGGCGAACGAGTGCCGGTATATTTTCCCAATGTCAACACTACACCACGTTCATATTGATCGACAATCCTCAGGCCAATGAGGATAAAGAAACCGATAATTAAAATTAGCCAAAAAATGAAAACTATTTCCATACAATTTTTATACCGTAAATTTTGACATACAACAGCCAAAAATCTGCGGATTATTAATATTTATTACTGCTCAACTACCCATATTATACAATAGCTACTAAAATTCAACAATAGTCCCTACAAAATTTTTCTACAAAGACAAATAGCCGTCATTAACAATTAGAGAAGAAAATAATAAATTTCTTAAATAATTTCGATAACAAAAAACAGCTTTACTTAAGCTGATTTTTTATCCTCTGGTACCGGCGATCGGACTTGAACCGATACGACCTTACGGCCACAGGATTTTAAGTCCTGCGTGTCTACCAATTCCACCACGCCGGCGCAACTGTTAAATATAACTACATTAATATAATAAACTGGAGCGGGTGACCGGGCTCGAACCGGCGACCTTTTCCTTGGCAAGGAAATGTTCTAGCCAACTGAACTACACCCGCTTAAAACACAAGTATTATACAATAAATACTCATAAAGTCAAGCTTAAACTATTTGGTATTAGCCTGTAAAAATGCTATGATAAACTAAGATAAAAAATGACTTTTTATGACTAAAAAGCTAAAAAAATTGGTAATAATAGACAGTAACGCCCTACTTCATCGGGCCTGGCATGCTATACCACCACTCAAAACCAAAGACGGTTTAATGGTCAATGCTGTTTTTGGTTATACTTCACTACTTTTAAATATTCTCAGGGAATTAAAACCAGAATATATTATTGCTTCTTTTGATATAGCCGGAAAAACTTTTCGTCATGAGCAATATAAAGACTATAAAGCCCAGCGAATTAAACAGGCCGATGAATTTTACGAGCAATTCCCTTTGAGTAAAGAAGTCTTGGCGGCTTTTAATATTCCTATTCTAACTAAAGCTGGTTTTGAAGCTGATGATATCATTGGAACTATTAGCCAAGAGGCCTATCAAAAATATAAAGATTTGGAAATTATTATTATTACCGGTGACTTAGATGCTCTACAACTAGTCAACGACCGCGTCAAGGTACTAACACTCAAAAGAGGTTTTAATGATACTGTTACTTATGATTTAGCAGCTGTTAAAAAGCGCTATGATCTAAAACCAGAACAATTGATAGACCTAAAAGCTATTCAAGGTGATACTTCCGATAACATCAAAGGTGTTAAAGGTATTGGAGAAAAGGGTGCCGCCGAGCTAATAAAAAAATTTGGTTCCTTAGATAATTTGTACAAAAAAATCGATAGTGCTGATATCAAAGAAAAAACTAAACAATTATTACTAGACCAAAAGCAACAAGCTTATGATAGTCGGACTCTGGTGACTATTGTCAGAAATGTACCGCTGGACTGGACCTTGGAAGAAGCTAGGTTTTCTCAATTTGACAGTGAAGATGTTTATAAAGTGTTTCAAAAATTAGAATTTAAATCATTACTAAATAAAATTCCTCACAATCAGTCAGACATCAATAATAATGCTTTTTCTCAAAATCAAGATAACAATTATACCATCATTAAAGATGAAGAGGTTTTTAAAAATTTTTACGCCAAGCTAAAACTTCAAAAAATATTTGCTTTTGATACTGAAACCACTGGTTTAGATGTTCTGACTAAAAAATTACTAGGTCTATCTTTTTGCTGGCAGGCCAAGGAAGCCTATTATATACAAATGGGTGATAAAAAATTTAATGATTTGGTACTAGAAAAATTAAAGCCAATTTTTGAAGATGAAAAAATAGCCAAAGTTGGTCATAATATAAAATTTGACTATAAAGTTTTAAGAGTACTTGATATTAAACTGACTGGTTTATCTTTTGATACTTTAGTGGCTGCTTATCTGATCAATTATGACCGGGGCTTAAAATTGGAAGAATTAGCCTTTGCTTATTTGGGTTATAAAAAATTAAAATTGGAAGATCTCTTGGAAGAAAAGCCCAAGAAAAAAAATGATATTGATATTTTAAAGATAGCCCCGGATAAATTGGCTTGGTATGGAGCAGAAGACGCTGACATTACTTTTAGATTATATGAGAAGATTTATGCAATAATGAAAAATGATAAAAATTTTGAACTGCTACAAAAAATAGAAATCCCCCTCATCCCCGCTTTGGCTGATATGGAACTAGCCGGCATATGTTTGGATAAAAAATTCTTAGCTAACATGGAGCTACAATTTAAAAAAGATCTAGAAAAATTAACTGAAAAAATATACAAATTAGCTGGTAAAGAATTTAATATTGCCTCCCCAGCCCAACTTAAAAAAGTGCTATTTGAAGATATGGCCATAAGCGTTTCCGGCATTAAAAAAACCAAAACCGGCCTATCAACGGCTGCCTCCGAGCTAGATAAATTAAAAGGTGTCCATCCCATCATATCGTTACTAGTAGAATACCGAGAGCTCAGTAAATTGCAATCTACCTACATCAAAGCCTTACCAGAATTAATAAATAGCCATAGCCATAGACTACATACCAGCTTTAACCAAACCGTTACCGCTACCGGCCGCTTATCATCCTCTAACCCCAATTTACAAAATATACCTATCCGTACGGAATTGGGCAAAAAAATACGCCAAGCTTTTGTGGCACCAGACAAACATATATTACTGTCCGCCGATTACTCCCAAATTGAATTGCGCCTAGCGGCCGCTTTGTCCAATGACCCCAAAATGATCGCCGCTTTCCAAAGAGGAGAAGATATTCACGCCCGCACGGCTGCTGAAATACACAAGATAGAACTAGATCAAGTGACCAAAGATATTCGCCGAACAGCCAAGGAAATAAACTTTGGTATTTTATACGGTCTGGGATCATTGGGTCTAGCTCAAAGAACCGGCCTTAGTCGCAATGAGGCCAAAGACTTTATAGAAAAATACTTTAATGTTTACAAAAAAATCAAACAATACATAGACTACACCAAAAATTTTGCCCACCAAAACGGCTATAGCCAAACTATTTTTGGCCGTCGTCGCTACCTGCCCGACATCAACTCCTCTATGCCGATGCTCCGAGCCGCTGCCGAGCGCATGGCTATCAATATGCCCGTCCAAGGAACAGCCGCTGACCTCATAAAGCTCGCTATGATAAGTATCAGTCAGGACTTGCCAAAACTAAGCCCTGGCTCTAAAATAGTCCTACAAGTTCACGATGAATTGGTCTTAGAAGTACCGGAAAAGGAACTGGACAAAGTAGCCACATTTGTCAAAAAAACCATGGAATCAGTCTATCAGTTACCGGTCCCTTTAAGTGTTGACTTGGAGATTGGTAAAAATTGGGGTGAATTAAAAAACTACGCTATCTAAATGTTATTTTTTTACTACGGCCAAGACTCTTTTAGAGCCAACCAAAAAGTTGAGGCCATTAAAAACAAATTTAAAGATAAAATCGATCCCCATGGACACAATATCCAAGTCCTCGACGGAGAAATTATTGGACCGGAGGATTTTTTCCAAGCAGTGTCTGTGATGGGTTTTTTGGCTGACAAAAAATTGATTATCATAAAAAATATTTTCCACAACAAAAAATTAAAAGACTGGCAGGAGCAGTTATTAAAATTTTTAAACAACCAAAAAGACAGCCAGGACGAAAATTATATTGTTTTTTTACAAACCGACAAGCCAGACACCCGTTTAAAACTTTATAAAAAATTATCCCAAATAAAATTTAGCGAGGAATTTGAACCACTCAACCTAACTCAATTAAAATCTTGGACCCACAAACAATTTGTAAATAACTCCAAAACAATCACCCCAAACGCTTTGGATCTTTTAATTGCTTATGTGGGCAACAACTTGTGGCAAATGCATCAAGAAATAAATAAATTAAGTAACTTTGCTAGCGGAGAAATAGGAGCCAAAGAAGTTAAAGAATTGGTCCAAGCTAAAATAGACGACAATATCTTCAATTTAATTGACGCTTTAGGTAACAAAGACAAATCTCTGGCTCTAAGACTAATGGAAGAAAAAATAAACAGCGGAGTGAATCATCAGTACATCCTGACGATGATTATCCGTCAATATAGACTAATCATCAAAACCAAGGCCTTGGGAGATAAAGCCAAAAACTACTTTGCCCTGATGCAAGTTCTAAAAATACCAAAAATAGTGGCCGAAAAAACTTATGTGCAAAGCAAATTATATACATTGCCTCAATTAAAAATTATCTATAAATATCTTTTATATATTGACGAAAAATTTAAGTCCAGCACTAATCAGGAAAGAGTACTCTTTGCTAAAATGATTAATGATCTATAAAATCCAGCTAAAAAGCTGGATTTTATTTGCTCCTTAAAACTTACCTTGCAAAATTTTCTTCCGTTTGGGTTCTTTGATCCTTTCGATGGCATACCTTAAAGTAGTACGCGGTAAAGCTTGATAATATTTTTTCAAAAAAGCCTCTACTCTTTGGCTATCTTTTTTCCAAGCCTCTCGAAGCATCCAGCCCACCGCCTTATGCATCAAATCTTCCTTATCTTTTAACAATATTTTTGAAATCTTCAAACAATCATCCAATTTTCCTTGACTAATAAACATGGCGGTAGCAATAATAGACATCCGCCGCTCCCAAAGATTTTGGCTTTTGGCATATTGATACAAAATTTTCTTCCCTAGTAAATTATCCAAAATGGCTTGACCTAAAATACGATGGACTGATAAATCAACCAAGTCCCAATTATTGACCCACTGCCGATACTTAATATAAAAATTCAAAATATCTTTTCTTAAGGCTACATTTTTATTTTTAATAGCTTCTTTGTTTTTTTCTACCAAAATCAAAATAGCCGCCAGTCTGATCTCATGAATTGGTGATTTTATCAAAGGCACTATCTCCTTAAAATCCAAGCTCAAAAATTGTCTAGCTACTCTTCTAATATCCGGCACCCGGACACCTAAAAATTTATCGCCATAGCCGTATTGCCCCGGCGCAGTTTTAAAAAACCATTGACTAGCTCTTTGCCGCTTGGCTGAAGAATATTTTTTTAATTGTTTGACTAACTGTTCTGCTGACATAGCTAAATTCTAACAAAAGAAAAAAGTCCCCGCAAGGAGACTTTTAAAAAATTATTCTGTTTTAGCTTTGTTCTTTGATTTTTCGGTTACGGGCCCTCTTTTTATCATCTTGGCAAAACGAGATTTCTTACGATTACCAGCATTGGGTTTTAAAATTTTATTCTTAATGGCTTTATCGACGGCTTTTTGTAATTGTTTAGATAAATCACCCACTGGCTTTCCTTCAGTCACTGCTTTTTGACCCTTTTTAATGATTTCTTTAATATTTCTCTTAATCAAAGAATTGCGCACACTACGCTTTTTAGATTTCTTCAGATCTTTGATGGCTGCTTTCTTATTTGGCATAAATACTTGTTCCTTTAAAATTTATAATAAAACTGCTAAAATATTAACATAATAAAGCTAATTAGTCAATACTATGGATAAATACATATCTCCCGAGGAGCAGAGGTTGGTTATAGAAAAACTATATTATTCCAATGATTCTATAACTAGCACTGAAAAATTCAATAAAATCTATGAGGAACGCCTAGGCGAAATGGGTGAAAGAACTCTGCGTTTATATGATTTTGCCAAAAAAATGAAAGAAACTGAATTTAAAGAAGAAAACATCGAGCGTTTTATCAAAGACATTACTGGTCAATATATCAACTTAAGCGCTCTATAATAGTAGCCGGCGCTATTTTATACTTAGCCAAACTAGCCTTGTTAATCTGCTCAAGGGCTAAAGATTTTTTGAGTTTAAAATCTCCAATGACCATGCGCTCTAAATCAATCAGCACTGCTCCCGTTTTCATCGCTTGCCCCAAATCATGGGCTAGTGACCTGATATAAGTGCCAGCCGAAACAGTAGCTGTTAAACTTAAATAAGGATAATTAAACTTATTTATTTTCAATTTATAAATTTCTATCTCCTGAATAGGCGGCTTAAAACTTTGACCAGAACGGGCTAGCAAATAGGCTTTCTCTCCCTGTACTTTTTTGGCACTATAAATTGGCGTGGTTTGTATTTTTTTACCCATAAAACCAGCTAGGACTTTTTCTAGCTGTTTTTTAGTAAAAGATTTAGCTGATTTATTTTCTAATGCCGGCATTTCCAAATCATAACTAGACGATTCTTTCCCAAAAACTATTTTGGCCTGATATGTTTTGGGCAAATCATGAAACCAATCTAATAATCTGGTAGCTCGACCAGTGGCGACAATCAATAATCCCGAGGCCAAAGGATCTAAAGTACCAGAAAAACCCACTCGCCTCATATTTAAAACTTTTCTAATAACCGCTACTGCCCGAAAAGAATTGACTCCCTTGGGTTTATCAATTAAATATACCCCCGCCGTGAGGTCTTCTAAAATTGGCGTAAGATGTGAAGACTTATATAAATTGCTTTTGATAAACTTTATAATTTCCAAATTTATATTAGGAAAAGGTGAAAATATTTTTTGTAAAAGTTTTTGATCCTCCCCTAAACATAAAATATCTGGCCTAAGGCTATCAATAATATAATCAGCGCCCTGCTCCAAGTGCCTGACAAAAACCCGAAAACCGAGTTTCTCCAATTTGTGCTTTCTAAAATTCTGATCATGATATGGTTGATAATGACCCCATTTCTTAATGGCTTGATCAGACTCCAAAACCACCGTGACCTGACCCAATTTTTTGGCCACAGTTAAGATATATTTATGACCAGGATGAAAAATATCAAATTTTCCAAAAACTAAAACTTTTTTATTCATATCAAAGATTATCTTATACCAAATAAGCAAAATTGACAAAAAATGCCTATCGTGGATAAAATATAAGAGTAATTAAGCATCACTAAAAAATTGAAAGGGGGTAGATAATATGGGAAAATATTGCTACTGTCCAACCGTTTTTAACGTTACTATGGGTATTTTTATGGTCATTTTAGCCTGTTTGGCCTTTTTTAATATTTGGGAAATTTTTATGCCACTGTGGCTATCAATCACTACTTTAATTATGGGCCTGCTCTTAGTTTTTCTAAACTCCGCTAATCCGCTTAATGAAAAAATAAATGAGGATGAGCTCAGCGCCGAAAAAGCCAACCACATTCACGCTAACGAAGGCTATTAAAAAAACGCCCCAATAGCTAGGGCGTTTTTTTAATTACTGTAAATTGACAATAATGCTAGGCATAGTAATTAAATCGTCCGATTGATTTTTGACCACCAGATACAATTTATAAATCCCGGGAGCTAAGTCCTTATTCCAGGGGACAGAAATTTTATTACCAGCTGGTAAGTCAATATAAGCAAACCATCGAGAATTTTCTTCTGGATCAATATAATAAAAATCTATTTTTTTAACTTTGGCTGGCTGATCTAAACTGAGTTCTAGATTAATGGGAAAATCTAAAAGATTGAGAGTAGCACCACTAGATGGACTAAGCCAAATTAAATTAAAATCTTTTTGGGCATTATCTAAATTGATATTTATATTAATACTCTCTTCACGGAAATTATCCAAGTCATCAAAAGCCATAGCTTTGAGCTGATGACCACCATTGCTAATAAAAGGACTGATTTGATAAACAAAGTCAAAAGGTTTTAAGTAGCTGGTACCAATAAGTTCATTGTCCAAAAAATATTCCACTCGCTCAACTCCTCTAGGGGCATCGGTGGTAACTGACAGCTCCAAATGACTACTGGTGACATTTTGATTGTTATAAGGCTCTTGCCAGCTGAGACTAGGCTTGTCTTCTGGCTTATGAATATCATCATATTCAGTCGGCGAAATCTGACTAATATAGCCCTGCTCCTCGGCATATTTGGCCACCGGAGCCTCCCACAGGTTATACTGCGGATCATTGGTTGGATCAGCCAAAGGATCACCTAGTGGATCATTGATATTTACATAATGTAAAATATTGTGTACTTCAACATATTTCTTTTCTTCTATAGTAGTATAAGGAGTATTTTCGGTAGCTAATTTGCCCGATAGCTTATCAATTTTAATAGGCTGGCCAGAAGACAATTCACCACAAACCATAGCTTTATCACATTTTGGTAATTCTTCTTTTTTAAAACCAACTACTGGCAAATTTTTGGTCACTTCTTTCATATAGCCTTGCCAAATCGGAGCAGCTACTACCGATCCATCAGCTCCAGCAGACATTTCGGTATTATTATTATTACCGACCCAAACACCAGTGGCTATCTGTGGTGTAAAACCTACTGTCCAAGCATCGTGATAATTATTGGTAGTACCAGTTTTGGCCGCTACCGGACGATCGGGTAAGGTCAGATAATTATTGGCTCCAAAAATATAAGACCGAGCATCATTGTCTGATAAAATATCATTCAATAAACGAACTGGTTCTTTTTCTAATACTCGACGTCCTTTATTATTATCCTTTTCCTCGATAATCTTACCTTTACTATCCTTTATCTCCAAAACGGCTACTGCGTCTTTATAGACCCCTTCTCTGGCAAAAGTAGCATAAGCATTGACATGCTCCAAAAGCTTTACTTCTCCACCTCCCAAGACTAGTGATAAACCGTACCTATCTGGATCATTTAAGGTGGTATAGCCAAAACGGCTAGCTAAATCAGTGACTGTATAAATTCCCGCCAAATATAGAGTTTTAACAGCTGGAATATTTAAGGAGCCAGCCAGAGCCTTACGCATAGAAACTGGTCCGCGCTGCCCGCCATCATAATTTTTCGGTTTATAAGGATCACCAGAGGCAGCAAAATTTGTTTCCAAGTCAAAGAGTATAGTATCAGGACGATAACCTTTATTAAACGCCGCTAAATAGACCAGGGGTTTTAATGATGATCCGGGCTGACGACTAGATAAAGCGACATTAACCTGACCGTCTATACTATCGTCAAAATAATCCTTGGAACCGATCATAGACAATATCTCTCCGCTTTCTACATCAATCGATACTAAGGCGGCATTATTGGCCTTATAATTTTCTAAATTTTTCTGAGCGATGTCATCAATAATTTCTTGGGCTTTTTGTTGAGCGGTCCAATCTAAAGAGGTTTTTATTTCCCAACCGCTTTGCTCCACAATGCTAGCTCCGTATTTTTGCTCTAACAGCTCTCTGACATACATCACAAAATGTGGCGCTTTGATCTGCTCGGCTCTTTTTTTGAAAACTAGCTCTTGATCTTTGGCTATTTCGGCTTGCTCTTTAGTAATATATTTCTGTTCAACCATCAAATCCAAAATGATATGCTGGCGGTTGATTAACAAATCTTTGTTATTACCATAAGGAGAATAAGTAGTGGGTGCTTGCGGCAAAGAGGCTAATACAGCGGCTTCAGCAATAGTCAAATCTTTAACTGATTTATCAAAATAATACCGAGCGGCCGCCTCAACACCATAAACTGACCCGCCATAAGGAATTTCATTAAAATAAAATTCCAAAATTTGTCTTTTATCATATTTCTTTTCAATCTGCCAAGATAAAATCCATTCTTTTATTTTACGAGATAATTTTCTTTCGTCAGTTAAAATAGCATTTTTGACAAATTGTTGAGTCAGTGTGGATCCACCTTGAGACCGGTTACCACTGAGACGAGGAACTATCTGTCCTCTGATAATACCCCAAATGGAAATACCGCCGTGATTATAAAAATCCTTGTCTTCAATAGCAATAGTAGCATCCACCACGTGCTGAGGGACATCATCTATTTTTACTAAACTTCTATTTTCCGGACCATGGACTTCATAGAGTAAGACCTCGCCAGTCCGATCATAAATTTTGGTGCTTAGTGCTACGGATCTATCCATAATCTTGCCTGGCTCTGGTAAATCACGAGAATACCAAGCAAATAATCCAATCATAAAAATACCCCCCAAAAGCACCAAGGCTAATAACTGTCTCCAAAAACGCTTGATAAATTTTCTTAACCAAGTTTTAGAAATCTGTGGCTTGGGTAAACGGGGAGTTTTGTGATAAATAAAACGACTGCCAAATATCCTTTTTTTTGGTTCTTGAACTGGCTCTATCGGCCGATGAGAAAACTGCGGACTAGAATCACCGATTTGTCGCTTAGTAAAATTTGACTTGAGTTGGGGAATTGGCATAGTATTTAAATTATAGCAAAAATAAGCTATAATTTGAATATGATAAGTAAAAAATATAAGTAAAAGTATGCTTAAGATTAATACAGATCAGCAAAAAATTCAAGAATTACTAGAAAGAGGCGTAGAAAACATCTATCCGGACAAATCCTACTTAGAAAAACGGCTAGGTTCTGGCCAAAAATTATCTATCTATTTGGGCATTGACCCCACTGGACCGACTTTACATTTGGGCCATGCTATTATTTTGGCCAAATTAAAACAATTTCAAGAGCTGGGACATAAAATTATTCTACTAATCGGAGATTTTACCGGCACCATTGGCGATCCGACTGACAAACAGGCTACTCGCAAACCACTGAGCAAACAAGAGGTTTTAAATAATGCCAAGTATTACAAAAAACAAGCTTCTATATTTTTAAATTTCTCCGGCTCAAACAAAGCCGAATTAAAATATAACAGTCGTTGGTTAAATAAAATGAATTTTGCTGATGTCCTAAAACTGTCTAGTAATTTTACCGTCCAACAACTACTGGAAAGAGACATGTTCCAACAAAGAATCAAAGCGGGTAAGCCCATTGGCTTGCATGAATTTATGTATCCGATGCTTCAAGCTCAAGACTGTGTAGCCATGAATGTTGATGGCGAAATTGGTGGCAATGACCAAACTTTTAATATGCTAGCTGGCCGTACTTTGATGAAATCTCTGAAGGGTCAGGACAAATTTGTCCTAACTATGAAACTTTTGACTGATGTGGTCGGTACCAAAATGGGTAAAAGCGAAGGCAATATGCTGGCCTTAAATGATACGCCTGAACAAATGTTTGGCAAGGTAATGTCTTGGACTGATGCTATGATTTTAAACGGTTTTGAATTGTGCACGACTGTTCCATTGGAGCAAATCAATCAAACTGCCAAAAATATCAAAACTGGTGCTAATCCACGCGACGCTAAATTGCAGTTGGCCAAAGAAATAGTTACTTTATACTACGGAGCTAAAGAAGCAACCAAAGCTGAAACTAATTTTATAAAAGTATTTAGCCAAAGAGAAACTCCAGAAGCAATCGTTGAACACAATATCAATATTGGTTCTATTAATCCGGTTGATTTACTGATAACGCTAAAACTAATAGCCTCAAAATCTGATGCCCGCCGACTGATTGATGGTGGTGGTATGAAAATAAACAGCGAAAAAGTGTCCTCTTGGAAAGAAAACCTAAACATAAAATCTGGTGATATAGTCCAAGCCGGTAAAAGAAAATTTGCTAAAATAAAATAACTTTAAAACAGCCTTGATGAAGGGCTGTTTTAAAACTACAATTTCTTAATTAACTCTAAGGAGATATCCCCTAATTTATTCACCAAAATATCAGCTTGGTAATTTTTATTTTTTGTCTTAACCAAACCAATACACTTCATACCAGCATTTTTAGCAGCCTGCATGCCCGCCAAACCGTCTTCAATTACCAAACACTCTTGAGGTTTTACTTTTAATTTTTTGGCTGCTAGCAAGAAAACATCAGGTGCTGGTTTTCCATTTTTTACATCATGTCCACTGGCAATAAACGAAAACTTATCAGACAACTTCAAAGTTTTTAAGATAATATTAGCATTGGCTACCGATGAGGTAGTCCCGACAGCCAACTCATACTTGGCAGAATATAAAGTATTTACTAAATTATGAATTCCTTCTATTGGTGTAACCTCTTTTTTTAAAGAAGCTAAAACCATTTTTCTCTTCTTAACAGCCAAAGCCTCAATATCGGCTTGAATATTATATTTTTTAAATAAATCTCTAAAAATATCTTCTACCCTAACGCTAGAATACTTGGCCGTTACTTCATCAGCCGTAATTTTTATTCCACAATCATTTAAAATAGCCGCTTCGGTTTGCGAATGATTTTGTTGAGTATCGGATATTACTCCGTCCATGTCGAAAATAATAGCTTTGATCATAATCCTTGTCGATAAAATTCAGCAGCATCATCGGGATCAATCGGATTGATAATGAGACCAGAACCAATCTCTACTCCAGCCCAGACTGATCCGCGGGGCACTATTTTCATATAAAGATGCTGATCATTATCATTGATGATCTGATGAAAATAAAAATTATAAGGCAAATCTAGTTGACCGATTTTTATCAAAATATGCTTCAGTATTTTAGCAAAAGAATGCCGTTCTGGAGCTGATAACTCAGTGATATTATCCCGATGCTTTAAGGGCATAATCCATATTTCATAATTAAACATAGAAGCGTAAGGAGTAAAAGCCATTACTTCTTTATCTTGATAAACTAAGCGGGGTCCTTTGGACTCTTTTTTTAGCACATCACAGTAAACACAATTACCGTGCTCCAGTTTGTAGGCCTGCTGTCGCTGAGATTTGTCTACCAAATGCGGCGGTAAAAAATTGGTGGCAAAAATCTGAGAATGGGCATGTTGTAAAGATGCACCAGCTACACCACCATCGTTTTTAAAAATTAAAATATAATCAATTTTATCATCTTTGGATATTTCCTTAGTACGCCAGGCATAAGCTTCCAGTAAATCAGCAATCTGCTCAATGGACAAATCTTCCAGTTCTAAAGTATGATCTGCTGTTTCTATCACCACTTCTTGGGTACCATAAGCTTTGTCATTATCTAGCGATACCGCCGGATATTTATTGGCAATAACATTGATAGCCCAATTTTCTCCCTCACCTTTTTTATATAAACTGCGAACCTCCTTAATATTGTTGGGACAAAATATACAAGAAGAGACCATTTGCTTATGATGATCTGTTGGTTTGATAACATCATGCGGTCTTTTACCGCGTTTGGGTGCAATAATAACATACTTCTCCTGAATATAATCTTTTCTTAACTCTGGCTTTTTCATTTTAGACATAAGGCTATTTCAATTTATTATAGAGCTTCAAATACTCTTTAGCCGATTTGTCCCAAGAAAAATCTTGTTCCATCCCAGCCTTTAAAATTTTAACAAATTTGGCTTTATTTTTATAGAGGGTCAAAGATCTATCCAAAACTTTCCCCATTTCCTGTTTATTATAAGCCTTAAAGACCAAACCGGTTTTATTATCGACTACTGTATCTTTTAACCCCCCAGTAGCTCGGACTACTGGTATAGCCCCATAGCGCATGGCTATCATTTGCCCCAAGCCACAAGGCTCAAAACGAGATGGCATTAGAAAAAAATCCGCTCCCGCATAAACTTTTTGCGCCAAAGGCAGAGAAAAACCAATGTGAGCCGCGAATTTTTCTGGATATTTTTGCGCTAAGGACCTAAAATGATCTTCGAAATATTTTTGTCCCGTGCCCAGTATTATTATTTGAAAATCAAACTGAGTTATCCTTTCTTCTAGGGCTTCCAGTAAAATATCTAGGCCTTTCTGGGCAACCAAACGAGACACCAAACCAAAAACCGGAACATCTCTGACTGGTAATTGGCTAACTTTTTGTAAAACTTGTTTATTACTCTCCTTACCTTTTAAAAAATCTTTAACTGAATAATTCTGCCCGATGTTTTTATCTTTGGCTGGATCAAATAACTTAAAATCCAAACCATTTAAAATACCCACTAAATGTTTTTTCCGGCGATTCAAATACTCTTCTAAATGAGCACCATATTCTTTGGTTAAGATCTCTTTAGCATAGCTGGGGCTGACAGTATTGATATAATCAGCTGATAAGATACCCAATTTCATGGCATTGATTTTGCCACCGTCCTGATCATGATAATCTTCCATAACTGCTGGACTCAAATCTTTATCCAAACCAGCATAATCTAAGATATCCAAACCAGCTACTCCTTGGTTGGCCAAATTGTGAATAGTATAAAGACTCTTAATATTTTTAAAATTATCATATTTTAGGCTATATTCATCAATAAAAGCTGGCAACATAGCCGTATGCCAATCATGCGCATGGACCAAATCTGGCTGCCATTTCAATTGTTTTATGGTTTCCACTACTGCCTTGGAAAAAAAGACAAATCTTTTTATGTCGCTGAGCTTACGGGTATAAACCCCCTGTTTATTCTTGTCCAGATATTTGCGACCACCAATATAAATATCCGCGAAATCAAACACCTCATTTTTTATAAAAAAAACATTGACGCCCGTCGCCAATTTGGTTTGATAAATATCAAAAAAATGTTCTTGTCCGTGTATTATGACACTAAAATCTTTTTTAAACTGTTTAATTTTAAATTTATTTCTATCAATGGCTCCATAAAGTGGCAGAAAAAACTTAACATTAACACCCAATTTAGCCAAAGCTAAAGGTAATGATCCGGCTACATCACCCAAACCACCAACCTTAACAAACGGCGACATCTCTGCTCCAGTCATGACTATTTCTAATTTATTATCGGCCATTATTGCTAGTTTTTAAATAATATTTAATACCATCATTATACCAAAAAACGCCTCCTTAGACTATTACTAAAAAGACGCTTTTAATCGAAAGCTTTGCTTAATTTATTTGTCCATAAAAGCGGCTGCCACAATGGCTGCGTTTTTTAACTTTGACACTTTAATGATTGGTAGTTTAAAAAATGGCCTGTAGCGTAACTCTTGATACATAGCTCCTTTGAAAAACTGATAAGCCCGAGATATTTGACCACCCAAAACTATAATATCTGGATCATAGGCCTTGATTACGCCATTTAAACCTAGGCCTAAATTTTTACCAAAGTCCTGCCAAACTTTTAAGGCTTTTTTATTTCCACCTTTGGCTAAATCATAAAGCTCGCGACCAGTTTGACTGGATAATTTATATTTTTTAGCCAAGCGCCGCAAAGTCCTAGATCCTGCATATTCCTCAAAACAGCCGCGCTGACCGCAAACACAAACTGGTCCATTAAAATTTAATGAAACATGACCAAATTCAGAAGCTAAACCACGCCCATTGAAAATCTTTTTATTATCTACTACCCCGCAACCAATACCAGTACCCAGAGTCAGCCCCACTACTGTTTTATATTTCTTACCCTGACCAATTAAAGCCTCGGCCAAAGTAAACAAATTGGCATCATTTTCAAAATAAATTGGATAACGATATTTCTTGTTTATAATACCCTTTATTTCCTCTAAGGTTAGCGGCATATTGGCTGGACTAGGCCAAGCCAAACATAGCCCCAAACAGCTAATATTGGATTTTAAAAGACTATCCAAAACTAATAGAGTATTTTGAGCAATTTGTTTTTTTCCTTTTTTAGCTTCAGCGGGATGAGAAATAAACTTTAAAATCCTACCATGGGGCGAAACTATTCCGGCGGCAATGTTGGTGCCACCGACATCAAAACCAATAAAAGCTTGGCGCATAAAATTATCCTAAATATTATTTTTCTCCTAAAAATTCCAAAATCTTAGCTACCAAAGACGGATTGGGCAACTTCGATGAGTTGATAATCAAATAATCTAACTTACTTTTTTTTATAAACTCCAAATAAAGCTGTTGCTGTTTGATATAATCTGCCGGACGACTGGCAATCCGACTATAGTGATGGTACAATTTTAAGCGATCATCCAATCTTTGCTGGAGTAATTTTTCATCTTCATCAAAAATTAATAAAACAATCTTAGTTTTTATCTTATAAAGCCGCTCTTCCATCTTGGAAAAATTAAAATCTTTCTGATTATACAATTTTTGATAAACTGCTTCCGTCAGGTGAAATTTTTCTATCATAACACTAACATCTGTTATATCCTCCAACAGTCCTAAATAATGTTCGAGGGCTTTTTGACCAAATTTGGTACCAAAAATTCCCACATCGCAATTGAACCAATGACAACCATCCATAATCTTGCCTCCACTATTGTATTTGGGCTCCAAATAATCATAAACCTGACTCATTAAGTAGCTTTTGCCAGCTAACTCTGCTCCTTCAAAAATAATATTGTATTTAAGTTTTTTCATATTAACTAATATTAATAGCGCGCTGACTATTTTTGGCCATGTCTAAATACTTGATGCTATCGAGCAAAAGATCATCAATAGGATTAAAAACATTTTTCATATAAAAAAGAAAAACTGCGGTGCGCATAGCCGTCCAAGACTGATATAAATTGATACGGTTAATATATTCAATATCAATTTCTTCAAATTTTTGACCAAAATAAATTTCCACAAAAGATTGTTTGTGTCTATCAATCTCTGGGCGAGAAATAAAATTGTGACCCATAAAATCAAATTGCTGAATAAATGCACCAATATCCATCATCGGATCTCCTAGAGCAATGTCGGTAAAATCAATCATTTCAATGTCCTGGACATCTAGACCACGCATAATGACATTTTCTGGATGAAAATCACCATAAACTAAAGTCTCTTTATTTTTCTGACGATACTCTAAATCCAAAGCCTGAAGGTCTTTGACTAAATTATCCATGTGTTGGCCTAATTTGTCACTACTATTATAAAAATCCTTAACGAATTTTTGCGGAGTAGGTACCATATCTAAAATATTAAAAATTGGCCACTTAAAATTTGCTATTTTTGTATCAAAATTGTGTAACTGTTTAAGCCAACCAGCCATTAATTCCATAGCCTTGGTCAAATCAGCTTGGGTATTTTCTAGAAAAAAACTAAAAAAGCTTCGGCCGGGGGAAGAGACATAAAAAAAAGCTTGTTGCTCATCCAAAAAAAACAAAGGTTTGGTTACTCTATATTTTCCTTGGCCAAAACCATGCTCATACAAAGTCTTGGTTTTTTCATAAGCTCCCTTTCTAGAACCATCAGAATGAGCTGAAACAAAAATATCCAAATCTTTTAAAGCGCCCTGACTGCTCAGATATTTAATCTGATACTCCACTACAAAGACGGCACTAGTTAATCCCAGATGTTTTTTAAAAGGCTTTGTTTCAATACTTTTAACTTCTTTAAAATCCGAATAATACTTTTTCAAGCGTTCATTAAAAATATGACAAACAAAATCTTTGGCTATTAGCTGAGCGATTTTTTGTTTAGTAGTTTCTGATAACTTCATAAACTATTTTTTATTATATTTATTCCAATGATTAAACCAAGTATTTTTTTTAATACCCATATACAATTTCTCGGCTTTAATCTTTTCTGGGCTAGTGGCTAAGCTCAAAGACCTTACCGATCTAATCAGTTCCTCTGCACCATTGTCTATCATGTCTGGATTCCAAGTTAGAGGGGAAAAATCTGATGGTTTTTGAGCGCTGGCCCACCAAAAAGTGCAAGAAGTCAAGCCACGATCTAGGTGCTGTCTGGCCCAAGACCAATTTTTGTCTCGTTTATACTTATTGACTAGTTTAATAGACAAAGCTACCAAAGACCACAATAGCTGATGAATCTTATTTTGGGGATGATCCCACAAAGCAAAGGGAATGCCTTTTTTTATTTCGCTCTCTAGACTCTCCCAAGAAGCTGGCCGAAGAGAAATTTTTTTCACTGGCCGAAAAACTTCCAAATACTGAGAAACTGTCGGCATGCTCAAATTTTTGTTTAATAAAATCTTTTCCAAACAGCCCTGCCAATCCTCATGAAAATGGCCATAAATTTCACCGTCCGTAGCACTAATAATTGTCTGGCTAGACTGATTATCTTTTAATTTATTAAAAATAATCTCCGCTGGATAGGACTTTGATATCTGACGATCTCTAAAAATTACCTTTAGACCGGTTGATTTGTGAATATAGTTGAATCCTGGTTGGATCTTATCTGGACAATGTATCGGATCTAAAATAATCCACCGAAATCCCAGCTGCTTAATTATTTTTGCTATCTGATCAGAATAGGCCATTTCCGGCAAATAAAAACCCTGCATTTTTTTAATGGCAAAATATTTATCTATGGCTTCCTGATTTAACTGTATTTGTCTTTTTATCTCTACTTTAGGTAGTAGTGGTAATAGAGCATGATAATGAGAACTGCCAGTCAGCTCTACTTGCCCACAAGTAATTAAAGATTTTAATCTTTTTAATAAATCTGGACGATAAACATTTAGTTGCTCGGCCAAAGATCCAGAAATATTCAAACTTATTGTAAAATTTGGATATTTTTCCAATAAAGTCAACAAATAATCATAACTTTCGCTAGCCACTTGCTCAACCACCCCCTTGCTTTGCCAAGGTGGTTGATAAATATGCAAAAAATTTACCCAAGTTATTTTATTTACCATTTTCTTTCTTAAATTTTATAGCTCGCTTGTATAATTGAACATATTTAATAGCTGGCAAGTCCCAAGAAAATGAAACATCCATACCATTCCTAATTACTTTCTTCCAGGCAGTTTTATATTTATATGTCTCCAGAGCTCTGGTCACAGCCACTAAAAATTCACTAGCATTATAATGTTTAAAGGTAAAACCATTACCAGAATTGGTCTCGGGATCAAAATTTACTACTGTATCAGACAACCCACCGATACTGCGGACAATCGGCACGCAGCCATAGCGGAAACTAATCAACTGATTAATACCGCATGGTTCAAAACGAGAAGGTAGTAAAAACATATCGCCACCAGCATAAACAGAGGTCTCCATTTTTCTGTCAAAAGACACACAAACCAATTTAGACGGAAATCTTCGCTGAATTTTTTTTATTTTATTAATATATTCCTTATCACCATCCCCCATAATAATGAATTGCACATCACGCAAAAGTAAGGTCGGAAGTATCTCGACAATTAAATCCAGGCCTTTTTGCTCAGCAATCCGAGAAGTAAAACCAAGCAGCGGGATATTATCTTTGACCGGTAAATGATAAAACTTTTGTAAATACCTTTTATTCAATAATTTCAAATCTATTTTGTCGGGCGTATAATTTTTATATAAACCCCGATCGGTTTTAGGATTATAATTTTTATAATCAATGCCGTTTACTACTCCAAATAACTTGTGACGACGATTGAGCAAAATACGATGGAGGTCTTGACCAAAATCTTTGGCCATTATTTCTTGGGCATAAGTTTCTGACACAGTATTTATGACATCAGCTTCCAAAATACCCCGTTTAGCAAAATTGAAATACTCTAAGCTATGATCGGATAAAAGTGGTAAAGCTTTTTTACCATTATCTTTATTCTTACTGGAGACCTCCCACCAGGGACGCCCCATTTGAAAAACTAAATTATGGATAGTATAAACAGTGGCTGCTTTGGCCAAAGTATGACTATCTTTAAAACGAGTTTTCTTCAAATGAGGGATAAGCCCCGTATGCCAATCATGGCAATGTATGATATCAGCATCAAACTTTAATAAAGATATCAGCTTTAAAGCGGCGACTGAAAATACATAAAAACGAGCATTTTCATGGTCTGATCCATAAATTTGCTTACGACGAGAAAAATATTTTTCATTGCCCACAAAATAAACTGATAATCCTGGCACTAGTTCTGTCCGATAATAGGCGACCTTAATTTCACTTCCACTATCCATATACAAACTAACATCGCTATATATTTTATCCAGCTTATAGGCTCCCTGATCAATCACTTTTTCATAAAATGGGGTAATAATAATTACCTGATGACCCAAACGAAAAAGAGACTTGGGCAAAGAGCGAGCCACGTCGGCCAATCCGCCAGTTTTAGAATATGGATCAACCTCTGAAGATATGGAAACTATCTTAAGGTTTTTTTTCATTTTTAAGCTATATTTTTATTAAAAAATGAAGCGGTAATAGCTGTGGCCAAGCCATCAGCTGCATCATCGGGCTGAGGAACTGCCGTAAGCTTCAAAATGGCCTTAACCATTAAACCAACCTGCTTCTTAGCCGCCTGTCCATTGGCACAAACAGCCTGCTTAATCTGTAAAGGGGTAAACTCTAATATTTCTTTATTATTTTTTATAATAGCTAATAAAAGAACCCCTCGTGCCTGACCAACATCTAGAGCGGTTTTGGCATTTTTGGCAAAAAATAACTTTTCAACCGCTACAATATCTGGCTGATATTTTTTTATCAATTCATCTACTTCTTGATATATAATCTCCAAACGACTAGAAAATTTCTTTCCTTTAGCTGTTTTGATACTACCAGCCGCAATAAACCGCAAGCTTTGGTTATTCTTTGATATCAAACCCCAGCCGGTGTCTGCTATACCCGGATCAAAACCTAAAATTATTTTATCTTTTTTTAGCATTAAATATCCGCGTTAGTATAAATATTATTGACATCGTCATCATCATCTAAAGCATCCATGAGTTTCAAAAGCTGTTCTTCTTTGGCTGATACTACCTTATCCTTAGCCCGATAAACCATCTCCGATGATTCCACTGCAAATCCGACTGTCTGTAATTTATTTTTTATTTTCTCTAGCTCCTCTAAAACCACGATTACTTTTATTTTATCATCTTCATTTTCAATATCCTCTGCGCCCGCCTCAATAATTTTTAATTCGTCTTCTTCTGTTAGCTGAGATTGTTTCAAGGTAATCTGCCCTTTGGTTTCAAACATCCACCGCACACTGCCCTCTGCTCCCATATTGCCTCCGAATTTACTAAAAATATGTTTGATATTAGAAGCGCTTCTGTTCTTATTATCGGTCAAAACCTCTAAAATCAAAGCTACACCGCCCGGACCATAACCCTCATAAATATAGTTTTCTATTCTGGTCTCTCCGCTATCCCCACTGCCTTTTTTGACGGCTCGGTCTATGTTTTCCTTGGGCATAGAAAAAGTCTTAGCTTTGTCTATGGCCATTCTTAATTTAAAATTCATCTCTGGATCAGCTCCATCGCGCGCCGCTACACTGATAATCTTGGATATTTTGGTAAATAAACTACTACGTTTAGCGTCTTTACCTTCTTTAGCGCGCTTGGTTGTTGCCCACTTGCTGTGTCCACTCATAAAAAATATTTAATAGATTTCTTGTAATATCTTAGCAATAATAGACCAAAAAATCAATCTTGAGATTCTCTCCTAAGCTAATAAATAGATATCCACTTGACTGATGAAAATTTAAATAATAAGATACAAGTATTCATTAACTAGCTCCAATCTCCGCACCCGTGCCTGGCGGAGATTTTTTGTTTTTCGGGCTTTCTTATTAGGGCTATTTTTGATAAAATAAAAGCATGCTTAACATAAAAAAGCTAAAAGAAAAATACAAAATAGACTATTGGCTACTAGCTTTCACCATGTCTATTTACTACGGCCAGATTCAATGGAATAATTTTATAGGTGATCCTGATGGTTTTTATCATGCTAAGCTTGCCCAGCTGATTAGCCAAGGTATATTTATAAAAAGCCTACCCTGGATGCAATTTAGTACCCTCAAAGACAACTTCACAGACCATCAACTTCTTTATCATATTCTCCTAGCTCCTTTTACTATTTTTTGGGACCCTTTACTAGCTGTCAAAATCGCTACTGTATTTTTTTCTATGGCTATGATACTGATTTTTTACTGGCTTTTGAAAAAATTTAAAATACCTTGGCCTCTAATATTTGCTCTATCTTTTTTAATACTCAATGGCCTTAATTGGCGCATCTCCTTGATCAAAGTCAACAGCTTATCTCTTTTAATTATCTACCTAATAATTTACGCTCTATTTAAACAAAAATATCTACTGAGCACTCTGCTGGGAATTTTATTTGTTTGGCTCTATGGCGGGTGGCCAATGGCTCTAGTGATACTAACTGTCTACATTTTATCAGAAAAAATCTATCGCCAATTAAGTAAACATAAGTTAAAAATATTTATAAATCAACGCATTGAAATACTAGACCATTTTAAAAAAAGGCCAAAATTGCTAAAAACAGCCTCATACCTATTAGCTGGATTAATCACTGGATTAATAGTCAATCCTTATTGGCCACAAAATATTTATTTTTACTACCAGCAATTTTTACAAATTGGGGTGATAAATATGGGTGATAAATTTACTGTCGGTAGCGAATGGTATGGCGCTACCTTGAGTCAAATTGTTTCTTCTGCTCCTCACTTATTCGCTGTGGCTCTATTGGCCATGGCTGTTTTACTATTAAATATAAAAAAAACCAGCCACTTGAGTATTTTTAGTTTTTTAATGGCCTTGGGATTTTTCCTCTTAACTCTAAAATCCAAAAGATATATAGAATATTGCTTACCATTTGCTCTTCTATTTACCGCTAGTGCCACCAAAGATATTAATAAATTTTTAGATAAGAAAAAATATTTAATAAAATGGCAAAATTTCTCTTCTAAAATGCGGCTTTACTTAATGATATTCTTTACTCTTTTGCTGATTATGATTATGCCCATAACCTATGATAAAATATTAAATGTCCGTTTATCAGGCCGTTATGAAATAAACCAATTTGTTCCCGCTAGCCAGTGGTTAGAAAAAAATACCCCAAAAAACTCTATAGTATTTCACAGTGATTGGGATGAATGGCCTATTCTCTTTTACAACAGCTCGCACAACTACTACATTATAGGTTTAGACCCTACTTTCATAGAAAATTACGATGCTAATTTACACTGGCTTTATAGAGAGCTAACTTATGGTAATATTAGCTACAAACCAGCTAGTTACATAAAAAAATATTTCCAAGCTCAATATATCTTTGTAGATAAATTTGGCCATGATCAAATGATAAAAAATCTTTTCAGAGATCAAGGAGCCAAAGAAGTTTATCAAAATGATAAAACAATAATATATAGGATTATCTAATTTAAAAATGTTAGCTAGAGGGCTCCATCAATCTCCAAACGAGGAGTAATTTCTCTGAGATTAAAATCAACCTCGGCCTGACGATACCGTCCTAGTGCTACTTCGCCCTGCCAAGAAAAAATTTGGTAAGCAGTAATATCAGGATTTAAATAATAATAAAAACTACCAAGCTTATCTTCCGGCCAATCAGCTTGAGGCCATAAGCCATAATCTAAAGGCACATCAAAATAATAATCCTTAGCATAAAAACGTAGCAAATAATTATGTTCTAACAACTGCGTTTTTTGATAAGTTAGATTTAAAATACTGCCAGCTGAATCAAAAGAATAATCAAAGCCCGATATTAAAGAACTGTTATCAGATAAATCTGGATTGTCAATAAACTTATACAAAAGTAAAGCATCCTTGTCTTGACTGATAGTTTTATTTTGCCATAATAATAAATTATTGCGAGCAAAAATTAAAATATAATTGTCCAAACGCTCTCTAAAATCCTTGGGTATATTTTGTTCAAAATTTTTATTAAAAATAACTTTACTGGTATCAACATAAGCCAGTGTTTCAAAAATGTCGTTGGTATCAATCAATATATAATCTACTTCGGGAAAATTAAACTCCTCCAAATAAAACTGGCCCCGGCCCATATAACTATACTGAAAAGGATAAACTGCCTGCCGACTACTAAAAGCCGCCGCCAAACTTTCGCTAACTACTAAACTAGCTGACGGCGATAGAATTTTATTTATTTGGGCTAAATTATTATCTATAGATAAATTCCCCTGGGCAAATAAAATATTTTTAATTGGTGATAAAAATATAAAAAAATAAAATATTGTTACAATAAATAAGACCTTAAAAAAATTTAAATTATTATAAAATACCGAACTGAAAATAAACTTTTTTTTAGACAATATATTTTTCCAGGCAAAAATACTAGCAACAAACAACCCCGGCAAAAAAATTAGGCCATAATGCGTACTATAAACTACACTATTTAGCCCAGTTGAAGTGAATAAAAATTGCAAGAGCGGAAAAAATAAAAGCCACAAATAACGAGGGGCTAATAAAGGCAAAAATCCCACTGAAACTAAAATGATTAGGGAGCTGATAAAATTATCTAAACTAAATAAATGAGCTAAAAATAGCCAAAAATTAGTCCCCCAAGCCCACAATATGCTAAGCAAGTCATCTCCTCCCAACCAACCATAATATAATAAAAATTTATTCTCTGTCTCCAAATTGAAAAAACTAACTATCTTGAGAGCTCCTAAAAAATATAAAATCCCCAACAAAGGAGCCAGACGCCACCGATAGTCTTTTTTATCCAAACAAGATAAAATTGAAAAACCAAGTAAAGACAAGAATATGTCTTCGCGTACCAATAAGGCCAAAACAAAAAACAGAAAAAATATTTTAAAATTATTTTTTTGATAAAAATAAAAAGCCCATAATACAAAAAATACCGCCAGGGATAAAAGATGAAATTCATATAAATTACCATTGTGCAGTATAAAATTTAAAAACCATAGACAAACTATAATTAAAGAAATATTTTTCTGGCCGATAACTTGTTGGCTGATTAAATAAATCGGCCAGCCACTCAGTGCTAAAACAATACTTTGTATTATTAACAAATTTTGCGGACTCTGCCACAACCAATAAAATGGAAGCAACCCTAAAATAATTGGTGAAAAATGATCAGCTAAATAATTATGTAAATTAAAAGTCATCTCAAACCATCGACCATGGGTAGTGTTATAAAAAACTTGATTAAAAATAGCTAAATCAAAAATATTATAATGAAAATTATAATATTTTTTCCAGCTTAACCAAGAAAACAAACAGGCATAAAAACCCATTAAGGCCACTAAAAATTTACTGCCGTATTTGCTAAAAATTTCTATCATTAAATTAATTATACCACATAAATTATCTTTTAAAGAAAACAAAAAACTCCCCTTAGGGGGAGCAAATTTGTCAAAATAATGTTTACCTGACAATACCAGTGGTCGCTCCCATAGCAAATAATACATACCGCGCCAGAGAATAAGCAGTTAAAGCTACAACTATGCCAATCAATGAATATTTAATGGTCTCTTTGGCGGTATTTATCTTTTCAGCATTACCTCCAGAAGTCATCCAAGTAAAACCAGCCGCAATAATAAAATACAAAAAAACCATCATAAAAATGGATAGGAAACCGTTGATAAAACGAGTAATAATTACATAAACATCTGTCTCTCCACCAAAACCAGCTTTTTGAGCGGCAGTAGCTAAACTATCTTGACCAATCACTTGAGCAGACGCAAAAAATACTGGCACAAAAAATAAAAATAAAGCTAAGGATAATTTATAAAATTTTTTTAACATCTATTTTTGTCATGTAGTATAAGCTCTAGTAGGTCATTAGTTAATGACCTACTATAGTCTAGACTAAATAGGTCAACTAAACAACAGTTTGTGAATATAATTCGCTTAATACGAATCTAGATACGGCGTAAGCTGTTAATACGATAACTAAACCGACAACACCAGCGCCGATAAGTTTTTTAGCCTCATCAACTTTTTCAGTGTTACCTTGTGAAGTCATCCACTTAAAGCCGCCCATTAGAATAATTAAAGTTGTCAAAATTCCTAAAAATCCCAAAATGATGTTTACTACACCACCAATTGTGTCTCTTAGAGGTCTTGATCCTAATTTAATGTCAGTGTCTGAAAAATCATTGTATCCCCAATCCTCTAGGTTTGTTTGAGCATTGGCTACTACTGGTAATAAAAGCAATAAAGAAGTAAGTATTTTTTTCATTGTTTCACCCCCTTTCTAATATAAAATGTTAATTAAAGTATAAAACAAAAATCACTTTTTTACAATTCTTTATCAACAGTGTCTAGGCATTGCCACCAATCAAATCAAAGACAAAATTCAATATAATATAACTCATAAATATAATAACTATCCCCAATATAGCCCATAAAATAGTATTTTTACCCTGCTCTACGCGATTGGAATTACCCCCAGAAGTCATCCAAACTATACCTCCCCAGACCAACATAAACAAGGCAATGGCCCCGGTGACTCCTAAAAGACCTTTAATCATTTGCCCAGCCAACTCTGGTATGCTTTCAGCTTCCAAAGGATTGGGTAACGGCACTCCGCCCTGAGCTTGAGCTAGGCTGGGAAGAAATAATAGAACAGCTAAGATGATTTTTTTTATAAACATAATATTTAAAATATTTTTTAAAAATGATTTAAGGTTTTGGCAGTCAACCACATTTTGATAAAAGAACTGAGGGCTATTCCTACCTACAAAATTTTAGTTGCTAGGTGGTACATAGGTCTGATTAATTTTATTAACAAATAATTCCAAGACCGTTCCCTCTTTATCCATAACCATTTTTCCAGAAACCAAATCATCAATTATTTCCCGAGTATATTTTTCCGCTAAAGCTATATTGTAACCATTATACCAATTACTGGCCGTTAAAACTTGGGAAGTAAAGGTGGCTATCTCATAGTCTTCCAACTGAGCATCAATTAAAGAACGTAGAGCCGTCGGCCTCTTATTGGCCTCTAAATAAATTTTTACTTTATCTTCGGCGGCTGTACTTTGAATAAAATTCCAGGCTGCGTCGGTATTTTTGGATTTTTTAGCCACTACATTAATCCAGTAGTCGGCATAATACTTGGTGCCTTGGGCACCACGGGTCTGTGGAAAATTTTTAATATCCCAATCAAATTGTAAATTTCTAGATCGAAGCTGGTCAGCATGATAACTATAACCAAAAAAATAAGCTAGACGACCGTTGGCAAACATTTCCAAAGCATCTTCCGCTTCGCTGTTCCAACTATAGCTAGCCTTTCCAGGACGAGAAAAATCCGTATAAAAACCAAAAGCCTGAGCCAAACGAGTAGCTGATTCCCTACTAGCCAAAGGATCAAAGTGACTACCGTCGGCTTCTACACCGTTTTGTAGCATGATACTAGAAAAAATATCAAAAAAACGCGGAATATTTTGAGTACCACCCAAGGCTACAGCTGACTGAATAATACGATTACTATCGGTAACCTTAGTCAAACGAGGTGCCTGCTCGACCAAATCAAAAAAATCATCAATTGGCTCAGCAATGCCGGCTTGTGTCAATAAATCAATGTTATAAAAAGTGGCTAAAGTATCCAAATAATAGGGCAGACCATAGACCTGACCATCCATTATCACATCGTCATAAACCACAGAAACATATTGATTCTTTACTTCGTTGGCTGATAAACCACGGAAAGTTTTCAATACGGTCACTTGCTCTTTTTTAAGAGTACCTTGTAGCTCATAAATCGGGATTTGGTGAGTATCGGGCATTGGAACCAAACGAGACTTGTAACTTTTTAACCAAGTAGAAGGAATAGCAAAGACATCAGGGCCTCTGTCATCAGCCCAGGCTTCCAACAATTTTCTTTCATATTCTTCGTATCTAAAATTTCTATAATTCACCTTAACCGTTGGATGAGACTGAGTATAATCAGTAATTAAAGTTTGTAATTGTTCTGGGGTATCCCAAACGCCCCAGTATTCCAAAGTGACTGGCTCATAAAGCTCTGGATCAGAACGAAAAGGATTCCATTTACAACTAAAACCAGAGTTAATTATTAAAATCACCAATAAGCATAAGGTTGATAATTTTATTTTTCTTTTTACAAGCATGTTTAAAAAATTATTTTAAATTTTGGAGATATTTTTTTAAAAAACTCCTCAATTCTTTTCTGTCTTTGGCATATTCCAAGTTGGCTTTAAGAAGATTTAAAGGGTCCCCGGTAGTCAACCACTGACCGTCTTCTATTTTCTTAGCATAAAATTCACCACCCGCTTTGATATAATCACGTATAGCGTCCACAATCCAAAGTTCTTTGCCTTTACCCAATTTTGTTTTACGTAAAACATTGATAATATCTTGATTGAGTATCATGCGTCCAAAATCGGCCAATCGAGAGGGGGCAGATTTGATATCTGGCTTTTCAATAATGCCGTCTAATTGCATAGTTTTTTTATCCTTTAAACTAACAATACCATAACGATTAACCTGATCACGTGGCACCTCTTGAACGCCAATCATCAAATGACCAGTTCGATTGTATTCGTCGATCATTTGTTTGGTAAAAGAAACCTTAGATTTAACCAAATCATCTCCCCAAACATACATAAAAGGCTCATCGTCTACCAAACTAGCAGCGGACAAAACTGGTGTACCATTTCCATAGGGCCCCTTTTGTCGAACATAGATAAAATTGGCCATTTCGGAAAGCTTACGAATCTCGGCTAGCTTATCTTTTTTGCCAGCCTTAGCCAATTCATTCTCTAGAGCCCAAGAATGATCAAAGTGATCTTCCAGGGGCTTTTTGTCCCATTTAGTAACCAAAATAATATCCTCTATACCCCCAGCTACTAGCTCTTCCACTACCCACTGAATAGCTGGTTTATCAACTATCGGCAACATTTCTTTAGGCATAGATTTAGTGGCTGGCAACAATCTGGTACCGGATCCAGCCACGGCTACTATAGCTTTTTTAACTTTTTTCATGTCTATATTATACTAAAATTTAAGCTTTTTGTAAATAAATTAACTTAAAATATTTTTACGGTGTTCAAAAATATGGCCAACTAAATCAAAAAATATTTTCAAAATAACCAAAAAGGCTATGGCCGACAAATCTTGGCTATAACCATAATAAAAGACTCCACTGCCAATCAAAAAAATAACTATCTGCATGATAATAATTCTCTGATAAGGAAAAAATATCTGCTTGACTAGACTGCTATTTTTATATTCCTCTTTTTTTATAAAATTAAAAATAAAAGATAAGCCGTGACTTAAAAATAAAAAAGCCAAAGAGATAAGCAATCCTTCCAAATATTTAAAAACTATTTTAAATGCTCCAAATTGTTCGATGGCACTTCCTAAGTCTGGTTTAAAAAATTGCAAAATAAAAAATAAATGAACAAACATAAAAATAGAATAATGCACAATAAAAAGTGGCAGGGCTGGAGAAAAGACATAATTGTTTATCCTTTGCATTTTCAAAATATTGAAAAACCCCACTACCGCTGACTCCATCCAATATAAAATAATAATAGTAAAAACATCCCAATCCCAAAATAATAGCCCAATAATGGGAGTAAGATTAACTAAGATTAAAATCAAGCCGGAGGGGTATAATAATTTACTAAATTTTAACATCTTTCTTATAAGTAGATACTAAAAAAGTAAAACCTAACATTATAAAAAATAATACCGCCAAATCATTTTTAAAATAAGGGACATCCACCAAGCCATGTATTAACCAGGTACTCCACATCAGAGTCAGTGGCCAAAATAAACTATAATTATATTTAAATATTTTTTTAAGCAGACAGCCCAGATAGACCAGTAGAGAAATAAAAATTCCCAGCCCCATTATTCCTAATTCCGTCCAAAAATTTAAAAATATATTATGGGGATAGAGGAAAATTTCTAACCAATCTGTCTGATGGTAGGGCTTTAAAGCGTTCTGATAACCAGCCAAACCAGAACCCAAGACAAAATTATCAGATAACATAGTTCTGGTTTCTTGCCATTGATTAAAACGAATATCTAAAGAGCTGGATTGTAAATTTAAACGCGGATTAAAATCTAGAGTCGATACTATCAGTAAAACACCCAAAGCTAGAACCAATAAAATAGCTATCCCATATTTATACCATTTTTTAGCTAAAATTAGACATAAAAATAAAGATATCCCAATAGCTAAAATAGCCCCCTGACTAACTGACAAAACAGCTAAAACCACACCCATGATAGCCAAAACTAGATAATGAATATTTTGAAGCTTATCTTTACTATAAATCCATAAACCAGAAAATAAAGCTGCCAGCGGAGCTGTTAAGAGACTAAGAGCATTGGGATAAAGGAATGGGCCAGTCAGACGCTTAATATGGGGAAAATTATAAGCTAAGAGATAATTATAATTAGTAAAATTTTGATACATGGCAATTTCAAATAGCCACAACAAAAGCATCATCAAACAAACAATAATAAATTTTAAATCCCTTATACCTTTAACGGAGTAAACAAAAACTAACAAGAACATCATGGGTTCTAAAAAATAAGCTCGCCATAGGCCCAGAGATCCCCAAGTAAAATTAGTCAAAAGAGCCAAGACACTGACTATCAACCACAGCCCTAGTAAATATTGGAGGGGCCCAGATAAAGCATTGTTGGTTTTTTTATTTAAAGAAAAATTTATTTGAGAATATCTTTTATCTTTAACCAGCCAAATTACAAAAAGAGCGATAATCATTAATTCCAAGAAACTAGTGGGAAAAATAATAAATTCAAAACGCCAAAGATAAGTAGGCAAAAGCACTATGATCGCCCCAATACCCCACAATAAATTGCGATAAGCCACCATTATAAAAATTATTAAAAACAGTAAGAAAAAAATGTTTATCATATGTTTGTTTTGTTATTTAGCTAAAAATATATTTTTAAGTTGTGCACGACTGACCGTTTTTAGTAATGCTAAAACGACTAGATATAAAAGCCAGGACACCAAGAGAACAAAAATTATATTATAAGCACCAAACATCTTGGCTACGAAAAAAGCTATTGCTCCGGCCAGTAAACTTTTATAAAACACTTTTAAATTTACTCTCAAAGAAGTGTTTTTGTAAACAACTCGCCAAGCAAAAAAAGTTATTAGCCACTCTACAAACAACGTCATATAAGCCGCACCCCAGTAAGAATAAATTGGTATAAAAATAAAATAACCAACGAGAGCTATCACAGCTGCGAAGAAAAAATATTTAATCATTTGCTTTTGGGCATCAATAGCTACAACCATATATATAAACAATGTCCCAAAAAATATACCGACTGTCGCGACAATTAAAATATCCAAAATTGGCCCGGAAAGAGCAAAGTCTGGACCGGCCAATTTGATCATCAACGGGCGACTGACTAACCAGATGCTAAATAACATAGCCACTGATAAAATGCTGAAAAAATCAAAATTATACTGGAAACTTTGCTTTAACTCTTGACTCTTTTTAGCTATCCAATGAGCAGTAAAAATGGGCAAAATTAAAGACATAAACATATGGGGAAAGGTAGCCATCACTTCTAATACTCGATAAGGGGCACCATAGAGGCCAACTTCGGCTGGTGGACGATAAACAGATAAAACCAAGGTGTCGGCTTTAAAATATAATAAGTTTAAAACTACCGTAATAGCCAATGGCCAAGAACGTTTAAAAACTATTTTCCAATAACCAAAATCCCAAGACAAAGATAAACGTCCGTAGCGCTTAAAAAATAATAATAATAAAATAAAAGAAACGGCCATAGTAAAACTATTTCCTAACAGTATAGCCTTTAAAGAAAACCCATAAACAAAAAGGTAAAGCAAAAATCCAGCATATAATATTTTATTCGCGAAATCTACCAAGGCTACTTTGGCCATATCCAAATATTTGGAAAATACCGCTGTTAAAGTAGTAATCAAAGTCTGAAAAAAGAAAGTACCCATAAAAAATATAACGCCAGTTTTAACTACTTTATCATAAGGAAAAAACTGAATGGCCACCACAATCAACACCAACATCAAAAAAGAAGACAAGATCCGAATAGTAAAAATATTATTGATAATTTTATTTTCACTCTCCTTATCTTTGGCAGATGAAATTTCCCTCAGCATAGCCATGTACAATCCCAAATCAGCCAAAATAGCAAAAATCTGAACAAAGGCAAAGATAGTAGTATAATATCCAAAACCAACTTGACCCAGCATGCGGGTGACCAAGGCCAAAGAAAAAACGCCAATAAAAACATTGACGATTCTAATGACAACCTGCCAAAGAGTATTGGTAAATATTTTATTAGCTGTTGACATATTCAAATTATACTAATAAAAACCGCCCCTAGCAAGACTGAGAGTAATAAAAAATAACAATTGACACAACCCTAGGTCTGTACTAAAGTTACCTAATTAAATAGTCCTTATCAATCCAAATAAAAGAAAGAGGAAGACCATGAATAGAAGCATGCTAGAGCTGGCCGAAAAGACATTTTTGACCGAGGAGGGTCTTTGCTCCGACTGCCAAAAATGGCTAAAACTCGAACCAGGGAAAAGCTACTTGCCTGACCACAAATGTAAGGGCAAAAAATGTAAAAATTCTGGATACAGTCCCGATGCGTGTCGCTACCGAGTCAAAACTCATAAACAAGCCCTTCGGTTAGCTACAATGCTTGCCAAAGACGACGGTACATGTTTATCTGGCGTTGGTATGGGCAGACATTCTTTGGCCTGTGGTGATGGAGACAACTGTAATAGCATCCGCTTTGAACTGGCCAAAGCCTTGGCACATTTTATACTACAAAACAAGAACACCCCCAAAGAAAAAAAGACTGGTCATTGACCAGTCTTTTCTCATAATCTAATGTTATTTATAATTCCTCAGAAGAGCGGTATTGTTTCCAAATATTTTGTCGAAGTTCACCCATTAATGTTTTATCAGCGCGCAAAAATGCTTTGGCGTTTTCTCGACCAACTCCCAATTTCATATCTCCATAATTATAGGAGTTACCCGATTTGGTGATTACCCCCAAGGCCAAACCAGTATCCAAAAGATCGCCTGAGACTGAAATGCCCTCATTATACATGATATCAAAGCTAGTGCCTTTAAAAGGAGCTGCTACTTTATTTTTTACAACCTTAGCTTTAACCTGATTACCAATAATTTTTTCTCCTTGCTTGATCTGGGCTGATCGTCTGACTTCAATTCTGACCGAAGCATAAAATTTTAAAGCATTACCACCAGTAGTAGTCTCTGGATTGCCAAAAAACACTCCGATTTTCATGCGAATCTGATTGATAAAAATCACCATTGTTTTGCTCTTGTGTACAATACCAGCTAATTTTCTAAGGGCTTGGCTCATCAGTCTAGCTTGCAGTCCCATATGAGAATCACCCATTTCTCCCTCAATTTCTGCTTTGGGCACCAAGGCAGCAACTGAGTCAATGACTATCACGTCCACTCCGCCGCTACGTACTAAAGCCTCCACAATCTCTAAAGCTTGTTCACCAGTGTCTGGTTGAGAGATAAGTAGATGATCAATGTCTACACCAATTTTTTTGGCATAATCAGGATCTAGAGCATGCTCAGCATCCACAAAAGCTGCTGTACCGCCACCCCTTTGTACTTCCGCCACAATGTGTTGGGCCAAAGTAGTTTTACCAGAGGCTTCTGGTCCATAAATTTCAATAATCCGACCACGCGGTACACCACCCACACCCAAGGCAATATCTAAAGATAAACAGCCTGTACTAACTGCTTCTACATTCATAGCTTTAGCGTCGCCTAAATTCATAATAGCGCCCTCGCCAAAACGCGTCCTAATCTCCTCAATGGCACTCCTGGTAGCTGGATCAAAATCTTCTTTGGTTTTCTTAACCATATGTATAATCCTTTCTTAAATAGCAAACCGCCTGTTTATGCTTGCCTTAATTATGTTATTAATTATTCTAATGACTCTCTTAAAATTACTATTTCTATGGTTCGAATTCGACTGTGTTTCTTTTTGGCACTTATTTCTAAATTATTTAGCCCATTCAATAAATTTACTTCCTGGCTAAAATAGCCTGCCTCATCCAATAATACCAATTCATTATTAATAGTCAACTGCACCTCTGGTTTGGTTTGACCTTTGATAACCACACTAGAATCGGTGGTCTTAAAATTACTAGTTGGTTCAAAGATTAATACCTCTGGCGGAGAAATTATATTATTAACCTCCCAACCCAAATAAGCAAATAGAGCAACAATCAGCAAGCCAATGCCTAAAGATTTTAAAACTCGTGGCTTTAATATTCTATAAGCAAAAATATTATTATTTTTCTCTTGGGGAACATCTACTTTAACTAATCTGTCACTAATTGATTTTTCTATTTTATAATCAACTAACAATTCATTGGCTTGTAAACCCAAAAAATTAGCATAAAGTCTAAGCCAAGCCTTGGCGTAGATATTGCCTGGTAACTTCTGATAATTTCCTTCTTCTAATATTTCTAGATATTTGGTTTGAATCCCGGTAACAGCCTCTGCTTCAGCCAAAGTCTTATTTTGTTCCAATCTAGATTGTCTTAGTTTATCAGCCAGAGTTTGTGATCGGCTAATCTTCTTTTGTTTAAAACTTGCCATATTAACTTTAATTAAAAGCGGGGCTGCTCATCCTTATCGTCTTCTTCGTCAGTTTCGTCCGATATCTCTTCCTCATCTAAGACGGAAGAAAAATTTTCTTCTAAATCCCCCTGAGAAATTAATACTTCCCGAGGTTTAGACCCGTCAGCAGCACTGACTACTCCCATTTCTTCCAAAATATCTAATAGCCGAGCAGCTCGGGCATAGCCAACTCTTAGTCTTCTTTGCAGTAGTGTAGCTGAAGCTTTACCAGCCTTGATCACTACTTCCTTGGCCTCTTGAGTCAAGGCATCATCAAAATCTCCGCCGCCACCAAAGCCAGCCACTGGCCCGCTAGCCCTTTCTGTAACATTACTATTATATTCTGGTTCCGCTTTACTTTTTAGAAAATCTACAACAGCTGTTATTTCCTCATCCGATACATAGGCACCTTGGATACGACGCGGTTTGGAAACTTCGGCGGTCATAAACAACATATCTCCTTTGCCTAATAATTTTTCTGCCCCTGAAGTATCAATAATGGTGCGAGAATCCATAGAGGAAGCGACAGCAAAGGCAATGCGAGAAGTAATGTTAGCTTTAATAAGTCCCGTAATCACATCAACCGATGGTCTCTGGGTGGCTAAAACCAAATGAATACCTACGGCGCGAGCCATTTGAGCTAAAGATACTACAGCCGCTTCTATTTCTTTAGAAGCCAAAGACATCAGAGCGGCAAATTCATCAACAATGACCACAATATAAGGAATTTTATTAACAATCACCGCCTTATTATACGCCTCAATATTTCTTTTGCCAGCCGCTTGCAACAATTTGTATCGGCCATGCATCTCATTTACTACCCAACGCAAGGCATTGATAGCTTTATCAGTATCATTTATCACCGGGGCTAACAAATGTGGAATATCATTATAAGAAGAAAGTTCTACGCGTTTGGGATCAATTAAAATAAATTTCAATTCATCTGGCGAGTTTTCATAAATCAAACTCAAAATAACATTATTAATACAAACCGATTTACCGCTACCAGTTGCTCCAGCAATTAAAAGATGGGGCATCGTCGCTAAGTTCGCCATAATGGCATTTCCCGCTACATCTTTACCTAAGGATAAATACAAATTATTTTTTCTCTTTTTATAAGTAGCACTTTCTAATATTTCTCTTAGTTTAACTGTGGAAACAGATTGATTTGGTACTTCTACGCCCACCAATGATTTACCTGGAATCGGTGCTTCCATGCGTAGGGGATGAGCAGCCAAAGCCAGGGCTAAATCATTTTGCAAAGTCAACATTTGAGACAATCTGACGCCCTCGGCTGGTCGCAAAGTATATTGCGTAACGGTCGGACCAACATTGACCTCGGCCATAGTAACATCAATGCCAAAATTTTCAAAAGTCTTTTGAATTTTATTCATGTTAGCATTGACATCGCCCGAGTCTGGTTTGCTAGTTGATTTAGAAAGC
Organism: Candidatus Komeilibacteria bacterium RIFOXYD1_FULL_37_29; assembly: GCA_001818495.1. GTDB lineage: Bacteria > Patescibacteriota > Patescibacteriia > UBA1558 > GWA2-36-10 > XYD1-37-29. The sequence goes on along the minus strand of MHKS01000005.1, from coordinate 38,206 downwards.
AGCTCTATTGGCACAACTATTTTTTTTCTGACTTTTTTAACCGGTATAACTTGCTCTTCCTCCTCAACACTACCCTCGGCCAAGGCTATTTCTCCGGCTGGTTCTTGACCACCTTCTTCAACTGGCTCTTCTATCTGATCTTCTTCAATAATATCCTCCGTTTGAAATTCATTTTCCTCCTCCGTATTCTCGTCTTCTCCGTCTGTGCCTTTGTCTGGTAAAAATTTTTCTTTAATAATACCCAAAGTTTTAGCTTTATCTAACAAAGCGGAAAAAGAAGTATTAAAACCCAAGAATACCCCAATAAATAATATGGCCAAAAGTATCACTAGCGATCCACCAACTCCCAGAGCACTTACCCCCGCTTCGCTAATAAAATACCCAATGGCTCCGCCGCCTTTGCCAGCAGCGGTAATTTCTTCTAAATTAAAATCCAGCACAAAAAAATGTAAAATACCAGAAAATGATAATAAAATTAAGGATAGCCCAATATAAGTAACAAATCGTACTCCATAAATGCCACTCTTCATCAAAATATAAACCAACCATAATAAAATCAAAATAAATAACCAAATGCCCCAACCAAAAATATAGGCGAGAGCGAAATTTAAAACTCGGCCAAAAGATCCAGCCATATCAAATATAGACAAAACGCTTAAAGCAGCCAAGGTAAATAACAATATAACAAAAATAGCGCGTTTAGTTTCTGGCTTGAGTCCCAAGGACTCTTCCTCCTGATAATTAACACTAGTTTTTCGTCTAGACATTAGTTTAAAAAATAATAATCTATCTATATTTTATCATATTTATCTAGAAAAATAAATCCCTAACAAAATAGAAAAAGCCCCCTTTTGGGGGGCTTTTTTGCTAAAAATATCTTTATTTTTTCTGCTTAAAACCAGTACCAGCTGGAATCTTGCGACCAATGATTACATTCTCCTTGAGACCTCTCAAATAATCTACCTTTCCGGAAATAGCGGCATCAATTAAAACGCGAGCTGTCTCCTGAAAAGAAGCGGCGGACAAGAAAGAATCTGAAGTTAAGGCCGCTTTAGTAATGCCTAGCAGTAAAATGTCTCCGGTAGATTTTTCTCCTTTGACAGCTCGGTTGGCTTCTTCAAATTGGGTAGAGGTGACTACTTCTCCGGGCAAAAGCTCTGTATCACCAATATCTTTCACTAAAATTCTAGAAAACATCTGCTTGACAATCAACTCAACATGTTTGTCATTTAAATTTTGTCCCTGCGAAGAGTAAATATGTTTGATTTCTTTGATAATATATTTTTGGACACTCAACTTGCCCTTCAAAGCATACAATTCTTTAAGGTCAATACTACCCTCAGTAATTTGTTGACCTTCCTCAACCATATCTTTATCTTTGATCCAAAGATTGTAACCAGCTGGGATAATGACATCCTGCATGCTACCCTCTCGACTGACGATGGTCATTCTCTTGTCCTTTAGTTTAACCAAACCTTCCAGCTTGGTACGAACCTTGTCCTTTTTATTCATAATAATGACCTGATCAACTTCTACTTCCTGGCCATCCTTTACTTTGGGTTCCATGCCATCTTCTAGTATGTATTCTTCAATTCTGATTTCATGCGGCTTGATCTTAATAATTCTCTGCTCCTTACTAATCAGCTTATTGTCATTATCAATTTGCACCAGACCAGAAATTGGCGCTAGAATTGACTGCTTCTTGGGCTGGCGAGCTTCAAATAATTCTTCTACCCTAGGCAAACCTTGAGTAATATCGCCTTCGGCCACACCACCAGTATGAAAAGTTCTCATAGTTAGCTGGGTGCCAGGCTCGCCAATACTTTGAGCCGCTACTATGCCAACAGCTGTACCCAATTTTACCAATTCATTAAAGCCCAAATCAAAACCATAACATTTTTGACAAGCACCCCTAATAGATTTACAAGATAAGAGTGATCTAATTCTAATATGTTCCGGGTTGGCTTTTTCAATCTGTTCCGACAATTCTTTGGTGACTAAAGTATGTTTCTTGATTAATACTTTTTTATTTTTTGGATCAATAATATCATCCAAGATTATCCGGCCAATAGCTCTTTCTGATAATGTTTCATTAATGTCTTTACTTTCGGCTTTAGTAATAACCAATCCTTCTTTATCTTTACAATCACTTTCCAAGATCACTACATCTTGTGAAACATCGACCAAACGTCTGGTTAAATACCCGGCATTGGCCGTACGAAGAGCTGTATCAGAAAGTCCCTTACGAGTACCGTGGGTGGAAATAAAATATTCCAAAACATCCAAACCTTCCTGAAAATTAGCTTTAACCGGCAATTCGATAATATCACCAGCCGGATTGATAACCAATCCTTTCATACCCATAATCTGAATCATCTGTGACCAAGAACCGCGAGCACCGGACTCAATAATACTGGCCACTGAATTTTTAGAAGTAAAGGTGCCTTGAGATTTATCATAAATCCTGTTTTTGATTTCATTCCAAACCTCAATTACCTTAATATACCTTTCATTGTTGGTTAAAAGACCCTGATTATATTGTTCCTTAATTTCTTCTACTCTCTTTTCGCCCTCTTTAATCAATTCTTTTTTCTCTGGCAATTTTGGAATATCATCCATGCCCCAAGAAGAACCAGAGGTAGTAATATATTTAAAAGCAATATCTTTAATATCATCCAGTAAGGCCACTGTTTTATCGTGAGACAAAGTTCTAAAAGCCAAGGCCACAATATTTTTTAAACCTTTTTTGTCTAATGTTTTGTTCACATAAGTCATTTCCTCAGGTAAAATCTTATTAAACAAAATACGACCAACACTGGTGTCTAAAATCTGATTCTTAGCTCGAGCTACCCTAGCCTTAATAGGTTCCTGTAAAGAAATTACTCCCAAGACAAAAGCTTTTTCTGCTTCATCTTCATCACCAAAGGCTTTTTTGGCCTTGGCTTCCGGAGAAATATAAGTCAGATAATATCCACCCCAAACAATATCTTGGTTAGGTACAGCGACTGGATCACCGGTGGCTGGTTTTAACAAATTGTTAGAGGAAAGCATAATGGTTCTAGCCTCTTCTTTGGCTTCTTCGGTTAACGGCACGTGGACAGCCATTTGGTCACCATCAAAATCAGCGTTAAAAGCTGAGCAGACTAGGGGATGAAGTTGAATAGCCTTACCCTCAATCAGAGTTGGTTGAAAAGCTTGGATACCAAGACGATGTAAAGTCGGTGCACGATTTAACATAACATTGGCTCCGGCGATTACTTCTTCCAAAATGGCCCACACTTCGGGATGACCGGCTTCAATAAAACGATTGGCGCTTCTAACATTATGGACAAACTCCCGTTTGATCAGTTGAGAAATGACAAAGGGTCTAAACAATTCCAAAGCCATGGTCTTGGGCAAACCACACTGATAAATTTTAAGATGAGGCCCCACTACTATAACTGAACGACCAGAATAATCCACGCGTTTGCCTAGTAAGTTCTGTCTAAAACGACCCTGCTTACCTTTGAGCATATCGGCAATGCTCTTTAAAGAGCGTTTTTGCCCAGTAGAAGCCGTAACGGTTTTTCCTTGACGAGCATTGTTATCAATTAAAGCATCAATCGCTTCTTGTAACATTCTTTTTTCATTGCGCTGAATAACTTCTGGAGCATTTAAATCTTTTAATCTCTTTAAACGATTATTACGATTAATAACGCGACGATAAAGATCATTTAAATCAGAAGAAGCGAAGCGCCCTCCATCAAGTTGGACCATGGGACGAAGATCGGGTGGGATTACTGGTACAACGGTCAAGATCATCCATTCCGGACGAATACCATTGACCATTAAACTCTTGATTAATCGGGAGCGTCTAATCAATTTTTTTCTCTTGGAGGCAATGGAATCACCAATTTCTTCTTCCAAAGCTTCGTATAGCTCTTTTAAATTAACTTTCTTAAGCAAGTCTCGGACAGCTTCGGCACCAATACCAGCTTCAAAAACATGTCCATAACGCAAAGCCAATTCTTGATATTTAGTTTCAGAAATAATCTGCAAAAGTTTTAATTCTCGCAATTCTTTTAGAGCAGTCTCGGCCGCTTCTTCTAAAGTTTTTATTTTATCAATTTTAGCAACATTCAAATTCATCAAATCCTGTTCAATTTGCTTATTGATTTTTTCCTTTTCCTTACCCTCAGCCAGTAATTTAACTTTATTGTTATTTAATTCTTGATTTCTTTGATTAAACTCATTATCAATTTGCTTGCGTTTACTCTTTAACTCATTTTTAATCTGTTCAATGGTTTCTTTACGAGCTTCTTCATCAACCTGAGTAACGATAAAACTAGCAAAGTAAATTACTTTTTCAAGCGCCTGGATGCTCAGATCTAAAACCAAGCCGATTTTAGAAGGAATACCACGCAAAAACCAAATATGAGAAACGGGTGCGGCTAGATCAATATGTCCCATCCTTTCTCTACGAACAGCGGCTCTGGTTACTTCCACACCGCATTTATCGCAAGTAATACCTTTATAACGAATTCTTTTATACTTACCACAATAACATTCCCAATCTTTAGTTGGACCAAATATTCTTTCGCAAAACAAACCATCTTTTTCTGGTTTCTGAGTACGATAGTTGATGGTTTCTGGTTTCAAAATTTCCCCATGTGACCATCTATGAATATCGTCAGAGGAAGCTAATCGCAATTTTATAGCGTCAAATTCCAAAACAGTAGTCTTTTCTCTGGCCATAAAAGTGGTTTTTGTTGATGAAGGAGTAGGCATATATTTTTATAATTTTATATGATCAAAAATTATTCTTTAGAATCCTCAACTGACAAATTATCAGAGCTGGCATCGGCTACTGTCGACGCTTGTTCAGCTAGGTCTTCCCTGGTCCTTCTGTCAATATCTTCGATTTCAGTTTCTCTTTTACCGATCAATTCGACATCCAAAGCCAAGCCCTTGAGCTCTCTGACCAGCACATTAAATGATTCGGGAATATTTAATCGATTAATAGGTTCGCCTTTGATAATAGCTTCATAAGCCTTGGCTCTACCCGGCACATCATCAGATTTGATAGTGATCATTTCCTGCAAAGTATTGGCAGCACCATAAGCTTCGAGAGCCCAAACTTCCATTTCTCCAAAACGCTGGCCACCAAATTGAGCTTTGCCACCGAGCGGTTGCTGAGTAACCAAAGAATAAGGACCAATGGATCTCTGATGAATCTTATCTTCGACTAAGTGATTCAATTTCAACATATAGGCCACGCCCACTGTGGTTTTATTATCAAATGGCTTACCGGTACGACCGTCAAAAAGCTGCAACTTACCGTCTTCTGGCCAACCAGCTCTTTTGAGTTCATCTCTAATTATTTTTTCATCTACACCATTTAAGGGGGGGCTAGCTACTTTATAATTTAAAGTTCTGGCCGCTAATCCCAAATGAGTCTCCAAAAGCTGTCCGAGGTTCATACGAGAAATAACACCCAATGGATTCAAAATAATATCTACTGGCGTACCGTCTTCCAAAAATGGCATATCTTCTGCTGGCACCACTCTGGAAATAACGCCTTTGTTACCGTGGCGACCAGCCATTTTATCACCAACTTGAATTTTTCTAAGTTGGGCAACTGTAATTTGAATTGTTTTGATTACTCCCGCTGGTAATTTATCACCTTTATCACGAGAAAATACTTTGACACCAATTACTTTTCCTCTTTCGCCGTGTTTTAAATAAAGAGAGGTATCGCGAACATCTTTGGCTTTCTCACCAAAAATAGCCCGCAATAATTTTTCTTCAGCCGACAATTCGGTTTCTCCTTTGGGAGTAATTTTACCAACCAATATATCGCCAGAGGAAACATTGGCACCAATACGCACGATTCCCTCTCGGTCTAAGTCTTTTAATTTTTCTTCCGAAACATTTGGTATGTCCCGCGTCAAAACCTCTGGACCAAGTTTAGTATCGCGAATATCAATAGAATAATCTTCAATACTAACAGAAGTATAATTATCATTTTTTACTACCCGCTCTGATATCAAAATAGCGTCTTCATAATTTCCACCATCCCAAGTCATATAGGCTACCAACATATTTTGTCCCAAAGCCAATTCTCCTTGATCAGTGGCGGCACCATCAGCTAAAGCTGTACCCTTTTTGACTTTCTCATCCTTATCTACTATCGGATGTTGATTCATACTAGTAGAAGTATTGGACCTAGCAAATTTATTCAAATGATAAATAATGGTTTCTTTTTTCTTATTAGTTACTTCAATGCGGCGACTATCTACATAGGTAACCTCACCATCTTCCTTGGCTACTACCACCTGGCCACTGTCAATGGCAGCCTTGGCCTCAATACCAGTACCAACAATCGGTGCTTGTGGTCTAATCACAGAGACTGCTTGTCTTTGCATGTTTGTTCCCATCAAAGCGCGGACAGCATCGTCGTGCTCCAAAAAAGGAATCATAGAGGTGGCAATAGAAATAATCTGATTGGGAGCCACATCCATAAAATCAATTTTTTCTACTCTGTCAAAAGTCGGATTGCCATGAATTCTGATTTCCGCAAAATCATTAATAAAATACCCCTTTTCATCAATTGGTGTAGTGGCGGCCGCCGTATTGTACTTTTCTTCTTCAAAGGCGTCGACATATCTAATTTCATTGGTCACCACCGGTTTAATAGCCACAATTTCAATTTCTTTATACTTGGCTAATTCTTTAGCTTGAGTGGCGCTAATGGTCTGCCCTGAAGCAATAATCAATTTTTTACCATCGGGAGTTTTAATGTCTTTTCTAGCAATTTGACCAGTAGTAATTTTGGGATCATTGTCTATATCATGCAAAACAATACGATAAGGTGTTTCAATAAAACCAAAATCATTGACCCGAGCGTAAGAAGCTAAATGGCCAACTAGACCAATGTTTGGTCCTTCGGGAGTGGCAATCGGGCAAATACGGCCATAGTGAGTGCGATGGACATCACGCACTTCAAAGCCAGCTCTTTCTCGAGACAAGCCACCTGGTCCCATGGCTGATAGACGTCGCTTGTGTTCAAGCTCAGCCAAAGGATTAACCTGATCCATGAATTGGGAAAGCTGTGAGCTCATAAAAAATTCTTTGACCACACCAATCACTGGCCGAGAGTTTATAAGTTGATTTGGATTAATACTATGCATATCCAAAGTACTCATACGGTCTTTAATAATTCTTTCCATACGAGCCAAACCAATACGAAATCTATTTTGAACCAATTCACCAATGGCGCGCACCCGACGATTACCCAAGTGATCGATATCATCGGCTTCTTGTTGAGAAAGATTCAATTTGATAATTTCTTTAACCACTAAAATCAAATCTTCTTTGCGCAAAACTCTGGTCTCTTTACTATTGGGTATATCTAAACTAAAACGAGCATTTATTTTATATCTACCCACCCGACCAAAATCATAACGATCAAAATCAAAAAACATAGAATGAATAAGACTTCGAGCATTGTCAGTAGTGGCCAAATCTCCTGGACGAATACGACGGTAAATTTCTTTTAAACCCTCCGCTTCATTGCTAGAAATATCTTTTTCCAAAGTGCGACCGATAAATTTTACTTCTGGATGAGTATCAACGTCTTTAAATAAACTTTTTATTTCCTCATCAGTAAAATAACCAAAGGCGCGAAGCAGCGCAGTGACTGGTACCTTTCTTTTACGATCAATCTTTACATAAATAATGCCATTAACATCCGTTTCTATTTCAAGCCAGGCACCGCGATTTGGTATAATCTTGGCACCATAATATTTTCTACCTCTTAAAACTTGCGAAGTAAAAAACACACCGGCTGATCTAATCAGCTGAGAAACCACAACACGCTCTACTCCGTTTATAATAAAAGTTCCTCTTTCAGTCATCAATGGAAAATCGCCAAGGTATATTTCTTGTTCCTTGACTTCGTTGGTTCTTTTATTTACTAATCTGACATTGACTCTAAGCGGCGCTTCATAAGAAATATTCTTATTTTTGGCCTGAGTTTCATCAAACTTTGGTTCGTCCAAATAATAATCTTCAAAAGAAAGCTGAAGATCGCGACCGATAAAATCTGTGATCGGTGAAATCTCATCAAAAAGTTCTTTGAGTCCCTCTTCAAAAAACCAATGATAGGACTTTTTTTGGATTTCGACCAAATCTGTTAGAGGTATAGCTTCTCGCAGGGTGGTAAAATATTTGCGAGTCGGAGTTTTCACTTGGGGCATAAATAGTGCTAATTATATTATTTAATTAGCCTCCTGTTTGGGGCTTTATTATCTAAAGATAGATTGTGGGCACAAAAAATAAACTCACCCTATTTTCGGGTCAGTTATTATATTTATTTTTATTTAAAATAGGCTTGGGGCCAAAAATTTCATAGCCCAATATTATCAAATTTGAACAGCATTGTCAAGGGTATTGACCAAAAATTGATAAATCTGTTGCTTTTAAAACAAAAAATAGCTAATTTTAGCTAAATTGTCTCTATATACAAATGGAATTTTTTGTCAAATTGTTTATTTTCCCTTAAAAATAAAGGTTTTCTATGCACACCTAGAGCCATTTACCTACAGTTTATCCACAGAAGCCACATTTTTAAACCCAAAAATCGCCTATTTTCTAGATTTTATTAGGTTTTTGAGAACTTTCTGAACAACCAGCCTATCATCGTGGGGCATCATTTGACCATTGGGTCCACAAATAAACTGTTCTGCTCCTTTACCGGTGATCAAAATCAAATCATTTTTAGTAGCCAAAGCTATAGCTCGACCAATAGCCCCTGATCGATCATTTACCTTAAAAAGGTTTTTACCCAATGTTTTGCCGGCTTTAATAGCTCCTGAGGCCACATTATCAATAATAGCCAATGGATCATCATCGTAGGGGTCTTCATTGGTGACTATTACTATATCGGCCCTTTGTCCGGCCATTTGCCCCATGATGGGCTGGCGAGCCTTGTCTCGGCCACCACCACAAGAACCCAAAACATGAATTAATCGATTCTTTTCTATCCTTTCCAAAGTTTTATAAAGTTGCTCTAAACCCACTGGCTCCGGAGCATAATCTATTAACACCTTAAAATCTTGACCCTGATCAATCCATTCTTGACGACCGGGCACACCTCTAAGTTTAGTTTGAGATAAAACTTTTAAATCAAAGCCCAAGGTTACTACAGCAACCAAGGCTGATAAAACATTGTAAACATTAAAGCGACCGATCAGGCTAGTTTTTATTTTTTGATTATGAACAGAAAAAGTCACTCCATTGTCTAGTTGTAGCTCCGTAGCCTGAAAATCAGCTGACTGATCAATGGAATAAGTAACAAACTTATCGACTGGTATTTTTCTTAAGCGCTCTGTTTCTATGTCATCAGCGTTGGAGACAATTATTTTTTTTATCTTCTGGCCACTGATAGTTTTTATATGGCTCTGGACCAAATGCTCAAATAATTTTTCTTTATACATCCGATAATTTTCAAAACTGCCGTGTGCTTCAATATGCTCGGGTGTAAGATTGGTAAAAATCAGTAAATCATAATTGATACCAATGTGTCTAAATTGTTCTACTCCCTGAGACGATGTTTCAATCACTGCGTACCGACAACCAGATTTGACCATATCAGCCAAAAGTTTTTGCGTTTGAAAACGCCCCAACATAGTCATTTTCTTTTTGTTGAGCCACTGTCTGTCGTCTACTTTAAAATTGACCGTGGAAGCCAAGCCATTTTTTTGTCCCAAGCTGTCCAAAAACTGTGACACAAAATTTACGGTAGCCGTTTTCCCATTGGTACCGGTTACTCCTATCACTAACAATTTCTCTGAGGGCTTTTGATAATAAAAAACTGCCAGCTTGGCCAAAATCAAATGATAAAATAACAACAGCTTTCTTCCCAAAAATTTTTTCAAAATCCGCTTAACCATTTTATTTACTTGGCTGACTGTTTAAATAATCTTCTACTTTTTTGATGTCTTCCGGCCGACCAAAATCCAACCAAATATCTTGAAGATCTAGGGCCTTGACCTTTCCTTGAGACGCCAAAAGATTTATCACATCGGTCAGCTCATATTCACCACGTGGAGAAATATCAATCTTGTCTAAATATTTAAAAACTTCTGGCGTAAATTTATAAAGACCAGTATTAATAAGGTTACCAATCGGATGAGTTGGCTTTTCAACCACTCTTTCCAGAAAACCATTTTTATCAACTGCTAAAACGCCATAATTTTCTGGATGATTATGGGGCAGGCCGGCTATATATGAATAGTCGTCTTCAATATTAAATCTTTTCAAATCACCCACGGCATACAAATTGTCACCATAGATTGCCAAAAAACTTTCTCCCTTTAACAAATCTTTGGCACACTCTAGGGGGCAAGCCGTACCATAACGATCTTCCCCTAAGATATCAAACTGATTAACTAAGGTAATTTTAAAATCATTTTTATATGTTTTCAAAAAATTCTCCATGAATTCTTTTTTGTAACCCACTACCATAATCATTTCTTCAAAACCAGCAGCCTGTAAATTACTAAGTACATAATACAAAAACGGCCGACCGTTGGCTTCGATTAAATGCTTGGGCTTATCTTTGGATAAATCTAGCATCCGACTGCCGCGTCCAGCAGCTGAAATAAGGACTTTTTTGATCATGGCTATATTATTTTTTTAATAAAGATTTTACTTTGGTGTTTAGATTATAGAGAGTATACCAAAAAGAATCATAAATCAAATCATGGGCTCCCGGAGAATAAATGGCTCGTCCGCCAAAAGATTTTTTAAAACGACTAAAGCCTTCCCAGTTGGGCTTGCTACCATCTTGGGGTGCAATGCCCCAAAAATCATAAATCTTTTTTCCCAAACTATGGGCCCGCTTGATACTTTCCCACTGCAAAAGTTGTGGGGCCATATATTGTCTAAAAGCATAATCAGAAGCGCCGTGTAAATAAGTGGCCGACTGGCCAAAATAAATCAATATATTGGCCGCGACTATTTGCCCGTCAATTTCCGCTAGAGCCAATTCTCCCGCATCTTTATCCACTAGTACTTGAAATAATTTTTGATAATAATCATCCGGATGGGTGGTTATTTGATTGCGGCTAGCTGTTTTTTTATTTAAACGAAAAAAATATTTTAGGTCTGCCTCTTTTTTAGAAAATCTGACCTTGACACCTTTTTTATTAGCCAGGGCAATATTATATCTAGTCTTTGGATGCATGACGGCCAGTAAATCTTTTTGCTCTTTATCCAAATCCAAAACCCAGGTGTCGCGAGGCTGAATATCTTTTGATTTTTTTATATTTTTCAAAAGCCCGCTACTGCTTTCTAATTCCAACTTAAAAAATATCTCTTCTTGCTTTTTAGTGTCTATACTAATATCTCTGGCTTTGGATAATATTAATTCTAGTGCTTCCCTTTGCTCGGTCTGAGAAATACCCAAGTCAACAATCGGCCCCTTGGGAGCATAAAGATAGGCCCGACTAAAAGGTAATTTCTTTTCATAAAAAAGACCGGTGGCAATATTTTTTTCTTGTTCTAAAACCGTCGCCCGCCAAAATTTTAAACCTTGCCGACTTAAAAAATCCTCCCAAAGACTAGACTGCAAAAAATTGCCAGAAACAAATCTGGCTTTTAAAAAATCATCATACTGCTTATAATCTAAAACTAATTTCATTTTTTATTAATTAACTGGAGCGCTTGTTTAATCTTGGTGGCCAAATCGTTCTCTTCGACTGGCAAATGCTTAATAGTTTCTTGAGCTTCTATTTGTTTATAACCCAAAGAAACCAACGCTTCAATCACTTGATTATTTCCATCTATTTTTAAACCGGCCTCTGATAAATCCCTGATAAATTTTTCTTTTAATTCTACTACCAAACGCTCGGCGGTTTTTTTACCAATGCCCGAAACCTGTTGCAAAAGCGAAGAATCCCCGCTAGTAATGGCTCGCTTTAATTCATCTACTGTGGCTAGCGCCAAAACGTTTAGAGCACTCTTGGGACCAACACCTGATACAGCAATTAGTTTTTTAAAAAAATTCAATTCCTCCCAAGAAGGAAAGCCATATAAATCAAACAAATCTTCTTTGATATAAGAATGCACAAAAAAATCTCTTTCCTCATCTATTTTGATATTATCCAAATTTTGCCGACTTAAAAAAACCTCATAACCAATACCCCCAATTATAAGAATTATGGATTTATCAAGCTTTTTAATAACTGTCCCCTTTAGATAAGCAATCATAATGTCTTAATTCTATCAAAATACCCCGGCTTTTTCAATTGACAAATTTGGCTAATCATAGTATATTGGGTCGTAAACCTTAAATAGTCAGATTACTCTGAACAAGGATGTTTCATTACATAACATATAAACCGCAAGGAGCAGTAAAATGAATTACACGATCAGGGATATGATCATGTGGCGCTGGTGTGCGACGACTTTTTTCGTCTCTCTTCTTTTCTCAATCTTGGTAGCTATTTTCCATCCTTGGAATTTAGTTCTGCCCCAACAGGCCCCTTGGCTTGTCCCACCGATCACGCCAGCTTGGTTAGTTTGGCCCATAGCCAACAGCTTATTGGTGCTTATCTTCGTCTGGGTCAAAACTAACGCGTTGGCCCTCCAACCATTTTGGGACAAAACTCGCTGGCACAGCTATCTACGCGCTGTTCTACAAGCGCTGTTTATCACGGCCTTTTCGTCTAGCTACGATTTACACACTTTTGTGATTAGTAGCATCGTAATTTCTGTTTTCATATCGGCCTATTTTTCCTCTGATTTCGATGCCACCAAACGTCACTATCTGATTAGTACTTATGATGATGAAGTGCCAAATACCTTTTCTTATGGTTTTGGTTCAACGATGGTGTTTTTCTACACCCTTATTGTTTTATCTGGTCTAGCCAACTTGACTACCAGCCTTTCGGTTAAACAGGCACTACTAATTTTCTTGTTTACTCCACTAATTTATCCGGTCTCCATCATCGTGATGACTTTGGTCGTGTTGCTACTACTACTAATTGCTAGGGGCCTCAAACACCTGCTGGCAACCGGCCGTTTATATTTCTGGCCACTGCTTAGACAAGTCGGCCAATGGACCCTTTCCTTGGCCATAAACATTCTTGTGGCCACTGGGTTACTAATCACTTTGCTATGCCTGGTTATAGCAGGGCTATGGAAAGGTGCTTGCCGGGGAAAACACTGGCTCCTCCCGACTCACCAATCCTAGGGCAATCACGCCCTTGGCCCGACCCGCGTTCACCTAGTGTGGGCGCGGGCTTTCTTTTTTTACTGGACGGGTTAAAATATATATGCTAAAAATATCTATTATGCCAAAGAAAAAATACCAAGTGGAGCTCTTGGCTCCAGCCGGATCATATGAGTCACTAATGGCCGCGATAGACAATGGTGCTGACGCAGTGTACTTTGGTGTTGGCCACATTAACATGCGCTCTGTTTCGGCAGCCAATTTTAATTTGGCTGATCTTAAAAAAATTGCCCAGCTTTGCCAAGAGCATAAAATAAAATCTTATTTGACAGTCAATACAGTGCTCTATGATACTGATCTTAAAATGATGCGTACTTTAATTGATGCTGCCAAAGTCAATAAAATAAGCGCCGTGATAGTTTCTGATATGGCCGCTATCCAATATGCTCATCGGATTGGCCTGCCACTTCATATTTCCACCCAATTGTCCGTCTCCAATGTTGAAGCCGTAAAATTTTTTAGCCAATATGCTGATCAAATCGTTTTGGCCCGTGAGCTAAACTTAAAAATGATTGCTGAAATTACCAAGCAAATAACCAAACAAAAAATTACTAACCCCGCAGGCCACTTAATTCCCATTGAAGCCTTTGTCCACGGCGCCCTGTGCATTGGTATTTCTGGCCGCTGTTCGATGAGTTTATACAATGAGAACTCTTCAGCCAATCGTGGCGCTTGTCGTCAAATGTGCCGTCGCCGCTACAGAGTAACCGACCTAGAAACCAACAAAGAAATGGTTTTGGATAATGAATTTGTCATGAGCCCCAAAGACATCTGCGCTATTGGATTTTTAAAAGATTTTTTAGCCGCTGGAGTCAGCAGTCTTAAAATAGAAGGGCGAGGTCGTTCGCCAGAATATGTGGCTACTGTAGTAAGAGCTTATCGAGAGGCTATAGACAGCATTAACTCTGACACTTATACTTTAAAAAAGGTTCTGGCCTGGGAAAAAAAGTTGGGCACAGTTTTTAATCGCGGGTTAAGCGACGGCTATTATCTGGGTAAGCCTCTCCATGAGTGGTCAGCTTCTGGAAATAGTCAGGCCACAGAAGAAAAATATTTTGCTGGCACAGTCCAACATTATTTCCCCAAAATTAAAGTGGCTGAGATACTCCTCAATGCTCAAGCTATAAAAATAAACGACAAATATTCTATTACTGGGCCGAGCACCGGCGTGCTGTTTGGACAAGTTAGATCTCTACGCCTAGCCGCTGGATCAAAAACCACAGAAGCACCGGTTGGACAAACTATTACCATATCAGTAGATAAACCTGTTAAAAAAAATGATGGCCTCTATATTATAAAACCAAGAAAAATTTATGACTAAAAAATATAAAATATATATAGATCGAAGTAAATGCATTGGCTGTGGCACCTGTATTGATATCTTACCAAAAATATTTGACATCAATAGCGACGATGGATTGGTACAAATGAAAAACTCTAAGAAAGAAGGAAATGCCTGGGTCCTAGAAATAAATGATAGCCAATTGGAGGAATTTCAAAAAATAGCCACCAGCTGTCCAACAACAACTATTAGAATCAGCCACTAAAAATCCCGCCGAGCGGGATTTTTTAAATAACCAAAAAACACCCCAATCGCGCAAGAGTGTTTTCCGGTCTGTCCTATGAGACAGGTTTTTACCTCCAAAAACTCTTCGACAAGAGTTAAATAAAGGTATTTCTATTATAACAAAGAATAAAAAATATTGCAAAGCCCATTATCCACCAAGTAAACGTGACGTAAAGCGGGTTATCAAAATGAAAACTGCGCCCCTATCTAAGATAAAAAGCGCAGTTAAACTTGTTCCTCCGAGGAGGTGACTGTTGGTGGTCTTTGTCTAAAATGACGACCAATGAATAGTTTGGTGATCTGACAAAACACCAATAACCCAGCGACTGGGTACAAAAAACTAGTGGGCAAAAAAATCGCTAGCATTGAAAACAAAAATATTGTCTTCAAACGGTTGATTAACAAAACGCCTTGACCAAAAAGATGTTGCCAGCTAAAAAATCCGTAGCGAATTTCTACTAACCACTTAAGTAGCCGACAGCTAACAGCTAGGACAATTACTGACCAGACTACAACCATTGGTAAATAAACTACCAAAGTCAAACGGGTAGTTCCACCGGCACACAAAGACAAGTAGCCCCCAAGTCCCAATCGTTTTCTTTGAGTAGTAAAAATGAAGGAGGCAACTTTTTGACATTCGGGGATGAGTGTCAGGGTGGCTAGACCAAAACAACCAATCGGCTTGTCGTGAGAAATAATGGTTAGTAGTCTAGCAACCTTAGAGGGTTGATCTTTTGGTTTTTTTCTAAAGAACTTTTCTCTAATAAAGAGAATAACTCTTTTGAAAAATCGGCGTAGTCGGCTACCTAGTAAACGACCAAAAAAAGATTTGACGATTCTAAAAATTCTAAATATTTTAGCTAAATTAATATAGCCAAAAATCTCTAGAGCGATTACCACCGCATTAACCAAAGAAATAATTGGTATTTGCCAGGCGTTTGACCAACCCCAAACATCAAACCAAATTAGTAATCGTTCTTCCAGGTGGAAAAACCACACTAGCCCTTGCCAGACATATTGTAAAATATGCCAGCTCAAATCTACTAAAAACATTAGTATATCTAGCATATTCTACTCCTAAATTGTTATGGTACACTTTTGGCTAGTCTTAACACGGCAACGCGCCAAAGTCAATACTAAAAAACAACCCCCCCCAAGACGAGTTGTTTTTCTTTGCGATTATTTTAGACTTTTTATTGCCTAATAGGCATGACCAAATAAATATATTTATCATCATTGACCGGCTGTAATAATCCTGGAGAGGCGTTGTTGTTCATTTTTATATTAACCTCACTACTGCCCAGTTGTGCCAAACCATCCAAAAGATAGCGATAGTTAAAAACAATATCGTTGTCCTCACCGGATATTTTAGCATCTACCTTGGCTACCGAAGTGCCGGTGTGAGAAGAGGCGGTGGCAATAACTATTTTTTGTTTCTTGCTGTCTAAGCTCAAACGAATATCGTTGATACCCTGTTTACAAAATAACGCCACTGATTTTATAGCGGGAACCAGTTTATTAATTTCACACTTGGCTTCGGTTTTAAATTGGGCGGGAATAATTTGATTATAGTCTGGATACTTTCCATCAATAACTCGAGAGGTCAACTCTACTCCGTCAAACTCAAACAATATTTGATTATCATTAAAATAAATCTTTAATTTCTTTTCAGCTTGCTCGTTTAAAATACGACTTAATTCCTGGAGGGTTTTAAGAGGAATGATTAAACTAGTTTTTTGACCATTGGCTAATTTTAATTTCTTTTCAGCCAGGCGATAGCTGTCGGTGGCTGCCAACACTAAATTATTATTTTGAAAATCAAAATTTACAGCATTTATCTCAATCCGAGAGGTGTCCAAAGAAGCCGCTAAAATAACTTGGTGTAGTCCTTTTTTAAATTCCTGCACCGGCAATTCTACCATATTGGTTTTTTCCATGTCTGGAATAAGAGGAAAATCTTCGGCCACCAAACCCTTAATAGAGGTCTCTTGATTGGAACTTTTTATTTCCAAACTATCTTCTTGTAAATTTAGTTCGATATTTTCTTTGGGCAAGAAAGAAACGAAATTGTGTAATAGCTTAGCATCAACGGTAAATTCTCCTTGCTCCTCTATCTTGCTGCGCACAAGAGCCTTAATACCTATTTCTAGATCGGTGGTTATCAGAGTTAATCCTTCTTTGTCGGCTTTTAATAAAACATTGTTTAAAATAGGAAGATTAGAACTCTTATTGGCAATATTAGAAACCAGAGATAATCCTTTGTTTAAATTTTCCTGCGTGCAAACGATTTTCATATAATTATTATTTACTAGTTATTATTATAATATAAATAAAGTATTAGTATTAGAGCCTGTGGGTATGTTGATAAGAGAAATTTTTTGAGAAAAACTCTAGTTAATTTATGTTTTTATTTATATTTTATGTGGGGGTAAGTTATGAATAATTTTGTTTATAAGTGTCATTTAATCCCCAGTGATTTTTGAATGTCCATTTTTTGTTTATAAGTCCGGGGTTTGTTAACAATTTATAATTTTTTATCTACAGACTTATTAAAAATTTATAAACAACTTATTCATAGATTTTTTGTCGTAATATTAAGATATCGTTTTTTATTTTTTCGTCCATTTCTATTAAGGTAGTAACTTTAATACAGGCGTGCATGGCGGTGGTGTGATCTCGGCCCCCAATTTCTTGACCAATGTTGGGATAAGAGGCCTTTAATTCTTCCCGCATTAAAAACATGGCGATTTGTCTAGGAACCACCAGCTCTTTTTTACGGCTAGCACCGAGCAAGTTTTCCATACTAATATCATAAAAGACGCTGATGGATTCTAAAAGTTTACGTGGGGTTAATCCGGCCCGGCGATGATTGGCAGATAGACCACCCAAAATAGCCTTAACACTATCTAGGGTGGGTGTGGTGTTGTTTAGTTGATGAAAGGCAATAATTCTATTTAAAGCACCCTCTAGTTCGCGAATGTTATTTTGGATATTTTCAGCTACATAGTGAATAATATCTTTATTAAGTTTATATTTTTTTTCTTGCGCCTTAATTTCTAAGATAGCCATACGGGTTTCTAGATCGGGAGCGGAAATATCAGCAATCATCCCCCACTCAAAACGGGAAATTAATCGATTTTCTATACCCGGAATGGCCTTGGGTGGGCGATCAGAAGAAATAACAATTTGTTTATTGTTTTGATGAAGAGCGTTGAAAGTATGGAAAAATTCTTCCTGGGTTTGCTCTTTACCAGCGATAAACTGGATATCATCAATTAGTAAAACATCAATATTACGATAGGTTTGTTTGAATTTATCAGTTTGACCGGATTTAATAGCAAAAATAAAATCATTGGTAAATTTTTCACTATTAATATAAACTACCTTTTTAGTGGGATCTTTGGCTAAAATATAGTTGCCAACAGCCTGCACTAAGTGAGTTTTGCCCAAACCAACACCACCATAAATAAAGAGCGGATTATATATTTGGCCTGGTTTTTGGGCAGCAGCATGGGCAGCAGCCTGGGCCAATTCATTACCCGGACCAACTACAAAACTTTCAAAAACATATTGAGTATTTAAGCCAAAGCGGGCCACTGTTGGCTGGCGGTTTTCGGTGGATGTTTGGATTGTTTCGGTTTCTTTTCCGTTACTAATATTAACTTTTTTTGTATTTTCTTGGCTAATATTCGCAGACCTATCCTTAGTAATAACCTTGTAGATAATTTGTAGATTATTTTTAGACAAGACATTTTCTAGGGCGGCTATAATTTGGTCATGATATTTTTTTTCTAGCCAAACTTTAGTAAAGGCATTTGGTACGCCCACGGTGATATCGTTATTTTCTATAGTAGCAACAAAGGTGTTTTTAAACCAAGTGGTAAAGTTGGCCTTACTAATTAAGAGCTCTAATTCTCCTAAAGTTTTTTCCCAAATTTTGTCATTATTTTCCATTTTTTTAGCGATTTTTAGTCTAAAAATTAGCTGTGTATAACTATACCACAGATAAAATATCGGTGGTAGTTGATATGGTGTGAATAGCATGTGGATAACTGTGGATAACTTTTTTAAGATCTTTAACCTTGAAAAAATATTTATAATATGTTATTGTTTGATGGTCAAAATATTTAATCTAATTGGGAAATTTAAGAATGTATGGCTACTAAGAGAACCTATCAACCAAATACTAGAAAAAGAGCTAAGACTCACGGTTTTCGTGCTAGAATGGCTTCCAAAAACGGCAAAAAAGTTTTGAGCCGTCGTCGAAAAAGGGGTCGTAAGATTTTAACCGTTTAATTTTTGCTAATATTAGGGCAAATATTATGTTGCCTAAGGAACACAGATTGCACCAAGATAAAGAAATTAAAGACTTGGTCAGGTCAGGCCGAAACTTTTTTTTGCCAGAACTGACTATAAAGTATAAGACCAATCAGGCAGAGGCTACTAAGATTGGTTTTATTGTTTCTGGGCGGGTAGACAAGAGAGCAGTAGTCAGAAATAAGCTTACTAGACACTTGCGGGAAATTTCTAGACTGCTGTTCCCCCAATTTAAAAATGGCTATTTGGTGCTAATAATAGCTAAAAAAAAGTTATTAGACCTAGATTTTGAAAACATAAAGAAACAGCTGACCTTTGCTTTGGAAAAAATAGGGTTGATTTATAAGAAATAAATGTTTAAACAAATAATTTTAAAAATAATTCGTCTTTATCAAAAGACTCTATCGCCAGATCAGGGTTGGTTTAGGGTTTATTTTCCACATGGATTTTGCCGTTTTCATCCCCATTGTTCAGAGTATAGCTATCAAGCCATAGCTAAATATGGCTTTTTAAAAGGCGGGGTCAAAGCCCTGTGGAGAGTATTGCGCTGTCATCCCCTATCGTCAGGTGGGTATGATCCGTTAATATAGTTTTAAGAGCAGAATTTTAATTAATCAATAACAAAAAGAAATGGGAATATTTAATACAATCTTTTACGAACCGATTTTTAACCTGCTAGTTTATATTTATAATATTTTGCCCGGACACGATTTGGGTGTGGCTATTATTGTTATCACTGTGATTATAAAATTAGTTCTTTATATTCCTTCCAAAAAAGCCATTAAGTCTCAAAAAGAATTAGCTACTCTACAACCAGAAATAGAAGAACTTAAACAAAAACACAAAGACAACAAAGATCAACTTGGTCCGGAGTTGATGGCTCTTTATAAGCGCAAAGGAATCAATCCATTTTCTTCTTGCATGCCCATGCTTATTCAACTGCCTTTTCTTTTTGCTATCTATAGAGTTTTCTTCAACGGCCTGACTGACGACAATGCCATGCAGGCGCTTTATCCTTTTGTAGATAATCCTGGAGTATTAAAGCATATCGCCTTTGGGTTTCTAGATTTAGCAAAAAATAGCTGGTGGTTAGCAGTGCTCGCTGGTGCGGCACAATTTTGGCAATCCAAGATGTTAATGAGTAAGAAACAATCTAATGCCGGTGGAATGGCTGGTATGGGTGCACAGATGACTTATATTATGCCCATTGTAACTATTTTTATTGGCTCGCGTTTTCCAGCCGGTTTAACTTTTTATTGGTTTTTTAGCACCCTCTTATCAGTGGCTCAACAGTATCTAGTTTTGGGCTGGCGAAAAAAACACGAGGTAGAAATTGTTGATAAAAAATAGAATAAATAATTTATACACTTATTTTTAATAAATTTAAAAAACCCTATAAAATAGGGTTTTTTGTTAGTTTTCTTTAATCAAAATGTCTTTCGCTACCGACAATTACTTTTAGTTTTTGTGGTACCACCACAATCTCGGCCGGGGTCTTCATGATGATTTGTTCGTCAGTTAGTATGGCCACCTGCTCCTCTGCTCGACTGCCAATTTTTATCTTAGTAAAGGGCAAAATAGTTTGTTCTACCATTTTTTTACCAAACAGGCCGGATTTTATCGGTGTGATTACGGCTTCTAAAATTCCGTCGACTGGTGATGATTTAGAAAATTTGTTGGAGAAATTGTAAAGGGTAATTTTACTTTTTTCAGTAATGGGTGAAATTTTAAAATCTTTGTATTCGATGGTGACATCACCGTTTTCTATCTGGGCAGTATTTACAAAATAATAATTATTTATTTTTCCCAAATCAATTTTTTTAATTATTCGTGAAGCCAAGACATCACAGGCCATTACTCTCGGAGGGATACCCAACACTTTGGCAATGGGGTTGTTGTTGTCTACCGGAATAAGTCCCAATGCTACATCTAAATCAGCCACCACATTGATGACTTTGGCAAAAGTTTGGGCGTTGCCAATGGCCACTACAGTTTGTACTCCCTCTTTGACTCCGTCCATTATCATCTCTTTCATATTTTTCAAAATGGACAGGCGGGCAATTTTTCCTTTGATACCAAGGTCAGTTAATCTTTTTTCAATACTGATTAAAAGATCAGAGTATTTTTTATCATTGAGAAAGGAGTCGTAAATATATAAGTACATAAACTCCAGAAGTTAGCTTAGAAATTATTTTTCCTTGTCTTCTCTCGGCGCTTCTTGGTGGGGTTCTAAACGTGGTTCATCGACTGTAATATTACCGACCGGCATATCTAGAGTACCCTTTATTAAGGCGCCACTCTCAATAGAGATAATTTGAGCTTTGATGTTACCCAAAATAATGGCCGTACCAGTAATTTCCACCTTGCCTTTAACTAGGATATCTCCTTTGACTTTACCGGAAATAAAGGCATTATTGGCCTTAATGCTGGCTTCAATGATGGCATTTTTGCCTATTTTTAGGTTATTTTTGGTTTGTAGATTGCCGATTAAGACGCCCTCGATTACCAAATCGCCCTCGCCTTTAAAATCGCCCTCTACTTTGACAGATGGTCCAATGATTGTTTCGATGCCCTTGGTAGATGGCGTAGTAGTTTGATTTTTTGAAAACATAAGTGTTTATTTTAGTGATAAATTAAAAATGTCAGTCCTTTAATAATAGCTAATAACCCCCTTTATGTAAAGTTTAAAATGGGTATAATTTGTGGTTAAATATAGACTTTTAAAGGGGCTTATATTACAATAGATAAGCTTAATTATTGAAATGAAAATATGGCGGAAGTGAAAGTATTGGTAGTGGGTCGTCATCAAGTAGCTGATGACAAATTGATTATTGGTGCCACCGTGACCTTAATTAAAACGGATAAAAATATTATTGTTGATCCAGGATATTTACCCGACCAAGAAGAAGTTTTGCTAGAATTAGCTAAAAATAATTTAAAACCAGCTGACATTGATATTGTTTGTTTAACCCATTTACACCTTGATCATACTAGTAATGTGGCCTTGTTTAATAAAGCTCGAATTTACTGCAAGCTCAAAGCTGATTATCCCGGACAATACCACGTACCAACAGAACGGTATTTAAAGCGGGTAGATATAAAAGATGGTCTAAAATTAGCTAAAGATGTAGAATTTTTGCTTACCCCGGGACACACCGAAGACCACATTTCTTTATTAGTGACAACTGCTCAAGGCAAGATAATAATAGCTGGAGACGCCATAGCCACAGCTAGTTTGGCGGATTTAGATAAAAAACCATTATTATTTAATGATTTAAAAGCTTATGAGCTAAGCAGGCAGAAGATATTAAAATTAGCTGATTTTATTATCCCTGGTCATGGTTGTATGTTTAAAGTTCCGCTAGCTGGCAGATAGATAATATATTACGACACACTATTTGTTCTAATATTAGTTTAAAAAAGTAAATAAAATATTTTTGTCCTCGTAGTTCAACGGATAGAACAAGGCTCTCCTAAGGCTTAAATAGAGGTTCAATTCCTCTCGAGGACACCAATTTATAACAGTATGATTTATTTAAGTTTAGTGGTTTTATTGTGTCTGTCGGCTTGGTTTTCCGGTATGGAAATAGCCATGTTTTCCCTTTCCTCAGCCAAAGTAAAAGAATTGGTTTTACAAAAAAGAAAAAATGCCCATCTTTTGCAAAAACTTTTAACTAATAAGCGAAAATTATTGGTTATTTTACTTTTGGGTAATAATTTAGTTAATATTAGTGCTGCTTCCTTGGCTACTGTGGCAGCCATTGGTATTTGGGGTACGGCTGGAGCGGGAATAGCTACCGGAACAATGACCTTCTTAATTTTGGTTTTTGGAGAAATGTACCCCAAAGCCTTTTTTCAGACACGAGCCGCTAAAATTGCTTTATTTTTTGTCCCCGTTGTTTATTTTTTACAGCTAATTTTATTCCCGATAGTTTATATTTTGGAAAAATTATTACAGCTTTTAACTGGTGGTCGGAAAGCCGAGGGGGTATCAGAAATGGAATTTCGGGCACTTAGTCGTTTGGCTGTAGAGGGCGGTACCATTGATTTTGAAGAGCATGAAATGATTATTAATGTTTTGGAATTTAATGATAAAGAAGTCAAAGATATTATTACTCCGCGTTATAAAATAGAGGTTTTAAACGATGATGCGGACGTTGATCAAGTAGCTTATTTTATTGGCCATTCTGGATTTTCTCGTTATCCTGTTTATCATAATCAAAAAGATAATATTATTGGTTATGTCCATGTGATTGATATTATCAAGGTTTTAAATAGTGAAGATCGGGAAGCACCCCTAAAGAAAATAATGCAGCCAATTATTATTTTAAGGCCAGAAGAAAAGATTAATAATGTTTTTAATAAAATGCGTCGTAAGCATCGGCATATGGCCGTGGTTTTTCGGGAAGAGGAGCTTTTGGGGCTCGTAACCATGGAGGATATTTTGGAAGAGATCATGGGGGATATTCGTGATGAGAGCGATGATCATACCATCCGCTAATTCTGTCAGGAATAGCTTTTTTTATCTAATATTGGCCAAATAAAACTGCCCAAAAATATCTTTTGGGCAGTTTTTATAGAGCATTATTTTATTTGACAAGGATTTTTAAAAATGATAGTATACCCCCAGAGGGTATATAATATGAAAAAAATTTGTCAGCCAGAACGCATTATTTCTCAGCTTCATCGGATTGAAGGGCAGATTCGCGCTGTAGAAAAAATGTATCAGGACAAAAGAGGCATTGAAGATATTGTGTGCCAAGTTAAAGCGGCCAGAGCCTCGCTTGATTCAGTGATGAAACTTTTGGTAGATGATAAAGTCGGTGGTTGTTATGATAGTGGCCGGGTAGCCAAGAAAGAAGAATTATTAAAATTAATCGACGTCTTATTTGACGTCACATAAATAATTAAGTAAGTAAAAAATATGGCACTAGAATTAACAGATCAAAACTTTGATCAAGAAGTAAAACAATTTAAAGGAGTAGCGTTAGTAGATTTTTGGGCTCCCTGGTGCGGGCCATGTAAGATGCAGGGTCCGATTATCGAAGAGGTTGTTGAGGCCACCAAAGGTCAGGGCAATGTAAAAATTGGTAAACTCAACGTTGATGACAACCAAGCTACCTCGCGTGAGTTTCAAATCATGAGTATTCCCACTTTAAAAATGTTTAAAGACGGACAAGAAGTAGAAAACATGATTGGCTTACAAGGCAAGGAGGCCTTATTGGCTTTGATTAATAAATATTCAAAATAAAATCATGGAAGATAAAGTTTATGATGTAGTGATAGTGGGTGCTGGTCCGTCCGGACTGACAGCCGCTATTTATACTTCTCGTCGCTCCATGAAGACTTTGGTTATTTCCAAAGACATTGGTGGTCAAATTTCTTTGACGGAAGATGTAGAAAATTATCCGGGTTTTGAATCAATTGGCGGTTTAGCTTTGGCTCAAAAATTTCAAGCTCAGGCGGCCAAAACCGGTGTGGAATATTTATTTGAAGAAGTTTGTCAGATAGAAAAACAAAGCACCGGAGATTTTGTAGTACAAACTGGTAGTAAAAAATTGATTAAAGCTAAAACTATTATTTTGGCTTTTGGTTTGACACCCAGAAATCTAGAAGTACCAGGAGAAAAAGAATTAACCGGCAAGGGAGTGACTTATTGTGCTACTTGTGATGGTCCATTGTATCGGGGTAAAAATGTAGTGGTAATTGGTGGTGGTAATTCGGCTTTGGATGCCGCTGAATATATGTCTAAACTGGCCAACCAGGTGTATCTATTGGTGCGTAAAGATAAATTTCGTGGTGAAAGTGTTTTGGTTGATCAAGTGCGAGCGGCCAAGAATATTAAGATCATTTTTAACGCTGCGGTTACTGAAGTCAAAGGCACCAGTCGGGTGGAGGCTTTGGTTTATCAAATCACTGACGGACCAAAAGAAGAAATAGCAGTAGATGGAATATTTGTGGAGATTGGTCATTTGGCCAGCACGAAGTGGCTACAAAATTTAAATTTAAATTTGACTGAGCGGGGGGAAATAAAAATCACCGTTGATAATGAAACAAATGTTAAGGGGATTTTTGCCGCTGGTGACATCACTCAGATTACCTATAAACAAGCCGTTATATCCGCTGGTGAGGGTTGTAAGGCCGCTTTGCAGGCCTATCGTTATTTACAAGGTGATAAACCTTTGACACCAGACTGGACTCCCAAAAAATAATTAGTGGTTATTAATTAGACTATAAATATATGAATGCATACGACAATGCTTTGAGGCAGCTAGAAAAAGCTGCAAACTTAATTAATCTAGATAAAGAAGTGTTAGCTCGTTTATCTAGTCCAGAGAAAGTAGTGATGGCTTCTTTGCCTATTCGCATGGATGATGGGTCTTTAAAGATTTTTCAAGCCTATCGCGTCCAATACAATAGCGCCCGCGGCCCCTATAAAGGAGGGATTCGTTTTCATCCTCAAGTGGATTTGGACGAGGTAAAGGCTCTGGGTTTTTGGATGACTATAAAATGTGCGGTAGTGGGCATACCCATGGGTGGTGGTAAGGGTGGGGTGATTGTTGACCCCAAAGCATTATCTCTAGGCGAGACAGAGAGACTGTCTCGCGCTTGGATTAGAGCTTTTCGGGAAATTATTGGTCCGGAAAAAGATATTCCAGCCCCCGATGTTTATACCACGCCACAAATTATGGCTTGGATGGCTGATGAATTTTCTAAACTAGTTGGTAAACCATCTTTGGGAGTAGTGACTGGTAAGCCAATAGAGTATGGTGGCTCTTTGGGTAGAGGCACAGCCACTGCTACTGGTGGATTCTATGTTTTAGAGCAAGCCGTCGCTAAACTAGGCTGGAAAAAAGATAAATTGAAAGTAGCCATTCAGGGTTTTGGCAATGCAGGAGCTATTATGGCCAAGTTGCTTTATGATGCAGGCTACAAAGTAGTAGCCTTGGCAGATTCGCGAGCTATTATTCACAATGAACATGGTTTAGATGTTGACTCTGTTGCTCAGTATAAAGAAGAAACAAAATCACTGGGCGGATTTAAGGGTAGTAAAGAAATAAGTCGTGAAGAATTTTTTGCTTTGGATGTTGATATTTTAATTCCGGCAGCACTCGAGAATCAAATTACCAAAGATAACGCCGGCAGTATCAAAGCCAAACTTGTCGTGGAATTAGCCAATGGACCAACTACTCCAGAGGCCGATGAAATAATGTACAAAAATAATATAACATTAGTACCTGATGTTTTGGCCAACGCTGGCGGGGTGACAGTTTCTTATTTTGAGTGGCTTCAGAATATTTCTAATAATTATTGGAGCGAAGAAGAAGTAGATAAGGAACTGAAAGAAAGAATGATTCCTAGCTTTGAGGCTATTTGGCAGATGTCTATAGATAAAAAAACTGCTTTAAGAACAGCCGCTTTTATGGTAGCGCTTGATAGAATTGCCCAAGCTTCTAAAGTCAGGGGATAGACTTGTAAATAATTCAATGCCCAACATCTTTGTGGGTAGATGCGAATTTGCGCGTCAGTAAAACATATTAACCTATTTTTATTTATATGATTTTGATAAAAAATATAATAAATTAGGTTTTATTAGCAACGGAGCAGATGGCCACAAAGATGTGGGCCAAAGATAATGAAATATTAATGATCAAATTTGTTATTGGCATAGATGAAGCTGGTCGTGGTCCCTTGGCTGGACCAATTGTCGCCGCAGCGGTTTTAAATACCCATTCGTTAGTGGATAAAAAAATTTTAAGTCGAGCCCAAGATTCAAAAAAGTTGAGTGCCCAAGCTCGAGAAGATTTGTTTTTGCCGATGATACAAAATATGCTTTGGGCGGTGCGAGTTTTTGATAATAAATTTATCGACAAATACGGTATTCAGAAGGCTAATATTTTGTTAGTTTATGAATTGAGCCGAGACTTATTAAAACAAGTCAATGGTCAGGCCGTAGTATTGGCTGATTATGTCGGCGGAGCAGAAAGAGTACTACCGCAAATTAATTTTTTTAAAAATGGCGAAAGCCAGCATCAAGAAATCGCCGCCGCTTCTATTATCGCCAAAGTCTATCGTGATAAATTGATGAATTCTTTGGATAAAAGTTTTCCAGATTATGCTTTCGCTTTGCACAAGGGATATGGTACTAAAAGACATTATGAAAATTTAAAAAAATTTGGTCCCAGCCCTATTCATCGGCAGAGTTTTCTAAAAAATTATGATTTTTTTAAAACAAGCTAAGCGCTTGTTTTTTTAAAAAGATATGTTAGGCTTAAAATAATTAAAGTTATTTTAATATAGGAGGGTCAGAAAATGAACTGGTTTTGGAAGTTTCTGTACTGCTTGGTCGTGGTAGCTAGCGGCCTTATGGTTTCTTTTTTTATCTGTATGATCGCTCTCATTTCTTTTTGGTGGATGTTAGTCATCATACCAATTGACGTCTTAATGATTTGGCAAATGATCCATCAATGGAGAAAGGAAGACGCTGAAGTGGAGAAAAAAGAAAGAGCCCTTTGGGATTCAATGTAAGAATCTCACCAAGAAGATCTCAAGGTCTAAGAAAGAGAGCTCGCCACAGAAATGGCGAGCTCTACTGTTTATATGTTTCTTGACAACTCAATTTTATTTTCCTAAGATAGAGTAGACAAATAAAGCCGTCGATACTGAAATAGACGGCGCAATACAAAAGCCCCCACCGAAGTGGGGGCTTTTGCGAAGAAAAGCGATTTTGAGAGCTAACTAGGTTAGTCTCACCACTAGATTAGTATAAAACGGCTTTTTTGTCAATAATTATTAGTAATTTCGTCTTTTAAAAAAGACGAAAAAGGAAAGAAAAGCGTTATGGACTTAAACAAAGTAAGTCTAATTGGCAATTTGGCCGGTGATCCGGAAGCCAGGACTCTGCCCTCGGGGCAAAATTTGGCAATTTTTAAAGTAGCCACCAACTACACTTGGCGCGATGCCAGCACCAAGGAAAAGAAAACTCGGGCCGATTTTCATCGGGTCGTAGCTTGGGGCAGATTGGCTGATATTATCAATGCCTATCTTAAGAAGGGTTCTAAGGTATTCTTAGAGGGCCGTTTGCAAAATCGTTTTTGGGAAGGCAAAGATCAAACCAAACATTATTTAACCGAGCTTGTAGCCTCTGATTTGATTATGCTCGGTGGTAGCAGTAAAAAAGCTATCGCTGGCGATGAAACAGCTAAAGAGGATGTGGACGTTGAAGAAATAATTTTAGAAGACAAGTAATACTTGTCTTCTTTGAGGTCTGAAGTTTTGCCTGTACCTTCAGGCCTTTGACAAGATAATTATTTATTTTTATTATGGAAATAAAAGCAATTTTCCGCTATTGGTGGGTCAGTCTAGGGCTGATGTTATTATTGTTTTTTGTATTAGGGCATAAAGTTTTGGCCCTGGCTTCAGATTTGGTATTTTCTGAAATTATGTATGATGTAGAAGGATCTGATGTGGGCAAAGAATGGGCTGAAGTTTATAATTTTGGGTCAGAGAATTTGGTGGTTTCTGATACTTGGAGATTTTTTGATAGTTCTTATCATAAGATAAGCTTATATCAAGGAACTAGCACTATTGCCACTAATGAATTTTTTGTTTTAGCTGACAAGCCAGAACAATTTTTAGCACAGTATCCCAGTTTTTCGGGAAATCTTTTTGATACAGTGATTAATTTATCAAATTCTAGTTCCACTATAGCTTTAAGTTTTGACGAAGGGATTTCGGATGGTCTGGTTGATTATTATGAGGCGGGGTGGGGAGGTGGTGGTGATGGTTATTCTTTGGAGAAAATAGATTTTTTGGCCAACACTACTTCCAATTGGCAAGAAAGTTTCGTGCTTGGCGGTACACCAGGGCAGAGTAACAGCCAAAGACCACCAGCCGAAGCACCAGCGGTTGACGAAATACCGGTGTCTGAAGAAACGAGCGAGCAGCCAGATTTTTCCAACTGGTCTAATTTGTTGATCAGTGAGCTTTTACCAAATCCTCTAGGCAGTGATAATGGGGAGTGGATGGAGCTTTATAATAATGGAGAGTCAGGCATTAATATCGTAGGTTTAGCCATCAAAGATAATGCTAGCCGAATATTTACTATTGAGGCTGACAGTGAAGTGCCTTTATTTTTGGCGGGGCACGATTATTTACTACTGCCCAAAAGTTTAACTGGCCTGTCTTTGAATAATTCGGGCGGTGAGGCAGTGGTTATTTTTGATCCAGAGGAAAACATTATTGATAAAGTAGAGTATCATGAGGCGGCCGTAGAAGGGCGTAGTTATGCCAGAGACGGGCAACAATTTTTTTGGACCAAGACACCCACACCGGGATCAAGTAATCAAATATCGGTCAATCAAGCGCCGGTAGCGCAAATTCAAGTGGAAGAAACGGATTTTATTGTTGGAGAAAAAATAGCTTTTTCGGCCGAGCAGTCTTATGATCCCGAGGGTGATGAGCTGGATTATCTGTGGCAATTGCCCGATGGCAAAACCAGCACGCGTCAAATTGTAAAACATAGTTTTGATCAGGCCGGTAGCTATACCATTGGTTTAGTGGTTACTGATTCAGAGGGGTTAACCGATACAGCGGAATTTGTCGTAAATATTTATCAAACAGATAAGCAAGGAGAAGAGCTGTCCAATGCCCAGGCTGTAAATAATTTTAGCGTTAGTGAAATTGATTTAGCGGAAGATGATCTAATTATTTCTGAGTTTATTCCCAACCCTGTTGGTAGTGACGACGGGGAGTGGATAGAAATATACAACGCCAGCGATCAGCCGGTAGATTTATTTGCCTGGCAAATTGATGATCAAGACGGTGGTAGTCGGCCCTGGGAATTTTCAACTAGCACGGTAGTTTTGGCTAAAGATTTTTTATTGTTGAATAGAAAAGATATTAAGTTGACTTTAAATAATGACCAAGATGCTGTTCGTTTGTTAACTCCAGCTGGTGATATTTGGCAAGAAGTAAAGTATGAAAAAATTCCTGAAGGACAGGCTTATGCTTTTGATGTTATAAACAAAGAATGGGTCGTTACCCAGCCTAGTCCTGGGGTAGTCAATATTTTTATTGAGGAAATAACGGAGGAAATTATTTATAGTGTTTCAGAAATTTTCGAGCAGTCAGAAGAGCAGTCAGTTTTGGTCCAAGGCGTAGCGATAAATAATACGGATAAAAATTCACGCAGTTTATATCTGGCGGACTATGATTTTTCAGCCGTTGATTTTGGCCAGTTGATAGAAGTCTATTCTTATTATAAAAATTTTCCCCAGATAGAAGTCGGGCAGCTAGTCAGCCTGCGCGGTGTTATTTCTCGTTTGGGAGATTTACCTCGAGTAAAAATTAAATCCAGTGAAGATGTTTTATTGAATGATGTTAAAATTGTTTTGCCTCAGCCCGAAATAATTTCAGTAGCTGATTTGGAAACCGATTTTTTGGGAGATTATATTAGTGTTCGAGGAACAGTGGTGAAAAAAAGTGGTCAAAATATTTATTTAGCCACTAGTCAGGATGAGGAGTATAATTTGCGGATCTCTAGTTCGAATATTAATAAAGATTTGGGTATTACCAAAGGCGATGAGCTTATGGTCTCAGGAATTTTAACGGAGCTGAGTGGTAATTTTAAATTGCTGGCAGTGGGCGGGAACATTAGCTTAGCAGTTCAAAAAGTCCAAGGCGAAAAAATAATAGCTGAAGATTTATCGGCCGATATAAATGCTAGTAGTAGTTTACGTCTGATTGATCAAGTTGCTCGCCAGGCCCCAGTTAGAAATATTTTAATCTTCGGAACAATTTTTTCAATTATAGCGGTTATTATTTTTTATACGAAAAGAAAATTTAGTAGATAAAAATTATATTATAGATATTTGACCAATCGACTGTCCTAATATAAGATAATTCAGATATAGATGTTTCATTACATAATAATAACCGAAATGGAGGTCAAAGATGTTTATCAATGTCAGAACGATGGAGGCGGCTCATAAATGCCGTATCGTGTCCTGGGGGCATACCGAGGTCACTGATGATCCTCGCTTTGAGGCTTTGTCTCAAGCGGAGTTTATCAAACGGAAAATGTCCGAAGCAGCCAGGCGTCAGTTGCTCGGTGAAGCAGAACACAATTCTGACGAGGCTATCGCCAGAGAAGAAGCTGACTGGATCAGCAAAACCGGTATTACTCGTCGAGTGTTTTTCGGCGGATCAACCAGCGAGCTGGCGGCCATTGCTGCCAAGAAGTGTTTGGCTAAGGCCCAGATTTTGCCTGGACAGTTAGACGTCATTATTGGTGGTACCAATACTGGTCCCGGCTATCCTTCTTTAGCCGATCATATCAAGCTCGCCTTGGGCGATTCTACTTCTTCGGCAGTTTGTTGGGATATAAGTGAGGCCTGTCCGGTCGGTGCTATTAGTGTTTTTAATGGCTGGTCAATCGTTCGATCTGGTATTGGTCGCTATGTCTTGGTGGTCTGTGCGGAAAAGGCCACCACCTTAGCACCGGCTGACAACTGGTTAGCCGCCAACCTGTTTGGTGATGCGTCTTTCGGCTTACTGTTGAGTGTGGGAGATAAAGAATCTTTCCAATTTTTTGATGGGCATTGTCTGCCTTTTGATGGCAACATCGACAAGGTAGTTAAGACCGAGCATGGTTTTTCTCAAGATGGTCCCTCTGTCCACAAATTTGTAGGCCGAGAGGTTGTCGACACTATCGTCCAAGCGGCTCGGGCTGCCGATCTTGATCCCGGCGACATCGATCACTTTATCCCTCATCAGCCATCGGGCAAGACGCTAGAGCTTCTACGGCGCAAGCTACAGAGCGCCTGGCCGACCTTTAGTGGTCATTTTCATGACAATGTCGGTTTTACCGGCAATGTCTCGGGAGCCAGTACTGGCTCGGTCATATCTCGCAAGACAGAGCAGGGTATTATCAAACCCGGTGATCTGGTTTTTGTCAGCACCTTTGGTTCGGGACTATCCATTTTCAATTATGGCTTTCGAGCCTAAGATTGAAGAGAGAACATAAGGCCCCGTTGCGTCAGACGCAACGGGGCCTTCTTATTGACTTTTTTTAAATTTTTAGGTATAAATATAGGCGTTAATTTGAGCCGCCTCTCGGTCAGTACGAGATTTTATCAGCGGTTAGAAATTTGTGCCGGAGTGGTGAAATTGGTAGACACGCTTGGCTTAGGACCAAGTGCCTTCGGGCTTGGGGGTTCGAGTCCTCTCTCCGGTACCAAATATTATTTTATTTTAGGGGGTGTATAGCTCAGCTGGTTAGAGCGTTACATTGACATTGTAGAGGTCGGAGGTTCGAGTCCTCCTACACCCACCATCCTACGCTCCTCGTTTACACTCGGAGCTTCGGATGACTGGCCATTTCAGCCACGAAGGCTGTTTTTTTGTATAAAAAATTACCTGGTCGAGCGTGGACTCGACCAGGAATAAATGGATGATAGGCAGGCCTGAGGGACTGCCGATGAGGGAAAGATAAACTCAAAGAGTTTAAGGGTTGATGAATGTGCACCATCTTATAAGACCCCTCGTCTGATAAAATGGTACGTGAACGGAAAGTTATATTTAGTATAGCATAGCTTTAAATTTTTCCCAATAGATTTTTTGGCCTTTACAAAGGTCTTTATAAATTTTATAATAAAGGTAATTTACTAGACATTTTATTGGTTAAAATGTAGCTTGTTTTAAGAAGAGGTGGCTAGATAATTTGTAAAATAAAAACATGATTAAAAAGAAAAATAAAATTGAAAAAGAAATAGCCGTTGAAGAAATAAGCGATTCAGAAGAATCGGCAGCCACCGAAGATTGGGAAGAAGAAGGACAGTTGTCAGTCGATGTTTATCAGGACGCTAGTAGTATTTATATAAAGTCTACTATTGCTGGAGTAGAACCGGAAGACATTGATATTTCTTTTGATAATGACATGATTACTATCCGTGGTCGCCGTCGACAAGATCGGACTATTCGGCAGGAAGATTATTTTTATCAGGAGTGCTATTGGGGCGGTTTTTCTCGATCTATTATTTTGCCAGTGGATGTCCAGGAAGATAAGATCAAAGCCACCATTAGAAACGGCATCTTAACTATTGAACTGCCCAAAGCTAAAAAAAGAGACATTAATATTTCCGTGCAAGATGATAATTAATAACTTACAATTATTTTTTGATCGAGTAGAGGGAGAAATTTTTTTATTTAAAACCGCTACTGGACAGCAAATAGCGATTGATAAAAAATTGTTAGAAAACTTTGACGCCAAACAAAAGTTATTTTTGAATTTGGACTCAGAGGAAAGCTCTGGCCGAGCGCAAGATATTTTAAATGAAATATTAGAAACTAATAACGATTAAATGGAAGAAGTATCAAAAAATAAAATTTTTTTTTATCAAAAGCGTTTATGGATTATAATCGCTATTTTTGTCTGTTTGGCTGGCGGAGTAGCAATAGCCAAGGCAAAAATTGATAATAATTATCAAGATAAATTTTTACCAAATATTAAGATCGGGGGAGTAGATATTGGTGGCTTGAGCACAGAGGAGGCTCGGACCAAGATAGGTAAGAGAATTGATTTTGTTAACAGACGAGGTTTTGTTTATCTGTCGTCAGCCAAAACAGTTACTATTAACCCCAATCTTTCTGGGCTAGAATCAGCGGACAGTTTAAAACTAATGGTTTCTTGGGATTTAGATAAAAGCCTAATCAAAGCTCAGGCTTGGCAAAAAGGCGCTGGCCTTATCGCCAAATTGCAGACCTTTGCCAAAGATAGAGACTTCCCGCTATATTATAATTGGGATAGAGACGAACATCAAAAGATATTAAAAAATAATTTTAGTGATATTTTAAATGATAAAAAAGATGCTAGTTTTTATTTTTCAGACAGTGGTGATTTAAAAATTGATCCAGAAAGTGCCGGTCAAACTTTTAATTATGAAAAGGCCTTAAGTGATACTCAGGAGCAGATAGAAAATTTGATTAGTACAGATATTAATTTAGAGATTATTGAGTATCGGCCAATAATTACTAGTGCCATTATCGAAAGTAAGCGGGTACAAATTTTAGCTGTGTCCGGTCGGGGTAATATTTATCTGAGCTTTGAAGACCAAGCGTGGGATGTCTCCAACAGTATTTGGAGAAATTGGTTGGAGCTCAAGGCAGGTGATCAGGATTATTATGTTGGCATTAATAAAGAAAAATTTGAAAGCTATTTAAAAGAAGCTAGCATCACTGAACGTATAAATATACCGGTCCAAGACGCTCGTTTTAGTTTAAAGGATGGTCGGGTAGCTGAATTTAGCAGTAGTCGTGAAGGGCGGGCTGTCAATATTGATGAGAATATTAAAAGTTTGGAAAACTTGATAAAAAATTCTGGCGATCTAAAATTGGAATTAGCCGTAGAGACAGTTCAACCGACGGTGCACAATGAAGAGGTCAATGATCTGGGAATTGTAGAACTTTTGGGAACTGGTGAGTCAGATTTTAAGGGTAGTCCTAAAAATAGGATTCATAATATTGGGGTGGGGGCTGATGCTTTGCACGGTGTCTTGATTAAACCCGACGAAGAGTTTTCTTTAATAAATACTTTGGGGGATATTGATGGTGAGCATGGATATTTGCAAGAGTTGGTGATTAAGGGTAATAGAACTATTCCTGAATATGGGGGTGGCTTGTGTCAGATTGGCACGACTGTTTTTCGAGCTACTTTAGCTAGTGGTTTGCCGGTTACTCAGCGTCGCAATCATTCTTATCGGGTTTCTTACTATGAACCAGCTGGTACAGATGCCACTATTTATGATCCCTGGCCAGATTATCGTTTTAAAAATGATACCGGTAAATATATTTTGATTCAGGCTAGGATTGAGGGTACTAAAGTATATTTTGATTTTTGGGGGACCAAAGACGGACGAGTAGTCATGGCTACTCAGCCAGAGATTTATAATATTGTTGTTCCACCAGCTAAGAAAATTATCAAGACTACAGATATTCCTGTTGGTACAGAAAAATGTACCGAAAGAGCCCATAACGGAGCTGATGCCAAATTTAATTACAGCGTTCAATATACCAATGCACCAGAACCAGCGGAAACTATTTTTTACAGCCATTACATTCCTTGGCAGGAAGTTTGTCTATTAGGAGTAACAGCTGAAGAGCTGGCGGCTGAACAGAATGTAGATGGTAGTCAGAATATAGAAGGTGAGAATGCAACTAGTACGGACGACATTATTTAGCCAATTAGAAAATCCAGCCCCTCGCAAGGGGCTGGATTAATTTTGATTTATATTTTTGTGGGTTGTCTATTTTTAGACAACTGTGCCCAAGAAAATCATTTTTCGAAAAAATTGAGCCTGAGCCGAATTAGATCTAAAAAATGATCCCCATGCTTGTCGTGGACACAGTTGTCTAAAAACAGCTTTGACAAAGCACCTTGCTCAGTAATTATGAATAATAGCATATTGTTTTTACTTTGTCAAGTGTCTAAAAATATGCTATAATTACGGCACTTTTATAGTAAATAAATTAGCTCCCAATCTTGACGCTTAGTTAATTTTGGGGTATCATCACAACACTTAATTTATTATTTAACAATCAATATGAGTGTACCAGTCAAGAAACACACTAAATCAGCCGTCAAAAGAAGAGCTTCTCATTTTGCTTTAAAAAATAAAGCCGGTGTTAAGTGCTCTAACTGTGGTGCTAACTTATTACCACATCGGGCTTGTCCTAAATGTGGTTACTATAAGGGTGAGAAAAAAGTAAAGTAGAATAAATGGCCAATAGACATTTAGCTCGAACTATCGCTTTGCAAACACTCTTTGAGTGGGATTTTCTAAACGGCAAAAAAAACGTAGAAGGTATCTTTAAGTATATCAAGGAAGAATTTGCTCCTGATTTTGATGATCAGGGCTTTTCTTTAAATCTGATAAAAAATATTACGGCTCATAAAAAAGAATTGGATAATATTATTGTTAGTTTTGCTCCGGAGTGGCCTATTGATCAAATTACTGTGACGGATCGCAATGTTTTGCGTATTGGTATTTATGAACTGAAGATGAATCCAGATATTCCGCCTAAAGTAGCTATCAACGAAGCAATTGAACTAGCCAAAGCTTTTGGCGGTGACTCTAGTGGTAAATTTGTTAATGGTGTTTTGGGTAGCATTTATAAAGAGATGGTTAAAAAGGGAGAAAAACAAGATTTGGGCAGTCAGGGTATCAGAGAATTATCCGCTGGTGGTCTGGTTTATCGTCAAGAAGATGATGGCTATTATTTTGTTTTGATATTGGATGCTTATGGTAAATGGACCTTCCCCAAAGGGCACGTTGATCAGGGTGAAGTAGAAGAAAAAGCGGCTATTAGAGAAATTGGTGAAGAAACTGGCTTGAAAAAACTCAGCTCTCATGGATATTTAGGAGAAACCGAAGTCAAAGTTCACAAACCCAACGAAAAACCTTATCGGAAATTGATTAAATATTATTTGATTGAAGCTAAGGATAAAAATATTATTGTGCCCGATGTCAGTGAATTAAAAGATGTCAAATGGTTTTCTTTGCAGGAGGCACTGGCTACACTGGGCTATGACAACGCCAAGGATATTTTTAGAACAGGTTTGGAAAAATTGGGACTGTAGTAATTATGAAAAAGCAACTTAATTTACTAGAAAATAAATTAGATTTTAAGTTTAAGGACATTAGTCTTTTACGCAATGCTTTGGTGCACCGTTCTTATTTGAATGAGCATAAAGATTTTGTTTTTGATCAAAATGAGCGCTTGGAATTTTTGGGTGATGCGGTTTTGGAACTGGCAGTGACTGATTATCTGTATAGAAATTATACTGAAGCCGAAGGAATTTTGACCAACTGGCGTTCGTCTTTGGTCAACGGTGATAGACTCGCTTCGATAGCTGAGGCCTTGGGGGTGTATGATTTTATGTATCTTTCCAAAGGAGAATCACAGGACGGAAATAAAAAGGCTCGTCAATATATTTTGGCCAACGCCTTTGAAGCCATAGTGGGAGCTGTTTATTTGGATCAGGGCTATAAAGCCGCCGCTAAGTTTATTGATAGTAATTTAGTGGTTCATTTGGAAAAAATAATTGCTGATCGATCTTATATTGACGCTAAGAGTATGTTTCAGGAAAAGGCTCAGGAAAAAATGAGCCTAACCCCTCATTATCGAGTGTTAGAAGAATCAGGCCCGGATCATAATAAAAGATTTGTGATTGGAGTATATTTAGAAAAAGAATTAATAGCTACTGGTGACGGTTATAGTAAGCAAGAAGCTCAAACCAATGCGGCCGGGCAAGCCTTAAAAAAGAAAAAATGGTGAAACACCTTTTAAAAAGGTGTTTTTGTTTTAGAGAGTATTTGACATTTAGATCTATTTAGCAGTAAGGTCAAAGTAAATAGCCCTTTTCACCCACAAACTCAGGAGTTGGCGATGTTTTTCCTTATAATCTCAGTCTTAATCTTGGCTCTTATCTTCGGGCCCATCCGCCATTATTATAAAATCCCTGATGTTTGTAGCATCAGAGACTTGCTGAAAAATACCAAGATCAGTTATTTGGAGATTTCCTCTCAATTTTTTTTCAGCCAGAAGACAGTCTCTTTCCATAATCATTTGGAGAGCGCAGCACCAATTGAAGTAGTACCAAAGATGTTGGCCAAAGGATTGATCTGTGAAATTAGATCAGAAATGGTAGGCACTTTTACTTGGGCCAAAGCAGAGGACGGTAAACCAATTATTTACTTAGGACGAACAGTCAAAAAAGACGAAATAGTTGGTTTCATTACTGCCTTGCGCATACCCACACCGATATTGTCCTCGATTGATGGTAAGATTGTTGGATTGCCGATTATGGATAATTGTCCAGTCCAATATGGAGAACTTTTGATGCTAATAGAAAAAAAAGGAAACTCACTTGTATAGGATATTAAGTGAGTTTTTTATATGCCTTCAATACCTTACGCAAAACCACGGGCGTCAGCCCGTGGATATGTGGGCATTTCCAATATCTTCTTTTTCCTTTATGATTAAAA
>MHKS01000004.1 GCA_001818495.1 Candidatus Komeilibacteria bacterium RIFOXYD1_FULL_37_29 | reverse complement strand
GCCAACCGCAGATACTACAAATGGCGGCCTCTATCAGAATGTCGCAATGAATCGGTTCGAAACTGCTTTTTCGGGTGATTCGGAGGTAGCCCATCCCGCTGTCATTGTCTGTGAGTCTCTCGCTTTTTACGGCCATATCGGTCCGCAATTTGCCGATTACAATGGCTATTCGCTGATCGCCAAAAGTCGGTCACTTATGCCCGAGGTAATCTACATCGGCGACAGGTCCGGTGGTGGCACTGGCGAAGCTAATTTCGCCAGTGTCTGCGACTCTTTCGCGTCTTTCTCGGATATTGGCGACCCAGTACATCAGACCAGTCGGCCTGCGTTTCAGACGCTGTCTGCGACACCTGAGGTTGTCTACCTTGGTGATAAGTCGCCTGCAGGCGACAGCGATTTCTTACCCAAGTGGGGTAACAAATTCGCAGTTGTTTGCGGAGAAGATGGTTGCTGATAGGCAATAAGAATCGGTTTCATTTTCCCCAAGAAAGCGGCGCCCCCTCACAGGGACGCCGCTCATTTTTTTACTTAAATTTTTAGTTAATCAAGCTATAAATATAAAAAAAACTCATTGCCACCCAGAAAATAAAAACTGCCACAATAACAATTTTACTCATATTTTTATATTACAACAATTTAAAAGCTTCAATATTAATACGGCTTTTAGCTACTCGCTCTTTCTTTAGGGCTCCTACCAAATATTCCATCAGGCCAGTTGGTCCACAGATATAAAAATTGCAATTGCTAAAATCGCTGACAAAAGAATATAATTTTTCTATATCAAAACGACCAGCCTGATCAGAAATATAAGTAGTGAGCTTAAAATTTGGATAAACAGCTTCTATAGTTTGCAAATCTTTTACCCCGGCCAAATCAGCAGTTGAGGAAACAATATAAAAAAGATCTACTTTGGTCTGACTGTCTGGATTATTTTTAAAAGACTTGGCCATAGACAAAAATGGCGTAATACCAATGCCTCCAGCAATCCATACTTGATGAACATTTTTATCCACCGAATTACCAAAACTGCCATAAGGCCCGTCCACCATAGCTTTAAACCCCTTAGACAAAGACTGCATGCGCTTGGTATAATCGCCCAACTGCTTAGCCATAATGGTGATGGTGCCGTCTGCTTGTATATCAGTAATAGAAAATGGATGCTCCTCACCTTTTTTTATCTGCGGAAAGCTGACAAAAATAAATTGTCCAGCTTTGGTATTGGTTAGTGGTTTTTTAAATGGCGCTAAAACTACTTTAACTACCAAATCATTGGCCTGCTCCACTGATCTAACTACAAAGCTCCTAGCTTTTAAACCATAAGAAATCAAAAATACCCTGGCTAAATAAGCCAAAACGCTCATTGATATTAAAACAATATAATACATCGCCAACTCCGGAATATTTTTTATATCGCTATCAATCAAAAGTCCGTGGACGCCACCAATCATCAGTGGTATAGCCATCAGACTGTGGAGTGATTTTAATCTTTCATAGCGCATCCGCCAAAAAAAAGTCATCAACACCAAAAACATGAATATAAGAAAAGCCAAATAACCAAAAAGATAGGCCGTATCAGTCCAATACAAAAATATAGAAAAGGCCGCTTGACCAGATAAAGGCAATAAACGAGCAGCTAAAAATAAAGGATGAAAAATAATTAAAACAAAAGAAATCACTCCCAACCAACGATGAATATTTAAAACTCTGGGCAGACCATAAAACAATTTATCCAACCAGACAAAACGGCTCGCTAAAAACAAGCTAAAAGAAAAGGCCGCTAGACCGACTAATCCAGCCAATTTACCTAAAGTAGAAAACAATACTGGCCCTGGTGTAAAAATCCGATCAAAAGGCAAGCTTTGCCCCAAGATAAAAACCGGCCAGATTATCAAAATAATCAAAAATAATAAACTAGCGTAGGGTATTAATTTTTTATATTTAAACATACTTTAACTTACTTATTTTATTACATTATACTATAAATAAAGACAAAAAACCACCCAAACAAAAAATACTCCCATAGGCAGTATTTTTATCTGATCCAGCTTCTCACGAGAGGCTGGATGGAGCCGTCATCGGGATTTGAACCCGAGACCCCTTCCTTACCATGGAAGTGCTCTACCACTGAGCTACGACGGCTAATTTATCAATTCTTCTTTTTTGCTTCTAGGCCAGCTTTTTATCTGTGCTTCTCGCTTCATAGCTTCATTTATAGTCTTGAATTTTTCCGAATAAACTATCTTGACTGGTCTTCTTTGTTTTGTATATTTAGCCCCCTCTCCTTTATTATGTTTGGCTTCTCTATTTTTTAAATTAATAGTATAACCAGTATAATAAGTATTATCCGCACATCTGACTATATAAACATAATACTTTTTATCCACCACT
Source organism: Candidatus Komeilibacteria bacterium RIFOXYD1_FULL_37_29 (assembly GCA_001818495.1). Taxonomy (GTDB): domain Bacteria; phylum Patescibacteriota; class Patescibacteriia; order UBA1558; family GWA2-36-10; genus XYD1-37-29. Next base: position 253,130 of record MHKS01000004.1, on the reverse strand, counting down.
TTGCTAGGTTAATTTCTTGGCTGATTGATTTGTTTGGTGGGGCGGGAGGGATTCGAACCCCCGAAGGCATATGCCAGCAGGTTTACAGCCTGCCCCGTTTGACCGCTTCGGTACCGACCCATATAAATTATATCAAGGCCCATACGCCTTTGGCGCAGACCCAGATAAAAAATTAACAGTTGGCACAAAACTGCCGGCTGGCAGATAATATTTTTACCAACTGTAATTTAAGAAAATATTATAAATTATCAAGGCGCTCCATAAATTCTGTAATCTTCTGATTTTCTGGATTTATTTCCTTTAATCTACCCAAATAATCAGCCGCTAACTCTTTATCAGACATAATTATACTAATATTTATCAAAAAGTCAAGAATCTTGGGATTATTTGGGGCTAAAAGTAAAGCTCTTTGGGCAGTTTGTAAGGCCTTTTCTTCTTCCTCTAGCTCCCGATAGACCTCCGCCAAAGACAAAAGATACAAATAATTATCATCTGATAATGAAATTGATTTTACATAGTCCTCTTCCGCCTGCTTAAGATTGCCTCTGGCTCTGGCGATATCGGCCAAAGAATAATAAACATCTGGATCCTCGGAGTGTGTTAATTTCAAAAGATACTGCAGAGTTTCCTTGGCTTGGGTATATTCTTTTTTTAATCGATAAACTTCAACCAATAATTTATAAGCTTCAATATTGTGTTGATCAATAGCAATGGCATCTAAAATAGTATCCTCAGCTTCATTATATTTTTCACTATTGATGTGCTGTTTAGCCGCCGTTAGTATTTCATCAATGGCCTGCGACCGATCGACTGACGAGCTGAGCTTTTCAAAACCACGACGCCGCAAATCTCTTTCAATATCTTTTAATTTTTTATAATACTGCTTAAACTTTTCATTAACTCGGCTCTTGGCTGGGCTGGCCAATACTTTTAATTTACCAAAAATATCTACCCAGGATCTTTCCAATCGGCTTTTTAGAATTGCGTCTTTTTGACGCTGTACTTTGACTTCCGGCAGATTGTCGACATTGACATTAATCAAAAGAGCCGACTTCTTTACCACCTTAAAAATGATAAAAGCCGACGACAATAGTAACAATATTATTAAAAGTATATCCCACATATATTAAGCTTTGTTATAAGAACCAAAAATTCTCATCATTTTCTCCACTTCTTTTTGCATAGCCTCAGTGGCTGGATTTAAAGTTTTTCTCGGATCCACTATATCTCCTTCTTTGGCTACAGTATTTTGTAAAGCTTTTTTAAAAGCTAAACGCAGATTGGTATCAATATTGATGACGCTAACACCATTTTTGATAGCTTGTTTAAATGTCTGCGGACTGAGCCCCGAACCACCGTGCAAAACAATTGGTATATTAACCAATTGGCTGATTTTTTTCAAGCGTACCTGGTCAACTTTTTCTATACCGCGAAAATGCCCATGAATAGTACCAACGGCTACGGCTAGTGTATCTACCTGCGTTTTTTCCACAAAATCCTCGGCTTGATATGGATCAGTCAGCAAATCCTTCATATTGATTTCTCCAGTTTCCAATTTGACCATCCCCTCCTTGCCCAAAATAGAGCCGAGCTCCGCCTGAATCCATATTTTTTTCTGATGAGCTAGTTTGGCCATAGTTTTTGATAAATGGATATTGGTAGCATAATCCTTATCAGAAGCGTCCATATGGACTGAATTGTAGCCAATATTTATACATTCTCTAACTATCTTGGTATTTTTACCGTGATCCAAATGGATAGCGATTGGCACGGCCCGGCCAATAGTATTGGCCACAGTGGTCATAATGGAAAATATAATTGCTAAATTGGAATAATCAATAGCTGATTCTGATGTTTGGATAATAACCGGTGATTTTTGTTTAACTGCTGCTCGGATAATCGCTAAAGTAATTTCCAAATTGGAAGTATTGAAAGCACCGACCGCATAACGACCTTGACGGGCCTTGTTTATTATCTGTTTGATGGGGACTATCATATATTTTATGAATTTTTAATCAGATCAAAAAAAGTTTGTGCCTTCAAACTAGCTCCACCGACTAAGGCACCACTAAATTTTTTACTAAAATCCGCTACTGTTTTATCAGTCACACTACCGCCGTAGATAATATCAAAATTATTTAAATGTTTGGGAATATTTTCTTTGATAATGTCAATTTGCTTGATGGCTTCTGCCGGGCCAATGGTTTCACCACTACCGCTGGTAGAAATAGACCAAACTGGCTCATAAGTTAAAAGAAAATATTGATTATCTAGGTTAGCCAAGGCTCCGCTGACTTGTCTGGCTAAAACCTGCTTGGTCAATCCCTCTTCATATTCTTTGAGTGTCTCGCCCACACAAATAATCGGTATCATTTTATTGGCCAAAACAGCTTTAATTTTTTTATTGACTATCTGATCAGTCTCACCCATGGCTCTTCTATCGGAATGACCAACGATCACATACTGACAATCTAATTCTTTTAAATCCTCGGCTGATATCTCGCCAGTGTATGATCCATTCTTTTCATAAAAAACATCTTGCGCCCCCAAAGCTATCTCTGATCCTTTTAAAACCTCAGCCACATCATGAACAGCTAAAAAACTAGGACAGAGCACAACTTTTTTATCCTCCAGATAAAAATCCTCCAGTTTGCCTTTGAGCTCAATAGCCAAAGCAACCGATTCTTCCAAATCCAGTTTCATTTTCCAATTGGCAATAATGACTTGTTTATACTTTTCCATATTACAAAATAAAATCAAAAATTTTTATTACCCCCAGCGAGGCTAAAAGGACTATCAGGGCGGCAATCACACAGCCTAAAAAAATAGCCACCAACGCCTGCTTTTTATCAAAGTTGAATAGCCAAGCTATCAAGGCTCCGGTCCAAGCTCCAGTACCGGGCAGTGGCACACCGACAAAAAACATCAAAGCTACATTACTGCCTAAAGCATATTTTTTATCAAACTTGGCTCTAGTTCTTTTAAATAACCACTCAAAAAACCTATCAAAAAATTTTATTTTACGCAAAACATTTGATATCGGCTCTAACCAGTAAACAATAACTATGGCTGGTAAAAAACTACCCAAAACAGAAGCGGTAAATATCTGGGTAATGGTCAGATCAAAATTGGCTAAAGCTATAGGAATAGACGCTCTTAGTTCTAATACTGGTATCAAAGCCACTAAAAAAGTGGCCAAAAGCGGGTCAATATTATAAATCCAGGATATATCCATAATTATTAATAAGTATAAAGCAAAAGCCTATTTAAGACCAGATAAAATTATCAAAAATCCAAGCGGACAAAATCTTTAATTCTTGAAAACGACCATCATGAGTATCAGAACCCAAAACCACGGAAATAATATTATTACCGTTTTCACCACTAACCTCAGAGACCAGGCAATAGCCAGAAGCATTGGTAAAACCGGTTTTACCAGCCTCTACCTCCAAAAAGCTGTTAAATAATTTATTGGTGCTAGCTATCTTATGCGACTGACCACTTAAAGACTCAAAGTTATAAACCGATTTAGAAACAGCCTCTTTAATATCACTATTATCAAAAGCTACCTGGGCCATCTTTAAAACATCTAGAGCAGTGGACTGACTGCCGTCCTCTAATCCAGTCATATCCACAAAATTAGTGCTAGTCAAATTTAACACCTTGGCTTTGGCATTCATTTCTTTGATAAACTCTTCTTTGGTCAAGCTAGTACTCCTAACCAAAGCCATCGTGGCAGTATTATCTGAAGCAATCAGCGAAGTATAAAAAAGATTGCGCACAGTTACTACTTCATCCCTTAAAATATGATTGGTGCCACCGTTTATTTCATCTTCTTTAACCATAGTAATTTCTTGCTCCCAACCGGGATTATTGTCCAAAAATACTAGGGCGGTCATCAGTTTGGTAATACTAGCAATCGAGCGTTTTTCCTGGGCATTTTTCTGCCACAAAATCAAGCCAGTGTTTTTATCCATCACTGCGGCTGAGACAGCACTGATTTTTACTCCCAAAGACTGATTATCTACCTTATGAGGCAAAATATTTTTTTGATCATCTAGCTCTACTTTTTCCAAACTAGCCTTGGTTCCGCTTGAATCTTCAAAAATACTAATCAAAGGCAGTTGATAAGCCTGATTGGCAGTAAAGCCGAGAGTTAAAATAATTGTGGAAACTAACAACCAAAGATTCATAAAATACCCTCTAGTTTTAATTTTTTATACTGTCCGCTAGCCAAATTACCCAACTTCAATTTTCCTTCGGCTATTCTAGTAAGTAACTCCACATGATAGCCCAGCTCTCCCAGCATGCGACGAATTTGTCTATTCCAACCTTGATGTATCACTATCTCTAATGCATAATCATTTAATATTCTCACCCGATCTGCTTGAGCTAATCCTTCGGACAAATAAATACCTTTCTTGAGCATCAAAACAACCTTTCTATCTAATTTTTTATTGACCGTAGCCACATAAGTTTTTTTAACTTCGAATTTTGGATGTGTGAGCTGATAAGTAAGATCGCCGTCATTGGTCAGTAGTAGCAAACCCGACGAATCCATGTCCAACCTCCCCACTGGCACAACTCTAGGTTCTTTGGGCAATAGCTTAATCACTGTCTGATCATTGTGGGGATCGGTAACTGAACAAATATAACCTCTGGGTTTATTTAATAAATAATAAACTTTTTCTTCCAAAATTACCGGCTGACCTTTGACTGTAATATTATTTTGACTGGCTAAAACATTGGTAGTCACATCTTTGACAATATTTCCTCCTATTTTTACTAGCCCGGCCAAAATCAATTCTTCTGCCTTACGCCGAGAAGACACACCGGCTTGAGCCAAAAATTTGGCCAGACGCAGGGTATTTTTTGGTTTATTTTTTAGCATCCAGCAATTTTTTAGCTTCCTCCAAATAAATCGTTTCTCTTTTGATAATAAATTTGGCGGCATAGGTGCCGTCTGGCGCTTGATCATCATGTTGACCAGCTAATTTGGGAAATTTAACTAGGGCAATAGCCTGGTCAAAATCAACCCACTCCAAACTATAATTATCTTGATTTTCCTCTGGCGTAAACAAAGGGACACCTTTTTCGCCCTTCACCTGACAAATATAACCGTAAGCTTCTTGCTTCATTTCAAATCTATCCCGATATTCAATAATCCGACCCAATTCACTAGTAATCTCAATATCACAAGCAATTTCTTCTTGACACTCTCTTCGTAAGGCCTCTTCTGGTGTTTCGTTTTCTTCTTGCCCACCACCAGGCAATTTATAATAATCATAACGACCAACATAAAGCACGGCTACCTTATTTTCCCGATCAAAAACTACGGCTCGAGAAGCAAATCTTGGCTGATAATCAATTTCCCCCGAATTTTTATAATCAGCTAAAACATCTTTGTCTCTAATGGTGGCTAATAATTTCATAATTATTTTTCCTCCCTAGTATTACTATCCAAAAGTTTGGATAGATTTTCATCATTATTTAATTTTTCATAATCCGGTAATTCACTCACTGAATCAATCCCCATATATTTGAGAAAATCCATGGTGACTGAATAATTGGTCGTCAAACTACTAGTATCAGTGCTTTCTTCAATCAAACCACGAATGAGCAAATTGCGAATAATGATAGAGCAATTTACTCCCCTGATCTGTTCCAATTCCTCTTTGCTGACCGGTTGCCGATAGGCAATAATGGTCAGGGTTTCTAAAGACGGTTTGGTGAGTTCACCACTTAATTCATCTTTAAAATATTTTTTCAAAACTCCAATATTATCTGGATTGGAGACAAATTGAGCTTTTTGATTATTTAATAAAATATGGATACCACTCTCCGGCTGATTGTATTTGGTGGATAACTCAGCCAAGGCTTTGGCTAGCTCGTCATCACCGCACTCTAAAAGATTGCTTAATTCTTTATAAGTCAGCGGTTTACCAGCTGTTAAAAGCAATGATTCCAAAATTGATAGACTATTTTTTGCCATACTATTTTTGATTTCTTAATATACTTAGATCGTTAAATAAACCTTCTTGTTCCACTTCTATTTCCTGGCGTTTAACCAGCTCCAAAATGGCCAAAAAATTGACTACGGTCTCCAGTTTGTCTTGTTTTCTAAACATCTGATTAAAACTAATTTTGGCCTGCGTTTTAATAATATTTTGTAAATCTCTAATTTTTTCACTAATAGATATGGCCCTAGTCATAACCATCTTGGGTAGATTGACTACGCTTTCAATTTTGGCCAAAACATTTTTGAAAATATCTCGCATGCTCAGAGTATCCAAACTGGTCGGCGGGGCAAAACCTTTTTCTATGGGCAATTTATAAGGTAAAAGACGAGCATAAGAAACTTTGCTCAAATCAGAAAATTGTTTATCAACTAGCTTACTGGCTTCATAATACTGCCGATAGATTCTTAGTTGTTTTTCCAAAGAAGCGCTATCCTCTTCATCAGCCAAAGAAAAATCCGGCAATAAATACTTGGATTTTAAATAAATCAGCTTGGAAGCTATTAATAAAAAATCAGCTACCTCAGTGGAAGCTATGTTTTCGCCTTCTTCTATATAAGATAGGTATTGATCCGTAATTTTGGCTAGAGAAATTTCCGTAATTTGTAGCTCATTTTTCTCTATCAATTTGAGTAACAGATCCAGTGGTCCTTCAAATTGCTCTAATTGGATTTGATGCATTGAGCAAATAAAAATAATAAAAAAGTACCTTTATTATACCATTTGATGGCTTTTTTTTCAATTATTTTAAAAATATAATAAAAAAATCAGGAGGTTGACAAAACATCAACCTCCTTTTCGCGTAATCGCCCTGAGCACCCCGAATACACCGTATTGAGAAAAAATGAGACCTTAGTCTCGAAAGAAAGTTCCTCTTCCCAAGGTGATCAAAAACGATCGGTGAATAGAACTGGAATATATTTTAATTATATATGATTATTAAAAATATGTCAAAAAACAATCACCGCGTTTGATCACGTCTGACGTGACTGACGCAGTGATTGTTTTAAAATTTACTTTTTCTTAATACTTAGGTGTAGTTCATCCAGTTGTTCTTGGCTGACCGATGAAGGTGACTCCATCATTGGATCACGGCCATCAGAGGTCAAAGGAAAAGCTGTTACTTCTTTTAGATTTTTCTCACCCAATAAAACCATCAAAAGCCTATCAATACCTGGGGCAATCCCGCCGTGAGGTGGTACACCATATTTAAAAGCTTCAGAATAATGCTTGAATTGTTTTTTCTGCTCATCAGAAAATCCAATCAAATCCCAAACTTTTTCTTGAATTTTCATATCGTGGATACGGACAGCCCCACCACCAACCTCAAAACCATTTAAGGCCAAGTCATGTTGATATGACTGGACTTTTCCTGGATCAGAGTCCAGTAGCGGAATATCTTTTTCCTGCGGAGCAGTAAACATATTGTGACTTGGGCCCCAGACATCACCAGCACCGTGGAATCTATCCTCAACAGTTTGTTTGGCAAATAAAGGAAAATTTAAGACCCAAGTAAAAGCCAATTCATTGGGATCATTTTTATCTTTACGAAGATCGGGCTTGTCGCTACCATATTTTTTGACTGCTTCATCATGATTTATCCGAGGCCAAGGCTTTTGGGTGATTTTCTTGTCCGGAAATAAAGTCTCAACCATTTCCGTAAACATTTTTTCTACCAAACTCAAAATATCTTCTTGAGATACAAAACTCATTTCCATATCTAGCTGATAAAATTCTCCTGGACTTCTATCGGCTCTAGCATCCTCATCTCTAAAACATGGGGCAATTTGAAAATATTTTTCCATACCAGCCACCATCAAAAGCTGTTTGTATTGTTGGGGGGCTTGTGGCAGGGCAAAAAACTTACCGGGATGCAGTCTAGATGGTACCAAGTAGTCTCTAGCTCCTTCAGGAGTAGATTTGGATAAAATCGGTGTTTGAATTTCTATAAAATCATTTTTATGAAGCCACTCTCGCAAAAACATAATCATCCGATCACGAGCAATAATATTATTTTTCATGCGCTCATGACGAAGATCCAAATATCTGTATTTGAGACGCAGTTCTTCATTGGCTTGGCGCTCTTCGTTGTCAATTTCAAAAGGTGGAGTTTCGGCTGTCGATAAAATACTAATCTTATGAGCTAAAAGCTCTACGGTACCGGTTTTAATATCATTATTGATCTGTTTAACACCTCTGGCTTGGACTGTGCCTTCAATAGACAAAACAAACTCGGGACGAATATCGGTTAGTATTTCCTGAGAAGCTTGATCTAACTCAGCTGGTACAGCTACTACCTGTAGTATCCCAAAGCGATCACGTAAATCCAAAAAAGTAATTTTGCCCATATTACGGCGGACATTAACCCAGCCTTTGACTAGGACATTTTCGCCCACCTGACTGACTGTTTCAATTGTTTTTATTCTATTCATCCCGTTAGAAATTAATTTTTATGTTTTACTTCACCCCGCTAGTACAGAAATGTTCAAATTTCTAACGGGATTCATATCTTTATTATTTTATATATTTCTCTGTCCTGTCCGCGCCCAGGTCTGGAGCCGAGAACAGGGATTGAACCTGCGACCTGCGGTTTACGATACCGCCGCTCTACCAACTGAGCTATCTCGGCCCAAGGCCTCAGCGGACAGACATAAGTGAAAATAAATCGGTTAATTATGGCCTAAGTCTATTAATGGTGCGTGGATAAGGGATAGTCTCTCGTACATGAGTAACCCCACAAACCCAAGCCACAATACGCTCCAGGCCAAAGCCAAAACCACCATGCGGTACGCTGCCATATTTTCTCAAGTCCAAATACCAATTAAATTCTTCCAAGGGCAGTTTATGTTCTTTGATACGCTGGAGCAAAATATCATAATCATCCTCACGCTGTGATCCACCAATAATTTCGCCATAGCCTTCCGGAGCCAAAAGATCACTACACTCCGCCAAAGAATCATCTTTGATATTTCGTTTCATATAGAAGGCTTTTATTTTAGCTGGATAATTGGTGACAAAAATTGGATTATCATATTCTTTGGTGAGTAGTGTTTCATCGTCAGCTCCCAAATCATCACCGTCTTTGATATCACTGCCAAGTTTCTGGAGTTTTTTAACAGCTTCCTGATGGGTAATTTTATAAAAAGGTTTAGTAATATTTTCCAAAGGCTTGATATCACGTTCTAAAATTTCTAAATCAGCTCGGTTATTTTCTAAAACTTTTTTAACCATAAATCTAATCAGCTCTTCTTGGACTTTCATATTTTCATTTAAATCCGAAAAAGCCATTTCGGCATCCATCATCCAAAACTCGGTTAAATGACGTCTGGTTTTAGATTTTTCTGCTCGAAAGACCGGCCCAAAATCATAAACTCGATTGTGCGCAAAAATAGCTGACTCCAAATACAGCTGTCCGCTTTGCGACAGATAAGCCTTGTTGTCAAAATAATCTATTTCAAAAAGTTCGGTTGTTCCTTCACAAGCATTGGGTGTCAGTATCGGAGAATCAATTTTCAAAAAATTATTGTCCCTCATGTACTGATAGTTGGCTTGAATGAGCGTATCGCGTACCCGCTGGATAGACCACTGACGCAAACTGCGTAGCCACAAATGCCTATTGTCCATTAAAAAATCTACGCCGTGTTCTTTTTTACCAATCGGATATTCTTCGGCAATTTGATAATACTTAAAATCACTGACTTGTAATTCATACTCATCTTTTTTGGGATGTTTGGCTACCTTACCAATCAATTTAACAGAAGTCTCCAAAGTAACTTTTTGGGCTTCTTTCCACTGCTCTTTGGACAGTTCGTTGGTATTTAAGATAGCTTGGATAAAGCCACTGCCATCTCTGATCTGCCAAAAAGCAATCTTACCGGATGAACGAAAATTGGCTACCCAACCGTTTAGAGTCACTTCTTTGCCAATAAAATTACTTAAATTTTTGACCAATACATGTTCCATAATTTATATATTAACTAGCATAAATGATACCTAAAATAATCTTTTTTTACAAGTTTTAAACATACTAAGTTCCACAATAAAACAATTATTTTGTCAACAAACAAAAAACCCGACAATGATTGTCGGGTTAATAAATTTTTAAAGCTTTTTTATTTTTTTAAGAAAGGCGTAAGCTATCACACCACCTAGCAATGCCGTGACCAGTTGTGGCCAGCTCATCATAGCCGAAACACTAGCCGCCAATTCTTTTTTAATCAGCAAATTTATCACCACAAAACTAGTCGCCCACAAGAAAGCAAACTTCAAAACGCTACCTACGGCTACGCCTAACCAAAAATTTTTCTCCCGCAAATAATGAAAACCGAGAATAAATATAACATTGGAAATAATAATAAATGGTATCATCGGCGCCAAAATGGCTGGCAAAAGCCCGACGCCCAAAGCAATGGTGCTGGGTAAAAGCGCCAAGACAATAGCATTTTGACTGCCCAAAAGCACTACGGCAATTAGCAGCATAGCATTGACTATTGGCCCAGTCAGCCATTGCTGATGAAATAACGGTACAGCCGTAGCAATACCCAAAAGCGTAATAAACTGAGCTGTGGTAATAGTTTTGGCTCTATCCCAAGTTAGAGTTTTTGTTAAGGCCATAGATATTTATAATTAATTAGTTGGATAAACTTCTTTTTTCTTTTTAGAAAAGCTAGTGTGACAAACACTGTGAATATTTTGGTGGTCACTAAAAAAACCTTTGTATAATTTCTGAATAATTGGATTTTCATCAGCGCTACGAATATTTTGTTTATTATCAATACCATATAATCCGGCTGAACGTTTTTTTCTAATTTCATCATTGACCGGTACCGGTTGACCACCGCCGCCGATACAACCACCAAAGCAAGCCATCACTTCTACATAATCATAGGCCTTGGGGTTTTTGGCCAGCTCTTCTAATATTTGCTTAGCATTGGCAATACCGTTGGCTACTGCCACCTTGATAGTCTTGTCACCCACTTTTATTTCGGCTTTTTTAAAACCATGAATACCCCGCACTTCTTGAAGCTCCAATTGTGGCATCCTCTGACCGCTTAATTTTTTATAAGCCGCCCGAATAGCTGATTCCATCACTCCACCTGATGCGCCATAGATGACTCCGGCGCCACTGGGCTGAAGGAGTGGTGAAATAGTAGTATCTGGCTTGATGTTTTTCAAATCTATTTTTTTCTTGCGAAGTAAATGAGCAAGCTCTCTAGTAGTCAAAACTTGATCAACTGGACTAATACCGTCAACTTTATTGGCAGCTCTGGTAATTTCATATTTTTTAGCTACACAAGGCATAATACTGACTACCACAATATCTTTGGGATCAATCTTCATTTCTTTGGCCCAATAGGTTTTAATCAACCCTCCCATGATAATTTCTGGGGATTTTACAGAAGTCAAATTTGGTATCATATCCGGCCGAAAAAATTCCATATATTTTACCCAGGCTGGACAGCAGGAAGTAAACATCGGTAGTGGTTGATTATTTTTAATTCTATCAATCAATTCTTGGGCTTCTTCCATGGTAGTAATATCTGCTCCTACTGAAACATCAAAAACATGTTCTATACCCAATGCCTTGATAGCTGCGATTAGTTGTCCAGTTACCACTGAACCGGCTGGCAAGCCAAATTCTTCACCAATAGTTGAGCGGATAGACGGTGCAAATTGAAAAACTACTGTTTTTCCCTGGATATTTATATATTTATCAACATCTTCAAACTCCCCCACGCCTTCAAAAGCTCCCACTGGACAATGGGTCAAACACTGCCCACAATAAATACAGTCCTTGCACTTATTATCTGAAGGGACCACTTCATAAAATCTGCCATTTTTCTTAAATTCCAAAAAGTCCACCCCTTCTTTTTTACAAATATCAACACATAAACCGCAATCAATACACTTGGAAGTATCAAATACTAAAGCTGGACCAAATTGATGCACTGGATAACCTTTTTTACGATCTGGGTATTTGGTAATTTTAGCATTAAATTTTTTACCGTAATCTTTGATGGTACAATTTTGACTGTACACACAATCACCACATTCTTCACAATGCTCGGAAAATATTAATTCTAAATTAATTTGCCTAGCCCGAAAAATATCCTGAGAATCAGTCGCTATATTCATACCTTCTTCGGCTTTGGTACTACAAGCGGTAAAAAGACCTTTACGTCCTTTTATCTCTACCAGACACAAACGACAAGAACCCTGAATCTTTACATCGGGATGATGACACAAAGTAGCAATGTAAATATTATTGGCTCTGGCCACATCCAAAATAGTCTGCCCTAGCTGGAAAGCGTATTCCTGATTATTTATAAAAATGAATTTCTTCTGGATACTCATAATAATTTTTTAATTGCTGCTTTAAAAGGCAAAGGAATAGATCGACCCAAAGCACAATAACTAGTATTTTCTAAAACAAAAAACAAATCATCAATTATTTTTTGGTCAAATTTTCTGTCACGTACCATTTCCAAGATCCGATATGACCCTTCCCGACAAGGTGTGCATTTGTCACAATTTTCTTTCATAAAAAAATCAATCCAGGTACGCATAAGTACCCACGGATCGGTTTTGTCTTTATCATAAACTACAATCGCACTACTACCAGAGACTTTTTGCTCGGTCTCAGAAGATAATAATACATCACCACTAGCACCACCGCCCACTTGAACAAAATAATTAAACTCCGGCAGATTTTTGGTCTCTTTTAAAATTTGCGAAATTGACCAGTCCACCGGTAATTCAAACACTCCTTGTTTTGGTACTTTACCACTAATGCTATATAATCTGGTTTTTTTATATGTTCCCTCGGCTATTTTAGCTACATAATAAAATGTTTCAATATTATTGATCAGGGTCGGCAGTCCATAGATACCAAACTGACCAGGAAAAGGTGGCCTGACTCTGGGACGAGCTGGCAAATTTTTTTCTATTTCTTCACACAAAACTGTTTCTTCACCGGATAAATATCCACCCGCTTCGCAAAAAACAGTTATTGGCCAAGGGCCTATCAGCTTCTCCAGCTTTTTTTTATATTTCTTATAATAATCACGCCTCAAAAAAATAATAGCCTCTGAACCAGAAAAAGTATCTAAGGCTATTTTTAGTCCGGCAATCAAAGTCTCGGGATGTTTGGCTAAAATATAAACGTCTTTAAAAACATTGGGTTCGCCCTCGCTACCATTGGCTACTATATATTTTTTACTCGCGCCTGTTTCGGAAAACATTTGCCATTTTAAGTGGGTTGGAAAATCAGCGCCTCCCCGACCGCGCAAATCTGCTGCTTTTAACTGGGCAATAATATCTTTGTTTTCCATCAGCTATATTATACAATATTTTGATTTAAAGTTCCATAAAATGGTTTATTTTAGAACAGGATAGCTAATCTATCGAAAAAAGTTTTTTTAATTCTTGCTTCTTTTTTTCATTAAATGTTGCTTCTATTATCTCCCGGTATATTTCTGGTTCATAAAAATTATCCCCTAAGGCAATCTGCATAAACTCCTCAAACTCCACTGGCATCGCTTCAATTTGTTCTCCAGCATCTAGTGATAAATCAGAAACTTTCTTTAATCCTTTGGCAATAAAAACATAAACCGCCCATTCAATCTTACTAATAGGTTGAATTGCTTTCCATAAAATAAATTTATCAGCGCTATAGCCAGTCTCTTCTAGTAATTCTCGCTTGGCAGCAGAAATTATATCTTCTCCAGCATCTACCCTGCCACCAGCTGCACCGATAAAAGAATCTTTACCTGGTTGTTTTTGTTTGGTCAACAAAATTTTTCCATCCTCTAAAATAGGAAATATGGTCACAGTATCAGGTCGTTTTAATTTTTCAAAAGTTTCTACCGTACCATCAAACATTTTCTGTCTCCACTGATAAGTATCAAAAATTACCCCTTTAAAAACTAATCTGGCATCATCTGGTAGAGGCTGGGCTGATTTGGGACGTTCAATTTTCATATTAATATTATAACAAAATATAACAGGGTTTGGCCAGAAGTTTTAAGCAATAAATCCACCCACCTGCTTTTTCCAAAGCTTTTTGTAAAGCCCATTTTTCTTGGTCAAAAGTTCTTGATGACTGCCTTGTTCAATAATTTTGCCTTCCTCTAAAACCACTATCCTATCCATCTTCATAATCGTAGACAAACGATGAGCAATAACTATCACCGTCTTGTCTTTCATCAGATTGGCCAAAGCATCCTGAATCAGCTCTTCTGACTCTGAATCCAAAGAAGAAGTAGCTTCATCCAATACCAAAATTGGAGCATTTTTTAGTATAGCCCGAGCGATAGCAATACGCTGTCTTTCTCCACCGGACAGCTTGACGCCACGCTCACCAACATAAGTGCCGTACTTATCAGAAAAACTTTCTATAAAATCATGGGCATGAGCCAACTTAGCGGCCTGAATAATCTCATCGTCATTGGCCTGAGGCTGACCATAACTGATATTTTCTTTGAGGGTGCGATGAAACAGCACTGGATCCTGATTGACCAAAGCAATATTTTGCCACAAAGACTCCTGAGTTACATTGATTATCTTTTGATCATCAATCAAAATCTTACCGCTACTAATATCATAATTTCTTAAAAGCAAATTAATGATGGTTGATTTACCTGCTCCCGATGGACCAACTAGGGCTATCTTTTCTTTTGGCTTAATCTCTAAATTGAAATTGGAAACAATCTCTCTGGTTTGATTATAAGAAAAATTGACTTCTTTAAACTCAATATGTCCACCAGCTATTTGAAGGGCTTGGGCATTTTTGCTATCAACAATCTCGTGCGACATCTCCAAAATTTCTGTCATTTCTTCGGCATCGGCCATAGCTTCATAATATTTTCTGATAATCCGACCAAAATTCCACAAACGCATAATAATACTGACCAGATAAGTCTGAATCAATACAAAATCGCCCAGACTAATAGTCCCTTTTTGCCAAAGAGAAATCGCATAGTACATAACACCAAGTTCCAAAGCAATCATTAGTAGTGCTTGAGCGGCTTCAAAATAATTTCCCAAATCCCAAGTAAACTGCTGTAATTTTTGATACTGACTGTTGATAATTTTAAATAAGCCTCTTTCCCGATTATAAGCAGTAAATAATTTTACATTCAAATGATTGGTAATAGTATCGGCTAAAAGTCCGGTAACTTTGGAATTAAGCTGAGCACGTTGTGTATCATATTTGAGTTTGTATAAAGAAAAGTAATAATTTATCAAAAGATAAATAGTAGTCCAGGCCAAAATACCTAAACCTAAAAATATATTACGCTTCCACAAAATGACAATAACCAAAAATACATTGACAAAAGTCGGCAACAAATCCCAAAACAATAAATCCGAAATTACCTCAAAAGCTCTGGAAAAACGATTGACTTTTTTGACCAATGAACCAACAAAGTTGTTATTAAAAAAAGAGGTAGAATGCTTATGCAAATAAGCAAAGGCTGAGTTGGCCAAATCAACCATACCATGGCTCTGAAAATAAGAAGAAATAAAAGTTGATATTCGCCAAAAAATCCAAGAACCAAAATAAACCAAAAATATTTTAAACAAAACCCATTTAAGTGCAGTAGCTTGATCAACATCATTAAGGTCACCGGCTAAAAGATCAAAAAATTCTTTATAAAAAATCGGCGCCACAATACTACCCAAAGAAGCAATGATGATAGCCATCACCATAATTAAAAGCGCCCATTTGTATACCAATGAGTGTTGCCAAAAAATCTTAAAGGTTTTTTTGGTTAGATAATTCATAAGGTCCCTATTATAACACAAAGCGACCTAATTGTATAGGTCATTATATTTATCACTCTTCCCTCTCACCTTAAATAAATAAATTGGCTAATATTAGCTAAAAATATAAGTAGCTGGTATATCTTTGATAAAATTTTGAGCTAAGGTATAAGTATAGGCCCCTTGATTAGGAATAATAATAATATCCCCTTCTTTAATGCCCCGAGCATAACAATAATAGCCAAATAAATCATAAGGAGTACAAAGCGAACCATAAAAACGATAGGCTATTTCTTTTTTAGACGGTCTAGTCAAATTGACGGTTGGATAATAAAAATATTCAAAAAGTTCATAACCAATCATATTGGTACCACCATCTAAAATAGCCATACCCGGTCGTTTAATATCCATCACCTTCAACACTAAGTGCATAGCCGGATTGGAAATAATCCGACCTGGTTCGCAATAATAATTTAGTTTAATCCATGGATCTAAATATTTAAAAATTGCTCGGCCAATAGCTACCGCATAATCTTTTAGGGGAATAGACTCACTCAAATAATATTTATCTTTAAACTGGGCTGTTTGACCAAAATGTTCAGTCGCCTCTTTGATAATCTCTCCACTAGTCAATGTCCAAGGGAAATAGCCTTCTTGATTATAGGTTTCAAAACCGCCGCCAAAATCGATAAACTTTATTTGTGCCCTGTCTTCAGCCGACAAAGTTTTTACCTGAGTAGCGATTTCCTTGATTAAATTTTCATAAGCCGTCACCGTCTTATTCCAACTCATATGACATTGGATGCCTTCTAGCTTTATCTCCGGATATTTTTTGGCGGCGGAAAAAAATTTGGATAAATCTGAGACGGCAATGCCAAATTTATTCCAATTGCTCTGCGATGATAAATATACTCTCACTCCAGCACGCATAGTTTTTTTCTGACGACGTAACATTTGGCCCAAACGCCTTAATTCGGTAAAGCTGTCTAAATTGATAATTAATTTTTGGCGATGCTTGATAGCCAAAGCTAATTCCGCATCGGTTTTACCCGGTCCAGTAAAAATCATTTTCTTAACACCATTTTTAATTGCTAACTGTAATTCACGACCACTAGAAACATCCAAGCCCAATCCCCCTTTGATAACTTCTTTAAGCACATAAGGATGGGGATTGGATTTAACAGCGTAGAAAATATTTAAACGCGGGATATGTTGGCCAAAGACTGTTTTAAATTCTTTGATGCTTGTTTGAAGACCACGACGGTCAAAAAGATAAAACGGCGTAGGATATTTATGACTAACTTTTAAAATAGCTGAGCGTTTTTTCAAAATATCTGTGACCACCCCAAACAAGCGGCCGCGACGCAATTTTAAAGGGCGGCTTAAATATTTATCTACTAGTTTTTTGCTGTGTTGGTAATTTTTGGTCAGCATAATTAATATTTGAAATGCTTTACTATTATTTTACCATAAGAATTGATTTCTCCGCTATGATTATATAAAGGAAAATTGGAAATAATCCAGCCAATGATCACACCCTTAGGCAATATTTCACCGGGCTGAGTATCAGAATAAAAAATAAAACTTCTACCCCGTCTACTAAGCTGGGTGATATCAGGATCAATAAACTTTATTTTATTATTAACTAATGTATAAACTCCCCCCTGATAATAATTTTGAATCCGCTGTTTATCTTTGGTCGCTATATACAAATTAGCTCCCTTAAAATTTGACTGTGGCAGTCCAAAAAACTGAAAAGACGAACTGGTTTTATTAATCAATAAGTCCTCCAAGAAAAGCTGGGCACTATTTAAACGCCCAATATTTTCTGGAAATAACAATAATTGGACGCTAGCCGAAGAAAAACGCGGATTGCATTCCAAAATATAAACTTTGAAATCCTTAACTATAAAATCAATATTAGCATAACCAAAATAACCATTTTGTCTTAGCTTTTCGGCTAAAACATAAAATACTTGATTGGCGGTTTTTTTCAGCTTATTAGCTAAGTTTTGACTAGCCACCCACTGCACTCCTAAAAACTCTTTTTGGTTATTTTTATTTTGCCGGCCGTAACATTGGACTCTCAAAGATGACAAAGCTATACTGTCGCGACCAATAAAAATAGTAATGCCATAAGCCGTACCGCGGATAAACTGCCGCAGCAGATATCGTCTCCCCTTTTTAATTTTTTTAGCTTTAAATAATTTTTTTAGCTTGGCTGGCTGAGAAATAAAATAAGTCCCCTCCCCGCCACGAGAATTTGGCTCTTGCAAAACCAATGGGGATTTTATGGCAATCTTTCTTTGACCAAATCGCCAAATCTGACTAGCGGGAGCCGGTAAATTATTTTTGATCAAAAAATTATCAAACCATAACTTATTTTCCAAGTTTTGGACTAGCTTAAAATCTGGTGCTATCAATGTTAGTTTATTTTTCCTGGCCCAATTTTCTAAACTACTAATAACGGCATGGCCAGACAAAATATGAGTAATACCAGCGGCTCTTATTTTTTTAAGGACATTGGATTTTTTGACCAGCGCCGCAAAATCTAAAGTAGCCATCGACAGTTTACTACTGGACAGGTCATAATAAACCAAATCACGCTTAGCCAAGATTTTTTCCGACCAAACAGCTTCCTCTTTATGCCGTGGCACCAAATATTTAAAAACAAATTTTGTGCCGATATATTTTTTACCCACCATCAATCCATCGATGCCGCCTGGCATCAAACCAATAATTATTTTTTTATTTTTTCTAGTCACGCTTTATTTTACATTGGATTACTGATCAAATGATGATAAGGCGGATGATTGCGATAACGATTAATCGCCATAGTAATAACCTTTTCCAAAAAGTCAGCGTATTCTAAACCGCTCAACTTTGCTACAGATGGTATGCAATCATGGACATTAATAGAAGGATTGGGATTTAATTCCAAAACATAAGGGTTATCATATTCATCCACTCTGATTTCGACTCGTCCATAGTCATGACAATCCAAAATATTGTAAGTGTCTAGAGCTATTTCTGTAAGCAGTGATTCCAAGCGCTTGCTGATATTTTTGGGCGGACGCTGAACCACGATACCATAGTCTTCAATTTTCTTTTGCCCAAACTTCATTTCATTGGTATAGATATGCCAATCACCACCACTCATATTTTTAAAAATGGAACGAGACAACGGCAAAACTACCAAATCATCGTCTTCACTGCCCAAAATAGACACATCATATTCATCACCTTCAATATACTCTTCAATCAAGGCCGGCGAACCCAAATCAATGATAATTTTCTTTAGCTGGGCTTTTAATCCTTCCTGATCCGTTACTACTGAATCATTACTTATACCAATAGAGTTATCAGTGTTGGCCGGCTTAACTATCAAAGGATAACGCAGATTTTCGTCAATATCATCATCGACTGTATAAGCATAATCCCAACGCGGTGTCGGAATCTTGTTGTAAGCCAAAAGTTTTTTAACACGGATTTTATCAATACACAAACTAAGTGTCGAAGGATTGGAGCCAGTATAAGGAATTTGCAAAATATCAAACATGGAGGCAGCATGAGGCTCCAATAGACTAGAATTGTTTATTCTTTCACAGACATTAACAACCAAATCTACATCGCTAGCCGCTAACTCCTTAAAAGCTTTTTCAATATCATTAAAATTAAAAAATGTAGTTTTATAACCCTTTTGACTAAGCGCTCCTTGAATATTTTTACCAACGGTCGACAATTCATTTTCTACCACTCCGTCATTTTCATCATAAAGGTTACAAGCAATACCAATATGCAGTTTGAGCATATCTTCCGGTTGAATGCGACGAAATTTTTCAATCTTGGCGGCATGAATCAAAATACTGGAAGTCAGCGAGGCGTGAGAAAAACTATTTTTACGCAAAGTTTTACCAATAGAAGACTCCGAAGCAAATCTAGCCACATCATATTCGACACAACGCAAAGCTTGCTTCAAATTGTCTTGGGCATCAAGCATGCTATAACCAGATACTGTAATCCAACCTAGGTATTCATAACCCTCTGGTGGCACTAAGATAGCATCAGCTACCTTTTTATAGATATGAAGCTCTTCTAAAAATTTATAAGTTTTGAGTTCTTCTTTGACTTCCAGTCGGGATAAAATACCAGAATAGTCCGGTAAAAAAGAAGCACTGACCATATATTTTTTGGGCATTTCTGGTTTTTCAATAATGGGGATATAAATACCCAAAGCAATCTTGACAGCATTTTCTATCAGATCAGCTCCCCACGCACCTTTCACAAAGGCATATACTTCATCGCCACCCATTCTTAAGTTGATTTCAATCGGCACTGGACCAGTCGGAGAAGATTTGGCCTCAAAATGAATAATGCCGTTTTGAATACCTATTTTTTCCAAAAGTTCCTCGGCCAAAGATATTAAATCATTTTGGTTCTTTTGAGATAAGGCCGATGGTGTAGCCTGACCAGTTTCAATAAAAAATGGCTCTTTTGTCTGATAATTATCAGAAATAGAA
Source organism: Candidatus Komeilibacteria bacterium RIFOXYD1_FULL_37_29 (assembly GCA_001818495.1). GTDB lineage: Bacteria > Patescibacteriota > Patescibacteriia > UBA1558 > GWA2-36-10 > XYD1-37-29. The sequence goes on along the minus strand of MHKS01000004.1, from coordinate 232,831 downwards.
TAAAATTTAATCTTACCGTTTTGAAGCACTATGTCGACATCCACTTCATCGCCGGGAATATATTCTTCAGCTAAAATATCCAAGCCATCAGCTAAGGCTGACTCTACATTGGCGGACATATGCTTTCTAATATAATTGTAAGTATTCGTCATTTCTTCCTTATTTTCCACCTTCACGACATAAGCGCTACTAGCACCAAAAACCGGCTTAATAACCAAAGGAAAATGAATATCTTCCGGCAAATTGTTAATGTCATTAGCTGACTTGATCAAGGTATGTTTGGGAGTAGGCAAACCAAATTCTTTACAAAATTCTCTGAACAAAAATTTGTTTCGCACTTTTTTGGACACGGCATAAGGAACACCGATTAGATTGAAGCGATCAGCGATTCGAGAAGTAAGCAAGACATCGTCTTCCCAAAATGTCAGCACACCATCAATGTGTACCTCTGGTTGCTCAGCCATAAAAGTTTTCAAAGCGTTGGTTACTTCGGTGTAACTGTTTTTTTCCGTCAGTACCCAGTGATCAATATAGGGCTGGGCCCAATTTTTTTCTTTGTTCAAGCAAACTATAGTTAGCCCCAGTTTTTTCAATTTCTGCAAAATAAAACGCTTTTTGATGGAACCGGTATTAACCAGTAAAATGGTTTTACCTTGAATCGAACCAATGTTTTTCATATACTAAATTTTTATTATTTCTTCCTGATAAATATCCACTAATCTATCTTTGATAAAATCCGGCACAGTCACCATCGGCTGGATAGCCAAAAATTTCTGTCGCAGTTCTGCTTCTCTTTTGGCTGCTTCAGCCAAATACTTTTCTTCAAACAAGCTCATCAAATCACCTTTAGCTCCGCGCCGATAAGCCAGTAGAAATGCCAACAGTTGTTCATCACGGACAGCCGGTGGCTTTTCATAAGCGCGTGTAATATTTTCATTAAATAATGGATATAAATTTTTATACCCCACCTTAAAAAAATCCTGATTAAAACCACTGACTTGGGGATTACCACCGACCGCTTTTAAGAAAATAAATGACTTAGCACACATTGGACAATCATAACACCACCGGTCATGCTGGCTATCTTTGGGCGAACAGGACATCATATATTTTAAAAGCTCTGGGTAGCGATTGACCAAAATCCCCATTTCTACAATATTATAAATCGGCTCTACCAAGCTGACCATCTGCATCTGGCCATTGGTCAATTTAGAGATTACTTTGTTCTCCTCTCGGCTATAAAAAATACTCTGATCAAAAGATGGGTAGATCTTGTGTGCTCCCACCTGATAGTAATCACTAAAATTGGCTTCATTACCAAAGACCAGATACTTGGCTCTATGAAAATAAGCAAAAGGTAAAACTTCCAAAGTAAAAGCCAACATGCCGTTGGTATTTTCCAAATCCTCTACTGGCCTGGCCAGCTGATGATCATAAAATATTTCATCAATGTTGTCTTTTAAAAATTCCATGCTAACTGCTTCACTTTTGGTAAACTCAGAAATAATCTGGGTTTTAAAATGTTCTTCGGGATTATTTAATCCTTCCATTTCTTTGACATAGACAATTTGCATATCCAGACCCAGCTCCTTAAGCAAACCATAAGACAATAAACTGTCTTTGCCAAAAGATAAGGACAAAATGACTTTATTTGACTCAGTTTTTATAGCCAAGTCCTGCTTTAAGAGACTATTTTTAAAGGATTCTTTGTCTTTATTGCCCTCAAAAATTTCTAGTAATTTTTCCGTCTCAACCTTGGTAAAATAAGCCAAACGCGGAATATCATTAACAATGCCAAAACTAACCAAATCCTTGACTAGTGGTTTGGATAAACCAAAGACCAAGGCCTGATCAGTTTGTAGAGCGAGTGATTTGACGCGACAGTAAATAAAATTTTCCGCTACCAATTTTTTGAAGTTTTCGTCTAAAGTAGCGTATAAATTTTTGGGGTAGCTAACAATATATTTTCTACCTAAAATCTCCACACTAAAACCATCATCATTTATCTGATAAGAAATTTGTGTCCCCCTGCTGTTGGGATCTATCCCTTCCGACGCTGTCATCTTGAATTTTTCATCTGATTAAAATTTAATTTCTACCACTAAAATTATATAGTCTATTAAAAAATAAAACAATAGCTTTTGAGGCTATTGCATTATTTTGACAGTCAGACCGACCACGGTCGAAACTATTTTTTAATTTCTACTAATTGACCCTTGTCTATTTTTAAATATTTCGAAACTCCGACTGATGGTGAGGCAGTCATCGGCTCCTCTGGTCGACGTTCGGCATAGTTTACAATGATTTCACCATTTCTAAATTCGGTGGTTTGTGGAGCAATGCGATCACCGAGTAAAATAGCGTTGGTGCCATTACACTTATCTTTACTGCCCAAAGCAGCAGCTAGATAAAAAAAAGTACCACTACCACCTGACTCCTGTGTGAGAATAAAAGCTCGATCAGAAAATTCATCGTCATCAAAATACCCAGCTAATTCATTGCCAAAATATCTGGTAATAAGCTTGGTAGCTGAATCAGCATTTATAGCTTGGGCCGCATAGCCATCTTTTAAAGTAATATCTTTTCCATCCACGGAATAGGTACAGCTTTTGGCATTTAAGATAAATTGTTGCGTCAGTGCCGGTGTTTTAGGTCTATTATAAATCCAATAAGCGATTAGTCCAACAACCACTGTCAACAAACAAAGTAGTATTATTTTTTTAAACATAGATAATTATTTTAACATGGCTAAAATATTTTGAAGTACTATAGGTAATTTTTTCATTCCGTCACGTTGACCACTAAAATGACCTTGGCTGTGTTCAATAATAATTTTTGAAGCTAATTTATTTTTAAAATCATCTTGATTATCTAGCGGTACCCAAGGATCATCATCAGAAAAAATCGCTACACTCTGGGGTAAATGCGTTTTTACTTTAGCAAGATCTAGTGGCGTACCGAGCCAATGCTGGTCAGTTTCCCTAACATCTGGATCATCTTCTAAACCGGTCAGGTGTTTAAAAAATCCCGCTACAAAAATAGCGCCGCCAACTTTTGTGCCTTTTGGTAAAGTCGCCAGATACCGAGCAATGGTCTGACAACCCATGCTGTGTCCGACAAAATATGTTTGCTCATCTGGCGTACCGACTACTTCGGTGAGTTTTGGAACCCACTTAAAAATTCTCGGACTGCCGGCATCTGGTAAATGTGGTACAAAGACTTGAAAACCCTTGGCTTCCAATTCTTTCTTGAGCCAAGGAAACCAACTATCTTCCGGATAGCCATCCCAACCATGGACTATAAAAATTCTTTTACTCATAAAATTGATTTTTTTAGCCGGCTATTTCTCACGGTTTATATGGTGGCCTAGCGTTTGGTCGTAAGAGCAGACGGGATTACATCACAGCTTTTCTTTTTGGTATCTCTCCAGATTTATTGACTTTTGGCCCATTTTTATAATGAGCTTGTTTTCTGGTTCCCTCTGTACGACGAAATCCGAACACATTTTGAACAAAATCCCGATGTGGGGGGGGAAGGATTTTGCAAAACTTCGGCTCATTTGTTTTTGAATTCGGGACGGACAAACTAACCAAAGACCAAAACCTTGTCTGAATTTTCAACCATTTTGAGCAAATCAGACATTGTGGAAACAGGACAGACATTGCTTTCTTTTTTTCCGCGTATTTTTAGGCATGAACCGCAGGCGTAAATTTCACCTTTCAATTTTTTGAACTCCAATACTTTGACTAAAATATCAAAATCTTTAGTATCGGGAATAGTATCAAGCTCTGAGCCTTCGCTCATCAAAAATATTTCTACTTGGTGACTGGCTTTGAGCGCAGTAATGCCGAGGCGGAATGTATTCCACACATGCTCTTGTTTATTTGATTGTAAAATTATACCTAGTTTCATAAAGTCATTTTAGCTTTTAAAACTTGCTTATCAATCCAATTTTTCAATATCTCCTCAGCCTGATCTAGATGAGTCGCTGACCTAAAAGTATGCCCCGCTCCTTTGATTATATGAATTTCTTTGGGCTCGGGCACCAAATCATAAAGCTGTTTTTGATCTTCGAGTGGCGTATGTAGATCGGCATCACCAACCATCATCAAAAACGGCATAGTAAATTTAGCAGCCTCGGGCAAAATATTATAATTTAAAATATCCTTCTTAAACTGACGCCAACGCAATTTTTTGACTAAGCGAAAACTGCTTGAGCGACGCAACTTAAAAGGCAGACTTAAATCAGATTTTCTAAATCTAGCCAAAGCTTGCTGACCACTGATCGTAGTAGCCACTGGCACTAACCCGGCTATTTCAGACTGATGATTAGCTCCGTACCACAAAATACAACCCGCTCCTAGACTATGGCCCACCAAAACAAAAGGCTCCTTGTACCACTTTTCTTTTTTGGCCCAAGTGATGACATCTTCCAAATCTTCATAAGTATTGGAAAAATTAACATCATAATAATTGCCTTCGCTTTCACCAATACTATGTCGATTGTCAAAACGCACTACAATAAAATCTTTCTTCAAAAAAGCTTTGGCAAATCTTTCGATATAGCACTCATCTTTAGAGGCTCCAATGCCGTGCATAATAAAAACAAGACCCTGTGGCTTGGTATTTTTATCCAAGATAACCGCAATGTTTTTCCCTCCCCTGTTTTTAATAAAAAACTTTTCCATAAATTATTTCTTATATTTTCTATAATATATAAATATAGCTTTGATAATTTCAATTAATACTATCACCGCAAAAATGACTATTAAAATCATTTTCCACTCTGGCCAAGTAAGCGGTACTGTCCGCATAAACTGACTAAAAAATGGCACATAAACTGCGACCAGTTGCATGATTAGCCCCAAGACTACAGCGACATTTAAATATTTATTCTTAAAAGGATTTTGCTTAAATAAACTATAATCCAAATTTTTAATGCTAAAAACATAGAACAAAGTAATCAAAGCCAAAGAAGTAAAGGCCACGGTCCTAGCTAAATCTTCATTATCCGTTTGGCTATAAAAATGCCAAAACAACCACAGACTACCCAAGGCAGCTGTTAAACTGATAATGCCGATCATAAAACGATCTTGGAAATCTAATAAATTTTTAATGCGCCGTGGTTTTTGATTCATGATATTATCATCTTCCGGCTCCATGGTCAAAGCCAAAGCTGGAAAACCGTCAGCTATCAAATTGATCCACAAAATCTGAGCGGTTAAAAGCGGTAAGGGGATCTGCAACAGCAAGCTACCGACCAAAATAATAATTTCAGCAAAACTATCAGACAATAAATACAAAATTAACTTGCGCAAATTAGCAAAAATAACGCGTCCTTGTTTTATGGCCATAACAATAGTGCTGAAATTGTTGTCCAAAAGCACCAAATCAGCGGTTTCTTTGGCTACGTCGGAACCGCTAGAAACTGCTACCCCGATATCAGCGGCCTTAAGAGCTGGCGCATCATTTACTCCATCACCAGTCATAGAAACCACCTCTCCTCTTTTTTGCCAAGCCCTGATAATGCGTAATTTATCCGACGGACTGACCCGGGCATAGACCTTAATATCTTTGACTCGCTTACTTAATTCATCGTCAGTCATTTGCAAAAGCTCATCACCAGAAATTACCGCTTCATCTTTAAAAGCCAGACCGAGATCTCTAGCAATTTTTTGAGCCGTAAATTTATTATCACCAGTAATAATCACTGTATTAATACCGGCCTGATGAGTCTGCACCAAAGTATCTTTGGTTTCCAAACGCAAAGGATCAGATAAACCCCAAATGCCCACAAAAATGAATTCCTGCGGTCGGTCTTTACAATCATTAAATCTATGAAAATCTTTTGGTACCAATTTATAGCCCCCAGCCAATACTCTCAAACCCTGTTTGCTTAATTCCTGCCACTGCTTATCAAAATAGACCAAGCGCTCTTTGCTCATAGCGCTAACTTTTTGATTATTTTGAAAATGAGTAGAACAAGTCAAAACTTTTTCCGGCGCTCCTTTGATAAAAATAATATCCTCTTGGCTACTGTAATGATGCCTAGTGATCATAAACTTTCTCCGATGATCAAAAGGAATTTCTTCCAGGCGCTCAATTTTTTTGATGTTGTCGCGCAAATTAAAACCAGCACCACCAAAAATCATCAAAGCTTTTTCTGTCGGCGATCCCAACACTACCCAATCTTCATTGATACTCTCTGGATTTTGCACTATAGCGTCATTACAAAAGAAAGCTATCTTAAACATCATATCTAACTCGTCATTGTCTATAGTACGCAAAGACTCACCAACCAAATCAATTTGTAGTTGGGCCGTTACCAAGTTGGTTACGCGCATCTCCCCTTCGGTCAAAGTTCCGGTCTTATCAGTACAAATCACTGTGGTTGATCCCAATGTTTCAGCTGACACCAAACGCCTGACCAAACCATTGTGTTTAAGTATCCTTTGCATACCAACCGTTAAAATCATAGTCATACCAATGACTAGTCCTTCGGGAATAGCAGAAACTGCCACCGCTACCGACAAAGTAAACATCTCTACCCAATAATGCCCTTTAAAAATTCCAAAAGCAAACAAAAATAAAGCCACGAGTACTACCAGTTTGGTTATATCTTTGGCAAAATCATCCAGTCTTTTCTGCAGTGGTGTTTTTTCTTCTTTGGTTTCTTTGAGCATGACCGTAATTTTGCCCATCTGCGTATTGATGCCTGTATCCACTATGGCAGCCTTAGCTCGTCCTTCCACCACCAAAGTACCCATAAACACCATATTCTTTCTTTCCGCCAAAATTGTGCCAACTTCTAACTCGGCTAAATCTTTTTTAACTGGCCAGGATTCGCCAGTTAAAGTCGCTTCATTAACTTCAAAATCATTAACCTCAAAAAGTCGGGCGTCAGCTGGCACCCGATTGCCCGCTTCTAGCAAAATCACATCGCCCGGCACTAGATACTTGGATTCTATTTTTTGTTCACTACTATCGCGAAAAACTAAAACTTCTTTTCTGACTATCTTACTTAATTTTTCTAAAGATTTGTTGGCTTTAAATTCTTGAATAAAACCCACCACCACATTGAGTAAGACTGCGGACATAATTACATAAGCATCAACAAATTCACGAAAAAATAAAGAAATCAAACTGGCAATAATCAATACATAAACCAAAGCGCTCTTAAACTGAGAAAAAAATATACGTAGTAAAGAAAACTTGGCCTCCTGGGCCAATATATTTAATCCCCACTTGCCTCTTCTTTTATGAGACTCCTCCGTATTAATGCCGTCGGCTGAAGAGCTAACCGCCTTGAAAACTTTGGCCAAGCTTAGATTATGCCAAGCGATTTCTTTTTTTATCATACAAATATATTATAACACAAAAAAGACAAAGACCTAAGCTTGAATTTTATGGTATTTGAGGTAAAATTAAGTCCATGGACATAATAGATAAAATTAAGCAGGATATCAAAACAAATATCCAAGCCATCTATCAGCAAACAATAGAAGATTTTGATTTGGACTGCCCCCCTCAAGATGAACTGGGAGATTATGCTTTTTCCTGCTTTAACTTGGCCAAAAAACTCAGCAAAAATCCCATAGAGCTCGCCAAAGAACTAGCTACTGCGTATCAAGCCGGACCGCTTATAAAAAGTGTCAAAAACATTGGACCCTACCTTAATCTTTTTATAAGCGATGATTTTATCAGAGAATCTATTATTCAAATAGGCAAAAATAAAAATATCGGTCATAGTAATTACGGCCAAAATAAAAAAATCTTAATAGAATTTTCTGGACCAAACACCAACAAGCCTCAGCATGTCGGTCATGTCCGAAACAATTGTATTGGCCAAGCACTGGTCAATATCTATAAAGCTGCTGGCTACAAAACTACGGCTGTCAATATTATCAATGACCGTGGCATTCATATAGTCAAAAGCATGCTGGCCTGGCAGGAATTTGGCAATGGTGAAACACCCAAATCCTCCGGCGTAAAGGGTGACCATCTGGTCGGAAAATATTATGTAAAATTTGGCCAATTACTCAAAGAAGAAGAACAAAAATATCTGGCTGAAAAAAAGATCAGCTTGGACAAATTAGACAATCTGAGTCGGAAAAAAGTAGCCGAAGAATTTTTGGCTAATTCTAAGTGGATGAAAAAAGCTCACACCATGCTTCAAGATTGGGAAAATGACGACCCCGAAGTCTGCCATATTTGGAAAACCATGAATGACTGGGTCTATGCCGGTTATGATGAAACCTACAAAGCCCTAGGTATAGAATTTGATCACTTAGATTTTGAAAGTGACACTTATCTTTTGGGTAAAAATCTAGTAGACCAAGGCCTCAAGAAAAAAGTTTTCTTTAAAAAAGCTGACGGCTCAGTCTGGATAGATCTGACCGCCGATGGTTTGGATCAGAAAATAATATTGCGCTCTGACGGCACCTCTGTCTATATCACTCAAGACTTAGGCACAGCCGAGAAAAGATACAAAAAATTCAAGTTTGATCAGGCCATCTATGTGGTAGCCAATGAACAAGAATATCATTTTAAAGTGCTATTTTTGACTTTGGCCAAACTTGGTTTTAAATGGGCCAAAAATTTACATCATCTATCCTACGGCATGGTCTCTTTACCCGGCGGTAAAATAAAATCCCGTGAAGGCAAAACCGCCGATGCCGATGAGCTGATAGCTACTATGATAAGACAAGCCCAAGCAGTTATGAACAAAGCTGAGAAAAAAATAGACAGCTCTGACGAACAAAAAGCCAATATTGCCACTATTGTTGGCCTCGGTGCTTTAAAATTCTTTATGCTCTCCACCAACCCGCAAAAAAATATAATCTTTAAACCAGAAGAGTCAATTTCCTTTGATGGTTATACCGGCACCTTTATCCAATATACGCATGCCCGTATTTTCAATATGCTCAAAAAAAACACTAAGCTAAATAACCTCAGCGAATTAAAAGAAGTTAGTTTTAATGATGAAGAAAAAAAATTAATCCGCTCTATCTTGAGTTTTACAGAAACCGTCCAAAAAGCCGCCATTACTTATAATCCTTCTTTGATCACCCAATATTTATTTGAATTGGCCAAAATATACAACAATTTCTACCAAAAACATAAGGTTTTAAATGCTCCAGACGAAAAAACAAAGCAAAGTCGCTTACAAATTTCTCAAATAACCAAAAAAACCTTAAAAGAAGGCTTGAAACTACTAGGTATTGAGGCGCCGGAGATAATGTAAATATTGACAATAAAGGCAAAATTATATATACTAAGCTCCGTATTTTATATTATTTTATACTTAAGCGCCTATAGCTCAGCCTGGCAGAGCAGTTGCCTTTTAAGCAAACGGTCGTAGGTTCGAATCCTACTGGGCGCACCATCCTTATTATATAGTTTCGGATGGCACAGACCAGTTAAATATCAGCCACTTTGGCTGTTTTTTATTTACTATACTGAGTTGGCCAAAGTATGGGTATAAACTGTCTATAACAAAACTTGAAAAATAAGGTAAAATAGGTTAAGCTAATTTTATAAAATATGAAATTTATATGGAAAATTCATCTAAAAAAGAAATAAAAAATATAATAAAAACTTTTGATAATCTAATAAAATTCATTAAAAACAACACTGCCCAGCAAGGAGATACATTAAATAAGATTTCTATTGAATTTGATGAAAAAAAATTAGAAAAAATTAGAAAAGAAATAAAAGAAATGAAATGATTAACGAAAGTAAATTAATACCTGAAAATATTTGTCAAGAATGTTACCGTGAGCTCCCAAATCACGGCCCTGATTGTAGTTTAGAAAAAAATGAAAACTATACTCAATCAAAGCATGATAAAAATGAAGGTGGTTCCGAAGAACACGGAGAAATAACTGATAATATTGATGACCGTCTAAAAACTCCCGACGAATCAATTATCCCTCCGGAAAATAAATTTGAAATGGAATTATCAACAGAAGCTAGAGAAAAAAAAGAAAAAATTGCTCAAATGAAAGAAAGAGTAAAAAAATTCTTTGAATTAACTAAGGGAGAACTGATGAGGATAGAATTTCTATTTGATATGACAATTGATGAACTAGAATCAAAATTTTCTGAACTTTATAGATTATCTCCTACTAACCAAATAAAATTATCAGTAGATGGTACTAAACAACTAAGAAAAAAATTTCACACAAATACTATACAAATGCAATCAATGTTTATTACTGCTGAAGAAAGTATTCAGACAGATCTTGATTCACTATACTCTACAATAATACCCATACATGAAATAGATTTAATAGAACAATCTTATGATGAAATGTTTGAAACCATAAAACATAGAAATGAAGAAACAGAAGAACAAGTAATGTCTTATAAAGAAACTAGCATAAGAGTCCAGACATTGATAGATAAAATTAGAAATATATAGATAAAATGAGTAAAATCCCTCCGCAAAATTTAGAAGCTGAAAGTTCGCTTTTAGGAGCTTTACTGATTGATAAAGAAGCGATTATCAAAGTCGGTGATGCTTTGCGTCCAGCAGATTTCTACAAAGAATCTCATGGCTTGATCTATCAAGCTATTTTAGATTTGTTTGAAAAGCATGAACCAGCTGATATTTTGTCCGTTGGTAATAGATTGGCTGAGAAAAAACAACTAGATGGTGTAGGTGGTAAGGCCTATTTGGCCGAACTAACAGCCGGCGTACCAAACTCTTCCCATGTCGTCACTTATTCGGAGATTATTCGCAAAAAATCCACTCTGCGCAAACTAGAAAGAGCCGCCAGCGAAATATCAGAGTTTAGCTTTTCCGAAGATCAGGATGTCAGTAGTCTTTTGGACCGAGCTGAACAAAAACTTTTCTCTATTTCTCAAGAATCTCTCAAAAAAAATTTCATACCCATCAAAAGTGTTTTGACCGAAGCTTTTAACCGTATAGATGAACTACACAAATCTGGTGGCAAAGGCACCAGAGGAATTCCTAGTGGCTTTAGTGATCTAGACAACAAGCTGTCTGGTTTTCAAAATTCCGATTTGATTATTTTGGCCGCTCGCCCATCTTTAGGTAAAACGACTCTGGCTTTAGATATTGCTAGAAATGTTGCTGTGAAAGCTCGGGTCCCGGTCGGCATATTTTCTTTGGAAATGAGTAAAGAACAACTAGTTGATAGACTCCTATCGGCCGAAGCTGAAGTAGATCTTTGGAAAATGAGGACTGGTCGCTTATCCGATAAAGAAGAAGATGACGATTTCCCTCGAATTGGTCGGGCTATGGGAGTCTTGTCTGAAGCTCCGATATTTATCGACGATAGTGCCAATTCCAATGTCATGGAAATCCGTACCAAAGCTCGCCGTCTGAAGATGGAACACAACCTGGGCTTTTTAGTGGTAGATTACTTGCAATTGATGGAAGGAGACGCCAACTCTGAAAACCGCGTCCAGGAAATATCCAAAATATCTAGGTCTCTTAAACAAATCGCCCGTGAGTTAGATATACCAGTTCTAGCACTATCTCAATTATCTCGAGCTGTTGAATCACGCTCCCCAGCTATCCCCAAACTAGCCGACCTCAGAGAATCAGGCTCTATCGAGCAAGATGCCGATATCGTCATGTTTATCTATCGCCGCATCAAAGACAAGTCACGCGGTGATTGTCCAGAAGAGGAAAAAAATATTGCCGAAATCCATATCGACAAACATAGAAACGGACCAACTGGCTTATGTCGATTATTCTTTGATGAAAACAAAGTATCTTTCAAAAATTTGGATAAAGAATATCAACATATGACTCCTCCGCTAGAAGAAAATACCGATGATATTCCTATTCCTGGTCGCAAAACACATGCTCAAATCGGCTGGCAAAACATACCTTAAAATAATTAAACAAAACAAAATATGTTCAACAAATTAAAACAATACAACGATCTTAGAAAACAAGCCAACGTCATCAAAAATGCCATGGCTTCTGAAACCATTGAGGTCAGTAACCGCGCTGTCAAAATAGTGATGGATGGTAATCAAGAAATCAAGACTATCAGTATCAGCGAAGATTTTTTAAGTAAGGATAAAAAAAACGACCTGGAAAAAGAAATTCAAAGCGCTGTGGCCGAAGCTATCAAAAAAGTGCAACGCAAGATGGCTATGAAAATGCAAGAAATGGGTGGCCTAGACAATCTATTGAAATAGCATGAAGCATTTACCGGATTTCATACAAAGACTAATCAACGAGTTTGATAAACTACCTGGCATTGGACCAAAAACTTCCGCCAGGTTGGTTTTTAATTTGATGCACCGAAAAGAAGATATCAAAGAACTATCTATGGCCTTATCGGATGCCTACAAAAATATTCATCTATGTCCCCTCTGCTACAATCTGGCAGAAAACGAACTCTGTAGTATTTGTGCCAATCCCCAAAGAGACAAAAATATTATTTGCGTAGTAGCCAATAACCAGGATGTCGAAGCTATAGAAAAAACTTCTGAGTTTCACGGAGTCTATCATTTACTCAACGGCCTCTTGAGTCCCTTAGAAGGAATTACGCCCGATAAATTGAAAATACACGAGCTGGCTGAAAGAATAAAAAATAACGGAGTAAAAGAAATCATCTTAGCACTAGATCAAAGCCTGGAAGGTGAAGCTACGGCTATTTATCTTTCTAAATTTTTGCAAGATTATCCAGTCACTGTCACTCAGCTGGCCAGAGGTATCCCGATGGGAGCCAATATAGAATATACCGATGAGATTACCCTGGGCTCGGCTCTAAAAAATAGAAAAAAAGTTTAATTAAAAAAATCCCCTCCTACTATAAAACTTCGGAAGGGGTTTTTATATTGAAATAATTTTAAGCAGTAACACTATCAATCTTTACTTCAGTAAATTGCTGACGGTGTCCGTAATTTCTGCGGTAGCGAATTTTGTTTTTATACTTAAAAACATCAACTTTTTTATCCTTAAAAGTCCGCACAAAAGTGCCTTCTACTTTGGCTTTGGCTACTAGCGGAGCGCCAACAGTAACCTTATCCCTATCAATCAAAAGCAAAACTTCATTAAAAACTACTTTTTGACCATCTTTTAGGTCGGCCAATTTTTCAATTTTAATAGTATCGCCTTTGGCTACTTGATATTGTTTCCCGCCTGTTCTAATAACTGCTTTCATAATCTTGTCATTATTTAACGAGGTAAATATTAACAAAAATATCATAATATGTCAACTTATGGCATCTATCATATTAATATTGACAAAAATGCTAAAATATGTTATACTTTAAAAATATTCGTTCAATCCAAAAAACAAGGAGTTATATTATGCGGAAATGGATTTTCGCCTCAATTTTGATGATTGTTCTGATTGCTCTGGTAGCCGCTTACTCGCCTCAACCTCAGGATATTCCTGGGATTGGCGATGACAGTATCGCCTTTATTATTCAAGATAACTACTCCTACGACATCCCCTATAGCGGACCGGAATGCCAATGGGATTTCGAAATCCGAGATCCTTATATCATCAATCCCTCACCACAAAGCTGTCAGCTAGAAGTAACAAATCTTGAGACTAAAAAAGTCTACACTGTCCGCCATCGGATAATATTATCTGGTAGCCGCTATCACATCAAGAGGCTACTACTATCTGATAGTTCCGTGCTATCTGAACACAATCTGACTATCAATCGATAGCTAATATACCCCTAACTCCCCCTTCCTAAAAACGGCGACCAGTAATGGCCTCCGTTTTTCCTTTTATACAAATTACCCCCCATCGCGCCTGCCTGCGGTAGGCAGGGGAAGCTTGATTGACAAAAAATAGTAAATAGTATGTACTATAAATATAAACTGTTCTAAAATAATCAACCAAGGAGATTGCTGTGATTAGCAACAAAAACCTAGGCCGCGTTGGACTGATTGTTTGTATCATTCTGGCGGTAATTTTCTGCGTCGGTTGGGTATTTTACTCAATCGTCCATCCTACCTCTTCCATCCCACCGGCCGATTATCATGACCACTATATTACTACCACTTTCTCCTCATCTGAGAGGCTCGATCAAACATTGAGCCTCTTTCAAATACCAAAAATCTTTGACAATTTTTTTGCTGTTGCTATAATAATTATATGTTAGACAGACAACCATCAAAAATGATTTTGAAAAAACCTTCTGCCAAGCAGTTAACTTTTGTTTCCAAGGAAAAGAAGGTTATGTTTTCATTGATCTGTTGATGGTCTAAATTTTTTTTAAAATTTACAATACTGACCATCGACTGGTCAGTATTTTGTTGATGTAAATAAGTTCATTAATTTCTATAAACCCATCACCTTCAAAGGAGGCTCATATGCCCTATCAAGCATCATATCCAATCGACAGAATATCTTTTACTGATAATCTCTGTCTGATTGATCACAACGCTGGCACAGCCAGAACCTTTATTCGACCGGAAGACGTGGCTAGAGGACATGTCACCTTCGTCACATATGACAACTCAACGTTTATAGAACGTCGTCTCGGCGAAGCCGCGATTACTTTGTCTGTCCCGTCGAAAGTGGAACAACGCATCAGTAATATGGCTATCAACCACTAAAGACCAGCCAATCATTTTGGTCTTTAAAAGGATTATCCGTCAAGCCATAATTTGTTGGATAGTCCTTTTATATTTAAAAAACAAGCCGATTATAGCTTGAATCTACACTGGTTCTAGCCTTTCGCGTCTACCTGCGGTAGGCAGGAAAGGATTGGATGGTGACCCCACGGAGAATCGAACTCCGATTGCCAGGATGAGAACCTGGCGTCCTAACCGTTAGACGATGGGGCCAAAAACAAATCTATTTCTAACAAATATTTGGCTACTAGTCAAGTCATTTGACTACTTCCCCAACCAACAAATCTTTGGCTAGCCACGGCTTGTCCATAAGCTCATAGACGACCTGTTCCATTTTGGCACCACGGGATCCTTTGATTAAGATAATGTCATGTTTTTCTATTCTTTCCTGCAAAAATATTCCAACCTCTTTGGTAAAAGCAAAGTGATAAATGCAGTCATTGTCCATGCCAGCCTCTCTAGCACCTCTGGCAATATCCCTAGATCTTTCTCCAACCACATACAAATAATCAATGCCCAAACGCACCAACTCACGACCCACTTCTTGATGTCCCTCTTCGCTCAAAGACCCCAGCTCTAGCATATCACCCAAAACAGCAATTTTCCGTCCAGTGGCTGGCAAAGCAGATAAAATATCCAAAGCGACCTTAGCTGATTGAGGTGAAGCATTGTAAGTGTCATCAATAATCCAGCTTTCTTTAATACCACGAATCAAATTGGTGCGACCTCTAGCTGGTTGATAATCCAAAAGTCTTTGGCCGATTTCTACCAAATTCATCCCCATAAACAAAGCAATGGTTGTGGCTGTGGCAGCGGCTTGAGCATGCTGTCCGCCTAAAACATAAGGTAAAAACATCGGTACCTCTGCTCCAGCATAGCTCAACTTAAAACTAGTACCATAAATATTGTTTCTCTGGGTAATATTTACCTCACTCATTCTGATATTGGAATTTTCCTTTTTACCAAAAGTATAAACCTTGCTTTGACAATTGGCGATAATCTTTTCCAAATTTTTATCATCATTGTTTAAAACGGCCAAATCATTTTTATCCAAATCAGCTAGAATAGAAGATTTTTCTCTAATAATATTCTTCAGAGAGTGAAAAAACTCCAAATGGCTATATCCAATAGCCGTAATGACCGCGATATGCGGCTGGACAATACTGGTTAAATATTTTATATCCCCCGGCTTATCGGCTCCCATTTCCAAAACCAAAACTTGCGGATATTTTTTATCTGTAATGAGTAGAAGCTTTACAGACACCGTGAACACCCACAACCAGGCGCCAATATTTTTTCCCGGAGATTTTTCCTGACCCAAGATAGTCAGTGGCGTGCCGACTTCATTGTTAAAATTTTTACTGGAAGCCCGGACAGTAAATTTTTCTTTTAAAACAGTAAAAACTGCCTCTTTGGCTGAAGTCTTCCCTACTGAACCAGTAATACCAATAACTCTCGGCTGATATTTGGAAATTACGGCCCGAGCTAATATTTTTAAAATGAAATGCAGTATTTTACGCATATTTTACCTATTGGGGGCTACTTGATAGTATTCTAACAAAAATTTGGCAATTTCACCAAATAAAGGAGCGACTGTACTTTCGGCAAAAGCAGCCGAAGTAGGATAATCCAATTTGGTTAGCATAGTAAATTTGGGGTTTTCATTGGGAGCAAAACCAACAAAATTGTGAATAGTTTTGTTGACATGATACTGACCGGTGGCTGTATCAGCTACCTGAGCTGTACCAGTTTTTCCGGCTACATAATACCCCTCTACTCCCGCTCTTTTAGAGTGCCCAGTGTCTACCACATGCACCAACATAGCTGATAATTGAGAGGCGGTACTAGCTTCTATGACCCGCCGAATCTTTTCTGGCTGATAAACTTCCTGATGACCATCAGGATAATTGACCTGACTGACAATATAAGGCTTCATCATTTCACCACGATTGGCAATAGTATTAAAAGCTGAAACCATCTGTAAAGGAGTAACAGTAATACCCTGCCCATAAGAAGCAGTTGCTCTAAAAATATCACCACTTTTAGCTAAAGAAGAAATATCCCCCCTGCTATCTTGGCTAATATCAAGCCCCATACTTTCACCAAAACCAAACTTTTTTATATAGTCTTCAAAAATTTTATTATTTACTTCGGAGGTGGCAAAAATAATACCAGTATTTAAAGAGGACGCCAAGACTTCTTTCATATCCACCATACCATGGGCTTTGAGATCAGAATTTTTTACTACATAGCCACCAGCAAATTTTACCTCGCCTTCATCATTATATAAAGTATTGGGTGTGACTTTCCCCTGATCAATAGCAATGGCCATAGAAATCGCTTTCATGACTGAACCCGGCTCATAATTGTGATAAACGGCCCAGTTGTTATAAACATCAGCGCTATCTACTTGGCTATAATTATTGGGATCAAAACTGGGATAATTACACATAGCCAAAATTGCACCAGTGGCTGTTTCCATAATAATCACTGTACCAGACTTGGCTTCATGCTGTGCTACAGATTTCTCTAGAGCCCGACAAGCAGCGTATTGGACTGTGCGATCAATGGTCAATATTATATCCGCTCCGTTTTCAGCCGCCTGGCCATCATCGCCACTCAAAAGCCGACCAGCTACATCTGCTTCACCTTTCACTTGTCCTTCCGATCCAGACAAAATATTTTCAAAATACCCCTCTAGACCATATTTGCCCACTCGATCAAGACCCTGCTCATCGTAGCCCAAAAATCCCAAAATATGTGCTCCAATTTCTTTATCTGGATAATAGCGCAAAACATTTTTTACAAAATTGA
The DNA here is from genome assembly GCA_001818495.1 of Candidatus Komeilibacteria bacterium RIFOXYD1_FULL_37_29. Lineage (GTDB taxonomy): Bacteria > Patescibacteriota > Patescibacteriia > UBA1558 > GWA2-36-10 > XYD1-37-29. Next base: position 215,433 of record MHKS01000004.1, on the reverse strand, counting down.
CTCCCAAACCACTCAAATCCTTTATTTGCTCCTTTTCCGATTTTTCTTTATTAATATCAAAGCGCAACTGCTCCAAACTAGCTTTAATCGGCTCGACTTTTTCCAGTGGCACATCTTTGGCGATAAGCTCATAAAATCTATTCTCTTTTTTCAGCTTGTCCAAAATTTTTGACTGCTCAACCGGATCACTAATCTCTAGGGCCTGGCTAAAAATATCAGCCACATTTTGCGGTCTGGTAATCTTGGAGGGGTCAACACTGATTTCATAATAAACTTGATTAACAGCTAAAGGATAGAGCTCACTGCTTTCATCATTGACTATGGCATAGATCCGCCCTCTTTCTGGCTTGATATCTTTGACTATTGATCTTTGATCTAATCCCAGATTAAAATAATATTCATTGCCCAAAATTTGGACATAAAAAAGGCGCCCAATAATAAGTAGCATCAAGAAAAAAATACCCCAAGCTAGGGCATTTATTCTAAAAACAGATATCTTAAAATTCTGAGATCTAAAAAAATTCATAAGTAATTAATTTTTATTTCAAAGCCACCAAATCATCATCACCAGATAAATAGTAGATGTCATTGGTCTGGATCTTTACCAAATTCAATCTCTGGCTTTCCTGCTCTAGCCTTTCGGTAGCCTGTAAGCGACTGACTTCGGCATTAAATAACCTCAAGTCATCTTCAGCTATTTGCACATTTTTGCTGAGCTCATTTCTCTCAAGAGATTGACTGTTGGCATAATTGGTAGAAACTAGCATGGTCATCAGTAATAAAACCAAACCAACCACCATGAAAGTATTGCCCCTTTTGGCAAATTGCCAAATATTCATTATTTTTGTTTTTGTTTTCAACATAATATATACTTTATATTTTTTCTATTACTCTCAGGATCGCACTACGGCTACGAGGATTTTTACTAATCTCCACTGCACTAGGCCTGATAGCCTTTTTATTGACTAATCTGATTTTGGGTTGATTATTACACCGACAAACCGGAGTTTCTGGCGGGCAGATGCATCCTTGTGTCATTTTCTTGAAATATTGCTTGACAATGCGATCTTCAAGAGAATGAAAACTGATCACTGCCAGACGCCCACCAGAAGGCAGTGTTTGATAGGCTTGCGGCAAAACTTTTTTTAAATTATTTAATTCATCGTTTACGGCAATGCGCAGAGCTTGAAATACCTGCGTAGCCGGATGGATACGAAATCTTTTTAAATTGTCCTCTTTGATATTCAATATTTGGAGTATGGCGCCGACAAGCATGGAAGTTTTTATGGGTTTTTGTTTTTGTTTGTCCAAGTTTTTTCGCCAAGATACAAGACCCCTGGCCAGGCGTTTAGCCTGTTTTACTTCACCATACTCCTGAAATATTTTTAAAATTTGCTCCTCAGTGTAATCTGTAACAATATCTGAGGCGGTAAGTGTCTGACCATTTGGATCAAACCTCATGTCCAGTGAGCCATGATCCTTAAAAGAAAAGCCTCTTTCCGCTTTATCCAATTGGTCAGACGACAAACCTAAATCTGCGACTATCCCTGAAATGTTGATTTTTTGTCTGTTAAATTCTGCTTGTAAATTTACGTAACTGCTATTTATAATGATCAATCGATTCTGATATTTTTTTAATTTATCCTGACTGGCAGAAATGGCCCGACCATCTAACTCAAAGGCCAATACTTTTCCATCGGGTCCAGTTTTTTCTAAAATAGCCTGACTGTGCCCACCACCGCCCAAAGTAAGATCAATATAATTACCGTTGCTCTGGGGCGCCAGTAAATCTATCAGCTCCTCCACAAGTACACTGGTATGCTGATACTCTGTCATGATTAAATTCCTAAATCGACCAGGCCTTCGGCAATCTCGTTGGAATCTTTCTCAGAAGTGCGCTGATATTTAGACCAGACTTTTTCATCCCAAACTTCTAAACGATTATACAAACCGGCTACTACCACTTTCTTACTTAGTCCGGCAAAATCTTTCAAGTAATCAGGTAGGATAATTCGTCCCTGTTTATCCAAAGTAGCATCCATCGCTCCGGCTAGCATCATACGGGAGAAAGCTCTAGATTTGGCTTGAGAAAAAGGTAAATTGGCCAACTTATCAGCCAACTTTTTCCATTCTTTATCAGTATAGATAAATAAACAATTATCCAATCCTTTGGTAATAACTGCCCCCGATGTAAAAAGATTCCTAAACTTGCTAGGTAAGGCTAAACGATTTTTATCATCCAGATTATACTTATATTCACCAATAAACATAGCGAGAATACTTATCCACAGTTATTTTTATAAATTCCCCACTTTTTTCCACTTCCGTGGGAGTTAAATACATTATACCCCACCATTAGCCAAAGAGTCAATATAAATACCAGCTCTACTTATCCACATAGCTGTGCATAAATACAACACAAAACACTACCTGCTCCCAAGTAGTGTTTCGAAGATAAAAATATTTAATTAGTTGTTAATAGTATACTTAAATTTTTTTTGAGAAATAGTAATCTCCGCCTGACGCTGATACTCAGGGCTAATCGCTTTAAATTTTTTTATCTTGGCGATTTTTTTTAAAGCTTTAGCTAAAGCTTGATCATTGTCTTCTTTAAAATAATAATCAGCCACAATGGGCCAAGCACATTGCCAAGCTAAAGTATTGACCATAGTGGTCAGTACTTTTATCTGCGTTAAGCTCGCTTCCTTTATCAAAAATATCAAACCTTTTAAATCTTTAAGCGATAATTTATTATCTCTTAAAAACTTTTGCAAATGCCTCAAGCTCTGATCCTCTCCCCTGACTATTGCAAAATTATGAGACAAAATAACTTGGCTATCTCTGACTATCAGCCAAGCTCCTCTTGTATCATTTAATACATTTAAAACTAAAATCATTTATAATAATTATTTAATTCTTGGGCGGAGCAGTATATCGATGTTTATCTTTTTGATATTTATTATTCAATCTCTCTAATTGTTCGGCTGGATGTGGTTTGATATTGTGTATACCTTCAAAAATTTCTAAAAGATTCCTCATACTGGCTGACCACTTTCTCGGATCTTTTTGATAAATTTCTTTAGCATGTTTGACAATATGTCTTTTAATAGAAAAATCTGTATGCTTTTTGGTTATCTTTTTGATCCAAAGTCTAAGAAAATGAAGCTGTTCTTTTTTATTTAAGTGTTCCCACATAAATAATTATTAATCATTATTTACTCTTTTTTCTTTCAAGTAAACCCTAAAACCGATAAAGAATATTATCAATCCTACTATTATAAATTCTACTGGAATATAATAATGATTTGGTTCTACTAAAGCCAATGGATTACAAATACATGCGCTATCATTATACTGACTATTACTTACCCAAACATTAATGGCACTACCAAATTTTACACCAGAAAATGACGTACAACATCCAAATTTTGCTAAACGTAATGTTAATGAAAAAATAGTAAACAATGCTCCAATCACCATTAATAAAATACCCAATTTGCTTTTACTCATATTATTCTTTAAAATGCTTAAATTGATAATCTTCCAAGCGTTTTAGTTCTATGCCTTTGGATATTTTGTCCACTACCACCACATGCTTATTGGCCCAAATGTCGTAGATAAACTTGTCAGTAATTTCGGTGCGGTACAAATACTCTTGTAAAGGCAAAAAAGTATAGCGCAAGTCCTCCGGTAAACCCTCGGCAATTTTTCTTAGATACTTATCAAATTTAGTTTTATCTACTTTACCGACAATCAAAACATCTGTCGAAGCTGGTGATTCAGCCAAAACTCCGGTAAAGACCAAAAGTTTTAAACCGTCTACCTTGGACATGCGACCAGCTGTATCCATTTCTTCCAGAGCCAAAGATTTAAAAACTAAATTCTTTATTTCCGGAAATAAAGAAAACCCCAGGTTGGCATAATAATATTTTTTAGAAGTTTGTTCTTCTGATTTGAGAAAACCAAATTTTTCCAAATTGGCCAATTCACGGCGAATAGAATTTAATTGGACATTAAGACGCCTAGCCAGCTCTCTGACAAAAAATTTCTCCTTAGAATGCACACAAAAAAATTTTAGTATCTTAGTCCGAGCGACTGAACTAAGGATTTGTTCAAGCATAGTATTTCTAACGGAATTTATTTACTAAAATACTCAAATATAGTATAATATTAATTGCCATAAAAGTAAAATAATGGGCTTAAAATACCACAAAATCTTTACTCACGACCATATCAACGCTCGGGAGCTTTCTGAAGTATATACCAGCGACTCCTCTGATCATGGTCGCTTATTTATTATCCTAGAATTACCCAAACAAAAAATAGACCAACAACCCTATATCGACCAACTAATCAATGAAGTGGCCACTTATTTTGATACTAGCCATCAGGAAAACCCCGAAACACTACTAGAAGAGCTACTCCAGCAAATCAACCAGCTTTTGCCGGAAATGAGCTCAGCGGTCAAAATACCCAATTGGATTAATACTCTGGATTTAAGCGTTGGCATTATCTACAATAACAATGTCTTTATGGCCGGTATTGGAAATATCCGTGGACTCTTGATACATAGTAAACAACTGACTACTATCATGTCCAAAAACAGCAATATCAATCCCCATAAAATATTTTCCGATATAATCAGTGGCGAGCTAGACGACGGAGATGCTTTGATTGTTTCGACTGAATCTTTGTTTGACTACATTTCCAAAGAAAAAATAAAACAGCTGACCGGCCAATATTCACCATCAGCCGCTGCCATAAAAATCAACGAGCTTTTGGAAACTGTGCCAGATTTTGTAACCTTCAACTCCTTGATTATTAAAAAATCGGCCATTACTGATAGGGAGCTGACCCCCGGAGAAATCAAAAAACCGATTGACCGCGATGATTTGGAAATAAAAGACACTATCAAACCACTGCCCGATCAAAATTACCATAGTAGTCTCCCCCGCACCAAAACCGTAGTAGATCTGGGTGGTCTTAAAAATGTAGGCGTAATCAAAAAAACTAGTTCTATACTTTCTCTCACCGCATTATATTTTAAGACTCTCTGGTCTATGTTTTCCTTGATCGGCAAAAAAATAAAGTTTGCTTGGCTCTTTGTGTTCTCTACAAAATTTAGAAAAAACAAAGAAGAAAAAACTATTGATAATATCAAGGAAATCACCAATCAAAAATATTTTTGGTTTCAAAATTTAAGCACCAAAAAGAAAATCGGTATCATTATGCTCTTTGTAGTTATCCTGATATTTTTGCAAAGCTTGGTATTTTTGACCCAAGAAAAAGCTGATGATACCAAAAATGAAAATTTCAATAAACTACTGGTAGATATAGAAACCAAATATCAAGAAGTCGATGCTAAATTGATCTACAATGATGAGCAAGCAGCTGAAAATATTTTGCTAGAAATTGAAGGACTCATAGCCCAAATGGTTCCCAGCTCACCAGATCAACAAACCCAGATTGATAAATTATCTGAAACACTTTTCCACAAGATAAATGATGTCCGCCACATCAATGTGGTCCCCTCTCCTTTGGAAAAATTTGACATGAGCGCCAACATCACCAATTCTCAAGATATAGTACAAAAAGAAGGTATATTTTATATACTAGCCGACAATAAACTTTATAAAATAACCGATGATCTACTAGAAGAAATATTTAACTTTGCCGGCGGACAAGTGGCCAATTCCATGACTGATTGGCCGGAAAAAAACCGTGTGGTAGTCAGTACTTTAAGCGCCACCAATGAAATAAGCTATATTATTTTTGATTTAGACAAAAAACAAATTATCGGTGATTTAAAACAAAATAGCAGTAATACTTCGGTTAAAGATTTGGTCATTTATGGCAATAACTTATATGTCCTAGATGACAAAAATAATCAGATCTTCAAATACCCCGAAAGTGGCAATGGTTTTGCCAACGGACAACCCTGGCTCAAAAAAGAAGTAGACACTTCCCAAGCTTCCAGTATTACTATTGATGGCAGTGTTTATCTAATAGCCAATGACGGCAAAATCCAAAATTTCCTAAAAGGATCGCTAGAGCCCTTTGATTATCATGTTCCTCGGCCAATTATCGGCTCAGGAGCAATTATTAAAACCTTTAGAGACTCCAATTATCTATACATCATTGATCCAGGTAATTATCGAGTGATTATCTTAGACAAAGATGGCAACATCAAAGATCAGTATGCCAGTCAAAAATTTGATGCCTTAAAAGACTTGGCAGTTGACCCAGAAGAAAAAGCCATTTATCTTCTCAACAACCAACACCTCTACCTCTTAGCTATCAACGAATAAAAAAATCCCCCACTGATTTAGTAAGGGGATTTTTTAAATTTAACTTTTATTTATTTCAAAGTTACTTTAGCACCGGCGGCTTCCATCTTTTTCTTCATATCCTCGGCTTCGGCTTTGGCTACTCCTTCTTTGATATTAACTGGAGCACCATCAGCCATGTCTTTGGCTTCTTTTAAGCCAAGTTGAGTAATTTCGCGAATAGCTTTGATAACACCAATTTTGTTATCACCTGCGGCGGTAAGCTCAACACTGAAAGAAGTTTTCTCTTCAGCAGCGGCTTGACCAGCGGCTGGAGCCATGGCCATTGCTACTGGAGCAGCGGCACTGACACCAAACTTATCTTCCAAAATAGCCACTAATTCGGAAAGATCTAAAACAGACATTTTTTCAACTTCTTCTACCAAACTCTTGAATTTGGCGGGAACTTTTACGTCCTTTTTTTCTTCTGACATATTATTTATCCTTTCTTAAATATTATTATATAAATTGATTAATTATTCTTACTATCTTTGATAGCCCTTAGTACTCCGACAAAATTGCGTGTTGTACCAGCTAAAACTCTGACCAAACCACTAATGGAACTATTTAGCGAGCCAACCAACTTGGTCAACAGCTCTTCTCGAGAAGGCAAAGTGGCCAAACGTTTGACCATTTCTGGCATAATAAAACTTTTTTCTAAAATACCGCCAGCCATCTTCAAAGTTTCGCTGTCCTTGGCATACTTATTTAAAATTTTAGCAGCAGAGACTTCGTCTTGATAAGACAAGGTCAAAGCTACAGAACCAGCCAATTGATCCAATTGGTCGGTCTCACCCATATCTTTGATAGCTTTTTTAAGCAGGGTCTTCTTGACTACCAAATATTCGGCATTATTAGCTTTTAATTCTTTGCGTAATGATTCAATGGTCTTAACATTGGAACCAGTATCAGAACTAAAAACTACTGCCTTGCTGTCTTTGAGCTTTTCCTCTAGAGATTTTAAGGCCTCTTGTTTTTGTATTTTACTTTTTGGCATAATTTTTATTAATTAAAAAATCTGCGTAAATAGCGCAGACATTGAAAAATTTATCTTTTTCACCTCGGTAGGATCTTTAATTTGAGCTAATTCTAGCTCAAAACCCACTGTCTACGGCTATCTATATTTAATTTCTAAAAATAGTATATAGGAAAAATATAATATTGTCAAGAGAAAAGCCCGCCGAAACTACTGTTTATGACAGTAGCCCAACGGGCTCTTTTGACTTTAGTCCCTCCGATGAGACGGGGTGTGTTGATCTATCTTGGGGGTCAGAATCAATCTTACTACAGCCTGTGGTTTCCACTGGCTATCCAGCTCACGGTACTGAATAGCTGCCTCTACTCGCAACTTTGATTCTTGGGCTTTAAATCTTTTTAGCCCCTGCAAATTGAAGGCAAAATTCACGCCTAAACCGTTACTTTGGAGATTGTCGTCGATATCTCCCCAACCCTCTATTTCCATCCCCATTTCAAAGAATGGGTTAAATTTCTTGCCCAGTTGGGCTAGATAGTAGAAAGACCTAGTCTCAAATTGATACTCCACATTGGAGTATCCAAACCAATCTTTCCACTGGGGATAGAGCCGAAAGGCTCCGACTAACTCCTTATCTCTAAAGGACCAACCAATAGCTGGCTCCAGCATCAGATTTCCACGCCGGAAACCCAGGCCCCAATAAAGATAAAAAGGTTTATCTTTTGCCTCCAAAAGGTCATAGCAGACCCCTTGAATACGAGAATGAAGCAGTGGGGAAAGATCATTTTCCACATTGAGTCGAGCTTCTGCCCGTGGAGGCTGCCAATCAGTACCCCAATTGAAAACGTTACCACGATGTCTGACACCGGCTTGAAGATCAGTGACCAGAATGATGAATAGGCCAATAAAAATCAAGCAGCCAAAAATTCTGTTGCCAAAGAACATGATTTGCTCCAATCTATTAAAATTTTCAATAATTTACTATTTCTCAATCAATTACTCTATTATATCATAAAATCAATATTTTGTCAATTATAACCACCCTATAATCATTGACAAAAATAATAAAATATGGCACTATTCTATATTAAATGCTCCTTAAAAAGTAGTCTACTTTTCGCTTTTCCCCTAAGTATTTTGGTGGTATTTGGGGGAGAAGCGAAAAACAACAAAATCGCCTGTCTCCCAGCTACAGATAACTGTAGTTGAAACTGTTTAATTTAATGGAGGTAGCTAATGCTACGTATTTGGTACGTTATGTTACTACTGATCACGACGGTCAGCCTCTGCGGTGCCCAGACTCCGAAAGGCCAGCTCATTGAGCAGGCTGACGGGTCCTACGATTACATCGTGGACAATGACGACCGAGTCGGTCAGTGGGGAATAGCGTTCAGCGATCCGACCTTGTGGCAGGAACTGGTTAGATTTAATCCTCAACTTGATGATGCTGATTTAATCAGACCTGGCGACAGGTTGAACGTCCCTCCCTCTATGCTCCGACTGTTTCGGTTTATGATTGGTGGCCACAATCTGGCCACCACTAAAACTGATACGGTTCGTGTGCCAAAGGTTGTTTATGCTGATCTGCCAGCAGACAAAATGGCCGACTGGCTCATCGGGCTATTGCTGGTGGCCGTTGCATGGGTGATGTACAAATTTGGCTTAGAAAGAGCCAAACGCGACAATGACAACCGACGCAAGGTCGAGGACCCCTACTATGGTCCCGATCGAGTGGAAGGCGGACTGCCAACAGTCGAAGCTGCTGTGGCTTACTTTACGAATATGTATGAAAACGAGCGACTCGCTATGAGTGTTCAGGAAACACGATTCATGCCGCCCCTGGTTCATATTACTCGTATCGTAGCCGTCGATGTCAAAGGCCCGATGCTAATCTGCTACGGCGAATCCAATAATCCGGTGGAAAAAAATATCCCAGATTGGACACCAGCCTGGCAGTGTTTCCTCGATGATGGCGGGTCTTTCTATCTCTCTTTGATGCGCTGTGGCAATGATGTCCGCGGCGGCCATGGTATGACTCCTCTTTCTAAGGATCAGATCAGACCACGGCAGGACATGAAAGTGGTTGAAGTCAACCAGCAGGTGTGGCCGGTGGTCACAGAAGAAGAGTCAGTGAAAAATGCTCTGGAAAAAGTGACTATGTCGGCTGACGCTCAGCCGTACCGGGAAGTTCGTATAACATCCCCGAATCGATTTGTTCTCCTGCCTCACGATGACGGACAGGCGAGAATAATCGACGTCTCTGATTTCGGAACTCTGGCTCGACTGTCATTGATCGGTGGTCAAGTAGTCGTCGAAGTCGGCGACAAGATGCAGGTCATCGGACAAGTCTGCGAAAAAGATCCGCTCAAAGCAGGAACTGACGCGGAAAACCTTTCGCTGATCAATGCTGGCCCACCCACCACGCCCACTACCCCTGCTCATAAGCAGGACAATGCCGGCGGACTGGTAGACTAGTCCCCCTCTAAGCGATCACCAATGATCGCAAAAAAGCGGGTGCCTTTCACAGCACCCGCTTATTCTTTTTATTTAAATTTAATCCAAATATTTAGCTTTGTTGGCCAAATGCTCGTCGTAGGTGCGACTATAAATAACCTCACCATCTTTGGTGGTCAAAAAATAATAATAATCATTGGCTGTTGGATAAACTACTGCTAAGATGCTATCGATACCGGGATTAGAAATTGGTCCGGGAGGCAAACCACGATATTTATAAGTATTGTAAGGTGAATCAATTTCTAAATCAGCGTAACTGGGTTGGGCCAAACCTTTACCAGTCACATAATTGACTGTGGCATCCGATTGCAAACCAATACCAGAGTCCAAACGCTTTAAAAATATATCAGCGATCATTTTTTTATCCGTCAGTCCTGGCACTTCTCTTTCTACTATAGAAGCCAAGGTAACCACTTCAAAAATTGTCTTACCTTGTCGGTCAATTTCATCTCTAATTTCCTGAGTCAATTTTCTGTCAAAATTATTCAAAGTCTTGGCGATAAAATCCTCCTCACTGGTAGACTGATCAACAAAATAAGTATCAGGAAAGATGTAGCCTTCTAGACTAGCCCCGGCTGGAGTATCAGCTAAGAAGTCATAATTACTCTGCCAATCACTAGCTCGAGCACTCAAAGTCATAAAATTTTCCGCATCCAACTCTGCTTCTGTTAAGGTAGCTTTGGCTAGATCTCTAGTCCAACCCTCTAAAATAGTAATAGCGTATTGGGACTGGCCCGGTCCTAAAATAAATAAATTGGCCAAGTGCCTGATAGAAATATCTTTGGGAATCTGATAAACTCCGGCAATAATGTTGTCTTCGGATTTTTTCAACCACAACCAAGTTTCAAAAGCAAATTTGCTTTTTATCAGATTGGCATCATAAAGCTCACTACTAATTTGATTAACCCCCTGACCTTCACGAATAACAAAAGTTTTATTGGTAGCGCCATTACCGCTGACAATTAATAGGACAAACCAAATACCAACCACCACTACAAAAAATAAAACTAGTTTTATAACAAATTTTTTCATAAATATTTATCTAAGTTCTGTTTTTTTATATCCACCAATAAATTTTTGACATCTTGAGCGCGCTCAGCCGGACACAAAAATATTACATCTTCTGTTTCTACCAGCACCATATCCTCTACCCCAATAGTGGCGATCAATTTGCCGGAAGATGCATAAAATAAATTATTATGGCTATCAATCGTCACGTTTTTAACATTGGAAATATTGGTTTTTTTATTGTCGGATAAAATATCCCGCAAGCTACGCCAAGAGCCAATATCCGCCCAATCAATATCCGTTTTTATCAGGAGCATATCAGACATTTTTTCTAACAGTCCATAATCAATGGATATATTGTCCACTTTACTATACTGGTTAGTTAAATTGGCTGGTGACCAGTCTTTAGAAATAGCGGTGAGAGCCCGGAAAGTCTCTGGTAAATATTGGTCATACCAGGCCAATAAATTTTTAGCTTTAAACAAAAAAATGGCTGGATTCCACAAAAAGCCTTCTTTGATGTACTGCTCAGCAGTAGAATAATCTGGTTTTTCTTTAAAAGAATCAACTAAAAATAAATCATTACCCAACTTTTTACCTACTTTGATATAGCCATAACCTGTCTCTGGATAAGTCGGCTTAATACCGGCTAAAATAAATTTATCAGGATATTTTTCGTCCAGTATTTTTTCCGAGTCTTTCAATAACTTTATATATTTCTTTTCGTCTTTGATAAAATGATCGCTATTGACAATCACGACATTGGTTTGTGGACTTAACTGGGAAATCTTGAGGGCTGCTAGACCAATAGCCATGGCGGTACCCTTGGTCTGCGGTTCAGTAATAATATTTCCACTGGCAATGTCAATTTGCGATTTTATATAATCTCTGGCTTCTAGCTTACCAACCACAAAAACATTTTTCTTATCAAAACCACTCAAAATACGACGATAGGTATTTTGTAATAACGTCTGATCATTAAAAAATTTCTGAAACTGCTTGGGATTTTTCTGACTAGACACTGGCCACAATCTAGTCCCGATGCCCCCTGATAATATAATTGGATAAAGCATTTAATTTAATTTGATAATTAATGACAAAATCAGAGTATAGATAAAAAATAAATAAAAATAATCGCGCTTCATAATCAATTTCAAAAGTTTGAGAGAAAAATAGCTAATGATAAAAGTGGCAATAAAAGCTAAAATATAAATTGATTCAAAATGAAAATCTTTGACGGTCAACAAAAATGCGCCGATGATAGCCGGAATAGCCACGATGAAACCATAATCAAAAGCATCTTCTTTTTTTATTTTCATAACCAAGGCCATAGCTATCACTGTGCCACTTCTAGATAAACCTGGTAGTACGGCAAATCCTTGAAAGATACCTAAAATCACCGCTTCCTTCCAGCCAATAGACTTTTCTCCTCTGCTAAATTTGCTAGCTAATAAAAAAATAGAGGTAATAAACAGCCAATTACCGACATCGTTGATGGTTCTAAAATAAGCTATTTTGTCAGATAAATAATAAGCAACAATCGCTGTAAAAAAGCTAGATAAAATTATTAGCCACCACCAATTTTTTCTTGGCTCGGTCTGTCCGCTAACTAATTTTCTATTAAAAAATCCCCTAATAATCTCAATAATCTGTTTTCTAAAAAATAACAACATAAGCAACAAAGATGCCAAATGCAAAAACACATCAAAAGATAAATTGGCCTCTTGAATATCAAATAATTTTTCAAACAAAACCAAGTGTCCATCACTGGATATCGGCAGCCACTCGGCTACGCCTTGGACTAGACTTAATAATAATGCTTCAAAAGTTCCCATTTTACTTAGTTTATTTTTCTGTTATAATAACTCTATAATAATATATTCAAAAAATCAAATATGTTCGAATACAAGTTTTTCATTATCCCCCTCCTGGCTCTGATTATCAATCAGATTATAAAAATAATCATTTTTATGGTCAAAGGTGAATTCTCCTGGTCACAGATTTTTTCCTATGGTGGCATGCCATCATCACACACCGCTTTGGCCACCTCTCTTTTGATTACTATGGGGTATTTTCAAGGAGTAAGCTCTCCCGAGTTTGCCATCGCTCTTATCATATCTATTGTCATTGTCAAAGATGCCGCTGGCATCAGACGAAAATTGGGTAAACAAGCGCAAATTATAAATCATCTAATAAAAAAATTGCCCGATAAAGAAGAATACAAATTCCCTATACTAAACGAACGCTACGGACACACCATGACTGAGATACTAGTCGGACTGCTGATCAGTGTGGTAAGCACTTATCTACTGCTTAATATAATTAAATAATTTTTAAATCAAAGAACTGCCCGTCATCTCTGGTGGTTTTTTTATTCCCATAATTTTTAGTATGGTTGGTGGTACATCGGCCAAAACTCCCACTGGAGTCACATGGCTTAATTCCGTACCAATATTTCCAGCCAAGACGCTTTTACCAGCATATTCATCGCCTACAATAAAAAAAGGTACTGGATTGTTGGAATGCTCTTTATTGATTTCTCCGCTCTGCAGATCATAAAGTTTTTCAGCATTACCATGATCAGCTGTAATCAAAGCTACTCCGCCATAAGACAGGATAGTATCAACTATTTCTCCAACCAACTGATCCAATATTTCAATAGCTTCAATAGTGGCTTGCATATTGCCAGTATGTCCTACCATATCGGGATTGGCAAAATTGACTACAATAAAATCATATTGACTCTCTTTGATCGCTTGGTTAATTTTGGAAGCCAGTTCGCGAGCGGACATAGCCGGCTTTTGATCATAAGAAGTAACCTGGGGTGATGGCACCAGGACCCTGTCCTCGCCTTCATAGACAGTTTCTTTACCACCGTTAAAAAAATAAGTAACGTGCGCATACTTTTCGGTTTCGGCGATATGGAACTGCTTTAATCCGGCTTCCGACAAAACCCGAGCTAGTGGCATAGCAATATCTAACGGCGGAAAAGCCACAGCGACCGGCAAATCTTTTTCATATTGGGTCATAGTGACCATAAAAAGATTTTTAAAATAAGCTCTTTTAAACTTTTCAAAGCCAGGCAAAGTGAGCGCTTGGGTCAACTGCCGGGCCCTATCAGAACGAAAGTTAAAAAATATGACACTATCCCCGTCTTTAATAGTTCCTCGTGGCTGACCAAGATCATTGGTAATTATTGTGGGATTAAATTCCTCATCGTAAACTTTTTTGTCATAAGATTTTTGAATAGCTACTAGTGGATCTTCAAACTTCTCATCAGACTGACCGTCCACCATGACGCGCCAAGCTTTCTCAATTCTATCCCAGCGATTGTCTCTGTCCATAGCCCAAAAACGACCACTCAAACTAGCAATAGTACCGACACCAACATTTTTCAATTTCTCTTGAAGTTTACTAATAAAATTAATGCCACTATTATATGGTGTATCTCGTCCGTCTAAAAAGGCATGAACATAGACCTTGGTTATTTTTTGCTGATGAGCCAAATCTATCAAAGCATAGAGATGTTCATTGTAACTATGAATACCACCAGAACTGACCAAACCAATCAAATGTAAAGCTCCGCCACCTTTTTTAACATTTTGACAAGCCTTTAAAAAAGCTTCGTTTTGATAAAATTCTCCATCGACAATCGCCTTACTAAGGCGAGGCAAATTTTGATAAGGGATAACACCCGAACCCAAAGAAAGATGCCCGACTTGAGAATTGCCCATTTCTCCCCAAGAAAGTCCCACTGCTTCACCACTAGCCGCTATCGGCATAATCGGATAATTTTGAGAATATTTATCAAAATTTGGCGTCTTAGCCAAAGAAATAGCATTGGCCCGAGAAGGCGGTGCAATACCGAAACCATCTAAAATAATGAGTACAACTGGACGTGGTCTTTTCATATTTCAGTTAATTCAATATTAATTTTATTTAACAATTAAAGATTTTTCATTCATGAGTTTTGGTTTTTGAATACCAAAAATATCTAAAATAGTTGGTGCAATATTGGATAATTTACCATTTTTTTTCAATTTATAACTACGGTGATTGATAACAATAAAAGGTACTGGATTGATAGAGTGTTCAGTATCAATCTCATCAGTAGAAAGATTAATCATTTCTTCGATATTACCATGATCAGCGGTGATAATGATCGTGCCTTTTTTAGCCAACACTGCCTCAATAATTTGACCAACCGCCTTATCAACTATTTCCACTGCTTTAATACCCGCTTTAAGATTACCAGTGTGCCCCACCATATCAGGCGCCGCAAAATTCATCAGAACAAAATCATAAGGATTATCTTTTAAATCACCCAAGACTCTTTTGGTGAGCTCATTGGTACTCATCTCCGGCTGATCAGCATAAGAGTCTACATCTTTGGAAGGAATATTGACCCAATCTTCATTGGCCACTGGATGATCATAACCACCGTTTAAAAAGTAAGTAACATGGGCGTATTTTTCGGTTTCGGCAATATAGCATTGACGTAAACCGCGCAAAGCTATCGGTAATGTATCGGACACATCCATACCCGGATAAGCTGTCAAAACGCCTTCCAAATCCGGACCAAAATCAGTCAAAGCCACAAACAATAAATTGGTTATTTTGCGGCCCAAAGAAAAGGCTCCCTTATTTTTTTTGGTAAAATCATTTTGAGCAAAAACTTTGGTCAGCTGCCGGGCGCGATCAGATCGCAAATTGAAAAATACCATAGTATCATTACTCTGTACTGCTCCGACTGGTTTTTTATTTTTATGGACCACCACTGATGGTTTTATAAACTCATCACTTTCCCCTCGATTATAAGCCCGCTCCACTGCCTCCGTAGCTGATTTAATCAGATAACCTTTACCCATAACCAAAGCACCAAAAGCTTGTTTGGTTCTAGCCCAAGATTTTTTTCTATCCATGGCATAAAACCGACCCATGATGGTCGCCACACTAACCCGATTAGAATTAAAAACAGATTTATATTGACTAAGAATTTTCAAAGCGGCAAAGGGTGGTGAATCACGCCCATCAGTAAAAAGATGCAAATAGATTTTTTGTTTAGTCCGACTGGTAAAAAAAGTAATCAGAGACAATAGATGATCAATGTCGGAGTGTGGACTGGAGCCATCTGATAAAAGCCCCATCAGGTGGATATTGGAATTATTGTCACTGGCGTGGCGAGCCGCTTGCAAAAATGCTGGATTTTTAAAAAATGTGCCGTTGTTGATGCTTTTGGAAATAATAACAGCATCTTGCTCGACTACTCGACCAGCACCAATATTCATGTGGCCAGCTTCGGAATTTCCTGGCTGACCGCTAGGTAGGCCCACAAACTTGGCTGACGCTTGCAGTAAAGTATGCGGATATTTTTTATAAAGTCCGTTGATCACTGGCGTCTTGGCCAGGGCAATGGCATTGCCTTTTTTTTCTTTCCAAATCCCCCAGCCGTCCAAAATCAACAAAAACAAAGGTAAATTTCTTTTTTTTATATTTGACATAAATTATTTTATTTTTTGCTCAATTCTTAACAAACGATTGTATTTGGCGGTTCTTTCTCCTCTGGCGGTAGAACCGGTTTTAATATAATCGGCATTAACAGCGACTGCCAAATCCGCAATCGTGGTATCGGTGGTCTCACCACTACGATGAGATATGATTATCTTATAATTATTCTCTCTGGCATATCTGATAGTCTCAAAGGTTTCACTAAGCGTACCAATTTGATTATATTTTATCAAAATGCTGTTGGCTACACCCAACTCTACTCCCTTTTTTAGTCTTAAAACATTGGTGACAAACAAATCGTCGCCGATAATTTTAATATCATTAGCGTTAATAAAATGATCAGCGCTAAAATCAGCCCAAGAATTCCAATCTTCTTGATCTAGGGGATCTTCTATTAAAGTCAAAGGATATAGTTCCATCAGATCAAAATAAAAATCAATCAATTCACTACTGGTAAAATCTTTACCTTCCAAAGCCAATTTATAAACTTTGTTGTGACTATCATAAAACTCAGAAGCTCCAGCATCAATGCCTAAAAATATATCCTGCCCCGGCTGATAACCGCTCGATTCTATGGCTTGCATCAAAAATTCAAAGACCTGTTTATGTGATTTTACTTCTGGAGCATAGCCACCTTCGTTGCCCAAATCAGTATCATAGCCAGCGACTTGTAAAATATCCCCTAATTTATGAAATATTTCACTAGCTTGGCGAAGTTTGTCGGAAAAATTTTTGGCTTTGGCCGGTACTAACCAAAATTCCTGAATATTGATGTTGGTAGAAGCGTGTGCTCCACCATTTATCACATTGACCACTGGGGTTGGCAACTGATATTTTTTTAGCTTAGGATTATATAAAGAACGCAAATACTCATAAAGTTCTACCTTATTAAACTTGGCCGCCGCGTGAGCAACTGCTAAAGAAACCGACACAATAGCATTGGCGCCCAAATTGCTTTTATTTTTACTGCCATCCAGCTTGATCATCAAATCGTCAATTTTTTTCTGCTCCACCACCGACAAGCCATTTAACTCTTGGTTAAAGATAGTATTAACATTGTTAATAGCCTTAAGTACTCCCTTGCCGTTGTAGCGCGCCTGATCGCCGTCTCTTAGTTCGTGGGCTTCAAAACGTCCGGTAGAAGCTCCTGATGGTACAGAAGCAGTGCCGGAAATACCACTAGACAACTCCACGGTAGTTTCAATCGTCGGATTACCACGAGAGTCAATTATTTCTAGAGCGCTTATTTTTTTTATTTTATCTGGCATATTTTATATTTTAATCAAGCTATTTTTATTTTTTTAATCTGTCCAAAGATGGCATTTTTTCGCCACCCAAAAAAGTGAGCATAGCCCCGCCACCAGTGGAGATAAAATCAAATTTATCAGCCAATTTCAATTTTTCAGCCAAACCCACTGTTTCGCCACCACCTAAAATAACTTTGACTTTTGATTTGGCCAAAGCTTGCATTATTTTTCTAGACCCGCCCATATAAATCGGATTTTCAAAATAACCAAAAGGTCCGTTCCAAATAACCAACTTGGCTGTTTTAAGAATTTTTATATATCTATCAACAGTGGCTGGTCCAATATCTAAAATCATGTCATTTTTAGAAACTTTATCGACGGTTAATACTCTATACTTTTTAGCTTGAGGACTAGCGGCCACACAAACATCTAGAGGCATGGCTACTTTGCTCTTTAATAAGGTCTGGCCTAATTTTACATAATCATCATCTACCAAAGACCGCCCAACATTGTAACCAGCTGATTTTAAGAGTGTCGAGGCTAGCGGTCCGCCGACTAAAATAGCCTCGGCCTTAGTCATGACTTTTTTGATTAATTTTATTTTAGTTTCAGCTTTAGCGCCACCAAAGATATAAACTAATCCTTTTTTTACTTTATAAATATTAGACAAATGTTTGACTTCTTCAGCGACTAATAATCCCGCATAAGCAGGCAAAAAATCACAAATGGCGTGCATCGAAGCATCTTGACGATGAATATTGCCAAAAGCATCATCGACATAAATATCCGCCAATCTACTAAGGTCACGAGCTAGCTCTTTACTATTTTTCTTTTCTCCTGGTTCAAAACGAATATTTTCTATCATCACTACACTGCCTGGCTTTATTTTAAAACTTTCCTCTAAATAATCGCGAAAATTACCAGGCCAAAAAGTCACTTTTTTCTTGAGTACTTTGGATAAATAGACTGAAATCGGACTCATGGATAGACTAGGGACTACTTTATCCTTGGGCCGACCAAGATGAGCCACAATGATTACTTTGGCTTTTTTACTTAACAAATATTTAATAGTGGGCAGTGCTGTCTGGACCCGCTTATCATCTTCTTTATCCACCTGACCATCGGAAAATGGGACATTGAGATCCAAACGCAACAAAACCCTTTTATTATCTAAATTTTTTATTTGATTGATTACTTTGAGCGTCATAAAACTACTAATTATTGGTTTGAGGTATAAATATTCCTTTGACAAAATCCCGCTCCGCCAAAATACATAAAGATTCGGTGGGAATTTCAGCAATAGCATAATCAAAAATCCAGGTATCTTCTTTTAAGGCCACACCCAACTCGGTAAGTTGAGTTCTGACATCGCCACTAAGAGGTACTTCGGCAAAACTAATAAAAGCACCAATCCGGCTGGTGTCACCACGCAAACCATAGACCGAAGCGTCTATTTTTTCTGAGCTACAACCAGCGGTATATTTTAAGACATTTTTGTTTTCCGCTTTAAAACCATTAAAATAAAAAATAATGCCCAAAATTATGGCCACTACTACCAAAAAAATCGCTATATAATCCTTGCGCATATACAAAATATAGTAAAATTAATATTAAACTGTGTTGGTATTATACCATTTATATGGAGTTTTTGGAAATAATAATTCAAATGTTATTGACTGCTATAAAAACCAATGTTATAATAATAATCTGTATTTGTTCTTTAATCACAACGTTGTAATAAACTACTTATATATACATTTCCAAGGAGGAAATCGTGACCAACAAACAGGATGTTATCCATGACACCATTGGCAAACTTGCCCTCTGGTGGAGCCTGTCTAAAATCGGGCTACTTTTCCTAATTTGCATCTTGAGGGCTCTCCAGTCCTAGTCATTTCATCTGAGGAATATAAGAAATCGCTCCCCCTACGCATAAAGCTACGGCGAGCGATTTTCTTTTTAGTATTTCTTCCCACTTTTTATCAGTAAGTAAAAAAATAAAAAACACCGTGTTTAGCACAATGTTTTTTGCTCCATTAAATTTTAAACCCCACCTAGTTAAACTAAATGGGGCTTTGTTTACTAAACAACAAACAGAAAGGGTTTTGATCTTATTTTAGTAAGATCATTTTACGAACAATTGAACTCTCAACAGTAGTTAGTCGGTAAAAATACATTCCCGAAGAAACTGGACTGCCATGATCATTACGACCATCCCAAATTGCTGAATGTTCCCCTGCTTCTTTCATTCCATCTACTAGAGTAGTTACTGCTTGGCCTAGTATGTTATAAACCACTAGGCTAACGTGTTGCGATGTTGGCAACGAATAACTAATAGTAGTACTAGGATTAAAAGGGTTGGGGTGGTTTGCATACAATTCCATCTTGCGATCATCTTTAAAGTTTTTGACTTTGATCGTAATGAAATTGTCAATGATTTTGGTGTTGGTAAAATCACCATCACTAACAGTAAGACTAACCGTACAATTGCCACCTCCTCTATAGATATGCTGCGGATTTTGCTGAGTCGATGTAGTGCCATCACCAAAATCCCAGTACCATGAAGTAGGGTTACCCGTTGACTGATCAGCAAATTGAACAGTCAAAGAAGAGTAGCCAGACTTTGGAGTAGCTGTGAAGTTTGGTGAAGCCGGCAAAGCACAATCAAGCGACACAATTGCAAAGCCTCCTTGATAATCTGTCATATAAGCCAAACCATCCTCTACAATTATATCCATAATCTGATCATAAGCTGAACCAACAGATCCTACAAGCGCTGGTGATGCTGGATTGCTAATGTCAATTATCTCAACACTAGAAGTGTCCGGATCAACATTAACAACATAAGCATATCCATCGGAAACCACAACTTCCAAAGCATAGTAGGATAAATCGAGCGAACCAATTAGTTGTGGTGATGTTGGATTGCTGGCATCGACTATCTGCAAATCAGACGCATAAGCAGCCACATAAACGTAATTGCTATCAGCATAAACATCAGAGGCATAGCCAGGTAAGCTCTTGGTGCTAAGAAGAACTGGCCCTACCGGGTTGCTAATATCAAAAATACGCAAATCATAACTGCCATTGGTCATATAAGCATAAGTTTTATAAAAACTGATGCCGGTGACATTGGCCGGTAGGACTAGTGAGTTGACCAAAGTTGGTGATGCTGGATTACTGGCATCAAAAATACTGAGTCTAGAACCAGCATCAAAGACATAAATGAAATTAGAAACAATTGATGCTCCATATACTCTATCTGGAAGATGCACCGAACCAACGATCTGTGGTGCTACCGGGTTGCTGATGTTCACTATCTGCAAGCCTGATGAACCATCAGATACATAGGCATAATTATCCAAAATAGAAACATGGAAAGCATAATCTGGGGTATTTACCGAACCAATGATCTGTGGTGCTACCGGGTTGCTGATGTTCACTATCTGCAAGCCTAGCAATCCATTGGCCACATAAGCGTAATTACCACGAATAGTAAATCCCCTCCATCCACCTCCATTATCCTTAGTTGTTAATATCCCTATAGCACAATGATCAAACGTTTCCTTTACTGTAATCATATTGGAAACTACCTTGACATTTGAACTATTTTGGTTGCCAACTGTCAAAGACACTGAGTATATGCCGGCTACTACATATGTATGTAGTGGATGCTGGTCATACGACACATTGCCATCACCAAAATCCCAATACCAGGATGTGGGGTTGCCAGTTGACTGATCAGTAAAATGGACAGTCAGGGGTACTGATCCAGAAACGACATCAGATGTAAAGTTGGCCACAACTGCCTCATAAACAGTTATGAATCCTCCTTTTATTATCCGATCGCCTCCAAAATCATTGAATACCAATAAATCAACAGTATAAGTTCCCGGATTGACAAAAGTATGTTGTGGATTTTGAACATCATGCAAGACGCTACCGTCTCCAAACAACCATTGCCAACGTTTGGGGTTATTGGTTGATAAATCAGTAAACCGAACAGTCAATGGCGCTGGACCAGATAAAGGATTACTAGTAAAATCAGCTACTGGGTAATTAGGATTATTCTGAACATAAACAGTTTGTGTGGAATAAGTTTGCCATTGACCATTTATGAGCCCACGAAAACGAGCCGTATAATTACCAGAAATGTAGGGATAGCAATATAACCACTGGTACCAATAATATCCCGGATCTAGAGTAACATTGTACTCAGACCAGTGATATATTTCCGTACCATTAGGATCAAAAAACTCCACTCTTACTTCTGATAAAGTAACAGATGAAGAACCTTGATTATTTATCTGTCCTTCCACATGAATCTGCTGACCAACCGTCCCTGGATTAGGATAAATAGTCCAATGACTAAATTGAATATCCGGTCCAGACGAAGAACCGCCAACGTAAATAGTCATATCACCATTCATAGTGAATGGATCAATTGGTATTACTGTTCCATTAATCACAGCGTAAAAATTATCATAATCACGCTGATTGATTAAAGGAAAAGGCTGACCAAGATTACTGACTATTAAACCAGAATGATAGACTCCCTCTGGCTCCGTAGTAGTTGATGTCACCTTAGCAATACTAATCTTAGTATCCGACACTAATCGTGATCCGCCGCCCGTACTATCACTTAAACTATAATCCAGTCCATTGTACTGCTTAAATTCATTTGAGGTTGAATCATTTAAACTAGCGCTTTTAAAAACTCTAGTAAAAATATCAGCAGTAGTAACGGTCAATTGTGAAAAATCCACCGGATTATAGTTTTTGTCCAAAACCTCCAGTAATTGAGTGTTAGAATTCCACGTAAAATAGAAATTCTCATAATCACTCTGATTACTAGGATAGTTTTGACCATAACGACGGAATGTTTGCCAAATCTCCCCACCATTAGAATACTCGTCAGTAATCGGTGAGCCAAAATTGACCCAACCAGTATTATTCATCCAAGTATCCCAAAAGCCTTCTTTTAGCAAACGGACATTGGCCGTAGAAACAGTAGCAGCATCATAGATCAGTGCAGTGTATGGATGATAATATCCATTGCTAGGACCGCCCTGATCACGAGGATCCTGGAAGTCTTGGATATACATACCATTTACTTCATGAACATAGATAGAACCGCCGTTGTCCCATGGATTCCCCAAAGGATGCCCCGCAGTAGCCATAGCATTATACTTTTGTTGAAAAGACAATGATACAGCACCACTACAGTCATTAGTGCTAAAACAACCAACGGTAGATGAAGAGCTGGGGGGATTATTTTCTACATACCATATAGGGTCAACATAATTACCTGGCCATGCACCAGGAAATAAATAACCACGAAGCCAGCCAGGATATTCGCCGTTGGGCATTCCATATTCTCCTATGTAAATACCAAAATGAATATGATCAGACCAACATCCAGTACCGTCTGCAATTTTCCCAATTTTTTGACCTCTAACTACTGAACCTCCTTCAATAATTGATGGTTCACTTACAACATGTCCATAAATAACACAGACACTACCGTTGTTTGTGTTTGATTCAATTACAATCAAAGGTCCCCAGTTATCAGGGCAAGACCCATTGTTATGAGAGAAACGAACAATACCATTGGCCGATGCGAAAACTTCCGTTCCAGACGGAGAACATTCATCATCTGCTAAATGACGCTGTCCTTCATAAAAACTAGACCCCCAACCGCCCCACTCAAGACAATTATCACTAATATCATACTCATATAATGGCAACTGAAAACCATCAGCCATTGGAACGGTTTGCGCAAAAAGGTTAATGTTGAACAACATCAACGCCACAATAAATACTATGATCTTTTGCATGACAATACTCCTTTTCGAAAATTTTTTGTTTACAGACTACGACAAGTTACAAATCTCCTGCCAAAAAATCATCGGCAAATCTCCTTTCTTGTTTATTATTTAATTGTTAAAGAACACAAAAAGAGTCTAAACCCAATTGTTTAAACTCTCTATCCTCGAATATAAATTTTAATTATTATATAGATTTAAATGTATCCATAATCTCCATAAACATATCCTCTTCTAGACTATATTTTATTTGGTGTACTTTATCATTACTATAAAAAATTACAGCTGGCAAAGAAATAAAACCAGGAATCATATATTTTTTAACTATCACTCCATTTAACAAAAAATCATCTAAAAATAAACTCTGAAATTCATTAAGAGAAAAATTTTCATTTATAGAAATCACTTCTTCCGGAGATTTCCCTTCGATATTTTCAAAAGTGGTTATTATTAATTTAGAAAAACGATTACTCTCTGATGGATTATTTTTACTTACTGTGATATAAAAATAAACTTCATCTGCAGTATGTATTCCGTAATTTACTCTTCTTAATTCTACTATCCAATCACCCGGATGTTTAAATTCAAACCCTAATGCTTCATTCCTATACTCCACCCAATCACCAGTGTCTATTTCATCTGACGCATTATTAAGATTGATATTTTCATTATTATTTGGAGTATCAGAATCATACAAACTATTATACCCCCAAATAGTTAGTAATATAAAAATACAGACACTTAATAACACTATTATCTTCTTATTCATAAATTTATTTAATTATAAATAATTATAACATAACCTAGTTATCTGCCAAAATCGCTTTTATTCATCATCTTTATATTCAAAGATAGATATTGTTGTCAATGAACCGATAATTAACTCACAAAATCGTTTTTCTTTAATATATATAATTTTAATTTAGAAAATAACCACCAAACTACATACCCCATGCTCCATATAATAGTGATGATAATCGAACAAAAAAATATCAAGATCATAACTAGTAAATACTGTACATCTTTATTATTAAATTTTTTAAAATTAATGTTCATTGTTTTAAATTATTAGATTGCCATTTCTGTAAAAAACCTTTTCTCTGCGACCAAAATTTTTTCCAACCATTATCTGGCGTCTCCATAATATCTTTGAAATAAATATTATTGACGATAGTAAATATTTCCTTGGCGTCTTCTATATCCATATTCGGAAAATATTTATCTCTATAATTACTCTGCCGAAACATATAGTGATTGGCCTCATGACAAATCATTCTTATCATCGCGCCTAAAGAAGAAGCCGATATAGCTATGCCCTCTTTGATATCCATAGAGTAAGGGCTAGAAATAATGTAGCAAATAAAATCTTTAGGGATGTGTTTATTGAATATTTCAAATATCCCCTTTTCAAAAGACCCTTCTATCTCTGACGTCCATTTATTAGAAAACTGCTGAACTATTTCATCACTAACAGGATATATGTCTTTTTTTATTTTCTCACCAAAAATATCATCACGAGCATTAATTCTCTGATGACACTCATTGTCTATTTTTTTGTCATATACAAATTTCATCTATTTATAACATTATCATTTTCATTAAATTTGTTTTGGTGAATCTAAAACCGTATATCTTAAAAAATTTATCAACAAATTGCCGACTATTTATTTCTGATTTAAAATTTAGATTTTTTATTAACTGCACCAGTTTTCTTTTACCATAATTTTTTAATAAATACTCTACCCAGTAATGGCCGACCATATATATATCCCTATCCCTATGATTAAAATACGACAAAACATTCACTAGTTTATCTTTACTATCTTTTTTAAGGACCAGCTTTTTACCGGAAAGAAGACAGGCCAGCCCCTCATTTAGCCAAAATGGATAGTGACTTTTGGTTATTTGCGTATAATAAATATGACTGTACTCATGTTTTAATGTTTGCCAAAAATCTTCCTCTTTATGATTTGATTGTTTGGCAAATTTTTTTTTATCCAATATATAAATACAATTATTTTTAGTCATTCCGACAAACCATCTTTCTGTTTTCCTACCGACCAGCAAATCTAAATCTCGGCGAGTTGTTACTAAAAAAATCAACGGTTCAACAATTTTGAAATGAAAAAATGAATTAAACTCTCTCTGAGTAGTCGCAAGAAATGCTTGTAATTTTTTATCGGCTTTTATTGATTTTAGGTTAAGGTATTCTCTCATATTTAAATAATATTATTTTATATATTGTCACCACAATTTTTTTTAAATCACAATGATCATATATAAATTTCATAATTTACATTTACTTTTGCCCCGTGGCCTCTAATATTTTATGCCAACGTTTATGATTTTCTTGATTATCATAAAAACTAAAAACTTTTGTTTTAATGTTTCTAAAACCTTGGTTAGATAATATCTCATACAAATAACCCTCTGTTAAAACAGACTGGCTATTCTCGTCTGTCTTGTCAAAAGTGTGTATAAAAAACCAACCATCTTTTTTTAAATTGTCAAAAATTATTTTGGCAAATTGCTCCCTGTTCTTTATTTTATGTATAACATAATTAGAAAAGACCAAATCAAACGGATAGTTAGATGACAAAAAATACTTTTCTAAATCAACTCCATTATTTATATCCACACCTTCACATATCCAATTTAATTGTCTTAAATGATCCACATCTAAAAAATCCTCCGCGCCAAGATCCAAAACTTTAAGCGGTTTTATAAATTTTTCTTTAATAAGTTTTTTTAAATATATATTCATTTTGATTACATAATAATATTATATTTTAACGAAATTGATTTTTCAATGCTTCATATTTTGTTTCGGTATTAAATTTACCAAATAGGAAAGGAAATGAATTTTTAAAAAGTAAATCAAAACCTTTTAATATATCCTCCCTATTTGGATTATCCATGCCTTTTAATACACCTTCATATTCAAATTCCATTTGATTATGCTGAAAACCGTTTTGATTATTGACTAAAGATAAAGAAAGTGAATAAAAAAAATTATTATACCTAAAAAAATAATTTATACATTTTTTATAATAAGAATCATAATATTTCCCTTTCATAAGAGTATGAAACGCTCTCTTATAATTATAATCACCCGGACGAAATTTTTTACCCCTTCTTAATATCAATGGTATCTTAAACTCACTTGTGTTGATTTTGTTAATATCATATTTAAACTTTATCCAAACTTGAGAAAGCCCATCAACAAATACTAGATAAGCGATTATATTTTCACTAATGTTAAATAAATAATGCATCTCCGATCTATTTTCAAATTTTAATATTTTCAATGATTTAATTATTCTAAGTGTTTCAGCAAGATCACCAAAATTATCTAAATTAACTTTTGTCTCATACTCATATAATTTTCCTGAACAATCAACTAATGACAAGTCATTATTACAACTCAATATATCAACACCGTTATTAAAATTATACAAAATTTTATCTACAACTCCCATAATAATTTTATAATTAATCTGTTTAGCCACCACTAGAAAATACCCCATATTTAGCTCCAAAACTATCTGATATGACTTTCATTTCTTCCCATGGTTCCGAATATTTGATACCATCAGCATAACTGAGCAATTTATGAATATTTTTATCAATTTTTTCAAAACCTAATAAATATTTTTCTATCGTACCCGGACAAAGCAGATAGCCAGGAGCAGAACTAATCGCTCCAAGAATTAGTGTGCTATTAATTACTTCTAAAGTATTTGGATAATCATTTATATTATAAATATAACTATTACTATTTAATGACCAGGGCAATTCTTTATTTATATCATTTTTTTGAAAAAATGGCTGCCCGGCCAGAGGAATCTTCTGATAATGTCTGACATTCAAACCTTCGGCATTTAGAGCATCTTGCACAGCCTGTCTGAATCTACCAACACACTTATAATCAAAATAATTAGAATTTAACTGGAACCTATAAAAATGAAAAACGCTTTCAGTTCCTTCTGATTCGACTGGTGGCAAAATCCAGCCAAATTTATTAAGGGCATTATTTAATTTTCTAGCTCTATATTGTATCTCATTAGTAATCTTATTAAATTTTTTTAGTTGGCTAATGGCCATAGCCGCTTGAATTGGATTTAATGTGTAATTCCAACCCAGAGTATATGAATTATAAATCCTTTCAGTATTAGATTTAACAATTTCACCATAAATACGTGCCATCTCTGCTCTATTTTTATCATTCTTACTTTTATTCAATAAAATTCCACATTCGCCACAAGTAGCTAAATTTTTTTGGGACATCAAACTGAATATAGCTGCGTCGCCAAATGTACCAATTTTTCTACCCTTATAAGTAGCGCCTGGTGCCTGAGCTACATCCTCTATCAATTTCAACTTATATTTTCTGCATATTTTTATTATGGGATCCATATCAGCCGGGGCTCCATGCAAATGCACTACTATAACCGCCTTAGTTCTTTTTGATATGTTCTTCTCTATGCTGGATGGTAATATATTAAAATTTTTACGGTCAATATCAGCAAATACTGGAATAGAATTATTATGTATCACACTCATGGCTGTCGCCACAAAAGTTAGAGCTGGTACTATCACCTCATCGCCAGGCTTAATACCCAAAGAAATCAACGCCAAATGCAGTGCCGCTGTTCCGCTGTTTAAAGCCGTTGCATATAAGCCATCATAATATTTTGAAAAAATGTATTCTAAATCAGATATTCTTTTTGAACCCCTACCAGAAAAATCTCTATCATCAAAAGCTTTTTTAATAGCGCCATAGTCACTTTTATCTACAATGGGCCAATCAAGCCTTAATCTCTTATGATCTTTAACCAAAGGCTTTCCTCCAAATAAAGCTAATTTATTCGACATAAACATCTTGTAAAATTTTACTTACTAGCTCTCTGTAACTTAAACCCGACCTTTCTGCACTTATTGAGATTGCATTAGTCTTTGACAATCCTGGAATAGCGTCTGTTTCAATGGCCCAAATCTCCCCATACTTATCTAGCAAAAAATCTGTTTTTGTTACTCCACGGCATCCTAATGATATGTGTATTTTTTTCGCCCAAGCTCCACATTTATCTATTATCCGCTGATCTATCTTATTATAAGAGATACTGTATTTTGAAGCGGCAAAAAGAGGCCTCTTTCTTATAACTGGTGCCAAAGACAATGCATTCTCACCGCTTCCTAAAATACTCATACTAATTTGTATAGAACCGTCGACATATGTTTCATAGATATATTGATCAACATCACCACTAGATATATTGTTTACTTTCTTTATACCTACTTTACTGCCTCCTAATAACGGCTTTTTCACAAACTTTTTAGAAAACATTTTATTGAGTTTGCAACCATATATATTGTCATTAAAATACCAGGACGGAGTACTGATGCCTAAAGATTTATAAAACATTTTACTTAAATGTTTATTAAGTAAAATACCACAAACTGTTGCTGGGGAATGTGTATGAGCAATTTTTTTTATTTCTAATACTTTTTGCAGACTACCATTTTCGCCAAAATCGCCATGTGTTGTTAAGATACAAATAGACCCTTTATCTAAAGTCTGTATTTTTCTAAACCAATTATCTTTTGTTAATTTTAATAATGTTGGATCATAAAAAAATTTTACTGCCCTAAAAACATCTTTAGCTGATAAGATCGATGCTAACTCTTCTGGACCATCGGCATTCATTAATATGTAACATTTTTTATTCATTTATTTACGTTTTTCTATTGCTAACTTTATCTGTTTATCTAAAAATTCTGAAAAAGTCATGCCGACTGCTTTTACCTCTTTGGGGCACAAACTTCCTTCTGTAAGTCCTGGCAAGGTATTTATTTCCAAAAAATAAAGCTCATTATTTTTTAATATGAAATCCGAACGTGTAAGTCCATCACAACCAATGGCCCTATGTACTCTTTGAGATAAAGACTGAATATCCTCTGCTAATTTACTAGGTATATCAGCTGGACAAATTTCTTTGGTGTTTTTAGAAATATATTTCGCCTCATAATCAAAAAATTTCCTATCAGTTAATACTTCCACCGGTGGCAAAGCTAATATTTTGTTTTGATTACTATTACCCAATACTCCACAAGTAAATTCTCTGCCTTTTATAAACTCTTCAATTAATATCTGATTATCTTCCTGATAAGCTTCTTTTATTGCCGGCGACAGATCGCTAACAGAATGCACTATGTTGATACCAATGCTAGATCCTGATTCGTTTGGCTTTACTATGCAAGGATAACCAAAATTCTCTACTATAAATTTATCTACTACTTTCAAATCTATATCGTTTTTATTTAATAGCTGTAAAAATTTCGGCGTTTTAATGTCCATACTCCTCAAAAATTGCATAGTCTTGGCCTTATTCATGGATAAAGCACTAGCCAATACACCCGAGCCAGTATATGGTATGCCTATAATATCCAATATGGACTGGATTTTACCATCCTCCCCGAATTTTCCGTGCAAAGCCAAAAATATTACATCAAAACTTTCTAGGTCATTTTTGTTTATACCTCTTTGGGAATATAATATAGACAAAGTTTTATTTTTGGAAACACCGTCTCCTATTTTCAACTTATCGCCAGATAAAAGCCACTTGCCCTCTTTGGTAATTTCAACAAAACATTTATCATAGTTAATACTAGATAAATGATCAAAAATATGTTGCCCACTTTTTATAGAAATATCTCTTTCGTTTGATACACCGCCAACAACAATAGCTATCTTCATTCTCTTTGACATAAAATATAATTTTAAAATTATTAGTGGCAGAGAACATATTATATATATTCTCTGCCAGACTATGGTTCAATATATGAATAATTCGCTACTTTTTTAGTAACCAAAGCATGCATTTGATTACCATAATTAAAATGCCAAATCTCTGGCGGATAGCAAGAAAATCCAGCATTAACCATGGCATAAAGCAATACATTCCTATAGTAGCATACCCGATCATCATTTTTAAACTTAATTCTATCATTACGCAAATGATAGAAAGCACCAGCAGATTCTTCCATAGAGTCAAAATTGACCCCCAAATCTACAGACTTACCATTCTGTAATATCCAAACATCCACAGCTCCGCCAGTAGCATGAGGACTGGGAAAATCTCTATTGTTTGAAGGCCAACTTACATATCTCCTATTTAATTTATGCAGGATTTCTTGAGTTTTTTTGACCAATAAACTAAAAACATTTTTAATTTCTGTAGCCAAAATAGCTTGAGAAAACAAAGGGGCTATGTTAGAAAATTTACATACTGTAAATTGCTTCATATACAACCAATAAAGCTGTTCCTGTAAGCTAACCGGCCTCCAACCATCATATATTCTAAGTTCCAAACCGAGACCCCCGAGTATTTCATATGCTTTTACAAACATTAAAAATGTCACCTCTCTTAAAAAAATTCTTTTATCTTCAGTGATATTCATAGTGTTAGCATAAAATGGATAACAAAAATTTTCAGGAATGAGCAATAACTTTTCTCTGTTGTCAATAATAGGTATTGCCTGCCATTTTTTCAAAAAAGCTGTTTCTGTTATGTTTGCCACCCTCTTTACTTCGTCAACTATCAAGCTGTAATCCATGGCTATCCTCCTGGTGGTTGAGTGATGAACTTGATATTAGATCCCAAAATTGTTTTTCTTCATATATATTTTATTGTGAGAGGACATTTTTATAAGCCGTCGCTATATTAATAGCCGTCTTATATTTCTACTTTAAATATATACTCATAAAAAAATGTTGTCAACCCAGCTCCTCGCGGGGGGCTGAGTCAAGAAAAATCTATAAAAGTTATCCCCTCCCCCTTCTCATAAAAAATCTATAAACAAAAAACACCGCGTTTGATGCGGTGTTTTAAAATATCATTATTTATTTTCCAAAATCCCAACCCTCTTTTCCAAATCTCTAATCTCAAATCTATGGGCTACATTATCAAGTTTAGATATAATATTTTCCTGATTATATTCTAAACTATCCAGCCTTGATTCAACACCATCAAAACGTTTGTCTACCGAGGTGGAAAAATCGTTTATGGCGTCTAAAATTTCTAAATTTGTTACTTCGCTTTTCTTCTTCATACTAACTACTATTTAATTATTAGGTTATCACATTATAATCTAGAAAAAATAAATAGTCAAAATGCTCTATTTTCCAGTCTCTTTGGCGTCTTCCTTATAAGCCGGCACATCATGCCCATTGTAAACTGGCAAAGTAAATTGAAAGACCGATCCTTTGCCACTACCCTCGCTCTCAGCCCAAACCTGACCGTCGTGTTCTTTGATAATCTTTTGAGCAATAAACAATCCCAAGCCAGAACCGCTGGTATGCACCTGGGCTACGCCCGAGCCACGCACAAATTTTCTAAATAAAGATCCCACTTCTTCTTTTTTAATACCAATACCAGTATCAGTAACTTTGAAATTTAATAATTTATCATCCGCCTTTACCGTTACCACTATTGATCCTTTAGGTGTATATTTGATAGCATTGTCAATTAAGTTCAAGACTACTTCCCGGAGCTTATCAGCATCGGCCAGTATTAGTGGTGGCGCTTTTTTATTTTTCTTATACTCCAATGTTACTCCTTTTTGTTTGGCTTGGTTGATAAGTTCTACTATAACGCTATCAATCAATTCATCAATTTGCATAGGTCTTTTTTCCAGTTTCAAACGACCAGACTCAATACGACTGACATTTAAGAAAATATTGATAAGTCTAGCCAGACGAGCCGCACTTTCAAAAATATTTTTAACTACGTCCGATATATTATCCGGTAGTTTGCCAAAATCTCCGTCAATCATCATGGACAAATACCCTTTGATGGCAGATATCGGGGTGCGCAATTGATGAGAAGCAATAGAAAGAAACTCTGATTTAGCTTTATCCAACTCCCGCAGTCTGGTATTGGCATCTTGCAGTTCGGCATTGGCATGTTGGAGTGTGTTATACAGTTTAAGGTTACGAGACACTATACCAACTTGATTGGCTAGGGCTGTCATAATCTCAATATCCAATGAAGATATTTTTTCTCGTGTTACCGCTAAATAAAACTCAATCACACCAATAATCTTGGCTTCAGAAAACACCGGCACACCGACAATTGTCTTGATACCCAATTTTTTCTGAATTTGTTCTATTTCCGTTTTATCAACTGGCGGGGAAAGGAATTTGGCCAGTTGATCAGAAAAATTTATTTTTCCAGTCAAAAAAGTCTGGACACCAATATTATAGTTTTCTTCCAACAGACTCTTATAGTCTCTGGGTTCTTTGGATAAAATACGGAAAGCATCTCTGGCCTGCTCATTATTGGTAATAGCTCCTACTTTGAGATACTTGTGGCCTTCGTCTACAAAACTGAGCATTCCACCAATATAACCAACTTCTGTCGCCAAGCTGTCGGCAATCATTTGATTGACTTTTTTCAAATCAAGCGTTCGACTAATCATATTGGTTACCACCTGAATGGTAGTCAAAAACTTGTTTCTCTCCTCCAAAGCAAAATTGACCTCTTTTAGACTCTTGGTCCTATCCTCTACCTTTTGTTGCAATTCTTTATTAAATCTCTCTACTTCTTCGTATAGTTTAGATTTTTCAATGGATGTGGCAATCTGCGGACCCAATACCTCTAAAAAGTTTATATCATCTTGCTCATACAAATCGCCGGATTGTTTGGCATTAAAAATCAATATAGCCGTCAAATTTTTACTTTCTACTATCGGCACTATCATTTCTATCTTATTGTTTTCCGCATTACTAACAAAACTATTCAAATTTTTATAGTGCTCGGATTTTTCATCCAAATCTCCAAGATCTCTAATCAATTCATCAATAATTAAAATCTTTTTATTGGTTTGAATATAATTTACCAATTCATCAGATAATACAATGCCTGATTCTTTTTGAGTGGAGCTGGCTAAAAGATGAAATTTCCCCTGGACATTTGGTACAAAAGACGATACTTGTTTGATTTTTAATCTCTCTGCTAGTAGTTGGCTAGTGCCTTTTAACAATTTATATAGGTCAATCTCTCTAGCTACTACATTGCCTACTTCTCGCAATACTTCTTGATAATCAATTTTGTCTTTATAAAAAATCTTGTCAGTTAGCTTGGCCCAAGTCCTTTTTACTGGCTCCAAAAATACTACTACTATAAAAGATGTGGCAATATAAGTGATTATTTTACTAGTTTGAGTATTACCACCAATCAATTCACCAACTACTACTACCGACAAGGCAAAAAAAGCGGCTACTGCACCAACCAAAATGGCATATAGAATACTGCGCGTGATAATCAATCTTATATTCATCAGACGGTATTTTATCATTGCGTAAGTTATAGCAAAGGCGTAAAAACCAACTAAATAATTACCAATGGGGTATATATGAGAAAATTGAGGCAAAAAATTAAAAACTCCTCCTCCAAAACCTATAAAAGCTGTATATAAAACATATTTTATCTGTTGACTCTTAATACCAGAAAAAGAAGCCCTTGCTATAATTAGTAGTGTTATAGAAACCACAGCTAAAATTAAAAAAAATATTGGAAATATAATATATATTGGCCCCGGGTCAATCCAATATCTAAATTCAAAAACTGGTTTTAATCCTACTTTAAAATATTTTGTAAAACTTAAAATTGCTAATAATGTTGCTACTGAATAAAAAATATATAATAAAAATCTATAAAACTTATTATTCTTCTCAACTAATTTAAAAACGAAGTGTACAAAAAATACAGCTAAAAATACACCCGCTATATCCAAAATAGTTTGAGAAAAATATGCATAATTATAATCTGAAAAAAATGTAACACCAAATAAACCAAAGCTCCAAAAACTTATGGTTAAACTGGTCCTTGCCCAAAGTCTATTTAAAATAGATTTGCCTCCTCTCCAATAAACAAATAAAGATAAGGCTAAACTTAAAATTGCTGTTATTAAACTAGATAGAGGAAAAGCGTTCATTATTTATTTTATATTTATTATTCCCCAATTTTTTCTTACTGCCTTATTATACAATATTTTACTTGGATTAACCACATAAGGATTATCAACAAAATTTAGTAAATCTATATCCGACAAATGATCAGAGTAAAAATAAGTTTCTATGTTAGTATGTTCATATGTGCTAAGTAAATGTTTAACTAATTCTAATTTCTTATCCCCTGTTACCACACTCCCTTCAACTAAACCAGTATATAAAGAATTCTCTAATTTAAGTTTAGTAGCTATATAATCATTTACATCTAAATAGTCTGCGATTGCTTTTACAATTGGTTCTAAACTAGTAGAAACTAATACTACTTTAGCTCCTTCAATTTTATATTTTTCTATTAATTGTTTGAACTCCTTATAAATTATATTCTTAATATATACATCAAAAAAAGTTTTTATTATATTATTTAATTTGTCTCTACTAAACCCCCTAACAAATTTTATGTAAAAATTAACGGCCCTGCTTACATCTTTAACTATACCTAACTTATATAAAAAAAACCAAATATAAGACAAAAATAAAGTTGTACTGTTTATATATTTTTCTTTAAATAAATAATGAATAAAATATTTTTGTGTATATCCATCTACTATAGTATTATCTACATCAAAAAAAACTATTTTATTCTTCATAAACTTTATCCGATAGCAAGGCTATCTTATCCATTAATTTACTTGTTTCTGAATCGAAATCATTACTATTAATTCTAAAAGGACATCCTATATTAACCTTCGATTTTATTAATTTTGGAAATTTTCTATTAGGAGGCCAAGCATCAAAAGTACCAATAATACCGACTGGGATTATTGGTACTTTATATTGATAAGCAAATTTTACAGCTCCGTTATATCCTTTTTGTAATTTTCCATTTCTAGATCTGGTGCCTTCTGGAAATATTCCTAATAAACTATTATTAATTAAAACTTTTTCTACTTGGGCGTAAACTAATTTTTTATCACCACCATACCTATCAACTTTTATCTGCCCCGTTAACAACATTAATGGTTTCCATAATTTACTCTTGAAAAAAACTTCTCCTGCTAAAAAATATATTCTCCTTTTCAAAATACTAGATAATATAAAAAAATCTAAATAACTATTATGGTTTGCTGCTACAATTGCCGATCCATTGAATGGTATGTTTTTAATATCATTTACATTTCCTACCCAAAAAAAACGTATTAATGGTGACAAAAAAAATTGTAATAATTTATAAAACATAAATTTAATTATATTTTTCCACTATTTTACGCCTTCTAATTTTAAGAGTTGGCGTAAGTAATCCATTTTCTTGAGTAAACTCTTCTGGAATTAATTTAAAATGATTAACTTGTTCTACTTTAGCACTTCCCATTAATCTTTCATTTATCTTATCCTCATAAAATTTTAAAATCCTTTCGTCTTTGAGGTCAAATTTTATAGATTGCTCAGCGCACCATTGTTTTAACTGTTCAAAATCTGGCACTATAAAAGCTGAGATGTGTTTTTGTTTGTCACCATAAACCATACTTTGAACAATATAGCGACTTTCATTTAAAACATTTTCTATACTCTCGGGAAAAATATTTTTACCAGTAGACAATACTATCACTTCTTTTGATCGACCAATAATAGATATAAATCCGTCTTTATCTATAAAACCCAAATCGCCAGTATGTAGCCAACCGTCTTTATCTATAACCTCACTAGTCAAATCTTCGGCCTGATAATAACCAGCCATTATATTTTTTCCTCGGATCAATATCTCTTTATGACTAATCATTACTTCATTACAATCAATCGCTTGCCCAACCGTACCCGGTCTGGAATTTTCCATTCTATTCAAAGCGATAATTGGCGAAGCTTCGGTCATCCCATAACCTTCGATAATTTTTATTCCTAAGTTTTCAAAAAATTTTATTATCTTTAGATCCAATGATGCTCCGCCAGATATTGCCACCCGTAATTTTCCTCCTAGCACTCCTCTGATTTTTTTTAAAACCAGGCTATCCAAAATTTTCCAAACAATATTACTAAAAAAATTTAAACCATGTTTTCTTTTTAAAACAGACATTTGTATGGCTTTGAAAAATAATTTCCTCTTCAAATATCCGCCTTTTTGTATTTTATCAAAAACCTTATCATGGACTTTTTCAAAAATACGGGGCACACTATTTAAGATAGTGGGATTGGCCTTTTTGATGTCGTCAATAATAGTATCCTTGCTCTGGGCAAAATATACACTGGCACCGGTAAAAATCGGCGTATAATACCCCGCCGTTCTTTCAAAAATATGAGACAATGGTAAAAATGAGAAAAACCTATCACTGGGATAAATTGGTAAATTACGCTTAGCTGATTCTACATCTAAAATAAAATTTTTATGTGTCAACATGACTCCCTTGGGATCGCCCGTAGTACCGGAAGTATAGATAATGGTATGCACATCCTCGCCGGAAATAGGAATTGTCAGTGGCGACAATTGCCTGGGCTGATCCAAATCTGGCCAAGAATTAATATTTTTTCCTGGTAAATCTCCTTGACTGCCAACGACCAATATCTTATCCAAATTTAAACTATCTATAGCTACTTTATGTTTTTCAAGAAATTCGCGATAAATTACTAAATACTTAGCGCCGGAATGTTTAATCATTTTTTTAACATACTCTCCGTTATAGGTAGTATGCAGTGGCACAACAACTAACCCTAAAGTAGCAGCAGCCAAATCGCTCATGATCCACTCCGGTGAATTTGATAGCATCACGGCTATCTTTTCCCCTTTTTTAAAACCAAAATTATGCCAAATATCAGCCAAGTGTTCCCGATAAATATCCAAATCATTATAAGTTATGGTTTTATATTGATCATCAGAAAGATAAGCCAAGACTATGTTAGAGCCGAACTCTTTTACAATACTTTTGTACTTTTCTACAATGGTCATATAATAACAATCATCTATATTTTACCACAAAATGCCCTATTTAAGCAAAATAAAAAGCCGCCCTACAGGCAGCTTTTTGATATTAATTAAAGCCCCCAAAGTGGTTGGTACCCTATCTACAATCCTAAAATTTCCACAGCTTGTTTAATAAAACTAACTACTACAGCCGGCGGTAATAAACTGATAGAGTCCTCACCTTGATCGTCCTTGACAACCCATGGACTCTCGCTTACTTTTATTTTGTCAGTCGCTGAATCAATGTCATAATTATACTGAGGAGTAATTTCATAATCATCAACATAATCTTTAGCTACCTTATGCGGTATGGAATTCCTTAAATAAATTTTAGGTACACCCGTTAGATTCAATAATTTCTGAAAAATCTGATTATCCACTTCCAAACGACTACGAATCGGCTCAATGCCCAAAGAGTCTCCTTCTTTGGCTACCATCCTAGCCTGACTGCAACTTGGATTATCACACATCAAATAAAAAACTTTGTCTTTTGTATCATAGCCAATATCTTTGGTCGCCAGTAATTTTAAATTGCGCGGTGTATGGCAAATTGGGCAGACTACTCTAAACTTTATTCTTTCATCTATAATGGAATCCGGAACATTGATAAATACAAAAAAATCGGGGTCATCTCGGTAACCAATCAATTCTTTGAGATAAAGGGAATAATTTATTTGATCATGAGCTCTAGGGAATCCGTCTATAAAAATTGCCTGCTTGGGACGCTTGCTTATTTCATACTTTATCAAAGCAATAATTAATTCTGAAGAAATCAAACTGCTTTGATCTCTACCCATAATTAAATCCAGCGTCTCATCAATATTATGAAAACCGCGGTAATTTTTGGATAAAAAATCCAGCAAATTTTTTTTCCCATCTTCCGTTTCCAAATTTTTATGAATATCACGTACAATGTCGCCAACCGCAATGTGACCGATATTTTCAAACCCTACCGCTTCCATAAAAAGCTTGGAATAAGTGCCTTTGCCGGAATTTTTTTTACCCAAAAGATAAGCAATAAAAGAATTATTTTTCAAATACTCCTTAAGTTTTCTAATTTCTGGTCCGGCTTTCAATTCAAAATATAATTTCCTGTCCTCTGGATCATTTAGATCAAAAACTTTATCTTGACCTTCAGTCTTGGTTTTATACAGTGGAAAATCCATAAATTTTCTATTTTAATAATAAGTGCCAACATTTTAGCACGACTCAGGCAAAAAAGCCATACTACCAGTAGCCCACTTTTTTAGCTGTTTTTGTTTATCCACCTAGCCACTCACACTGGTCACTAGCAAATGAGTAAATTGTAAAAGACTGGATAAAATTTGTTTTAATAACCCAAACTTTATTGGAATTTGTTCTTAATAAACTCGCTATACTGCTCATCTTCTTGCATTATTTGCTGTATTTGATCGCGAAGCCAGTCGGCTTTTTTAATATTTTGACGATCAGCTTTCCAGTTTAAATAATCAGCTATTTTACCTGATAAACGCAAAGTATATTTAATACTAAAAAGATTTCTAATATCACCACTATCAATAATTTTCAAAAACGCCAAAACCTTTTCTTTCAAATTTTCCTGATCATACAATTCGATATGAATTTTTTTAGCCAATTTACTATCTGTCCCCAAATCTTGTAAAGATGAATCTGGTTTAGCACCATGTGGTAATAAACACAGCACTTCTTTATTTTGAGCCAAAACTAAAGCAATTAGATAGCTAGCCTTAGTGTCCAATTTCTCTCCCTGAAAAACCAGAGCGTCTACCTTATCCAAAGACATTCCTTCTGTGCCAGTTGCTTTGGTTGAGTCTAAATTGCTGGATACTTCCACACCAATTTTTTTAAAATGGGTGATTATATCTCTAGCATCTTTATTATTCAAATATTGATTGCTATAAAAGTAAATTTTCATAAAATTATTCTAAAAATTCTCCCAAAATATTTCTGGCCATTAAATCTTCAAATTTGTTATCCTTAACTTTAGAAGATAGGGCCCACATTGCCTTGATGATAGCCGTATTTTTAGTGCAGTGGGATATATTGACAGCTCCTTTAACCGGTGAGGTTAACTGATAATTATACAAAATAGTTGGCAATTTCCATTTGGCTATCTGCTCTTGTTTGGATTTTTCTAGTGGCTGATAAGGATTAATAGTTATAAAAATCCCCCGATAAGTAGCCAGGGCTTTTTTATCAAAAGACCAGGGGACTCCCGGGATATCTTCTAAGATTAAAATATCCGCCAACCTATCCGTATATATTTTGGTTTTTTGTTTAGAATAACTTAAATTGGATTTTACATTAATACCAAAATCCACCTTGCCCCAATAATCATTGTCAATGCTGGAAAAAATATTGGTATTATTAGATAAATCCATTATGGCTTTAGTAGCTGGTATCAGACGAGTACCAAAAATAATCGCTGGAAACGGCAATGGCTGCCCAGCAATTTGGATAGCATTGATTATATTGGAGCGCAGACCAAGACCGCCATATTTATTTTTTAGTCCACCAATAATCTCTTTTTTATCAATAAAACTGGTTCCGCTAACTTGAGAGGATGTCAGGACAATGGTTTGCTTTAAATTTTGCAAAGTAAAAGTAAGCGCCAAAGAAGTATTAATCAGTTGATCTATTTTTGATACTACTACAAAACCGTCGGCTTCAGTGGCCTTATCAGAAATTACCGCTACTATCTTGTGCCAAATATCTGATCCTAGTATGTCATCTTCACCGCTGACAAAAATCGGTTCAATGTCCGCTAAAATATTTAATTCCGGCATCTGAGCCAACCAATCTTCAATGTCATCCTTTGATTGCACCGACAAAAGATAGCCACGCTCATTTAAAATACCCGTGCCACCAGCTAAAATCAAAAATATTTTTTTATTATTTTTGGCCATAAACTATTTTTCTTGCTTGGGAAATATTAAATTAAAAACATAAACATTCATAAATACTGCACATATTGGCCCAGCAAATTCGTAACGCCAATTTTCCATATAAGGAAGCCATAAATTAAAATATGCCCCAATAATTAAACCAATAATAAACGTAATTAAAAATATTATGATTTGTCTCTTAAGAAAAATGTCTATATTTTTTAATTTACTAATTAAAAAATACATCCCGGAAAATATTATATAAAGGAAAAATAAACTATAAAAAGCATAAAATGGTTTATAGTAATCAACAAACCAATTAGAAGCGTTGGCACCATTATAAAAATCAATAATATGAACCTTGGAATACCCTAATACTGATATTATGATGGCCAATGACACAATAAATAGTTGATAGTATATATTTAAATTTTTATTTTTGTATGGAAAATTATAAGAAAAATAGAACAAGGCCATGGCTATACCTATGGCCGCAAGATAAGCTGTCCGATAAGATATCTCTGCTGCTAAACCAAAAAATAAACTCTTTGAAAATAATAAACTTATTGCCCATAAAAACCCAAAAAATGTAAACAAAGAAAAATAAAGATTAATTTTACTATGCTTAACCCCTCTGGAAAAAACTAAAATGCTCATTATCAAGTTAATGGCCCCAGCGATTATTAAAGTAAAGTTCTGTAAGCTTAATGTTGTAATTACCATATTGTTTAATTAATTTAAAAGTCTTAGCTCAATATAAAAACATATTTTATAAAATTTGGCAAATAATCAGCATTGTTCTTTACCCGCCATATCCTGCTGATAAAGTAACAAAGACCCCACGGCAATATCCAAATACTTGTTTAATTCTTCCAAAAACTGCAATTCCTGGACGGACAAGAGCTTAGCATAATTATCCAACATCAAAACACCCAATAGCTGTTTATTATAAAAAATAGGCAAAGCTATATCAATCTGACCATCTTTCATCTCTGCCATCAGCGCTTTGTTGCTAAAAAAATACTCTATCTCCGCTAAGTTGGCCATTTTCTTTTTCTCAGACAAATATTCAATCAACTGACTTTTGGTCCCATCAATCAGTCTTTCCCCCACCGGAAAAACCTGATAAAAAATCTTTGGCTCTTTCTTTTTGGCCAGATAAATAAAAATTTCTCGATAATCAACTACTTTGTCAATCTCCTTGGCCAGTCGGGATAATAAGATTTCCAAATCTCGGCTAGAGCGCAGTATTTGGGCTATCTTATCAGTTGAGACCTTGATATCATTTACTGGATTGATAAATAGCAGTAGTAAAAGACGATCCACTATCTTTAGTAGAAATGGCGCACTAAGTCCCAAAACTAACAGTAGAAAAGATATGGTTTGGATATCATTAAAATCTATTTTAAACAAATCACGGAAAAAAATATAAAAAACATAATAGACGTAGCCGATGATAAACAGTCGACAAAAATTTATCAAAAGTTGATAAAAAGAAATCTTTAAATTGAAAAACCTATAACGGAACAAAGCATAGGTAGAAATAATCGTAAAAAATATTGTACTGTTTACTCCCAAATAATATAAATTGTAGACTCCTAAAATTGGCGAAAT
The DNA here is from genome assembly GCA_001818495.1 of Candidatus Komeilibacteria bacterium RIFOXYD1_FULL_37_29. Classification (GTDB taxonomy): domain Bacteria; phylum Patescibacteriota; class Patescibacteriia; order UBA1558; family GWA2-36-10; genus XYD1-37-29. The sequence continues at coordinate 173,569 of MHKS01000004.1, read as the reverse complement.
AATACTAAACACCAATCCAGCGATAGCTGTCAAAGCAGTGCCTAAAAAAATATAATTGATCTGCCGACGAATAATAGGCCCACAGCATTGGCGATTTTTGGCCAAAAAATATAAACCATAACCAAATAATGCCACAAAATAAACCGCCAACAACCAATAAATCTCTCCGGTGACATAAAAAAATCTTCCGGCCTGACCAAGGACCAATTCTTTGACATTGTAAGGGGTAAAAACAAAAAAAGACATAATGATAGCCGGCAAATACCACAAAAACTTTTGCCAATAAGCCAGACGTTTCCATTTGTCAAACAAAGAAAAAACCAACCTGATAAAAGCCGGCGCCAGGTAAAGTGTCGGCAAAAGACCAGCCTGCACTCCAAATAATAAAATGTTTTTATCCAAAAAAACCAGCCAAACAAGATTTAATAGCTCGGTAGTCTGCCAAAGCACCAACAAAAGCAACATCCAGAAAAATGGCCAAGATCGTGGCCTGTCTTTATAAAAAAGTATAAAAAACAACAAACCAACATTGACCAAATAGACGCAAAATAAAATTAGAGCAGATAAATCCATAAATTAGCTAGGGCTAAACAAATTTATTTATCAAGACATAGCTATTATGACATTTTTTACAAAAAAAATAAAGAGCCACCTTTAAAACTCCAGCCCTTTAATCTAAAAACTAAAACTTAATTTTATTCATCACTATCCCAGCAGCCACAGCGGCATTTAGAGATTCGGCTTTACCGGACTTCATAATTTTGAAACGCTGATCAGCTAGATTAATAATCTCTTGATCCACTCCCCGCGCCTCACTGCCAATCACCAAAGCTATTTTATTATCTTTAGAAATATCAAACTGCTCACCGCGCAAATCGGTCACTACTATTTTATACCCTTCGGCTTTTAAATCTTTAATAAAAACTTTTAAATCAACATCTTGATTAATACTGACATTAAAAATTGACCCCATGCTGGCTGAGACAACCTTGGGATTGTAAACTTCTACGCAATTTGGTCCCAAAAACAAATGATGAAAGCCAAACCAATCAGCCGTGCGAATAATAGTGCCCATATTTCCTGGGTCAGCTATACTATCTAAAATCAAAACATGCTTGGATTTAAAAATAAATTTTTGCGGACTAGGCATCTTAAAAAGAGCGACAATACCGGCTGGAGTGACCTGACTGGAGACATTTTTTAAATCTTTTTCTGACAAACGATAGATAGACTTAAAGACCATACTGTCTTCATTGTCTTTATAAAAATAATCCGTCACATAAACAGAATCTAACAGCGGATTACCGTATTCTTCGAAGATCACCTTGGGATTTTCCAACAAAAATTTTTGGTGCTCGTCACGATATTTTCGCTTTTGCAGTTTGGCTAAAAAATCTATTTGTTTTTTATCTACTTTCATAAAGATTTATAAGGTCACCTGAATAGCTTTTTGGCCATCAGTTGTATCTTGAACCTCGACACCCAAAGCTATCAATTTATCGCGTAGCTTATCAGACCGGACCCAATCTTGGCTATCTCTGGCTTTGGCCCGCTCTTCCAAAATGATTTTGGCATCACTAGAAATATCTAAAGCATTTTTGGCCAAAGTACCCAAACGTAAACCCAATACTTCATCTATGTTTAAAATACTAGCCATTTTGGCGCCCGGTTTATTTTCGGAATCAATAATTTTCTGGAGTATTGCTAGACCCTTGGGGGTATTTAAATCATCACCAATCGCTTGATAAAATTCCTCTTCTAGTTCCTGACATCCTCCTTTGGGTTTACCATAAAAAGCAATTTCTCTAATGATGGCTTTCAAACCATTTTGAGCCGCTTGCAAAGAATCAAAAGAAAAATTAAGCGAATTGCGATAATGGTTTTGTAAAATCAAAAAACGAAAAGCCAAAGGAGAAAACCCCTTTTCTCTGATATTTTCCAAAGTAATCAAAGTACCCTGTGACTTAGCCATCTTACCGCCTTCAAATTTGATAAAATCATTATGCAACCAATAATTGGCTTGGAGTTTGCCAGTCACAGCCTCTGACTGCGCCATTTCATTGGGATGATGAACAGTCAAATGATCAATCCCACCAGTGTGGATATCAAAAGTGTCTCCCAGCTCCAAACGACTCATAACACTACATTCCAAATGCCAACCAGGAAAACCCAAACCCCAAGGAGATTCCCAATCCATATCTCTGCTAATATCTTCCGGTGTAAATTTCCAGACAGCAAAATCAGTCAGATTCTTTTTTTCTTGATTTTTTTCTACCCGCGCTCCTTCCTGTAACTCTACTTTTGATAGATTAGCCAATTTTCCATAATCAGCAATTTTGGAAGTATCAAAATACATGCCGTCGGCAGTTTTGTATAAATAGCCTTTTTCATCCAAAATGCGGGCAAAGGCTATTTGCTCTTTGATGGTTTCCGTCGCTCGTAAAAATTTTGTCGGTTCATCAATATTTAAACTAGCCAAATTATTGCGAAATACTTTGATAAAAAACTCCGCAATCTGCCAAGCATTTTGGCCGGTCTCGCGACTGGCTTTGGCCAGCTTGTCTTCTCCTTCATCAGCATCGGAAGTCAAATGACCAACGTCAGTAATATTCATGATATGCTTGACCTTATAGCCTCTGGCTATCAAAATGCGTTTCAAGACATCCCAGACCACATAAGCCATCAAATTACCAATATGGGGATGATTATAAACAGTCGGCCCGCAAGTATAAAGACCAACCTGCTTTTTTTTGATAGGCTTAAACTCTTCTTTTTGTTTACTTAAACTGTTGTATAAAAAAATACTCATATTTTTTCAATTATCAGCTTAATTTTTAACTTAGCTGATTTTTTCATTGTAACACAAAGCTGATTTTTGTAAATAATAAAAATCCTCTTAATTTATAGAGGATCTTTATAAAATTAATTGATTTGACTGACCATATCCACTAATCTGGCCGCATAACCCCACTCATTATCATACCAGGCGATTATTTTAACCATATTTCCACCCACTACCTTGGTAAGTGGCAAATCAACAATAGAAGATCTGGCATCACCAATAAAATCAGAGGAAACTACTGGCTCGTCAGTTACTCCCAAAATACCCTTATAGCGCTTACTCTGACTAGCGATGATGATAGCCCTGTTGACCTGTTCGACCGTAACGTCTTTTTTCAAAACAAAAGTAAAGTCTGATAAAGATACGACTGGCGTCGGTACGCGGATAGATAATCCGTCAAACAGGCCTTCAAGCTCGGGAATGACTTTGCCTGTGGCGGTAGCCGCACCGGTAGAAGTCGGCACAATATTTTCAGCGGCACTGCGCCCCCGACGCGGATCCTTGTGTGGAGAATCAACCAATTTTTGATCAGCTGTATAAGAATGAATAGTGGTCATCATAGCTTTGGCCACGCCAAATTTACTGACCATAACCTGAGCCACTGGTGCAATACAATTGGTCGTACAGCTGGCATTGGAAATCAGTTTCTGTTGCTTATACTTATTTTCATTTACTCCTAAAAGAAATGTTTCTACATCACCTCCCTTGGCTGGAGCGGAAATAATCACTTTTTTGGCCCCAGCTTTTAAGTGTGCGCCGGCGGCTCCATCTTTGACAAAAAATCCGGTACATTCCAAAACTACATCCACTTTTAATTTTTTCCAAGGCAATTTCTCTGGTTTAGCTTGACTAGTCACTTGATATTTCTGGCCACTCACTATGATATTGCTTCCTTGATGACTGACTTTTTTCTGATAAATTCCGTAAACCGTGTCGTATTTCAATAAATACGCTAGACTGGCCACTGGCGCCAAATCATTGATAGCTACTACCTGATATTTTTTACTAGCCAACATGATCTTAAAAGCGGCTCGCCCAATTCGACCAAAACCATTGATTGCTACTCTTATTTTTTTATTTGCCATATTTTTTTATTAACTACTACTATCATTATATCAAAAAAACAGCCCTTAGCGCTAGTCTGCTTTAAACTTGCTCTTAGACTAAAGTTAACTAAACACACCAAAACTCTTTTAAAATTTTGTGGAAGAGCTATTTATTCTTGATTATCCTCTCCAGTTTAGAAACAGCAAATTTATTTCCACCCATAAATACTCGATCATCAAACTGTATATTAGTATTCCTCCTTCTATTAATAAACCTTCCTCCCGCCTCTCTAATAATTAAGCTACCAGCCATCTCTGGAAAAGAGTCTTTAGTTAAAGATAATATTCCGTCATAACGACCACAGGCCACATGACAATAATTAACAGCCACCGAATTAGCGTTTCTATATAAAAATTTATATTTTGATAATTTATTAAATGTTTTACGGCATGATATATTACCATTCCATGATGATGAATAATAATATAATATCCTTAAATTTTCTTTATTTTTAGATATTTTAATCAGCTTATTATTAAGGTAAGCACCTCTTCCTAAATAAGCAGTAAACAATTCTCTGACTGATGGATCGTAAACTACAGCAAAAACAATCTTTCCGTCTATTAAATGAGCTACCGATATCCCATAGTGATGTGTCCCTTTTATAAAGGCCCTGGTCCCACTAATAGGGTCTACCACCCAAACATTTTTTGCATTTTTAAAATGATCATTTTCTTCTTCTGCACAAAAAAAATGACTTCTGTCATAATTTTTTATAATTTTTTTTAACCCTCTTTCAATTCTAAAATCTTCTAAAGTTAAATATTTTTTTGTAACACCAATATCCTTCACATTACCAGATTTTTTACATATTCTATCCCCTGATAAAACCGCATATTTTATTATTTGATTATATAAATATTTCATAATTAGATTTAAACAAGCTAAGTATATCAAAAAAACAGCCCAAAGCGAAGAGCTGTCTAATATAGCTCGAACGATTATAGCTCGTCCTTTTTTATCTCACAAAGCTTGCCCTCAAGATAGGGGTACTCCACAATACTATCGTCTATTTTCAGACTAACCGTCTGTTTAATAGGATGAACAGCGACTACCTTGGCTGGGCCAACGGTAGTTTTTATAATATCCCCTTCTTTGGGCATATGATCACGCTGATATTTATAAGTTTCTTCTTCAAAACGAAGACAGCATTTTAAGCGTCCGCAAGGACCGGTCAACCGCTCAACCCCACGATGACTGAGCTCTTGATTTTTGATACTATCCGGACTGACACTGCCAATAGTATTTAACCATGACTTACAACACAAAGGCACACCGCAAGGACCAAAATCACCAGTGATTTTGGCAGCATCGCGTACACCGACTTGCTGTAAACGAATTTTTTTATGATAATTTTTTACTAGTTCTTTAACCAAATCTCTAAAATCTACTCGGGAGTCAGCAATAAAATAAAAAGTCATTCTTTTGTCATCAAACGATTCCATCATGTCAATCAGTTTCATGGCCTTGAGCTCGTATTTTTGTATCAATTTTTTACACTCCGCAAAACGTTTGACGCCCACTCTTTTTTGCGCGCGAATAACTTCCAAATCATCTTCGCTCAAAGGACGAAGCATTGGTTTAATATCGACTATTTTATCTTGGACAATCTCCACACTAGGATTTTTCTTTTCTTGTTTGTCTTCTCCGCCACTAATAAAATGGGCGGTTTCTTGCCAATCATCCCAACCAGTCACCAAACCGACATCTTGGCCCAAGGAAGTTTCCACCACTACACTATCGCCTATTTCTACTTGGGCGGCTGGCGCTTGACTAAACTCCGGCAGAAAAAAATATTCCTTATCCAATTTATGAAATTGTACTTTAACGACTTTCATTGGTTACTTTTGTTCCAATATTATTTTTGACAACTGCTCGGACGATATTTTCCGGACTATACTTAAAGACCGTCAGATTGAGTTTGTTGTCATTGGCCAAAGCAAAAGCAGTGGCGTCCATTATTTTTAAATTTCGCTTTAAAGCTTCAGCGTAACTAATTTTTTTATACAATTTAGCTTTTTTATTTTTATCCGGATCACTGTCATAAACTCCACTAACATTACTAGCTTTGTAGATGTTAGTAGCTCCAACTTCCAGGGCTCTGAGCACCAAAGTAGTATCAGTAGTAAAATAGGGATTACCAGTACCACCAGCAAAAATTACTACTCTTTTATTTTTTAAATGATTAATCGCTCTTTTATAAACATAATCCTCCATAATGGCCGGTACTGAAAATGAGGATAAAACTCGAGCTTCTTGGCCGACTCTTTCCAAAGTGGCTTGCAGAGCCAAAGCATTGATTGAGGTGGCCATCATGCCCATATGATCAGCCGCTACGCGATCGACCTCTGAGCCTTTAACCATCCGTGCTCTAAAAATATTACCAGCGCCGACTACTACTCCGACCTGATAACCGGCTTTGACTACTTTTTTCAAACTTTCCGCTACTTTTTTGATAGAAGGAAAATCAAGATTGGCTGGCTGGTTTCCGACTTCAAAAACTTCTCCGGAAATTTTGATGACCACACGTTTATTGGACATTGTTTTATTTTAAATTTTTATCAACTAATTATAATCTCCTTATCATTATAGCAAATTGATCTCAGATTGGTAAGATTAAAAATCCCCGCCGCGTTTGACGCGGCGGGGATTAATTTTATAATGAATAATACACAAAATTTTCTATATTAGCTTTGTTCTCGGCCAATAATTTTTCAATGGATTTCTTATCATCTTTGATATAAAGCTGTTTCAACAAACATACTTCGGTATAAAATTTATTGACTTTACCTTCCATAATCTTGGCCAAAACCTCTTGGGGTTTGCCTTCCTTACTAAGCTGTTCGGCATAAATTTCTTTTTCTTTGTCCACGACTTCGACTGGCACATCTTCAGGTCGTAAATACTTGGGCGCCATAGCCGCAATATGCATAGAAATAGCATTGGCCAAATCTTCACTACCACCTTTTAAAACTGCCGCCGCCGCTACTTTATTATTAGAGTGCAAATAAGTACCCACTGTGGCTCCTTCAAAAATATCAAAGTTGGTCAATCGCAAATTTTCGCCAATTTTTACAATCAGTTCATCTTGTATATACTTAGTGGCCCAAGCTTGAAAATTGTCCTGACCCAAGGACAACAGTTTTTCGGCTAGTGCAGCCACCGCTTTTTTGAAATCTTCGTTTTTAGCCACGAAATCTGTTTCACAAGCCAAAGCTACTACAGCTACTTTGTGACCGGATTTGGCAAAAGCTATGACGCCTTCTTTTACTTCGCGCTCAGATTTTTTAGCGGCAATCTTTTGCCCCTTTTTTCTTAAAATTTCAATGGCCTTATCTTTGGCACCAGCGGCTTCATCCAATGCTTCTTTAACATCAGATATGCCAGCACCAGTAATTTGCCTGATTTCTTTAATCAATTCTAATGACATTTTTTATTTTGGTTAAAATATACTTTATAAACTACGAGCATTGCGTACAGCCTCGGCTATCATGTTGGTGATTATCTCAATTGACTTGATAGCATCATCGTTGGCTGGAATAGGATAAGCGGCGAGTTCCGGATTGACATTGGTATCAACCAAAGCAATCACTGGGATACCCATCTTGTTGGCCTCAGAAACAGCGGTCGCTTCTTTCTTGAGATCGACGACAAAAACTGCCTTAGGCAAAGTTTTCATATTTTTAATACCGCCGACATTGTCCATCAATTTATCAAGCTCCTTTTTGAAAGTGACTTGTTCTTTTTTGGTGTACATTTCCCACGTACCGTCTTCTTCTTCTCTTTCCAATTTTTCCAATTTTCTGGTCAACTTAACAATGTTTTCAAAATTGGTAAAAGTACCGCCGAGCCAACGTCCAATGATATAAGGCATGTTGCAACCTACAGCTGCTTCCTTGACTATATTTTTGGCTTGTTTTTTTGAGCCAACAAATAAAATAACGCCTCCGGCTTTAACAGTCTTATCTACAAAAGCTATGGCCTCTTCCAAACCTTTAACAGTCTTTTGCAGATCGATAATGTGCACGCCGTTGCGTTGAGTGTGAATGTAAGAGTTGGCTTTAGGATATCTTTTTGAAGTCTGATGACCAAAATGAACACCACTTTTCAACAACTCTTCTAGTGTTGGTAATTTCATATTTTTTCCTTTCTTTACCCGTATTCTCCTATTGGCCGCCCCTTTTTTCTATTGGGGAAGGTAAGCCAATAACCATTGAAAATACTTGTGTTTTAATCCCGCTTAGCAGGATGATTAATTAAGTAGCAATACTCTAACATAATTTTTAAAATAAATCAAGCCTACAAACAATCATATTGTATAAAGAGAAGCTTATGAGCTTCCCCTTTATTATATTTCGCCTCTCCTGATTAGCTGATTTGTAGGTTGAGACGAGCAATTCGGATTTGAGTATACGAAATCGCCGGCTTGATTTTTTACGAGAGGCGCAGAACATAGACTGCATACTTTACTAGGTGAGCTAAAACAATACGGGAAACGCAGAAGTAAGGCTGAAAAACGCATAAGTAACCCTTTCCGATGTTATAAAATTAAAAAGAACGTTTCTGTATTTTAATTAATATAATTAAAAAATATGAATTAGTCAATATACTTAACCACAGAAACCCTTCTTGACATTTTATGGCCAATCTGCTATTTTATTGGGGTATTAATTTTTGATCTGGGCTTGCTGTCCACCTCTTGGAAGAAAGTCCCTGATACCAAATTATAAAAAATATGAAAAAAGATATTCACCCAACTTATTACGCTGATGCTAAAGTGGTTTGCGCTTGTGGCCATTCTTTTACTATTGGTTCTACTGTCAAAGAAATACACGTTGAAATCTGCTCAAACTGCCATCCTTTTTATACTGGCAAAGAAAGATTGGTTGACACAGCTGGTCGTGTTGATAGATTTAAGAAACTAACCGAACAGAAAGCTAAGGTCTCTAAAACCAGAAAAGGTAAGGCTGTCAAAAAAGCCAAGGCCACTGAAAGAAAAATTGCCAAAGAAAAAGAAAAGATCAAAGCCGAAATCAAAGAAAATTCTAAACCAAAAAATAAAAAATAACGGTGCCAAAAGATCCCGCAGGGCGGGATCTCGCTTTTGGCGAGAAAAGCTCTCTTTAGATTTATAGGAGCTTTTTTGTTATAATATAATTATATGAAAATTGATTTAAAAAAATATCAAGAGCAGGCCAAGGGACTGGAAGAGCAGATGCAAAAACCAGCCGTAGTCTCTGATACAAACAAAATGTCCTCTCTCGGCAAAGCCTACAATGAACTCCGAGAAATTTTGACTGTGGGCGAAAAAATAAATAAAAATTCTAAAGATTTGGAAAGTCTCCGCGAGTCTATAAAATCCGAAAACGATGATGAAATGATTGCCATGACTCAGGAAGAAATAAATGTTTTGGAAGAAAAAATAAATACTGACCAAGAAAAATTGGAAGAACTGATTAATCCAGATGATCCCAATGATAAAAAAAATATCATTTTAGAAATCCGCGCCGGCACTGGTGGCGACGAATCGGCTCTTTTTGCTGCTGAACTTTTCCGAATGTATTCCCGCTTTGCTGAAAATATGAATTTTAAAATGAAAGTGATGTCTTCCAATCGCACAGAAATTGGTGGCTTTAAAGAAATTATCACCGAAATCAGTGGAGACAATGTCTACAAACATTTTAAATATGAAAGCGGTGTCCATCGTGTCCAACGTGTACCAGAAACCGAAAAAGCTGGCCGGGTACATACTAGTGCCGCCTCAGTGGCTGTCATGCCAGAGGCTGAAGAAATTGACCTACAAATAGAAGCCAAAGACTTGCGTATTGATACTTTCTGCGCTTCTGGACATGGTGGACAATCAGTCAACACTACCAAATCAGCGGTCCGGATTACTCACCTGCCCACCAATACAGTGGTCTCCTGCCAAGATGAAAAATCTCAGGGACAAAATAAAGAAAAAGCTATGGCTATTTTACGTTCTCGTATCTTAGCCGAAATGGAAGCAACAAAAAATGCCAAAAACGCTGCCAATAGAAAAAATCAAATTGGCTCTGGCGATAGATCAGAAAAAATACGCACTTACAATTTTCCTCAAGATCGCGTAACTGATCATCGCATCAAACTGACTTTGCATAATCTAGAAAAAATAATCGATGGTGATCTAATGCCCATAATAAAACCTCTATGGCAAGTAGCCAAAAATCAAAAATAATCAGCCTCAGGAATTTAATTTTAAAATACCAAGATAAACTCGATATTGATGAATTAGATAGGCTAATGGCTGTGGCTCTCCACAAAAATATAGCCTATATCTACAAAAATCCGGAAAAAAAACTCAGCCGTTCCAATATTCTCGCTTTTAAAAAAATCCTAAAGAAAAGATTGGCTGGCTGGTCACTAGCCACTTTAAGTGGCCAAAAAGAATTTTTTGGCTTAAATTTTTTGGTAAATAAATATACTCTGATCCCTCGCCCAGAAAGCGAACTAATAGTCGAAGAGGCTCTAAAATCAACCGCCGACGGTCAGAATATCCTAGACATTGGCACTGGATCAGGGGTTTTGATATTATCTTTGGCCAAACACAACACCCATCTAGCCAATTACACAGCTACTGATATTTCTGGACGGGCTTTAAAAATTGCCAAAAGCAACTCACGCAAATTAAAGCTAAAAAATAAAATAAAATTTATTAAAACCGACCTACTGGCTGGCTTATCTTCCCAATTTGATATTATTATGGCCAATTTACCTTATCTAAATCCCAAGCAAATGAAAGAACCATCCATTTCTAAAGAACCGGTCAGTGCTCTACTGTCTGGTGCCGATGGACTAGATCATTACAGAAAATTCCTTAAACAATTACCCCGTTATCTAAACAAAAAATATATTATTCTTTTAGAAATAGATCCTAGCCAAAAAGACCAAATAAAAAAAGAGATCTCAGAAAATCTCCCCCAAGCCAAAATAAAATTTTTAAAAGATTTGGCTCAAAATATCCGCGTAGTAAAAATTACCGACTAATCAAATAATCAGCTGCTGGTATAATCTGCACCCAGCTACGACCAGGAGCGAGCTTAAGCTCGTTTTTATTTTCATCAAAAAACAAAGTCCGACCATCCACAATCTCCCAACGACCATTTTGCTGGCCAAGTTTATTAAAAATAAAAACCTGCCCACCACTTTGGGTGTCCATTTCTCTTCTATCTTTATTATCAACAATTTTAGAACTGAGCACCTGAACAATGACATTTTCTGCCCGTACCTGCTCACCAGTATGATAAATAAATTTATCATCCCCCTGCCAGCGCATATAAGCTCCCAATTTATCGTTGTATTTCCAATCAACCTTATATGGTCCGTTGTAATCAATAGTCAGATCAGTAATGGTGGCATTTTCACCAACAGTAAAATTCCAATTCCTGTTGATAGAAAATTTAGGTACTTCTTTAATATCTCCGGCTCTCAACCAATTAGCTGACGATGTAAAGACATTGTGCGGGGCAGACAGATCATTGTCGCGCCAAAAATATATTTCTCCAGCGCCGATCTGATCAACATCACTAAAACTATAAGCTCCGCGCTTGGCTAAAGCATTGGGAGCGCCTCCCACATGCATATAAACACCGCCATATTCGCCAGCCATATCCATAAAATAAAGCCGAGCTGACCGGACTGGTCCGATTTTTTCTATATTTTTTTGACTATCAAAAATACCCATGATTCTAGTAATATTACCTTCCGCTAGCGCTTCATAAACAATATCCGCCTGATCAAGGCCATATTGTGGCCGACTGTCATAAGCATTATCAAACATAATAGCCACTGCAAAAAAATTCTCCACCGGAGCTTCTACTGGCTGACCGCTTAAGGGATGACGATAATTTACACCCTGCTCAACTTTTTCCTCTGGCTCTGAAACAGGTGATTTTTTGCCAGAAGAAACTAGGTTAAAAATACCTATACCAAGCAAAATAACTGCCACGATAATGACAGTTACTGCAATATATATTTTTGAATGATGACTGATCATCAAAAATTCAGTATTAAATTATTTTTTAGACTCTGCTTTTTTTCCAGCTTCTGGTTTAGCTGCTCCCTCACTAGCGACAACTTCACCTTCTGGTTTAGCCTCACCAGCGACAACTTCACCTTCTGGTTTAGCTGCTTCAGTCGTAGCTTGAAGTATTATTTTCTTAGGAACAGTGACATTGACCACAGGATCATTGGGATCATTGGTAATGGTTACTTTATCGCTAACTTTTAAATCACGAATCAATAACTTCTGGCCAAGATCAGCAAAAACAGTAATATCTACTTGTATTTTATCCGGCAAATCAGCGGGTAAACATCTAACATTGACGGTATTAATTTTTTTATTAAGTTGACCACCCTGTTCACGCACTGCTCTAGACTGACCGATAAACTCCAAAGGAACTTTGGTAGTAATAGGTTTTTTAGCATCCACAGCCATAAAATCAATATGAATAATTTTATCACTAACTGGATCCTGTTGATAAGCGCGAACAATTGTCTTAATAGACTTACCAGAAACTTTAACCGTGACAACACTGCTAGTACCAGCTCCTTTTAAAACCTTTAAAAGTGCCATGTAGTCTAAATCTATCACTACTGGCTTTTGAGAAAAACCATAAATAATACCAGGTACTCTTTTGTTATCTCTGATTTCTGTCAGTTGACTTTGTTTGTCAACCTTTCTTTCATTTGCTTCTAATATAAATTCTGCCATACTTTTAAAATAAATTAAAAATTCAATGCGTCTATTTAATCATAAAACATGGACAAAGTCAAGACTTTAGGTGCTACGACTATGGACACTCTGAGCTATTCCCAGGGCAATCATCACTGCCCACATGGAGCTGCCTCCAGCCGATACCAGAGGCAAGGGAATACCGGTGACTGGCGAAATACCCATATTCATACCAATGTTTATAAAAATTTGTACTAGTAGCATAGCGGCAATACCCAAAATAAGATAAATTCCAAAATTATCCTGACTTTTCCGCATAGTCATAAACAATCTATAAAATATAAAAACAAATAGCCCCAAGACTAGAGTGACACCGACCAAACCCAAATCCTCAGCAATCACAGCAAAAATAAAATCAGTCCCTGGTTCTGGTAAAAAATTTAAACTACTTTGTGAGCCCAAAGCTAATCCTCGACCAAAAACCTGACCAGAACCAACGGCCACAATAGACTGGATAACATTGTAACCATCTCCTTGCGGATCACGGCCCGGATCAATAAAAGTCAGTATTCTGGACTGTTGATACGGCTGCAATACAAAAAACCAAGCGACAATGACCGCTGCCAAAAATGCTCCGGTCAACCACCAAAAATGTTTTTTACTAATTCCAGTAAATAACAAAACAATCAGCCAAGTACCCAAAAGAACCAAGGCTGACCCCAAATCCGGCTGTAACATGACCAGTCCGACAAATAAAAAAGCCAACAGTCCTGATTTGACAATATGTCGAAACATAAAAAATTCTCCCGAATAAAGAGAAAAATATCTGGCCAAAATAATAATCAAAGCAACTTTAGCAAATTCTACTGGTTGGATGTTGAAGATACCAAAATTAATCCAACCGGTAGTCCCTTTGACTGTTTGCCCCAAAAATAAAACTGCCAATAAAATACCAGCAAAAATTATATAAATCAATTTTGAATAAGTCAGCCAAACATTATAATTTATACTGGACACCAAAAAAAACAAAGCTAGTCCAGACAAAACAAAAAATATCTGCTTTCTGAAAATAGAAAAATTATTAGTATCAGTATTTAAACTTAAGCTATACAAAATACTGATGCCAAGCACCAGTAGAATAAGTATTGCGAAAAATACCAGCCAATCTATTTTTCGCCATTTGGCCAAAAAATTTTTCATACACGCTACCTGTTTTCAAGTGTCGGTTCGACGTAAACATCTTTAAAAATCCCCGAATCCAATTTATTGAGTACTGGAAAAATCACTGCTTTGGTCACCCGAGGAAGACCGTTTAACCAGACGGTTTCCAAATCTCTAGTATCCAAAGCTAGAAAATCCTTACTTTTTGCTTCATTTAAAGCTACTAACTTATCGCCATTATACAAAGCAATTTGCCAGCCTACTTCCCAAAAATTATAAACCGAATCATTGTAAGCTTGCCAAGCTACCCGAGCCGGTAATTCGGAAGTAACGCCCTCTACAGTCTCACGGCTAGCAGCAGCAAAAGTAATATTGGAAACTTTAATATCAATTTGCGGAAAACTATTGTCTATACGGTACCACTTTATATTGGAAATTACCAGTTCCGGATTTCTAATAGCTTTGTCTGATTCATAAGCCGTCAAAGCCAAAAGTCTTTTTTCTCCGGGATTGATAAAAGTGGTTTTAGTAGGTGTGCTCTCCCCTTGAGAAACAAAATGATAATCCAAGCTGTCCACAGCCCAATCTTGATTGGTATTTTCCACCAAGGTAGTGATATTATATTTCCTCTCCCCCAAAGAAATAAACTCTGGTTTACCAATGGATAAATTTTTGGGAACGCGCTGATTATGATAAGTGGCCCAATCAAAAGTATTTCCCTGAATCTGTCTGGCGGCGGTGTCAAAGCTGGGCGATCTAAAATAATTGATAATTTGAAATATCAAGAAAGCATAAAAAATAGCTAAAAGCGAAATAGCCCCAATTAAAATTATTTTTTTAATAAGTAAACGATGGGTAACCAGAAAATACCCACGCTCTAATTCTTTTTGACTAATTGGTTTATAATCGTCCATTTCAAAATATATAACTATATTATACAATATTTGACCCTTTGTGCCAATTATTTGGCAAGATAAGATTAGCTGTGTTATAATAATAAAGAATTTAAGAAAATAAACATAAAAAAATGCTAGAGACTTCCAAGGATTTATTAAACATTATGCTGGGCTCAGCTGTACTGATAGTAGCCCTAATGTTTTCCTGGCTGCTTTATCAAACTGCCAGAACTATCAAAGGATTAAATGACACTATGCAAGTGGTACAAGATCTAGTGAAAAATATCGATGAAGGTGTTAAAAATTTCAAAAGCAAAGCGGGAAATGTAGCGGCCTTTTTTACCGTAATACTAAAAAGCGCCCAAACTATTTTAGCGGCTATCAACAAAAAAACATCTAGTACCAAAAAACAAAAATAAAAGTCCCCAGGGACAAACCCCGATACATGTAAATAATCAATAACTGCTGTTATCGGGTTTTATTATCACAAAATATTTAATCTAACATGTTTACTCATCTTCATACGCATTCCCATTATAGTTTATTGGATGGTCTAGGCACTCCTGACCAACTGATAGAAGAAGCAAAAAAACAAGGCGCTACTGCCTTGGCTTTGACTGATCATGGAAATATGTATGGCGTGATAGAGTTTTATCAAAAATGTCAAAAGGCGGAAATAAAACCGATTATTGGAGTAGAGTTTTACATTGCTCCCGGGCCAATGCTTGAGAAAAATTCCCGAGAAAAACCTTACCATCTGATTTTACTAGCTGAAAATAATCAGGGCTACAAAAATCTTTTAAAACTGACCACTATTGCCCATCTGGAAGGATTTTATTATAAACCTCGCGTTGATTGGGAGACTTTAAAAAAATATAAAGAAGGATTAATTGCCTCGACCGCTTGTCTGGGTGGACCATTGGCTCGCCATATTTTAGCTGGCCAAGACAGCAAAGTAGAAGAAAATATTAAAATTCTTTTAGACATTTTTGGACCAAATAATCTCTATTTGGAAATGCAACATCAAAACAATGAACAGCAGAAAATAGTCAATCAGGCTTACAAAAATCTGGCTAAAAAACACCACTTACCACTGATTATCACCAACGATATTCATTATGTCAAAGCCGAAGACGATCAGGCTCATGATGTTCTTTTATGCATCCAAACCAAGCAAAAAAGAAACTCCCAAGGACGAATGAGTTATTTAGGTGAAGATTACTCTATGATTGATGATCAAGAAGTTTTAAAATTATTTGGTGAAGAAGCCAAAGAAATCATAGCCAACACTAATCAACTAGGTGAACGCTGTAATGTAGAAATAGAATTGGGCGTCATCCAGTTGCCTGAATACAAATTGCCCAACAACATCAGTACTGATCAAGAATTGAAGAGACTGTGTCTAGCTGGTATAAAAAAAAGATATGATTTTGATGAAAATGCTATACCAGAGCATATCCAGGAAAGATTAAACTATGAACTAGCTATTATAGAAAAAACCGGCTATGCCGCCTACTTTTTAATTGTCCAAGACTTTGTTAATTGGTCAAAAAATCAAGGAATTATCGTGGGACCAGGCCGTGGCTCAGCCGCCGGCTCACTGGTTTCGTATCTAATCAATATTACCAATATTGACCCTTTGAAATACGGTTTAATTTTTGAAAGATTTCTCAACCCCGAGCGTGTCTCTATGCCTGATATTGATTTGGATTTTGCCGATACCAGACGAAGTGAAGTAATCTCCTACGTAGAAAACAAATATGGCAAAGATCATGTGGCTCAGATTATTACTTTTGGTACTATGGCGGCTCGAGCGGCTGTTCGAGATGTCGGACGAGTTTTGGGATACAGCTATGCTTACTGTGATCAAATAGCCAAAATGATCCCCATGTTTACTTCTTTAAAAGAAGCTCTAGCGACTGTCGACGAACTCAAAAAAATATATGAAGAAGATCTAGAAGCCCAGCGTCTTTTGGATATGGCCCAAAAACTGGAAGGACTATGTCGCCACTCCTCTACTCATGCCTGCGCAGTGCTCATTACCAAAGAACCACTGACCAACTATACTCCCCTTCAATACGCCAGTGGTGATGATAAAACCATCATTTCCCAATACTCCATGCATCCAGTAGAAGATTTGGGATTATTAAAAATGGATTTTTTGGGCTTAAAAAACCTAACCATCTTAGAACAAACTATAGAAATAATTGAAGCCACACAAGGCATCAAAATAGATCTTGATAGTATACCCCTAGACGACAAAAAAACTTTTGACTTATTTCAAGCCGGTGAGACTACTGGTGTCTTTCAGTTGGAGTCCGGCGGTATGAAAAGATATCTAAAACAATTAAAACCCACGGAACTAGAAGACATTATCGCTATGGTATCTTTATATCGTCCCGGACCAATGGAATTTATACCCGAGTTTATTGCCGGCAAACACGGACAAAAACAAGTACAATATTTACACCCCAAGCTGGAACCCATCCTAAAAAACACTTACGGCATTGCCATCTACCAAGAACAAATTATGCGCATTGCCAGTGAACTAGCCGGCTTTACCTATGGACAGGCCGACGTTTTGAGAAAAGCCGTTGGTAAAAAAATAAAAAAATTATTAGATAAACAAGAAGAAGAGTTGGTAGCTGGTATGATGAAAAGTGGTATTGATAAAAAAACCGCCGATAAAATTTGGGAATTTATTGTGCCTTTTGCTCGTTATGGTTTTAACCGATCACATGCCGCCTGTTATGCCCTAATTGCCTATCAGACTGCTTATCTTAAAAGCAATTTCCCCGAAGCTTTTATGGCCGCTCTTTTAAGCTCTGATCAAGACAATATTGATCGAGTTACTATTGAAATAAAAGAATGCCACAAAATGGGCATGGAAGTACTAGCGCCCGATGTCAATGAAAGTTTTTCAAATTTTGCCGTAGTAGCCAATACTGATAAAAACAAGCCTGGTAAAATACGCTTTGGTTTAAATGCTATTAAAAATGTCGGCCACAACATCGCTAAAACTATTATCCGAGAAAGAAAGGCTAACGGACCTTATAAATCAGTAGAAGATCTTCTGCTACGTATCAAAGATAAAGATTTAAATAAAAAATCTTTGGAGAGCTTGATCAAAGCCGGCGCTTTGGATTCCTTGATTAACCGCGGACAGGCATTGGGTAATCTTAATGCCCTTTTGGAATTTAACAAAAAAATCCAAAACGAACACAAAAGTGGCCAAAACAATCTTTTCGCCGATCTACCTCTGGCTAGCCCTACCTTGTCTTTAAAATTAGACCATTTTGAAGACGCTCCTATGGCTACTAAATTGTCCTGGGAAAAAGAACT
Organism: Candidatus Komeilibacteria bacterium RIFOXYD1_FULL_37_29; assembly: GCA_001818495.1. Classification (GTDB taxonomy): domain Bacteria; phylum Patescibacteriota; class Patescibacteriia; order UBA1558; family GWA2-36-10; genus XYD1-37-29. The sequence goes on along the minus strand of MHKS01000004.1, from coordinate 155,511 downwards.
GATGGGTTTGTATATTTCCAATCATCCCTTCAAATCATATCTTCCCCTATTAGAAGATTATGTCACCGCTTTAGATAATATAAAAAATAAAGAAGGACAAAATGTAAAGGTGGCCGGTATTATTACTAATGTCCACAAAATAACTACCCACAAAGGCCAAGCGATGCTTTTTGTACTGATAGAAGATTCAACCGCCAGTACCGAAGTGATTGTTTTCCCCAAAACTATGGAAAGCACTTTTCAATTATGGAAAGATGAAAACAAGCTACTAGTTGAGGGTAAAGTTTCTAGCAAAGACGGCCAAGCAAAAATACTAGTAGAAAAAGCTGAGCTTATAACTGACAAATTACTCCATAATTTAAAATCCAAACGTCTAGCGGAAGAAAAATTATGGTTGATTTTACCACATGGCTTTGATAAAAAAAATATGACCGAGCTAAAATCTATTCTTGATACTAGCCCCGGATTAAGCCCAGTATATTTACAAATAAACAATGGCCAGGTCAGAAAAATAAAAACCGACATAAAAGTCTTGCCCAACGAAGAGCTCAAAGAAAAAATTACAAAATTTTTAGGTCATGACGCTTGGTTAATGAATAAGCATACTAACTAATAGTCTAAAATATTTATCTTTGCTATAATATATAGCATCAACAGACTAATTATATTAAATATGGAATATAGTCCAAAAATGAATCAAGGTGTCAAAAAAAAATCTGGCAATTTTTATTCTAAATTAGTCGGTTTTTTTCTACTATTAACCATCGTGGCTATTGGCGTAGTCCTACATTTCGCTTTGGCTAAAGTAAACATAAAACTATCTACTAGTTTGGAAAGTAAAGAAGCTTCGGTTTTAGTAGAGATGATGCCAGATGGTAGCCAAGAAATTTCTGACCAGACCATACTGGGTCGCATTATCAAAACTGAATTAGAATTAAGTGCTAGCGTACCGAGCAGTCAAGAACTAACTAATAGCGATAGGGCTGGCGGTTATGTCACTATCTATAATAATTATTCTAAAAACCAGGCGCTAGTAAAAACTACTCGCCTGCTGACTCCTGACAACAAACTATTTAGAATAACCGAGGGTGTCACTATACCAGCTGGAGAACAGATAGAAGTCTGGGCCGAAGCCGATGCAACTGGTGAAGAATTTGCCACTGAAGCTACTACCTTTAAAATACCCGGACTTTGGGAAGGTCTACAAGACAAAATATATGCCGAAGCTCTATCGGGCATGAAATTACAAAGTGTTCCAGTTTTTAAAGTCAGCCAAGAAAATCTTGACGCCGCCCAAGAAAAAATCCGCTTAGAAATTGTGGCCAAAAGTATAGCTGCTGTCAACGAGCTAGTCGGAGATGGATTAACTATAGATGAAAAACACTTAAAGTTAGAATTTGAAACTTTATCTTCAAATCAATTGGGAGAAACTAGTAAAGATGCCCGCCTGACTCAAAAAGTGACTAGCTATGCTTTGGTTTTTGATAAGGAGTCTTTGCTGAAAGTAGCTAAAGAAAAATTTTCTAAAGAGCTGGAAAGCCAACAAGCGCTGGTAAATTTTGAGGTAAATCCAATTACTTATGAAATTGTTGAAATCAACTTAGAAAATAACACTGCTATTTTGGAAGTAACAACCACTATCAGTGTCCACTCTGGAGAAAATAAATGGGACATCGATAAAGATAATTTGGTTGGTTTAGATGAAGCTGGATTAAGGGAATATTTTACCCAATTTAATCCAGAAAAAATAGAAATAAATTTTTCTCCTTTCTGGGTTAAAAAAGCTCCACGCTTAAAAGATCATATTATCATAGAATAATTTTTGACTTTTTAAAAAAAAGAGCTATAATGAATATACTTTAGATGATTGGGATAATTACCATTTATCCTTCTCGACTACGAGAATCCCGCCTAATGGGGCTAAATCTAGAGTCAATTGAATTATAAAAAGAGTGGTTTTGGGCTTTTGTACTGCTTAAAACAACTTGGGTGGAACCGCCCACATTGTAGGGTCCCAAGATATTATTCTTGGGTTATTTTATTTTATAAAAAACATATGAAAAAAGAACGAAACATCGCCCCCAAAGACAAGGGTGAACATATAAATAGAAGTCGCCATTCTCTATCACATATATTGGCTATGGCTGTTTTAAAAAAATTTCCAGACGCTCAATTGGGTATTGGGCCAACTATTGAGCATGGCTTCTATTATGATTTTCTTTTACCGGGAAAATTATCTGATGCTGATTTGCCAAAATTGGAGAAGGAAATGAAAAACATTATTTCTCAAAAAATAAAATTTGAAAAAAGCGTAATCAGCCGAAAAGATGCTCTAAAAAAATCTGCCAACCAAAAATTTAAAATAGAGCTTATAAATGAACTGCCTAAAAACGAGGAAATCAGCTATTACAGCTCTGGTAATTTCTCTGATCTATGCGCCGGACCCCATGTAGAATACAGTACCGAAATAAATACTAAAGCTTTTAAGCTGACTACTTCCGCTGGTGCTTATTGGCGAGGTGATGAAAACAACCAAATGCTCACCCGTATCTACGGAGTCGCTTTTGATAATGCTGAAGAATTGGCTGAATATTTGACTATGCTAGAGGAAGCCAAAAAACGCGATCATAGAAAACTGGGTAAAGAAATGGATCTCTTTGCTTTCTCTGATTTAGTCGGTCAAGGACTGCCACTTTATACTCCCCGCGGTGCCAGTTTGCGTCGAGAAATAATAAATTTTTCCGACGAATTGCAAAAGAGTATTGGCTTTTCTGAAGTACACTCCCCTCAGATAAACAAGGCCGAGCTTTTTAAAATTTCTGGACATTACGACAAATTTAAAGATGATATGATTAGCGCCAAAACGCACTACAGCCAAGAAGTCTTTTTCCTAAAACCCATGAACTGTCCCCAACATACCCAAATCTATGCTTCTAGAAAAAGAAGCTACCGCGATTTGCCAATCCGCTACGCTGACTTTGCCAATCTCTTTCGAGATGAAAAACCGGGTGAGCTGTCTGGGCTAACCAGACTAAGATGTTTCTCTCAAGATGACGGACATAGTTTTTGTCGCGAAGATCAAATCGAATCTGAATTTAAAAATATCCTAAACATTATCAACACTGCTCTAAAAACCTATGGATTGGATTATTTTATCCGTTTATCTTTGTGGGATCCGGAACATAAAGAAAAATATTTAGGTGATGAAAAAATTTGGGATAAATCACAAAAACTTTTAGAAAAATTGCTTGATGAAAATAAGGTCAACTATGAAACCGCCCTGGGCGAAGCGGCTTTTTATGGACCAAAAATGGATATTATTGCCAAAGATGCCCTAAAAAGACAATGGCAAATCTCTACTATCCAATTGGATTTTAATATGCCTCTACGTTTTAAATTGAGCTACACCGACAAAGATGGTAGTGAAAAAACACCAGTCATGATTCATCGAGCTATTATTGGTTCTCCGGAAAGATTTATGGGCATATTAATAGAACATTACGGCGGAGCTTTCCCCTTGTGGCTAGCACCAGTCCAAGTCAAAATAATTTCTGTCGGGGAAGCACATATTGAATTTTGCCAAAAAATGGCCGCTGAATTTTCCCAAGAAAATATCAAAGTAGAGCTAGATATTTCTGATGAAACCGTCGGTAATAAAATAAGAAAAAGTTCTCAAGAAAAAATTCCTTATACTCTGGTGATCGGCGACAAAGAAATGAGTTCTGAAAATTTATCAGTCAGAGTAAGAAATAAACAAGAATTATTAAATATTTCTAAAGACCAGTTTATAAAACAGCTCAAAGAAGATATTTCAAAACGCAGCTCAAATTTACTCTAAAGAGAAAAAATAGTTCTAATGAGAAAAAAGAAAAAATTTCACCTTATAATATTTGGCTGTCAGATGAATTATTCGGATGCTGAACGTCTAGCTACCGTCCTTAAAAAAATTGGTTATCAGCCAACTAATAATGAAGACGAGGCTGATTTGATAGGTATTGTTGCTTGTTCAGTCAAACAAGCGGCCGTTGACCGCATTCACAGCAAAATACACAAGTGGCAACTCAGCAAAGAAAAAAAACCACTAATTACTATATTATCTGGCTGTGTTTTGGAAACGGACAGAAAAAAACTAGCCCATCAATTTGACTTGTTTATTGATATCAAAAAACTAGAAAATTTAGCCCATGATTTAGCCGCTCTGCATCCCGAAGAGAAATTGGCTCTGCCAGAATTTTTTGATATTTCCCCCAGTTACGGCTCAACTTATCGTGCTTATGTGCCGATTATGACTGGCTGTAATAAATTTTGCTCCTACTGCGCTGTCCCCTATACTAGAGGCCGAGAAGCTTCTAGGCCATCAGCCCATATAATTTCTGAAGTTAAAGAGCTCTTAGCCAAGGGCTATAAAGAAATAGTCCTCCTGGGTCAAAATGTAAATAGCTACGGTAAAGATAAAAAAGGCCAAGAAATAAGTTTTCCAAAACTACTTAAAAAAATAGACGGCCTGAAAAAACATTTTTGGTTGAAATTTTTGACCAGCCACCCCTATGATATGAGCGACGAGTTGATAAACACCATGGCCAAATGTAAAAATCTCAATGATTATCTTCATTTGCCGGCCCAATGCGGATCTGACCAAGTTTTAAAAAAAATGAACCGCCATTATACAGTCGCTAAGTATAAAAAACTGATAAAGAAAATAAAAAAACTTCTACCCAACATCACACTATCGACTGACATCATTGTCGGATTTTGTGGAGAAACAGCTAAAGATTTTTTGGCCACCAAAAAATTAATTAAAGATATTGATTGTAATTTGATATACATTTCTCAATACTCCTCTCGTGCCGGCACTATTGCCGCCAAGCTGTATAAAGATGACGTACCAAAAAAAATCAAAAAGCAAAGGTGGCAAGCGATAAATAATCAGTTGACCGGCCAATCTTTTACTTTTAATAAAAAATTAGTTGGCCAAAATAAAGAAGCTTTGATTGATGTGGTTAAAAAAGAAAAAGGACAATACTTAAATATCGGCAAACTATCCAATTACTTACCGGTGCATGTTATTACTAAAAACCCCTTAAAAGTCGGCGAATTTTATCCAGTAAAAATAACCAAGGCCTTACACTGGGGAGTGAAAGGAAAATTATTATAAGAAAATTACTCCTAGGTTAAATTATATTGCTCCCCGCTAAAGCGGAAGTCGCCTATAATTTAACCTATTCGTAACTTACCCTAATAGTGCTCGCAGATAATATACGCCATGGCGAATTTCGGCGAAGCCGAGAGCCAGGGTGTATAGTATTTGCGGAATTAATAATATAAAATGAATAAAAAATCGAAAGAAAAAATAATCGTAGTACTTGGACCGACAGCCGCTGGCAAATCGGCCTTAGCGGTTTATATTGCCAAAAATTTTAATGGTGAAATAATTTCGGCTGATTCCCGCCAAATTTATAAGGGTCTTGATATTGCTAGTAACAAAATTACCAAGCGTGAAAAACAAGGCATCCCCCATCATCTATTGGATATAATAAAACCAAACCAAGTTTATTCTTTATACAATTGGCAACATGACGCTTTTACTAAAATTAAAAAAATATTAAAAAATAAAAAGTTGCCCCTAATTGCTGGCGGTACTGGACTATATATCTCTTCTATTTTACAAAATTATGATTTAAACCCGCAAGAACCAAAGCTTCGCCCCTGTCTCTATGATTTTATAATTTTTGGTCTAGCGCCAGACAGGGCCAAATTGTACCACAAGATAAACCAGCGAGTAGATCGTATGCTCCAAGATGGCTCCATCGCTGAAGTCAAAAAAATATATAAAAAATACAAAGATAAAAAATTAGTGTCTTTAAGTGGTATTGGTTATCGGCAAATTATAGAATACTTGGATAAAAAAATAAGCCTAAACGAAGCAATCGAGAAAATAAAGAGAGACAGTAGACACTACGCTAAAAGACAAATGACCTGGTTTCGGCGCATGGAAAAACAAGGTATCAAAATACACTGGAATAAAAATAAAGTTCAGGTAAAAAAACTCTTAAAAACATTTCTAGACCAATAAAAAATGACCCCGGTAGGGTCATTTTTTATTTTAATTTTTTCTTTAAAATCTCTTCGGCTTTTTGAGGATTGGCTTTGCCTTTACTCTCTTTCATAAACTGTCCAACAAAAAACTTCATCAAGGCCTCTTTACCAGCTCGATAATCACTGACTTGTTCTGGGTTAGACATCACGATTTTTGTAGCAATACCTTCTAAGGTACTATCATCATCTACTTGGGCCAAATCCAAACGCTCAGCAATATGACTAGGATCATCATCGGCTCCGGAAAACATTTCCCGTAATATCACCTGACCGGCAGAACTATTAATGCTCTTTTGATAAATTAGCTTCACCAACTCCGCCATATTTTCAGCACTGATTTTAAGATCTTTGATGTTAAAATTATTACCAATCAACCCAAATAATTCACTACTAATCCAATTAAAAGTTAATTTGGATAATTTTTCTTTTTTTTCGTCCCATAATTTAGCCGCCTCATTACTGTCTTCATGGAGCTTTTCTGATCTAAACAACCAAGCCCGAAGATCAGACATCACCCCTTCAAAATAATTGGCCCAAATTTTCTGATTGACCAAAACCCAAGCATCTTCTCCTTTTAATTTATACTCTTTAACAAATCTATCTTTTTTAGCAAAAGGCAATTCCGGCATAACCGCATTAACTTGCTGCATCAAATCTTCTGAAATAATAAGCGGCGGTAAATCCGGCTCCGGAAAATACCGGTAATCAGCCGAACCTTCTTTGTCGCGCTGTAAGATTGTTTCACTTTTATTTTCATCCCAACCGCGTGTTTCGGTAGTTTGCGGTGCTTGTCCCTTACTCCAAAGCTCCGCTTGTCTTTTTTCTTCAAAGAGCAAAGCTTTCTCCACTGCTCGAAAGGAATTCAAATTTTTAATTTCTGTTTTCGGATAAAGATCATGATCGCCAATGGGTCTAAGAGATATATTGGCATCACAACGCAAGTGGCCTTTTTCCATATCAGCATCAGATACTCCCAAATAACGAGCAATCAACCTAAGCTGTTGTAAAAATTCTCTGGTTTCTTTGGGACTTTTAAAATCTGGTTTAGTCACTATCTCGGCCAGTGGTGTACCAGCGCGATTATAATCCACCAAGGTCTTATTATCTTTATGAATATTTTTAGCGGCATCTTCCTCCAAATGAAGTCTTTCGATACCAATGCTCCAAGTTTGGTTATCTAGTTCAATAATCAAATGCCCATCGTGAGACAAGGGCTCGTCAAATTGAGATATCTGATAACCCTTGGGTAAATCCGGATAAAAATAATTTTTGCGATCAAATTTGGAATGCTTATTGATTTTACAATTTAAAGCCAAAGCCATCAGTAAACCCATCTTAATGGCTTCTTTATTGACGGCCGGCAAAGTACCGGGATGGCCCAAACAAATCGGACAAACTAAAGTATTGGGATCCTGACCATCAGCATCATTGGAACAGGCACAAAACATCTTACTCTTGGTCTTGAGCTGTAAGTGAATTTCTAATCCAATAATTGTTTCGTATTTATTCATAAAATACTATCGACTTTTTTATTTATTTTTTGAGAAATTTCTTCTATAGTACCAACAGCCGAAACTACAAACCATCGATTATTATCTTTAGCCTGACTGAGATACCCCTGTCTGACCGCCTCATGAAAGGCTTGCGTTTCTCTATCTAGTCTATCATGTTTTTCGTCACGGCGTCTATTTTCAGCTTCACTGGCAGAAATATCCAAATAAATAATCAAGTCTGCTTCTAAACCATATTTAGCCCAGTTATTCATATCCTTTATTTTTTCTAGTTCTAGATTACGAGCCGCTACCTGATAAGCAAAAGTAGAAGAATCAAAACGATCCGATAATACTACTTGACCGGCAGCCAAAGCCGGCTCTACTACTTCTGACACATGTTGAGCTCGAGAAGCCAAAAAAAGCAACAACTCTGTCCGTTTGTTCATCTTGGTATGGTTTTTGTCCAAAATTATGGCTCGAATTTTTTCAGCAATAATAGAATCTTTGCCACCTGGTTCTCTGGTCAAAATTACTTCGAGGCCTTTGGATTTTAAATATTTTTCCAGCAAAGCAATCTGGGTGGTTTTGCCAGATTTGTCTCCTCCTTCCATGACTATAAATTTTCCTTTATGCATATTTATTACTGTCACTATTTTAATTTCCCTGCTCTCGGCTTCGCCGAAATTCGCGTGAAATTAAAATAGTGACCTAAACATTAACCTATATAATTTAAATTTACTAATATCCGCTAGAAGCAAAACGACCCTCGCCCCGATTCGTTTCATCTAGCTCTTCCGTTTCTTCCAATTCTACTTGCTCATGACGCTCAATAATCATCTGACAAATACGATCGCCTTTTTTAATATTATAATCTTCCCTACCCAAATTTATTATCACTACCTGCACTTCACCCCGATAATTAGAATCCAGCACACCAGCCATGGTATGAATACCGTGTTTGGCGGCCAAACCACCCCGATCACGGACATTGCCCCAATAACCATCAGGAATAGCAATCGCTACACCAGTGCTAACTACTATCCTCTGACCAGCTTTGATCTGATAATCTTTATAAGCATAAAAATCCATGGCCGCATCGCCAGCTCTCATGGTCTGAGGAAGTATAGCATCAGGATATAATTTTTTAGCTTTTATTTTCATTTTTTTCTTTTTTATAAAACCATTCATAAATACCCAATATCCAACTAGCTGTAGCGGCAAAACTCATAATAAACACTCCCCACTGACGATTTGAAAAAGAAGTAATAAACCAAAATGGCTGAGAAATTAAACCGATCACAAAACCCCATTTATTTTTCTTGGCTACCATGACAATAGCCACTACTCCTAAGATAGCAATGAACCACTGTGATATTAAGTCCCACATAAGATTTATCTGGTTAATTCTGTGTATTTAAATTTAATACCATTATAATCCTGTTCTTCGGACTCTGACACTAAAGTAAAACCACTGGCATACTCAGGAAAAAATGTATCAGCTGGATAAATCTGATCTATCAAAGTTAAATATAATTTATCGGCAAACTTAATAGCTTGAGCATAAATAGACGCTCCACCAATAAAAAATACTTCTTCTTCGGAAGAAGACTTGATATATTCCAGTGCTTCTTCAATGGAATACATTACTTTAGCATCACCAACTTTAAAATTTTGATCACGAGTCAAAACTATGTTTTCTCGACCAGGCAAAGCTTTACCCATAGACTGATAAGTGGTCTGCCCCATAATCACCATATGACCAGAGGTAACTTCCTTAAAATGCTTTAAATCAGGTGGCAAATGCACCAGTAATTTATTTTGATACCCAATGCCTCTGTCTTTGGTAACGGCTGCTATTAAACTAATAATTGGTTTTTTCATATTTTATTGTTGCCCCCAATTTAACAATTCTGTAAATCTTAAATAAAATCCAAAAGGATCTTCCATACGAAAATCTTTCCACTTATGTTTATGATCTTCTTTCTCGACCAGTTCTCTAACTATATATTTTTTCAAGTGAGTTGTTGCTAATTTATAAATTACCTCTATATCCTTAATCGGTATAGTAACCTCTGAAGCATAAGCTCTTTTAGTATCCTTGGGGAATTGTTTAAAATAGGCTTGGTTATATACTCTATCATCTCCCCCATAAAAATTTAACATCGTATTTCCCAAATCGTCTTTTCTGGTCATTGTTAAATAACCAAGTTCTTTATCATTGACTTGATCATCCATGGTGATTACAAAACCCAATTTAGAGTAGAAAGATTTTATGACCTCTAAATCTGGAACATGTAATTCTATTATCAAATTATTTTTAATTAAATTCTCCATATTTTATACAGCAATTGGTGCTTTAATAGTCGGATGAGGATCATAACCCTCTAAGGTAAAATCTTCAAACACAAAATCTTCAATATTTTTGACAGCCGGATTAATTTTCATAGTTGGCAGTTTCTTGGGCTGACGTGACAATTGTTCTTTGACCTGTCCAAAGTGATTGGTATAAATATGCAAATCACCATAGACATGGACAAAAGTACCAGGCTGAAGACCAGTCACTTGAGCGATCATCATAAGGAGTAATGAATAAGAAGCAATGTTAAAAGGTACGCCCAAAAAAGTATCGCAGCTGCGTTGATACATTTGCAGTGACAATTTACCGTTCGCGACATAAAATTGAAAAAGCAAATGACAAGGTGGCAAAGCCATTTGAGGAATTTCTGGAGGATTCCAAGCCGAGACTATCATCCGTCTATCATTTGGTTTGGTCTTTATTCTCTCAATTACATCTTTGAGCTGATCTACTCCACCAAAATCACGCCACTGCTTACCATAAACCGGTCCGAGCTCACCCCACTGTTTAGCAAACTGGGCGTCATTTTTTATATTCTCCACAAATCCGGCCATTTTCTCTTCCCACTCGGGAGTATATTTGGGATATTTTTCCACCCAGCCGTTAGTTTCTAGATACTTTTGATAAGGCCATTCATTCCAAATACGCACGCCATTGTCCACCAAATACTTGATATTGGTGTCACCTTTCACAAACCAAATCAGCTCATGAATAATAGCTTTTAAAAACATTTTTTTAGTGGTCAGCAGCGGAAAACCTTCGGACAAATCAAATCTAGCTTGCGCACCAAAAACACTGCGCGTACCCACACCAGTGCGGTCGCTCTTATCGACGCCTTCATCCATTATTTTCTTTAGTAAATCTAAATATTGTTTCATTTTATTATACGGAGCTTAGCGAATAACCAATTTGTCTAATTGTTTATAAAAATCTTCCACTGAACCGTTGTTATCTACCACAATATCTGCTTTGGCCATCACTGGTGGAATACTAATCTCTGTCTCGAGCTGGTGATCTTTTTGAAACTGCTCCCAAGTTTTGCTAGCATCATCAGAATTTTCACCTCGGACTTTTAATCTCTCATAACGAGTTTTCATGTCAGCTTCAATGGCTACCAATTTAAAATTTGACAATTTTTTTAATTCTTTGACATCATCCATTCGGCGGATACCTTCTACTATCACTATATCATGCTCGGCTTTACCGACATCACCAGCCATAACTTTGGCATACAAGTCTTGGCCAAAAGCTTCTCGAGTAATTCGCGAAATGGTACTCATATTTTCTCTAGACTGTGGCAAATAGAGACGATCTAGTAAATCACGCATCGATGTAGAAAAACGAAAAGTTGGCGCGCTATATTTTTCTTTATAATATTTAGCGGCTGTTCCTTTGCCACAAGCCATCAGTCCGGTAAACCCTAAAATTATTTTACTCATTAATCTATTTCTCCTTCCATTTTGACATCACCTTCTTTGGGTTTTATTACTTCGATATCTTCAGAAAATAAATCTTTGATGTTATCATTCCAATCTTCGTTTTCTTTGTACTCTTCTACTTTGACACCAGCCTGTCTTAAATAATCTACTGCTTTGGAATTACGATAAATTTTACTAAAAACTACTCTGGCCACACCAGCGGCTACTATATACTTGGAACAATGAATACAGGGATTATATTTGCTATACATAGTCGTACCTTGGGTACTAGCACCGCTGATAATAGCCGCTTGTAATATGGCATTGTGTTCGCCATGAATAGTCCTGACACAATGTCCTTCCTCCATTAAGTGTCCAACCTCATCACAGCTTTCCAGCCCAGAAGGTGCCCCATTGTATCCAGTAGATATAATACGCTTATCCTTCACTAAAACTGCGCCCGCTCGTAAACGATCGCAAGAACTACGAGTACCGACTATCTTAGCCACAGCCATAAAATAATCATCCCAAGTTGGTCTAGCGTATTTTTTTTCTTTAGTCATATATTTTTATTATAATCCTTTTGTGCTTTTAATTTTAACAGAAGTAGCTGCTTTTTTCAAATTATTAATAATCAAAAAATTTAGCTAACCTTAGCTAAATTTTCTTTAATTTTTTTTGTCTACCCTTATAGTCTGGGATTGCCTTGGCTACCAGTTGCCAAAACCTAGGAGAATGGTTCATTTCTTGTAAGTGGCAAAGCTCATGAGCAATAATATAATCAGCTAATTCTGCTGGCAAAATAGCTACCCGATAATTAAAATTTAAATTTTGGTGAGATGAGCAGGACCCCCAACGACTGCTTTGATTGCGAATACTAATTCTATGATATTTAAAATTATAAAACTGATTAAAATAATTTAGCCGCTCCTCTACTAAACCCCTAGCTATTTTTTTATATTCTTTAATCTGTGTTTCGCTGTGTCTGACGGCTAGCAAACTAGGATTTATTTTTTTCTTAACCAACGCTTGGATAATCCAATCCCGACGACTGTTTAAAAAATTATTTATCAAAAACATCGGATAAACAATCGGTACAGTCAAAGTCAGAGCGCCGTCATGACCAACGGCCAATCTCAGATATTTTACTCGCTTCTTACGACACAATTTATAATGATAATTTTGACCAGAGATATTTAAATTCTGTTGGCTGATTTTTTGGTACATAGTTTGATTAGCTTTCGGCTCATAAATTTTCTTCCAAAGTACCCTGGGCCGCCGCTGTGTAGGCTCTGACCAAACCACCAGTGCCCAAAAGCGTTCCGCCAAAATATCTAACCACTACTATCAAACAATTCATTACTTCTTTTTTCTGTAGTAAATACAAGATGGGCTGACCAGCTGAGCCAACCGGCTCTTTGTCATTATCAAATTTTTCTCGCAGTACTCCTCCCTCCAAAAAACGATAAGCATAGACTATGTGTTTAGCTCCTTGGTACTTAGCTTCAAAACTTTCTAAAATAGCTTTGACCTGTTCTGACTTATCAACATAAAAAGCAAAACCCAAAAACTTGGAATGTTTTGCTTCTACCTGACTGCTTTTCTCATTTTTAATTATATTCATCTAAAATAAGCCCCCTTTTTTTTAATCCGCCACGAAAAAATTATTGTTCGTCTACTACTTTATGAGTAGTATTGTCTTTTTTCTTGGACTGCCCCCAAAAATTACAACAATCCATACTAAATTTATCTTTCTTCATCAAGTTGAGCCCCAGTACAATTAAAATGACCGGCCAAAAATAACCCCAAAAATCACCATGAATAATCCCCATTTCTTCCAATAAAAATAGGATACCCAAAATTACTAAAATTAATCCGAACATATATTTTTATTAATTATTATTTTATTAGGCCAAAGGTTTAAAATAATCAAAGTCCTCCACAAACAAATGGATGCCATATCTGAAAATTAAAATAAAAATTATTGTAATGACAAAAATTATTCCGGTAATAATCAATATTTTTTTCTGCTGACTAGTCATTATTAATAATATAGCTTTATTATAACAAATTTTAAGATAAATCAAAATCCCATAAATTTAAGGATAAGCATAATCATCATAAAGGCCTATTCTTGTCAAATAAGCCAAAATATTTTATAGTTACCCCGTAGAAAAACAATTTATGCCAGTTATTGCTAAAAACAATCAGATCAATCACAACTTCAAAATACTCGAAGAATTTGAAGCTGGCTTAGCTTTGACTGGCGCCGAAGTAAAATCTATCAAGACAAAACATATCAGTCTCAAAGGTGCCTTTATCTCAGTAAAGAATGGCCAAGCCTACATAAAAAAACTTCATATCCCCATCTATGCCAAAGCTTCTAAACAAAGCACGCAAAACTATAATACTGATAGCGATAGACGGTTACTATTAACTAAAAAAGAAATCACCTATTTATCCAATAAAACCGATGAGAAGGGCTTGACAATAATACCCATTTCAGTGTATACTACGCGAAGGTTAATTAAGGTAAAAATCGCCTTAGTTAAAGGAAAAAAGAAATTTGACAAACGGGAAGATATCAAAACAAGGGATATCAATAGAGACATTTTAAGAAAACTGAAAAGTTTTTAATTTAAGGGGATGTTTTTTATTTGATGTCAAATGAAATGATATATCGCAAGTGGAGTTAGTAATCTCGCAAAAATTACATAAAATAAGTGCAGAAAACACTTTTGCCAAAGTAAAAGAGCTCTTCAGAGTTCCTAGCTTTGCACCAGTCTTGGCCTAATATTGTGCCTCGACCGTTTCTAGGCTAATGTGCCTGAAATTAACTAGAAGCGTCATTTATTCAGGCTAGAAATACTATAAGTTGGTATTAGTATTTCAAAACTCCCAACCAACTCGATTATTGGTTTTTTGTCAATTTTAGAGCCAATAATTTAAAAAACAAAATTGAATAAACTTGTAGAAGTGTATTAGGACATTTGTCAGACAGGGGTGCAATACCCCTCATCTCCACCAGTTTTAAAAGCCCCTAAAGGACTTTAGAAACTCCATTTTATAATTAAAACAAAGCCATTAGAACAAACCAAAAAAATTCGACTAGATTCGGCGGTAAAAAATATTGGATCAACAAACAAATCCGCGCCGCTGAAGTCCGAGTCATTGGAGAAGAAAATGAACAGCTGGGTGTGATGCCACTAGAGCAAGCCTTAAACCTAGCTATGGAAAAGGGTCTAGATTTGGTAGAAGTATCTCCCCTAGCCCAGCCACCGGTCTGTAAAATTATAGACCACGGAAAATTTCAATACCAACAAAGTCGTGGTGAAAAAAAGGTCAAACAACTTGAAACCAAATGTATTAGATTGTCTTTAAAAATTGGCCAGCATGATATGTTGGTCAAACAAAAACAAGCCGAAAAATTCTTGACCAAAGGTCACAATGTCAAAATAGAACTCAGATTAAAAGGCCGGGAAAAAGCCTTTACCTTCAAAGGCAAAGCTATAGAAATCATCAAAAAATTTGCCGATGATTTAGGCGGTGGCTATAATGTTGACAAAGAAATACAACAATTGGGTCCAATATTGAGCCTAACTATCAATAAAAAATAATTCCTTCAATCATAAAATATTATGAAATTAAAAACCAAGAAATTACTAAGAAAAAGAGTACGTATTACCAGTCGAAAGAAGGTAATTATCCGTACTGCCGGACAAGATCATTTTAATTCCCGAGAATCTTCTAAAGTCACAAAAAACAAAAGACGTGATAAAGAATTGTCCTCAGTCAATATTAAAACTGTTAAAAAATTATTACCTTACTTATAAATTGCTAAGAACTAAAATATTATGCCAAGAGTAAAAAGAGGCACCACCCACGT
Organism: Candidatus Komeilibacteria bacterium RIFOXYD1_FULL_37_29; assembly: GCA_001818495.1. Lineage (GTDB taxonomy): Bacteria > Patescibacteriota > Patescibacteriia > UBA1558 > GWA2-36-10 > XYD1-37-29. Next base: position 140,262 of record MHKS01000004.1, on the reverse strand, counting down.
CAAAAGAAGAAAAAATATCCTTAAAAAAACCAAAGGATATAACTGGGGCCGCAAACATAAAATCAAACAAGCTAAAGAAGCAATACTGCATGCTGGTAAACACGCCAGACGAGATAGACGCAACAAAAAAAGAGTTAACCGTCGTCTATGGGAAACTCAACTTAACGCTGCCTTACACCAATTAGATTGGAAATATTCCGCTTTTATTCATGCTTTAAAAACTAAAAAATCAGAGCTAGACAGAAAAGTATTAGCCCAAATTGCTGCGAAAGATCCTAAGGCCTTTAAAAAAATTGTTGAAGCTATAAAATAATTTTCTACAATAAAAAATTACCCCTCGGCTTAGGCTTGGGGTAATTTTTATTTTATAAACTTTAAAAATCTATGAGCTGAATGGACTTTATAAAACCAAATGCCCAAATAAACACCGACTGAATCAACCAAAATATCCCGACTGCTACCGACCCTACCTTGGACAAAAGACTGATGGACCTCATCCACCAAAGCATAGACAATCGCTGCAATGATGACAAAAAGCAAATAATGCCTCTTCTGACTATCAAAACTAGAGGCTACTAAATAAGTCAAAACAGAAAATACAAAAATATGCGCCAGCTTGCGCAAAACAAAATCATATTGAGGCGCCAAATTACTAGCTAAATCTGGAGTATTGGATAAATAAAAAATAAGATAACCCCACAAAGCTGCTAGTAGTAAAAATAAAAGTTGTTTTTTTTGTTTGGAAGATAACATAAATATATTTAAAATTATACAAAATAACCCAAAAATTCTAGGCCAAAATTTCTTTAGCTATCACAATATCCTGTTTGATATTGGCTATCAATTTATCTTTATCCGAAAAATTTTCTATATCTCTCAACTTAGATACAAAGCGAAAGGAGATTTTATCCGGTATCGGTTCTAATTGTTCTCCCGAAATAATATAAGCCTCCAAAGATCTCCTCTTATCAGAAAATGTCGGGATTGGCCCATAATGAAAAGCGACTTTATATTGCTGGGAATTGGCTATGATAAAACCGCAATAAATACCATAAGAATGTTCAAAATCATCGGGAATAATAAAATTTAATGTTGGAAAACCAATTCTCTTTCCCCGACCAGCTCCCCCAATCACGCTGGTATGATAGATTTTGTCAAAAGCAGTATTTAACCTGGCCACCCGATACATAGCCAAGAGAAGTAGCAAAGCAGCGAGGTATTGACTGACGGCTAATACATTTTTATACAAAAAGATGTCAATAAAAATTGCTAAAAAAGGAAAGGTCAATTCTAAAATAGTAGCCACTTTAACTTGAGTATTTTTAAGACCCCGATAATAAATCCATAAAGCCAAAAGCCCACTACTAAACGCTATGATGACAAAACGAAGCCACTGGTTAGAGTTGGGAGACATCAGGGCGGCCTGCTGGCCAAAAATAAATACAAAAATTAAGGCTAAGATAGTGGTCAAAAAAAATCTCACACCAGTAACCACTGTGTTTGATTTTCGAAGTAAGGCAAAACGGGAAAAGGCAGTCGATGAGCCCCAGGCAAAAGCCGCTCCCAAAGCAAACAAGGCGGCTTTTAAGGTCTCATCGCCGGTATTAAAACTAATCAACCCATTTTTAAAAGTAACAAAATAAGCAGCTAGCATAGCTACTAAAGCCCACAGGAGATAACGTTTACTGATTTTTTCTTTAAGGAAAATTATGGCAAAAGTCATGGCAAAAATTGGCTGTAGCTTTTGTAACAAAAACACCACAGAAAAAGAAATATAATTTACTTTTACCAAGGCTGTCGTAAACCATAATGTGCCCAAAACTCCACTAAAAATACTAACAACCAACAAAGCCCCCCACTCTCTTTTGGTAAATTTTAAATTCCTTATATTTTTAAACAACCATGGCGCTATAATAATCAAACCAATCAAATGTTCATAAAAAACTATAATAGTAGGCGGTAAAGAAAAAAGAGATCTTCTCAGTATCCCGTCTAAAGCCCATAAAACTGCGGCTATAATTATCAAATAAGGCCCTATTTTTTTCCAATTTATATGCATGATGAAAAACTAAACTAAGACTTGGCCTCTATGATTTTAGGCCATAGTTTATAATGATTTTAATAATTTACTACAGCTGTGAAGTCTGGCCACCACTAGTTGGAGACTGTGGTTTGGGAGCTGTAGACTGGCAAAGCTGACAAGATTTTTTATGAGTAGCTAGCTCAAAGATGGCTGACAAACCAACCAAGACGTAGACTATGCGGGAAATAGCACTCATATTACCAAAAATTGTAGCTACCAAATCAAAATCAAAAGCTCCAACTAACAACCAATTAAGGCCACCAATTACTAGTAGCAAAAAGGTTACCATGTGTAATCCTTTCATATTTTTTCCCTTTCTTAACTCGTAAAAACGAGTGTTAATTAACCTACCTTTATTATACCAAAAAATCGCCTTTGAGGCGATATTATAAAGAAAAGGAGAGGTTGTGATGCCTCCCCTCTTTTTTGAATTGCATGCGTATATTACGCCTTGCCGGTCAACTGTTTCCAGTGAGTTTTCGGCTTGTATCTTACCGACCCGCTAGCACACAGCTGACATTTGTCTGGATCCACGGCCCAGACTTCCGTTTCGATCAGAGTGATGACCTTTCTGTCACCATAATGATCGACCGGTAACTGAGGCGGCCGATGAACAAGGATACCAATAAATGGCAACCAGTTGACAGGATTCGGATTACCGGCATTGACTGCTGCCTGAACAGCATTGAGAGTCTTCGCCGTAGTAGTCAGTTCTTCAATCTGAAGAACTGACGCTCCTTCGGGAATTGCCAGCCGGTTCCAGAGCATAGCATCCTTATCATCCGGATGCTTCTCCGTGAACATGAAAACCTGAGCGCCGAGCGCTCTGGCGACATCATGACCAAAGGTGATCCCAGCCATTGGTGAGGCAATCACCCAATCCACATTCTGATCACCGATAGTAGATCGGATCTTACGCGCCAACTGATTGGCCAGAATCTCTGAAAGCTTCACATACTTGAGAACCCGCAGACAGTCAAAAAATCCATTGCTGCACTTACCTGAAGTAAGCTCAGCATGTGGATCTCTTGAATCACCACTATGCACCCAAGCAGCGTCGCAGGCATCAAACCAACTTAGCATTTCTTCAACAGATACATCTCTGTTTCTGAAATCCGCTGGTTTAAAACCCAACAGATCGTTTAAATTCATAGTCGATCTCCTTCTAGGAACTAAGTCCTGCTTCAATTTCTTTGAGAGTGAGATCCACAGCTTCTCGTGGACTCTGAGGTAGGCCCTTATCGTTGGGGCCCGCTTCGATGATGGGTCTTCCCATCACAATACGCTTGGCGCCGTTGGCAATGGCTTTCTGAGGAGTCAAAACCCGACTCTGGTCGTCTCCTTCGACAAGCGACCAAATTGGCCGAATACCAGGAGTATTGAGACTGAGTGTCAGCTCAAATCTCTTACTGACCACTTCTACCTCTTGAGGTGATAGGATCAGTCCGCCAAGATTGGCCAACTGAGCCATACGGGAGAACCGAAGAACACCGGCTTTGGTTGAACAGGTGAAAATGCTCTGGCACTCTTCCTCATTGAGGCTGGTCAAAACCGTCACGCCGAGAACCTCGGTGGTACCACCGATAACTTTCTGAACAGCGTGCATGCCGTCGATGCCAGCACAACACATCACTGTCAAAATGTCCGGCTTAAACTCGGCCAACAGTTCACCATCTGTACCCATCGTATTGGAAATATCGATGAGTTTAAGATCGGCAAACACTTTCACACCGAGGTCGTGAAGCTTGACGATCAGAGAATAACCGACCGCCCGTAAAATGGAGTTTACCTTGATGTAAACTCCGGTCCCCTGCAAATCTTTGGCCAAAACCAAAACCTGCTTTTCCACGCCTGCTATTCCACCGAACTTCTTGGGTGAATAATCAGCGGCTACGATCAACCGTTCTGCAACATGTAAGCTCATAATAATTACTCCTTTCTGAGCTTTGAGTTTCTAGTTTCCAAAAACCTTATTACCGAAATCAATAATCTTTCGAATTCGCCAAGGACGAATCATCATTGCAGTTCCGATAGATATTCCATTAGCGCCGGCTTCTTGATGAGCAAGTATACCCTGCCGATAATCTCTCCGACAGCCTATGCCTCCACCCGCAATGATGGGGATAGTAATGCCAGTATCTCTGACCCGCTTGATCCAGTCAGTTACAATTTCTACTAATGGCCAACCAGACAAACCACCGCCACCCAATTTAGCCAAAGGCGAAATAGTAACGCCAAAAAGATCATTCCAGTGAACTAGGTCTGGTAATTGCCCCCAAGGAATAGTATTTGAGCATTCTATTCCATCACACAACCCTGAATCGCAAATCTCTTTCACAGCATGTGGAGATGCCAAGACATTTAACTTGACCATCAAAGGAATTCTCAATTTAGAAGCTATCTCCAATTGAGAAACCACCTCCTTGATAAGCTCGTTAGGATTGTGCTGAGTATTGGGACAAGAAATATTTATTTCCAGACCAATTGGTGTTAGAAAATCCGACAAGGCCTGCCTTAATAAATCTGTGAAGATTCTTATCTCCTCTTCACGTTTTTGTGGCGTAGTATCTACTGCCATAAAAGATAATAAGAAAGGCTCTTGAATTTTCTGCCATTGGTTTAAGTTTAATAAAACTTGAACACCTGGACCACTTAAACCAACAGAGTTTAACACCACTCCCCTGAATGGATATACCTTAATGCAAACCGGCATCAACTGTTTTGGTTGTAAATTAGCCGTTAACGGCATATTCCCCGTTCTTTGATACAGGGTCGTTGTCTTGCTGATAAAAGTGGCCCCAGAAAAATCAAATCCTGGCATAATTTTATACAGCCTGTGATACGGCCAACCCTCACCAAAAAAGTTCAATGCTCCGGATGCAAGAAAGACATTACCAAAGTCTATACCTTGCAGAATCATGTGAATTTTCTCCTATATTTTCATTTCACGTTATTTTCAAAGTACAAGAAATCTATATACAGTATTTATCAACAATACCTTACATTATTGACTTAAATAAATCAAGAATTAATCAGACAACAAAAAATAGCCCTTTACAAATAGGCTAAAAGAGTGGCGGGATCGAAGGGACTCGAACCCTCGACCTTCTGCGTGACAGGCAGACGTTCTAACCAGCTGAACTACGACCCCGTAATTTATTTTTAATATACTTTCTACCAAAACCTGTTTTATAATACGTTCCCCGCCTGATCCCGAGCGATGCTCGCGAAGGCGGGCAGGTAACCAGCTGAACTACGACCCCGTAATTTATAAAACAAAAGTATAATACCCTATTTTCAATATTTTAGCAAGCCTTTAGGGGGTTTTATCAGTACTAATAATTTTATAATTTTTGTGGAATTTATAAACATAATAGACAGCAAGAATAAGTAGCCAAGCAATAATCTGAGCTATCCGCACACCACCAAGCATAAAAGTATCATCAATGCGAAAAAATTCTACAAAAAATCTAATCAAGCCATAACCCAAAAAATAAAATAAAGTTATTTGCCCCAACTTAAGACTAGACTTAAAGGCTAGCCTATACAAAATAATAAATAAAATAAAACTAAGAAAAGATTCATAAAAAAATATCGGGTGAAAATGAGAAAAGGCCCCGTAGCCAGCTACTCTATTGAAAGGAGCAATGGGTATCCCCCACCAGCCACTAGTCGGACGACCAAATAGTTCCTGATTGAAATAATTACCCCAACGACCAATCGCCTGACCCAATGGCACTGCTAGAGCTAATCCATCAGCCAGTTTCCAAAAATTTATCTTTTTTTTATAAGACCAAATAAGTAATGTCAAAAATCCGAAAAGTAAAGCTCCTTGGATAGCCAGGCCTCCCTGCCAAACTTTGAAAACATCTAGCGGATTTTGTAAATAATAGGCTAAGTTAAAAAATACCACATGGCCAAATCTCGCTCCGAGCAAACCAAAAATGATGACATAAAAAACCAAATCTTCAAATTGGCTACTACTAATAATCCCCTTCTTTAAAAAATATCTCCTAGCCAAACCAGCTGACACCAAAATCGCTAATACCAAAATCAGCCCATACCAATGTATAATCAGCGGGCCGAAAGAAAAAAGTATGGGTTGTGGCAAATACTCCTGCCAAAACATAAATTATAATTCTCCTTTTAAAATATAACCGATGATCTCTTCCCACATTTCATAAGATATGCCACCAGGTATAATATTGCCATTGACTATATAAGTAGGCGTCCCTTCTACTTCTAGATCTACACCCTCGGCTTTATCTTGTCTGATTTCATTGCCATATTTTTCCTCATCCAAACACTTATCAAATTGGAAAATGTTAATACCCAAATTTTTGGCAAAAAGCTTTAAACTCTTTTTATCAAAAGATTCTTGATTATCATATAAAATATCCCGATAATCCCAATAAACCTCTTGTTCATTAGCACAAGAAGCAGCTAAGTGGGCCTCAAAGACTCCGGGATGAATGTTTTCGGTGGTAAAATCTTTACTGGTAAAACGAACTAAAGAACCAAACTTTTCTATTACCCGTTTAATATTGGCTTGATCGGCCTGACAAAACGGACAAGAAAAAGATTCAAAAGCCACAATACTAATAATCGGATTCTCAGCCCCCAACCACGGGTCATCATCGGTCATAATATCAGCCGCTAATTTTTGATTGGCTTCCTGCTGAGGCAGAGTCAACCACATATTAAGCTCCTCATAGTAACTTTCTCCTTTTTGTACATGGAAGTAACCAATTGCTACCTTTATTCCAAAATACAAAGATGAAATAACAACTACCGCCATGATAGCCAAAAATATCCGACCGGAAACTCTCTTATACCAAGGTTTATAATAACTTCTAACTACAGCATCCGACACTCTCTCTTTTATTTTATTGTCTACACCCATATATTTACTTATAAATAACTTAGTAATTATTTTCTATATAATAACCCAATTTAAATAAAATATCCTCGGCAAACGGCTTGGCTAATATTTGTAAACCAATCGGCAAATTATTTTTATCCTGACCAATCGGCAAAGACAAACCACAAATTCCCGCAATGTTGGCGCCAACCGTAAATATATCAGACAAATACATAGACAATGGATCTTTGGATTTTTCCCCGATTTTAAAAGCAGTAGTCGGCGTCACCGGCGTCAACAAAGCATCAACTTGTTTAAAAACATTAGCAAAATCATTTTTAATCAAGCTGCGCAATTTCTGAGCTTTTTTATAATAAGCATCGAAGTAGCCGGCGGATAAAATATATGTACCCAATATAATACGACGTTTTGTTTCACTACCAAATCCCTGACTACGAACACTTTTATACCAATCATCCAGACTCAAATTTTTGTCTGGAGACATCCCATATAAAATACCATCGTAACGAGCCAAATTGGAGCTAACTTCTGCTGGCATCAAAAGATAGTAAGCAGCCAACCCATACTCTGTATACGGAAGTTTAACTGCTTTTATTTTAAAGCCAGCTTTTTCCAAAAAATTTATTTTACCTTCAACAGCTTGCCTAACTGCTGGATCAATACCACTTAAAAAATATTCTTCCGGAATACCCAAACGTATTTTTTTAACATCTTTATCTATATCTTTAAGATAATCGGCAACCGGCTCAGTGGAACTAGTGGCATCATACTTGTCAAAACCAGCCATCTGATGCAAAAGATAAGCTGTGTCCTTAACCGTTTTAGCCAAGGGTCCGATTTGATCTAAGGAAGAGGCCATGGCTATAGCCCCATATCTAGAAACTCTACCATAACTAGGTTTTAAGCCCACTACCCCACAAAATGCTGCTGGTTGTCTAATTGATCCACCGGTATCAGTGCCCAAAGAAACTGGGGCCAAATTGGCGGCTACGGCTACGGCTGAGCCACCAGAAGAACCGCCCGGCACACGGCTTTTATCGTGAGGATTTAAAACTGGACCAAAATAAGAATTTTCATTGGAAGAGCCCATAGCAAATTCATCACAATTGGTCTTTCCCAAAATTACCATACCAGCTGCTTTTAGTCTGGCCACAGCCGTAGCCGTATAACTGGCTGTATAATTTTCCAAAATTTTCGAAGCGGCGGTCGCTTTTTGACCGGCCACTAAAATAACATCTTTGACCGCTAGTGGCACTCCGACCAACACGCCGGCCTGACCGGATTTTATTTTCTGGTCAGCGGCCTTAGCCTCGTCTAGAGCATTTTCATTGAGACTGATAAAAGCATTGGTATCATCCTGCTTAATGCGCGCTAAGTATTTTTTGGTCAACTCTTCACTACTAAAAATCTTTTTACTAAGAGCCTGATGAATTTCCTCAATATTTAATTTTTCCAAATCAATCTTCGACATCTAGTCTGAATTTAAAAAATTATTTATTAAAAACCTGCGGTGTGGCCACATATTGACCATCCTTTTGGCCAGCGTCTCCAATAATCTGCGGAGTAGATGGAGAAATGCTATCTGGTCTAGGACCAACGCCCTCTCCTTCAATACCACGAAGACTTTCTGTAACTTGATCCAAATTTAAACTATTGATATTTTCTATATAATTTAAAATAGCTTGCAACTCATGATTGTAAGATTCCACTTCTTCATCTTTGATATTCAATTTGGCTAATTTGGCCAAATGTAGTACCTCTTTTTTATCAAACTTCATATTAAACTAATTTTAACTAATATCGGAATATTACGCAACAATTTATATTATTTTTTAAAATTAACCAATCTTAGAAATTCTGCTTCACTAATAATTTTTATGCTAGGAAAATTTTTGGCTTTAGCCAACTTGGAGCCAGGATTTTTACCTAAAACCAAATAATCCAAGTTACTGCTAACACCAGCCAACACTTTACCACCAAAATTACGCACCAAACTTTTAGCCAAATCTCTATCAATGTCTAAAGAGCCCGTAAATAAAAACGTTTGACCAGATAAAACACTACTAGTTATGTCTGGATTTTTTACGCGGATACCACTATCTAAAAAACCATCTAATAACTTTTGATTTTCTTTGAGCCACATAACAATGGAATTGGCTACTTCTGGACCAATGTCATAAATAATTTGTAAGTCTCCTAAATCAGCCTGTCTAAATTTGGCTAAGCTGCCATAATGGCGAGCCAAAATAATAGCTGTTTCTTCACCGACATGCCGAATACCCAAAGCATAGATAAAGTTGGATAGAGCTATATTTTTGGCCTGATTAATAGCCACTAGCAGCTTCTGGCTCTTTTTATGGGCAAAGCCTTCGAGTGGCTCTAAATCGCCTATTTTGAGGCTAAAAATGTCTACCGGAGACACTACTAGCCCCTGATCGATAAATTGTTTGACAATACTATCTCCCAATCCTTCAATATTAAAACCTTTCTTGGAAACTAGATGAATAATAGACTCCAAATTCTGCCCATAGCATTTTTTATTGCTACAATAGTAAGCTACCTCTGTGGCTTGACGCTCTACCGATGATTGACAAATCGGACACTTTTTAGGAAAAATAAATTTTTTTTCTGATCCGATGCGCAATTTTTTTAAAGCCTCCACAATATCAGGAATAATATCGCCCGCCTTCTGAATTATCACTGTATCACCAATTCTCACATCCAACCTGTCAATTTCATCTTGGTTATGCAGTGTGGCTCGTGATACAGTTGTACCAGCCACTGCCACTGGTTCTAAAATAGCGACTGGTGTGAGTGCTCCGGTTCGACCAATCTGGATTTCAATGTTTAAAACCTTAGTCGTAACCTGCTCGGCCGGAAATTTGTAGGCTAGCATCCAACGCTCAGCTTTACCAACGTGTCCCAATTTTTTTGCCTGTATAATATCATTGACCACTATGACTGCTCCGTCTGTATTGTAAGGCAATTTTTTTCTTCTCTCTACCCAATGATTCAAAAAATCTTCCACTTGATCTAAATTTTGACAAAGCTGACTGCCGGCATGAGTTTTAAAACCTAGTTCATTTAATAAGTGGTGGACTGCCTGATGAGTCTGCTGCCCTAAATCAGAAATAAGCTCAAAAGCCAGACAATCCAAGCGCCGACTTTGCGCTACTTTTGGATTTAATTGCCGTATGGATCCGGCGGCGGCATTTCTCGGGTTGGCAAAAATAGGCAATTTATCTTTAACTTGCTGTTTGTTTAATTTATTAAAAACCGCTGTACTCATTACTACCTCCCCCCGGACTTCTAGTAAGGGTGGCAATTTTTTACCTTGCGGTGTCTGTAAAGACAAAGGGATACTTTCAATAGTCTTCAAATTATTGGTAACATCCTCCCCCACGACACCGTCGCCACGCGTTGCTCCCCGCCAAAAAATACCATCTCTATAAGTTAAAATTACTGTTAGACCATCCAACTTTAACTCAGCATAATAATTTTTTATTGACTCTTTCAAGATATTTTCATTACGCTCTTGCCAATCTTCAATATCAGAACGAGAAAAAGCATCGGCCAAAGAAAGCACCTTATCAGAGTGCTTTATTTTGACAAATTTATCCAAGGGCTGACCACTGACTCTCTGCGTAGGAGAATCGGCTCTTCTCAATTTGGGAAATTGATTTTCCAGTTGCTCCAATTCTTTTTTTAAAGAATCCAAAGCGCCATCAGATATTTCTGGTTTATCTAAAACATGATAAAGATACCGGTGGCGATTTACCTCCTCGGTCAATTTATCTATTCTTTTTTTAGCTTCCACCTCTTTCATTTTGTCTAAAAAGTATTTAATTTTTCCTCAAAATTTCTTCAGAAAAGACGACATAAGAAAATATATCTGAAGCCGGAGCCAAAGCCGGTATTTCCACGCTCATACGATATTTAACATTTTTATAATTTCCGTCAGTTGCTATGTAAATATTGGAGGTACTGGTAGCCAAATAATCAACTCCCACGATCGGATTAGCCCAGACCTTAAAAGCCAGTGATTCTACAGTAGAGTCTAGCGGCCGAAAAGAAAAACGATAAAAATGATTATCAAAAATAGTTTTTTCTGTTAAATCAGGGTCGCAAGAATTATTACTCAAAAAAGAACAATTACAAACTACCAAATCCTTACTAACGCTAACATCAAAAGGATCGGAGCTGTCAAAATAATAATTGGTGATCTCTAATCTATCAGAAGCATGTAAAGGAAAACAATCGTTAATACTCCACTCTACCTGATAATAATGAGTAGCCGTAGAATTTGGCTCCCAATCAATAATCGCCGGCAAATTTCCGACTGGATCCACGATATCCACATGAGCGGGCGTGGAAGTACTAATATTATAAAAAATAAAACCAGGGGTAGAAGTATTGATATCTTGATAATAAAAAGAAGACAGTGGTGTGGGAATATTAAAAGTCTTCTTTTCTAAACTATCTAAAAAAATAGTATTGCCCCTAGCTTGGCTATATTTTAAATAATGTAGCGCTTTTTCAATACCACTATCAGCTGCATAAAAAGCTACGGTAGAATTAACGGTATTTAAAGTAATTCTCACTTCGCTAAAAATTATTCTACCCAAAGCCGTGGCCGATATCATAGTCAAAGATAAAATCAAAAGAGATACGATCAAGGCAGCACCGTTTTGATTGCTTTTATAGTTATTTTTTAGGCCTGTACTCATATGATTCCTTGGTAATCGTCAAATCCTAACGCTTATACACTCGTGAAGACACAGTGGTTTGAAAAGTATGATCTACATTTTTTACCGGATCAGCGCTGATATAGGCTGTGTTCATATTAATAGTCACTCGGGGTTGCTGATTTGGTCCACCAGTGATATAAGGATTGGTGCTGGGTAAAATATTAAAATTTAAAGCTGATAAATTTATATTGTTAACCTCCGGGGACAAAATAGCTGTAGCGGCTGATGAATTAATGTTAATGTTGGTACAAGATGAATAAAATTGATCACAATCTAATAAAAGATAATATAACCTTAAACTGCCCGGAGTAGCTATAAAGCTATGTCGAGCAAAAGCTACCGTTTGGCCATTGGATCTTTCCAAAATAATACACTGATCAAAATTATCAGTACCAGTGCCAGTCTTAATTAAAGCACCACAGTCAACAGTAGTTGGTGAATAATCTATAATAGTGTTGTTTCTAATCTCTTTGGCAATAACTTCTAAAGCGTATTGACTATCATTTAATAATTGCTGACTAGAATTGGTTCGAATTTGGCTCTTATTAAAAGCAATATAGACTCCCGATACAGCAAAAACCATCAAAGTAAAAATAAAGGTGGCTAGTAAAAGCTCGACCAAAGTAAAACCCTGTTTATTTTTTATCAATTGCTTAAATATCATCTTCGCCAATTATAAATTGAGTCTACTATTTCAATATATTTGGTGCTACCATCTTCCCATTGGACATGCGCTGTCAATTTGAGGCCAATCTGCGTATCGCCGACACTGACATTGCAATCTTGACTCATACTCCTGAGGTATTCAAAATTTTGCGGATTCGGAGAATTTATGGGAATTTCACCTTCTGATTCCAAACATATTTTTTCTAATTTTATAGCCCGAGAATATTTAGTGGTATTGTTATTGCCGTGGACATAATAATTTGTGGCATTGATAGACAATTGAGTGCTGGCATTATTTTTGATACACTCTACAATACCAAGTGCGCAAGCTGGTAAAAAATTTGGTGTAGTAGAAGCATAACTCATGACCACATAATCAGTCAGGCCATTTAACGCATAATTCCAGGTACAAGAACTGCCACCACAACCAGCTGTATCATTGGCCTCTATTTTTAACCAATTGCTATCTCGAACATTTTTAACCAATTCTACGCCTTCTCTAGCTAAATTAGTAGCAATAATCCTGTCCAAATTATTTTGCGAATCATTATAATTGGAAACGGATAGCCCCAAAGCGGCAAAAATTCCAATGGTAAAAACAACAATAGATATCAAAGTTTCTATCAAAGTAAACCCCTCGCTACTTGGTCGAGCCAAGTAGCGAGGGGTAAATTTTATATTGTCTTTAGTAGCTAGCACAAAAAATTGTTAAAAAAGCTTAAAAAATACCCCCGACTGGATCTGTGCTACCACCGCAGCTAGGAGCTGAAGCATTGTGGACCAAAACATCGTCAGCAAAAAAGGTATTATAATTTTCTACTTCTTTCAAATTATAAGTCTGGATCTCTTCCTGCCAACAATTAATTTTGATCAACTCCTTATAAACAGCCTCTCTAAAGAAAATCTGATCTCCTAAAGTAAGTTGAGTCACTACTACTTCATCATTTTCCGCAATAGTTTTTTCTGGATTGATAGATTTCCAACCAGCTTGAGTATAGACTGGGTGTTCATCAGTTAGTTTTAAACTAGCATCAACAAAAATAAGTTCACACATATGCTCTCTGACTGGAGAAGCCAGCTCTAAAACTTTAGCGGCTACTTCTTTTTGTGAAACTTCATCGTAGCTAACAACATAATCACCAACCTGAATACTTTCAATATTTTTATAAGAATAATCAGCCATTAGTACTGTTGTTCCGGCTGGAAAACAGCTGGTTTGAGGTGGATTGGTTGGCGGTATTGTACAAATACTAGCGGTACAAGTCCCTTGACCAAAACAACAAGGTTGAGAACCGTCACAGGCCTGATTTTGAGTACTACAAGTTGGAGTATAACCAATAGAGCCAATCCCTAAACTGACAAAAACACTACCATCAGCCGCTTGCTCGCCCAAGGTAATGATACCACGATAGCCCTCTCCGCCCGTTCCTGGGTTATACGTAACGGACATTTTGTATTTACCCTGACTATCAGAGACGAAATTGGTTACTACTTCATTTTCTGCCTGAAAAGTAAAATATTTGGCAAGAGCGACAGTTTGATTATAATCTTCCAAATCCAAAGAGGTATTTTTTAGGGTACCGGTTTTAATAATCTTATCTCCAGCCAGCAGGCTAAAACCACCACCAGAACCATTGTCGGCAAAGACAGTATACCTATAATCTCCGTCCGTAAAATGTACACCATAGCCCCCGGGCGGATAAACAGTACCAAGGGCACCACCAAAATTATAAGTCACTCGAGAGGTGGCCAGCCCTCTAGCATAACGAATATCAGAGAGCAATTGATTGGTAGAAGTGTCTACTTGATCTCTAACCGTTTCTCTGGTGCTCACCACAAACACCGAAGTGATAATCACCGTAACGGCAATGACTATCATCAGCTCCAAAAAAGTAAAGCCGCCCTTGTTGTAAAAAATCTTTTTAAACATATGTTTAGATTAATAATAATTAATAATATATTTAATAAAATAAAGACAAATACCACTTAACCAAAGCAGGCCCCCAGAGCATAGTCATAAAAGTGCCAATGGTCAAAAATGTGCCAAAGGGTATTTTGTCGCCCCAATCCTTACGTTTGCTCCACAATAAAGACACACCAACCGCACTACCCAAAACATAGGAAATAAATAAAGCGGTCAAAACATGTGGCCAGCCCAAAATAACCCCCATTAGTAGTCCCAAACGTATGTCCCCACCACCAATCCAACGACCCTTTGAGACTATAAATTGCAGGAAAAAAAATCCTCCGCCAATCACTGCGGCAAAAACCAGATTAAAGATAGAAAAACCTAAAAACAAATTGACCAAAAATGACAAAATAATAATCGGCCAAACCACTCTATCCAATATCAAATAATATTTGAAGTCGTAAACAAAAATAATAACCAAAAAAGAAACAATAACCCACCAATCCAATAAATGTAAAACCTGTAAAGAAGAAATCAAATTCCAATCAGCACTCGGTACTATTTTTTGAAAAATTAAAACAAAAGAGAAACCAGTAAAAAATTCTACTAACGGATATTGATGGGAAAATCTTTTTTGACAATAACGACACCGCCCTTTTAAAAACAAATAGCTAAATAATGGTATGAGATCTTTGGGATATAAGCGATGCTGACAAAAAAGGCATTTAGATGACCCTTTGATAAAAGATTCTTGTCGTCGCAACCGTAAAATCACTACATTTAAGAAGCTACCAATAAAAAGTCCCAAAATAAAGACAAAAGCTACTGTCATAGTAGCTTTATTATAGCATATTTTAAGATAATTTGGCTATTTAGGAATCCTGGGAACGACAAACCATTTGTAAATAGTTGGAAATACGACAAGTCCCTCCAGCACTGCTGCTAATACCCCATAAATCCCAAGAATTTTCTAGAGTAAACTCAATAACATAACGACTAGGAGAGCTGACTAAAGTGCCTTCCTCTAACAGCTTGGCCGGACCTTGAAAATAGAGATAGTCGCCGACTTGATTGACTCCTTTTTCTGTCACTATCTTAATAGCTGTGATATTGGTTTGGACCAGCTCTGGATAAGCATAATTTTTGTCAAAATAGCGCTCCAAGCTGGTGGCCAAAACTTTGGCCTGAGAAACTCGATAAAGGTCGCGTCCCCGACTTTTATTTATACTAATCAAAAAAATCAAAACTACTATGGATATGATGAGTAGACCAATTAAAAATATCTTTATTTTGATAGAATAATTAAACATTGATTTTTAAGCTAATTAAATTATAACACAAATTTAAAAAACCCCCTACCAGAGGGCTTTTTAAATTAAAATTGAGTTAAGCATTAAGGAGTAATTCCAGATGTACATCCGGTATTAGAACAGGTAACTGTTCTACCACCAGCCGTACAAGTTACAAGGGTACCTTCACAAGCAGTAAAGGACCAAGTGCTAGCTGTATAATCAGAAGCACAATTGTCCTCATAAATCCAACCAACTGGAAGGTCTGGCCAAGTTGCGTCAGTATAATCCTGCTCACAAACTGTAGTATTCTCTACTGGCTGATCACCAGCGGCACCAGTACAAACTACCGGCGCTACGAGAGCACCATTTTCAGTTAAATTTTGAAGGTCATCATGACAAAGTATGGCGGCACTAGTTAATTGACTCATGGCAGACTGCACACTGGCTGCTCTAGCTTTATCACGAGCGGAATTTAAGTTTACTATAGCTACTGTAGACAATATACCAATGATGGCAATAACTACCAATAGCTCAACTAAAGTAAAACCTTTTTTATTTTTCATTTTTTCTTTTCACCTCCTCTCACTTTAGCAATTCTATCGGCTAATTAAAGCCTGAGATCCCTGAGGTTTTAATAGCCACAGTAGAATATGCCAAAGCCTTATTAATTATTTAATGTATTATTAAAAAATAAAGAACATTTTCATTATACCATTTTTTTAATTTTTCAACAACAATTTTTCCACTAATAAAACTAACCAATAGACTGGGCTACCTTAAACATCGGCAACATAATAGCCGCAACCATACCACCGACACCTACACCCATGACAATCAAAATCAAAGGTTCAATCAAAGAAGTCAAACTGCCAACCAAGTTGTCTATTTCGCGGCTATAAAAATTACTCAAACGCTCCAAAACATCATCCAAGCGACCAGTTTTTTCTCCAATGACCATCATCTGAGAAAGCATCTTGGGCATGATGTCTGAATTGGAAAACAAAGTAGCCACCGAATTACCCCCCTCTACTTCATCTACTGTTTCTAAGATGAGTTTTTCATAAGCGCGGTTATCTACCACCTCGGCGGTAATAGCCAAAGCTGAAGCAATCGGCACACCACCTTTAATCAAGGTGGCAAAAGAGCGAGTAAAACGTACTATATAAATTTTCTTAAATAACCCTCCAAAAATTGGTATTCTGATCTTTATAGCATCCCAAGTTACTTTACCCGGCTTGGATTTTATCCACCAACGCAAAATTACTATAGCGACCACTACTCCCAAAACTATCAAATACCAATACTGGTTCATAAAACTCGAGACTGAAACCAAAAGTCTAGTCAAAAACGGTAATTCCGCTCCCGTTTCTTCCAGCATTTTTACCATCTGCGGTACTACAAAGGTCATCATCAAAAAACCGACCACCACCATACCGGAAATAATAAAAATGGGATAAATCATAGCGCCTTTGATGCGTGATACCAAGTCATAATCCTTTTCCATCTGATCAGCTAAATATTGGAGTATCTCATCCAATTTACCAGAGGTTTCACCGCTTTTGACCATGGCCACATAGAAATTGCTGAAAATTTTATCATGCTTAGATAAAGCACCAGAAAACCGCATACCGCCGTCAATATCATTGGACATTTCTATTATTTTATCCACAAACATTGGATTGGTAGTCTGCTGAGCCAAAATTTTTAAGGCCTGCACTATGGGCACAGTAGCTGAAATCATGACTGACAGCTGACGGGAAAAAATTACCAAATCTTTATGCTTAATTGTACCAACATTAATATTAAAACGTCGAACCTTCTTTTGTTTTGTCTCCAACAAATCTACAATAATCAAACCTTTTTCACTTAAAAGGTCTAGGGCATCATCTTCCATCACTGCTTCAACCGCTCCTTTGATAATGCGGCCGTCTTTGGTCCTGGCTCTATATTTATATATTGGCATAAATTATTATCTCAAACTCTGCGGATCAACCGCATGATTTTTCCCGTCGCTTAAACTAATTTCTCCAATTCTAATTAATTCTAACAAAGACTTGTCCAAAGAAGACATACCCTCTTCCCGAGAGGTCTGCATAATACTACCCAGCTGGGAAAGCTTGTCACTTTTAATAGAACTACGCACAGCTGAGTTGCTAATCAAAACTTCTGAGGCCATAGTAAGTCCCCCACCCACTCGGGGTATCAGACGCTGCGCCATAACCCCCAACAAAACATCAGCCAATGTTTCTCTACCCCAATCTCGACGATTAGTGGAAATATTGTTAATAAATCTATCCAAAGCCGAAATTACTGTGTCGGCATCCATGACAAAAATGATCAATTTGCCACTTTCTGCCAACTCTAAAATGACTTCTTCCGCTCCCTTTTCATGCATGGAATCAACAAACACAGCATCAATATCCTCGTCCAGCATATTTTTCAAACCATCTACAAAATTATTAACATCCAAACCAATGTTGCGCTGTTCAATCACCGATTGATTATTGGAAAATAGATATTCGACTGGATTTTCCAAAGTCTGTATATGCAAACCTTTATTTTGATTGAGTGTTTCTACCAATGATACGGCGGTAGAAGTACGCCCACTGGCAAAAGGGCCAGTGATGATGATGATACCGCGATCTTTATTTAAAAGCTGTAAAATAGCAGCTGGTATACCCAAATCTTTGGGTGACCTAATAAAGGGTGACAACAAACGAAGAGAAATAGCCAAAAAACCTTTTTGATAAAATACCTTGGCTCGATAACGACTGCGCCCGGCCCAATTATAAATAGCTACTATTTCTTTTTCAACACTAAGCTTGTCAAAATATTCTTTACTTAAAAATGACTGAGCCAAAGCCATCAATATATCTCCAGTCAAAACTGGCTGATCAACCAAAGTGGTCAAACGACCGTCTACCCGAATAACTGGATTATTTCCAGCTACCAGATGAACATCAGTAGCCTTTCTTTCGGCCGCCGCATTTAATATATCATTTATAATTAAAGCATCCGACATGTTATTTTTGGCTTTCTTTTTCTAATATATCTTTTATTTTAGCAATGACCTCTGAGGGAACAAAATGAGCCTTAATCAAATAATCATCAGCTCCCAATTCCAAACAGCGATCAATATCTTCTTTTTGAGAATAATTAGTCAAAATTAATACTCTAATACTACTAGTTTCTTCGTCTCTTTTAAGCTGACTTAAGACCTCAAAACCGTTTAACTCTGGCAAATTGAGATCCAAAAGAATCAAATCCGGCTTTTCTTTTTGTGCAACTTTTAAACCTTGCAGGCCGTTGATAGCTTCAAAAACTTTGAAACCCTCCAGTTCCAGCTTGGTAGAATACATCTGCAACAAGAAATCATCGTCCTCAACAATTAATATTTTTTTACCTTCCATATGATTATATTGTATATTATATAATTAATATTTTGATTACATCTTAGATACTCTCATTATTTCCTCAATGCTAGTGAGCCCCAATAAAGCTTTGATTACTCCGTCCTGCTCCATAGTAATAAATTTTTGTTTGGCCAACTCAACCTCTACTTCCTGACGATCAAAACCCTTGGCAATAATATCCTTGAGACTCCTAGTAACATTTATAGCCTCAGCGATAGACAACCTACCCTTGTAACCGGTTTGACCACAGTTGGCGCAACCTTTACCTTTATAAAATTTGAATACTTTGGGATCGACATCACCATAAAAAGCTTCTTTGGGTATGGTATCTAAATGCTGATGAATAGTGACTTCTAAACCAGAGGGCAACTTTTCTTCAGCCTTACATTTGTCGCAAATTTTTCTGACCAACCTCTGAGCTACTACGGCATTTAAAGTACTAGCCAATAAAAACGGCTCTACTTTCATATCAAATAAACGAGGAATAGCACCGACAGCACTATTGGTGTGTAAAGTAGTCAAAACAGAGTGCCCAGTCAGTCCAGCATGGATAGCCAATTCGGCTGTTTCATTGTCACGAATCTCACCGACCATGATAATATCCGGATCTTGACGAAGCAAAGCTCTTAGACCTGTAGCAAAAGTAAAATTAACTTCTGGCCTGATTTGAGATTGATTGACTCCGGGAATATAATATTCTACTGGGTCTTCTAAAGTGGAAATATTGACATCCTCTTTATTTAAAAATGATAAAAGGGCAAACAAGGTGGTGGATTTACCAGAACCGGTCGGACCGGTCAGTAGAAACATACCATTGGGTTTATAAATATTTTTCTCTATGACTTTACCCTGCAAACCCAAAAAACCCAATTCTGAAAAAGTCGGCGCTTTGTCTGGTGTTTCCAAAATACGCATTACCACCTTTTCGTGGCCCATTAGTGGTATAGTAGAGATACGAAAATCAACATCTTTATTGTGTACATTGATACGAATACGGCCATCCTGGGGAATCCTAGTTTCATCAATCTTCAAATTGGCCATCACTTTTATTCTAGAAATTAAAGCCGCATGCACATAAATTGGCAAAACAATGGTGGTGTGGAGTACTCCGTCAATTCTATACCTGACTTTTGATTGATTGGTAAAGGGCTCAATGTGGATATCAGACGCCCGACCTTCTATAGCATGACGAAGTATGACGGAAACAATCTTAGAAACTGGAGCACTCTTGACCATTTCTCCCACATCACCATCCAAATCTATATCCTGCTCTTTGGGGGCAAAAATGGCCTCGGCGGTATCTAGAGCCTCACCCACTTCTTCGCCCAGTGTTTCATACTGCTTATAAGCCGCCCGATAGCTATCTTCAGAAATTATATAATACTTAACTTGAAAATTTTTCTTCCGAGCTAAATAATTGAGTGCTTCAATTGCTTTAAAATTTGTCGGATCAACTAATCCGACTTTTATATTGGCTCCCTCTTTATTAAAAATTACCATCTGGTAATTTTCCGACAAATTTTGTGGTAAGATATTTAAAATATCTGATTCTAGCTTGGCGCCAATAAGATTGCTATATTCTATATCATAAAAAACACCCCTGGCTCTAACCCAGTCCTCATCAGATATTAAAATAGTGCGACGGAGATATTTTTCCAACTCTTCAAAAGTAGAATATTTCTTAGAGTTTAAATCTTTATATTGATCACCCGTTAGTAAATTATTCTGCTTTAAAAAATCGAAAAGTTTTTGTACTTCTTGCTGAGTCATAAAAAATAATCTTATATCATCCTAGCTATTTTCCTCGGTAGAACTAGGTATCACAAAAGGGTTAGGATTATTTACATAACCACCAATATTGATATCTAAATTAATATCATTTAATTTATTAAATTGCTGATTGGAATAAAAATAATCCCATAGAGTATCAGAAGAATTTGGTGTTTCTAAAAAATCTCCAATATTGGCTATGGCTTGCTCTTTGATAGCATAAACATTATCAATACTAAGTCCCATTAAACTGTCTACCCCCACCGGTAAATTTTGAGTAGGCTCTATGGGCTTGAGACTACTGTAAGTCCAAATACCCCCACCAATAACCGATACCGCCAATATTACCAGTAAAAGTATGGTCGTTTTTTTATCAGTACTTTTAGCCATAAAAATTATCGATAATAGGTTATTAAATCTAAATTAAAAGTATAAGTTCTCGACCCGTTCGAACCTGGCTCGGCATCAATAGAATCAAAAATTATTGCTTGAATATCCATTAATCTTATATTATTTTCCAAATCCGATAGATAATCTTTAAAATCATCATAAATTTCTACTCCCAAAACTGGACTGTCATCCACTACTTCCCTGACAACAGCAAATTTAACAGTAGCCGTTTTAATACCGCTAATTGCCAATAGACTTTCAATGGTATTTGTTTCTGGTGGAGCGGTCCCACTAGCCGAATCTGCTGGGATATTATCTTCTGAAAAATCTTCAGTTACCACCGGTTTGGGTTTTTCTCTGACTGGTTCATTATCGCTAATATCAATAGTAGTCAATTGAAAACCGTATTTTTTAGCCAATAAATCAGACATCAAAAATATTTCGGCTATTTGTGAATCGGCCGGCACCATTTTTCTCAACATATCTAAATCTTCCTGACGATTGTTGATAATGTCATAATATTCCGCTTCTAATTCTTTGATCCTAGTCAATAAATGTTCATTACCTAACCTTCTCTCTTCCGTCACGGTGGTTCTGGTCTCACTGACATTGATGCTGTCTATTTTTGGTTTGAGTAAAAAGAAATAACCAGATACCAAAATAATTAAAATGATCAAACCAATAATAACCATCAGATAACGATTGACTAATAGCAAAATATCTGACGGCTGTTCAAATTGTATTTCTTTTTTGTCTTTATTTTTAGCGGCCATAAATTTTTATTCTCCACTCACGACGCCATAATCATTATCTCTTTCATAAAGATACTTTTGGTTATATAAAAATAATGATGGATTAAGAACAATGTTTATATTAAAACTCACTTCATCTTCTTCCTGATCATAATCAGCCGAAGATACTTTGATACTGGTCACAAATTCTTGAGTTTCCTCCTGCTGTAAAATTTTTATTTGCTGAGCCAAAGTTTCAAAACTGGTAGCCTTGGCTTCCAAAGTCATGGCCCCTCCGTTGCCAGCTGTCATACCAGAGTAATAGACTCCATCAATAGTATATTTTTCTAGCAGTTGAAAAAAATTCGTCCAATAAAAATGTAAACTAAGCAGTTGATGAAGATTTTTTATTTCATCACCCAGCTGGCTAATCTGATTATTTAGGTCTTGATAATCAACAATTTGTCTTTCCAAATTGGTGATCTGAGCATCCTCCTCGGCTTTTTGTCCTTCTAAATTTTTCCCCTGATAAAATAGAAAACCATAAAAAATAACTATGACCAACAAAAAGCTAAAAACTGTAATTAATAATAATTTACTTATCTGCTTCCAACTTCTGATTTTGGCCGCATCGGGAATCAAATCAACTCCACCACTCTCATCTAAAAATTTGGCTCTAGCCCTAGAACTAGGCTGATGGAATTTGGACTCTTCAATATCTTTGACTTCTGCTTGTTTTTCAACTTTTTTCTCAAACTTACTCTTATGACGCTCCTCTACCGCCGGAATATAAAAATCTGAAGTATTCTTCTCATCGACGGGTTTGATAGCTATATTAGCCTCTAAAACAGCGGGCGTGGGAGATACTACCGATGCACTAACATTATTTTTTATCGGTAAAATATTTTTGATATTTTGCTCATCCCAAATATCAATAGCCCCTTTGGGCTGGCTAGGGATGGTCTGTGCTACATCTTCTAAATCCCTGGGCCTAATCGGTCGCTCAGGCACTCGTTCAATTTTTGGCAATTTTGTTTGATGATTTCTGGAGGCAAATATTTTTTTTATTTTATCCCACCAAGATAGCCCACTTTTTTCGGCTGGTTCATGAGATATATTATCTTTGGGATTTCCTTCCTTAACACCAGCCAAAGAGTCTTTGGTATAATTAACATGAAAATGCACTGCATCATTTTTTTCTTCTGGAGCTGGCATGTGTAAAACAAAATCGTCAGTCGGTTTCTCTTTTTTAATATCCGTCTTTGGTTTTATTTCCTGAGCCGCTTCTTTTGGCTTGGCCAAATGATGCTCAGCTGGACCAAATCCGGCTGGCTGGCTGAAAATACTTTTTAGTTTATCCCACCAAGACACACTGGGTTGAAAAGACGCTTTTTTAATAGCGGATGCTTTGGGCGAGACAAAATCAAAATCAAAACCACTTTTACTTTTGTTTTTTGACAAAAGCCCAGCCTCTTTTGACCTGAGATCCTCGGGCATCAAATTTATTTCCTTTTTGTCCTTTTCTTGTTCCATAACTTATATATCGCGCATAGCTAAACCGACAGAAGTAGCCATTCTAGGCCCAATTTCTTGTAAAATCGGCTTTAAATCCAAAGGATAGATTATTCTGTCCCAAGGATCACCAATAATTACTTCCATATTCAAAAGTTCAGATAAATATTGGGGCAAACTGGGTAAAAAAGCACTACCGCCAGTCAAAACTATTTTTTCTATATGGCTATTACGCTGTCTCTGATAAATCTCAAAAACATATTTGATTTCATTGATGATAGAATTTAAAGATTTTTGAATAACATCTGGTACATTTTTAAATCCGCCACCGGCCAAACCAAAATCTCTTTTAAACTGTTCGGCTCTTTCCGAATTGACATTTAGACTATTCATGATAGTTTTGGTAATAAACTCACCACCACTATCTATGCCACGATTAAGTATCGGGACGCCTTGTTCAATAATACAAATATCAGCTGTGGTGGCTCCGATGTCTACAATCATAACAGTAGAATTGTCATTACCAATCAGCGATCTGGATAAAGCAAAAGCCTCGGTTTCCAAGCTTAATAAATTAAATTTAGCTCTTTTGAAAATATCAATATAACGGGCTACTAAATTTTTTGGTGCAGCCGTCAAAAGTATCCGATAATTATTGTCACTAGAAGTGGTAGCGAAAAATTTATCTTCCTCCTTTAAGGCGTTTTTAGCCGTGCTTTTAGCCAAAGCCGCTCTATCTGTGCCCAGACTATCATTTTCCAAGCCCATATCGCCAGCCATATCCATGGGGTTGTCTTTCTTTTTATCTTTTTCACCAGATAAGAAAGAAGATTTTTCGTGGTTTTTGTTAATGGTCTTTTTATTGAGTATTTTCCAGTCCAAAATCATTTCTTCGAGTGGTACGGGAATAAATTTTTTGGCCTCCCACTTGATGGCTGAAGCCAAATCCTTTTTGGGCATGGGTGGCAAATTGATAATAAAATTAAAAACCGAAAAAGTAGGCAAAGCGGCCACCACCTGCCTAGTTTGAACATTGGATTTTTGAGCAATTTCCGATATATAATCGGCAATTAGTTGATTGTTTTTATCAATCGAGCTACTTAAAACATTGACGGCGATGTCAGCATAACCATAAGTCCTCAATTTGGCCTGATTTTTATAATTTTCAAGCTCAACCATCTTAATACTGGATGTTCCGATATCAACTCCCAAATAACTAGTTACGCTGGAAAATAAACCCATATTTTTTCCGTAATTTTCTTAAAATATTTTAAAAGATTTATATAATTATAACACATTTTCCACTTTTAATCCAAAATTTTTAATTCTCACTAAATCTGGGAATAATATTGGAGAAATTTTTAAAACCAGCCGGTGGATTGACCTGTAAACGACCATCGTTGATAAACTGCTCTGATGGACGTGGATCAGATGCATCAATAAAAGTCCTATTCAGATTAAAATATTTAGCCAAAGCACTACCACGGACAATTAATGAAGAAGTATCACAGTCCGCTGGATTGCCAATGTTTGTATCAAGACAAGTAATGATCTGCCCACAACTTGGTGCTGGTGTGGCTGGAGATACATAAGAACAATCCGCAATACTGGTATTACCCAAAACTATAAATGTACCAACCAATTGGTTGACATCGGCATCAATAGATAAATCTCCCCTGACAATCCAAACTATAGAAGGTATATTTTTAAAATTACCATAGCTAGCAGCGTTTTCATAAATAAAATTATCACCAATCAATAAATCACCATTAACAACCACTACTTTAGCAGCGTTTTCATTATTATCACCGGCCCAAATAGTGTGTGTCGGGACAAAAGCAGCTGTATTGATATTTAAATCATCGTTATGATAATGTACCATACTTTCTGACTCCAAAGGATCACTCAGATCATTAAGAAAAACCATGGCATCAGCCTGAGTAATACCGGTAGTAGTAATGATAGTTGATCCATATTTGTTAACATTGGCCGCCCCAGAAACAACATCAGCGATCAATCCAGCATAATCAATACTACCTAAAGCATTGTTGTACTTACTAAAACTAGCATTTGGTCTTAAAAAACTAATAATCGGCTGATAAGGTATTTCACCTTGATAAAGACCGGACAAAGTGCTGGAACTAATAAAATTGCTAATACTACCCCCTGATTCAATCAAATAAGAAGAATTGTAATGACCAAAAGGTGGCAAATAATCGCCACTAATACCTTTTTGGGAATAAATATTACCGCTCTCTACTGACAAAAATGGGCGCGTAGAAGTAACAATCCTAGGAGAAAACTGAAACCAGTACAAACCGTTGTCTGGATTGCCGTCGCTATTGTCATCCCACGCGTTCCAAGCCCAGCCGCACATATAAGCCATTTCGGCAGCTCCTAAATTGTAATGTTTATGATCTATCATTACTCCGGGATAATAAAAAATATTAGCACAACTGACACAACTATTAAGATTGGCTTCTTCAGCATTTAAATAACAACGATTGTCATAACTTTCAATATTACAATTACTACAATCATAACCGCCCAAAGTCATTCTATAAGCGCCTAGTGTTCTATCTACGCAACCTTCCGGGACGAGCACGCAGTTGCCTGGTTCGCTCTGCGTACAAGTATATTCTTCTCTTTCATTGCTGGTTATGGCAACACAAGAAGAGACCGCTTGACAAGTTTCTCCGGTGGCACAATCATTATTACTAGTACAGCAATCGGTCGTATTATGAACAAAATCAGCACAACCCATGGTAACACTTTTTGTACCAGCGGCTTCGCAAAAACCCGGATAATAAGAATATTCTAAACAATTATCACATTTATTTTCTACCGAAGAAACCACACAATCCTGTGGTGTAGGTGGTGTACCAGTTACCCCACAGCCAATACTCGGATCACACGACCCACCATCAATACTACAAGCGTAGCTGTATTCTTGATAACAATTAAAACAACCCTGCAGTGGATTGGCTGGGCTAGGTAAGTCTGTACCCCAAGGCTCTCCACTCCCTATAATAGGAAAACCAAGTTTCCATTTGCCATCATCAGTAAAAGTGCAAGTGCCGCCCGCAGCAGAACAAAAAGCAGTATTTGGAGCACACCTTTGACCATTCATAGTTCCACCCACACAACGCCAATCTTCAAAACTAAGTATACTAGCAAAAGTCGTAGAGGCTATAGCATTTAAATACTTCGATGAAGTAGCTACTCCTAGATCACTAGGTGTGGCTCTAAAAACGCTAAAAACGTCATTAAAACACACCCAACCCAAAGCACTACCACTGCCACCGACATTGTTACCGGCCCAGATACAACCACTGATGTTACCGTCGGCAGCTACTTGCAAACCATAATCCACACCACCCGGGATATCTGAACAAGTAGAAATATATACGCCTGGTACTTCAAAATCATTAACACAATTCAAACTAAACCAAAGAGCTATATTGTTCCAAGCCCAGCCAGTTACTTGATAAGGATAAGTGATTTCCGCTGTGGTCTTGACTGATTTTTGTATAAAAAATAAAGACACAGCCAAAATCAGCATGATAAATATCCGGCTATAGAAATGAAAATGAAAGTCAGATTTCATTTAAAATAAATCTAGCTTAAAAAATAAATAAATATTTAATTACTATGTTTATTATACCACAAAAGCTGATGCACCAACAAGAAAACCGCCACCCTTTGCCTAAAGCTTTGGGTAGCGGTTTATTTTAAATCATTTAGGAAGATAAAAGAGTTCTCCAACCATATAATCCACTGACACTGTCGTATCCACAAATCATCAATCTATTAAAACCCGCCGCTTTCCAAATCATTCTACCCTCCTCTGCTACCTCATCACAATCAGTTACTGGGGGTACTGCATTTACCTTATCCAATTGAATATAATTATCCACCCCATCAGCCGAATCACTAACTACTCCCAAACTATTACTCTTGAAAATCACTTTATTGACTCCGTTATTCCAGAAGCGAAGTTCGTCGGTCGTATCATCTTGATAAATACCCCAATAAGGGCTAGAGCCACTTTGTAGGTCTATTTCGGCATTACCACTATTTGATTTGATATGGACAGTGCTGTTGGGAGCAGAAGTACCAATACCTAATCTAGGAAGACTACCTGTTGGATTAGTTGGAAATACTATAAAGGAATTGTCCCTAGTGATAGAAACCGGCGTATCAGAAGTTCCCCAAACAAAACTATTGTCTGCTGTAGCTGATAATTCCATATGTCTGCCAGCAGCTAAAGAATAATCGCCGGCTGCCAAATTAGCAGAACCACCAGGAATAACTGAAAAAATACCACTGACACTATTTAAACTACCACCTCCAATGGCTCCAAAATCACCACTAACAGTATTACTTTGTCCGCCGGCTATAGCTACATAATCAGCGCTGATATTATTACTTGTACCTCCCCCGATAGTGCTTAATTGACCTTCTAGTAATATTAAATTATCCTTTCCGCCACCGATGGTTCCAATCGGACCACTAATACTATTGTTCCAACCACCACTAATGGTACTTTGAGCTGACGATACTATGTTTAAATAACCGCCACCAACAACTCCATGTTGCCCATTGACACCATTTTGTTGGCCACCACCAATAACAGAATAACTAGTTGTTGCGATGTTCCATCCACCACCACCAATAACACTACCTGTACCCATTAATCTATTACTAATACCTCCACTGAGCACTGAATAACTACCAGAGGTTATGTTTTGATTTCCACCACCAATAAACCCACCCTGACCATTAACCTGATTTGCTCCTCCACCAACTACCGCACCCTCCAAAGCAAAAGCGGCTACCTGATTTTGTCTACCTCCAGCCACAACACTAGCTTCAGCATCAGAATTATTGGCATTACCACTAAGTACTGCCGAGTAAAGACCACTAGCTCTACTATCTAGACCAAAAACAAGTGAATAATTTCCAATGTTGGTCTCACTCCATTTTGTAGCCCCAGAGGCACCAATTCCTCCAATTCTAAGAGCTGCTTTAGTAGGATGCCAAACCATTCTAGTTCCAGATAAAGCTAGAGCCGCTGGCATAGTTTGTCCACTAGCTAATAAGTGAACATTACTATTAGTCCTAGACAAGTTTAAACTAGCATCTTGAGTCCAATAATTGGTTGAACCGGAAAAACAATTAGCACCATTAATATCACAAACTGATCCCTGTAAATTAATATTACCGCTATCAGTAAAAACTACCCGATTGGCTGCGTCTTTCCAAAAGAAAAGGTCATCAGTAGCGGCATCATGATAAATACCCCAATGATTACCAGACACTCCCCCACTTTGAATATCTATTTCCGCATTGCCAGAAGCGGTTTGAATGTGTAAATTCTTATTAGGACTAACCGTTCCAATACCAACTTTACCCTCCCAATCTACAACAAAAGGAGTATTATCAGAAGCATTATCATCATTAACACGAAAAGGTCGACCAGTGGCAGCACCAGGAGTCGGATTATTTTGGGTGACAACTAAACCATTACCCAAACCACCATTAGTTATATTAATACCCTCTTTAATATTGGTGGCTCTAGAATTATTAATAATTAAACCACTACCATGGCCATCATTCAATATATTAATAGCATTTCCACTTGAAGGCACAGCGGCTCCAGAGATAGACAAATACACAAGATTAGAAGTACTAAAATTATTCATACCATATATTTGTAGAGGATCTACTGATCCTCCACCCAAGATTAAACCCGAAGTACTAAAACCAGAATTAAATGCATAAATACTATTACCTCTGTGTTCGATGGTAGAATCTCCGATAGCGCTAGCACCAGTAAATTTTGCTATCTTCTCTACTGTTCCCCCACCAGTAATACCGCCCGTTACTACCGGCCAAGTATCTCTACAAGTACCAGACAAACAGATCTTTCGACCGCCAGTTAGGGTCACCGCATTTAGATTGGCCGAACCATCAATAACCATATTACTACCTAAAATATTATGATTATTTAACTGCAAATCAGAGGCCAAAGGATTGACCACAAAAACATTACTAGGAGTAACACCTGGTAAAGTATCTGGATCCACCCAACCACTTTGAGCGATGACATATTGCTGTATCAACACTAGACTACAGATTGATACAATGGCTATTATGAAAGATAGTTGCCAATTACTAATTCTTTTAAACATAATTTTATTTTATATATTTTTAAACTAAATTTATTATAACACATTTTAACAACTATGATAATAGCTCCCATTGATTTGCTAAAAAAATGGCAATCTAGTAAAATTAAAGGGTTGATTAAATAATTAAATTAAAACTATGAATAAAGCTCTTATTGTCATCCTAGTAGCCGTAGCCCTGATAGTTATCTGGTTAATAGGCGTCTACAACAGCCTGATTAGGCTCAAAAATCGGGTTAAAGAGGCCTGGTCAGATATCGATGTCCAGCTTAAACGCCGCTATGATTTGATACCCAATTTGATGGAAACGGTCAAAGGTTATATGAAACACGAAGAAGGCGTACTGACCAAGGTAACTCAAGCCCGCGCCAGTGCTATGCAAGCTCAGGGTATAGCAGAAAAAGGCCAGGCCGAAAATATGTTGTCTGAAACTTTAAAAAGTTTATTTGCCGTAGCCGAAAACTATCCGGACCTAAAAGCTTCTCAAAACTTTTTACAACTACAAGATGAAATTTCTGATACGGAAAATAAAATTCAAGCCGCTCGTAGATTTTATAACGGACAGGTCCGCGACTTTAATACCAAAATTGAAGTTTTCCCCAACAACCTGATTGCCGGTATGCTAAACTTCAAAGCTTGGGATTTCTTTGCTATTGGAGATGAAAAAGAAAAGGCCAATGTACAGGTAAAATTTTAAGACTCTAATAAATTACTAAATAAAAAAGGGCCGTTGTTTAAAGCGACAGCCCTTTTGTCTTGTTGGTGATCTGGTATCAAATGCCGAAATCCAAATCCTTGAATTTCAGATTACTGATTTTGTTGCCAAAATCAACCTCAATAACATCGGTGGTTCTGCCGTTGGTGAACGGCTCTTCGATAGTCACTACTTTTCCTTGACGGCCCTTCTTGGTCATGCGACCATTAGAAGTCACTGTGTCTCCAATAGAAATTTTTCGCCCTCCAAAACTAAGTGTTATTGACACAATAATACCACCTGCTTCCTCCAAAACAAATCCGTGAGTCTGTCTAGTTTTTGCCATGATCAACCTCCTAGTTTCTATTGTTATTAACCTTGCTGATATAAAGTTCATAAATTCAAAATATTATACATTATTAAATAAATTTTGTCAATATATTAACTAAATTTAATTGACAAACAAAGACCGATATTGTTATATTAAGTTGATAAAAACTAATCAATAAAATAAACAAATGTATACACAAATAGACAGCAACAAACGAAAAAGTCTGGCTCTAATGATCCTTTTTGTCGTAATTATTGCTGGCTTGGTCTGGGCTTGGAGCCAGTATTCACAAAGTGGCTATTATATGGTCATCCCGGCTACTATCATGGCTACTGGACTGAGTCTTGTCAGTTTTTTTGCCGGAGATAAAATAGCTTTAAGCGCCGCTGGAGCCAAAGCAATAAGCAAAGAGGACAATCCTTATCTCTGGCGGATGGTAGAAAACTTGAGCATCACTGCTGGCGTCACTATGCCCAAATTGTATATTATAGAAGATGAAGCGATGAATGCTTTTGCTACTGGCCGCGATCCGGAGCACTCCTCTATTGCTGTCACCAGAGGTCTGATCAACAATTTGGCCAACGAAGAGCTAGAAGGTGTGATTGCTCATGAGCTTTCTCATGTCAAAAATTATGATATCCGACTGATGATGGTAGTGATTGTCTGTGTGGGCATTATTACTCTTTTGGCTGATTGGATGATGCGCAGTTTTATTTTTAGAGGTCATAGCCGTAGCGATAACAACAACAAAGGCAATATTTTGGTGCTAGTGGGTATTGTCTTGGCTATCTTGTCTCCGCTTTTTGCCAAGCTCATCCAGCTGGCTGTATCTAGAAAAAGAGAATTTTTAGCCGACGCTTCTGGAACATTACTTACCCGCTATCCCGAAGGGTTGGCTAAAGCGCTGGAAAAAATATCAACCCAAAACATGCCCCTTAAAAAAGCCAATAAAGCTACAGCTCATTTGTATATTTCTAATCCCTTTAAAAACAGTGGCCTGTCAAAATTATTTTCTACTCACCCACCAATAGCCGAAAGAATCAAAGCTTTACGTAGTATGTAAAACATTATGATTAGTGACAATTTTCAAAATATATTAGATAAATTTACCCAGCATTTTAAGCAGGTTTTAATTACCGCTCAAAATATAGCTTTTAGCAAAAAACACGAAGCCATTGAGCCGGAAGATCTTTTGATATCCTTGATAAAAACCAAAGGTTCTTTGGGCTCTGATATTTTGATTAAACAAAATATAGATCTTGGCTGGCTACAAATGGCTACTTTTGATACTTATCAAAGCATAGCGATCAGTCCAGAAAGTATGCCCCAGCCATCTCTAGAATCACAAAAAATAATTGAAAAAGCCGTTGTCACCGCTTACAAACACAAACACAAATATATCGGCACTGAGCACTTGTTGTGGGGGCTGAGCCAAAACGCCGATGAAAAAACCACTCAGATACTGCAAAAAGCCAAAGTGAACACTCAAAGTCTTAAACAACATCTAAGTCTGATACTAAAAAGCACTTCCAAATTCAGTGATTTAACCAGCGAGGAGGAACTCAAAGAAATTGAAGAAATTTTCAATGAAGAAGGCCCCGCCAATACCAATGATTTGGAAAAATTTACTATTGATCTAACTAGTAAAGAAATCCAAAAAGATATTGATCCAGTGATTGGCCGAGTTAAAGAAATAGACCGACTGATAGAAATATTATCTCGTCGCACCAAAAACAACCCAGTGCTTTTGGGCGATGCTGGAGTAGGAAAAACTGCTATTATCGAAGGCCTGGCCAAAAGAATCACAGAAAATAAAGTACCTGATGTCCTACTCAATAAAACTATCCTGAACCTAGATATTTCTAGCCTCTTGGCTGGCACGATGTATCGAGGTGAATTTGAAAGCCGCTTAAAAAAAGTAATTGCTGAGATAAAAAACAATCCGGACATCATACTGTTTATCGACGAGCTCCATACTATCATGGGGGCTGGAGCAACGACTGGCTCTTTGGATGCCGCCAATATCTTAAAACCAGCGCTGTCTCGCGGACAGCTAAGGTGTATTGGGGCGACTACTTTTGAAGAGTACAAAAAACATATAGAAAGCGACAAAGCACTAGAGAGAAGATTTCAAGCCATTATTATTGAGGAATCATCCGAGGATGAAACTCAACAAATATTAAAAGGCCTGAGAGAAAACTACGAAAAATTTCACAATGTCATCATAGATGACCAGGCTATAAAAGCCGCTGTGGAGCTAAGCAAAAGATTTTTACCGGACAAAAAATTGCCGGATAAAGCCATTGACCTGATAGATGAAGCCGCTGCTCGTTTGCGCGTTAAAAAAACCAAACAAGGATTGCTTAAAAAAATCAAAAGTCTGCAAGATGAGCTAAATCAAGCTCAAACTGATAAAAAACAAGCTATTTTATCGGAAAAGTATCTAGAAGCTACTGGTCACAAGGCCAAAGAAGAAGAAATTTTAGAAAGACTTTTACGAACAAAGGCTCAACAGGATAAAACAATCAATAAAAAGTTTGGCCGAATAAGTGCAGAAGACATCAGAGATGTATTGTCAAAAATAACTGGTATCCCCCTATCTTCTATTACTGTCGGCGAAAACAAACAATTATTAAATTTGGAAAATAAAATCGGCCAAAATATTTTTGGGCAAGACAAAGCCTTGGCCAAAATCTCTCATACTATCCGAAAAGCTAAAGCTGGCTTAAACGATAAAAATAAACCCCTGGCTTCTTTTATGTTTTTGGGGCCCAGTGGCGTAGGCAAAACCGCCATGGCCAAAGAAATCGCCAAACACATTTTTGGTGGAGAAAAAAATCTATTGCGTATTGATATGTCAGAGTTTTCTGAAAAATTCAATATCTCCAAATTGATCGGCTCTCCGGCCGGTTATGTGGGTTATCGGGAAGGTAATAAATTGACTGATTTAGTCAAAAACAAGCCCTATAGCTTGGTATTATTTGATGAAATAGAAAAAGCCCATCCCGATGTCTTTAATCTGCTTTTGCCTATTTTGGAAGAAGGTGAACTGACCGATGCCACTGGTAAAACAGTCAATTTTAGAAACTGCATCATCATCATGACTTCCAATATTGGCCTAAGTATTTTCAACCAAGAAGCAGTCATGGGTTTTGCCACTGATGAACACAAAGAAAATTTTTACAAAAAAACCCAGGAAATATTGTCTTCTCTGTCCAAACATTTTCCTCCGGAATTTACCAACCGTTTAGATGATATTGTAGTCTTTGAACCGCTCGATCAGGTGGCAGCCAAAAAAATCCTGAAAAAAGAATTATCTTTAATCAGTGAGCGTCTCAGCGAGCAAGGAGTAAGTGTAGTCATAGATTCTAAGATAATCCCCCACTTACTGGGACAAAAAGATGTCTTAAAAGAAGGCGCTCGGAGTATCAAAAGACTGGTTGATCAACATCTGGCCAATATCTTGGCCCAAAACCTACTGAATAAAAATTTTAAACAACTAAAAATATCCCTAGAAAAAAATAAAATAAGTATTAGCTAAATTTAAATGATAGGAAGGAAGCCCCGCGAAGCGGGATCCCGGTACGCGGGAAAAAGCGATGTAAAAACCTTTTTATTTTACATTAAAAAGGTTTTTAAAATACTCTTAGATTTTATTTGGCCACAATTTTGCCTGGGCTGTCACAGTGAAGGATCACTCTGCTGTGGTTTTTGTTTAAATGATATTATCTTAAGCGAGCCAAAAGCCATTTACTGGCCAGACCAAGAAAAAACCTATTTTAAAGCCTGCTACTCTTCTTGTGATTACCAAAACCAGCTCGTCCAAAAATTAATAAAAAACTATAAATACAATTATTTGGAAAACATGGCTGAACCACTGATAGATATACTGGAAAAGCAAGCTCGACACTTGGCCTTGGGAAAAGATACCATCATAGTCAATATACCACTCCATCAAAACAAAAAAAGAAAACGTGGTTTTGACCAGACAGAGCTGTTGGCTAAAAAATTAGCCAAGCGATTAAATCGGCCTTACTCTCCTCTTTTAATCAGAACCAAAAATAATCCACCACAAGCAAAATTAAATAAAATCGCTCGGCAAAAAAATGTCTTAGATATTTTTGAAATAAACCAAAAAACAGTGCCACTACAAATGCGGCACTGCTCCCAAATCCTACTAATCGATGATGTCACCTCAACTGGGGCTACTTTAAATCAAGCCGCCAAAGTATTGACGAAAAATAATTATTCCAATATAATTTGCCTAGTCTTAGCCAAAAATAATTAAAATAATTTTGACCAGTATTTACATTTGGAAAAATTCCAATAATTTATACATCAGAAAAGCTGGCCAAACTATGGCTTTTAAAAAGCCGACTAACCCCATGGTAAAAGAATCGGCGTGCTGAATATAATAAATAACCGCCCCGATAAAACCCAAACCATAAATAGCACCACCGGCTCCACAAGCATTTTTTGACATAATTTTTATTTTATTAATTATTATGAATAAGTTTGTCCAACCAATTTCTATTCTTTATTTTAACATAATATAAAATTATCAGAAAAGACAAAGTGGCAGTAGCAAACATAAAAGCTATCAAAACGCGAAAACCAAACAAGCTGGCGATCAGACCGCCAGCGATAGCGGCAATACTGTTGGCTATATCTTGAATGCCTTGAAAAACTCCCCAGGAATAAGATTTTTTATTTTTATTGATATTATCATCCAACTCAGCGCTAAAAGCTGGGTCAGCAATAGCATTACCCAAGGCCACAATAACTTGTACGGCAAATAAAGTGTAAGTATCAACAATAAAAAAATAACCGCCAATACCAATGGCCCAAAGTAGCCAACCATAAACCAATAATTTAACCCGATGTTTTTCACTCCAAGCAGAACGATGAATAAAAATAGTAGTCAGTCCTGATACCAATAAAAATATAGAAATGGCCGCCGACGCTTCCAAAATATCCCCACCAATTCCTTGCACAAATATGGCATAAATAGGCATCAAAAATCCTTCGGAAAAGGTCGATACGCCATAGGAAGTGATAAGTAATTTATGAAGATTGTGGGATTTAATAAACATATTAATATTATAACAAAAAACCGCCTTTTAGGGCAGTAGAGTAAAAAATAAATTATGGCGGAGAGGGAGGGATTCGAACCCTCGACCCCGAAAAACGGAGTAACACCTTAGCAGGGTGCCCCTTTCAACCACTCAGGCACCTCTCCAAAAATTAAATAAATGGCGTCCCCGGCAGGAATCGAACCTGCAACCTTTTGGACCGCAACCAAACGCTCTATCCATTGAGCTACGAGGACTGGCGGAGAGTGAAGGATTCGAACCCTCGGAACCTTTCGGCTCAACGGTTTTCAAGACCGCCGCATTCAACCACTCTGCCAACTCTCCTAAAATAAATTTCTGCTTAGTAAATAACCTTGGAGGTTTTTCCCGCCTTTGGCGGGATTGCTGTTTGTTGCCAATCGCTACGCTCTTGGACAAACAGGGAACAAGACCGCCGCATTCAACCACTCTGCCAACTCTCCTAAATTATACTTTTACCCTAATAAAACAATACACTAAGCCATTGAAGCTCTATAGCGTAAAAGACTGCTATATAATAATATATTTTGCCCTATTTGACAATACCTAGAGCAATGGCTGAAATCCAATGAATATGTTATAATAAAATCACTAGTTAATAAAATTCTATGGTAAAAACTAATAAAAATACCAAAAATGTAAAAAAAGCCAAAGCATCTGCTGAACAAGCAGACGAAATGGTAGAAAATATGGGAGATGACGATACGGGTGCTGGTGATTATGGCGATGTCCTAGCCTTCTGGGAATTTCCAGAATTTATCAAACATCAAAAAGGAACCCTCTGGTATGTAGCCTTTACTATTGTCTTTGTGGCTCTACTGGTCTACGCCTATTTTTCTGACAATCTACTTTTTGCTATTATTTTGGTAATTTTTGCTGTTTTATACTTTAGCTCGGCCAAAGATGAACCAAAAATGGTAGAAACAGCCTTGACCGAAGATGGCATATTTATCGGCAGTAAATTTATTCCTTATGAGGATTTTCAAAATTTCTATATTATCTACTATCCTCCGGAAATAAAAAACCTCTATTTTCAACCCAAGGGTTTTATTAAACAAAGAATGGTTATCCCTCTAGAAAATCAAAACCCAGTTCGCATCAGAGAAATACTCATCCAATATTTAGACGAAGATCTAAAAAAAGAAGAAATCCCCACTAGCGAAGGTATATCTCGCATACTAAAATTATAAACATACAAAAAATAAAAAACTTTAAGCTGGGCAATTTTGTCCAGCTTATTAAAACAGTTTAAATGGGCAAAACAATACTGGATTTAAATTTGGATATCAAAAAACTGCACTCCATAGCCAACAGTCTAGCTTCTGATTTAAAAAAAATGGATATCCACACCGTGGCTGATTTGCTCTGGTATTTCCCAGGTCGTTATGATGATTTGAGCAATATCAAGTTAGTCAAAGATATTGATGAAAATGAAGTAAATACAGTTTGCGTCAAAATAACCAAAATCAAAAGCTACCGGGCTTGGCGAGCCAAGATGATCATCACTGAGCTAATAGCTGAAGATGACAGTGGTACAGTAGAAGCTATTTGGTTTAGACAAAAGTTTATCTCTCAAATACTTAAAATCGGCGATCAAGTCTATCTCAGTGGCAAAATAAAAGCCAAAAAATCTAGCTGGCAATTTATCAGTCCCAGCTATGAAAAAGCCAAGGCTGACCTTATCCACAGCGGTCGGATAGTGCCTCTTTATCATTTAAGTGGCCAAATCACCCAAAAACAACTGCGCTTTTTAATAAGTAAAGCCTTAAAAGAAATAACACCAGTTGATGATCCTCTGCCGGTGGAAATCCTTAATAAAGAAAAATATCCTTGGCTGATGGAATCTCTTAAACAGATTCATTTCCCCAGTGACCAAAAATCTTTAGAAGCGGCTAGTCAAAGACTAAAATTTCAGGAATTATTTTATTTGCAAATCAAATACCAATTGGCCAAAAAAAACTACCAGTCTCAACCCACTTATCAAATCTCTTTAAACAACCATCTATTAAATCAAAACATCAAAACACTGCCTTTTAAGTTGACCCTAGACCAGCAAAAAGCTCTCTATGATGTCTTGGCTGATCTAAACAAAGATATACCGATGAACCGACTGATTGAAGGCGATGTCGGCTCTGGCAAAACAATCGTAGCTATTTTATCAGCTTTGAATGTCTTATCACACGGCTTACAAGTAGCCCTGATGGCTCCGACCGAAATACTAGCTAATCAACATTTGGCTACTATTAAAAAAATACTACCAGCTAAATACTTACCGCAAATTGCTCTACTGACCAAAAGCCATCAACTATTGGCTGACGGTACAAATACCAATAAAACTGAGCTAATCAAAAAAATAGCGAGCGGCTCTATCAATTTTGTCGTTGGTACTCATAGTCTTATTCAAGATAAAATCAATTTTAAAAAACTTGGTTTGATTATTATTGATGAGCAACACCGCTTTGGGGTCAGACAAAGAAAAACGCTGAAAGAAAAAAATAAAGACCACAAAGCGCCCCATTTATTATCTATGACTGCTACCCCCATCCCCCGCACTTTAGCGTTGACGCTTTATGGTGATCTGGACATATCCCTAATCAAAGAAAAACCAGCTGGTCGTAAAAAAATCAAAACATTTTTAGTGCCTGAGAAAAAAAGATTGGATGCTTACAATTTTATTCGGGAAAAAATACAAAATAAAGAACAAGTCTTTGTCATCTGCCCATTGATAGATGACAGTGATAAGCTGGGTGTCAGATCTGTCACGGCTGAATATCAAAAATTAAATAAAGATATTTTCCCTGATTTAGAAATCCGCCTGCTTCATGGTAAGCTAAAATCCGACGCCAAAGAAAAAATCATGTCCGATTTTAAAAATAATCAATTCCCTATCTTAGTTGCCACTTCAGTGATAGAAGTGGGTGTAGATATCCCCCAAGCTACCATCATGATCATAGAAAGTGCCGAAAGATTTGGCCTCAGTCAGTTGCATCAATTTCGTGGTCGGATTGGCCGAAACGCTCTGGATAGTTTTTGTTTGTTATTTACCAATGACATTTCGTCGGTTAGTAAAAAAAGGCTAGAGGCGCTGTGTACTACTAGTGACGGCTTCAAATTGGCTGATTTGGACCTAGAACTACGCGGTAGCGGTGAAATATTTGGTCATAAACAAAGTGGCCTGATTAAACTAAAAATAGCCAAGCTATCTGAAACAGCTCTGATCAAAAAAGCCCAAAAATGGGCTCAGGACATCTTGACTGATCAAAAATATTTGGCTCGGCACGATCTGCAAGCTACGATTGCCAAACTAAAAAACGAAACTCATTTAGAATAAACTTTAGTTATTCTCTACAACTTCACATTTATCATCTACCCACTTGCTATCCTCATCACAATCACAAGGATCAGCATTTCTATAGAACTCATTAATATATATATCGCAACTACAAGTATTGGGACAATCGGAACAACCGGTAAAACTATTATTGGACCTATTAAATAATGGTACACAACGGTCATCAAAATCACCAATGGCAATTAAATTACAAGTATCAGTAAGACATTGCGTTGGATCTTTATATTCCTCACAATCTTCAACTCTTTTGGGAGTTGTTGTAGTAGATCCTTCGCCACTACTAGCACAAAAATCCTCATTAGCCTTATTAGCAGAAATAGCATTGAGAGCTGCTTCTGGCAATTGGACTTTCAAACTTTGAATTGAGCTAAAATTCTCACTAATTTGCCTAAGCAACAATTGCCCGCCAAAAAGTAAGGCCAAACCAACCAAGACTCCATTGACCGTGTCCT
This sequence comes from Candidatus Komeilibacteria bacterium RIFOXYD1_FULL_37_29, assembly GCA_001818495.1. Taxonomy (GTDB): domain Bacteria; phylum Patescibacteriota; class Patescibacteriia; order UBA1558; family GWA2-36-10; genus XYD1-37-29. The sequence continues at coordinate 100,735 of MHKS01000004.1, read as the reverse complement.
TGGCAGCGGCAATTTTACTAGCATTACCAGCGGCAAAAAGCCAACGCCAACCGGCAATCACCAGCATAAACATGGCTACAATGCCGGCAAAACCTGCTCCATAAGTATAAATAGCCACAATATAGCTAGCCAAAAAATCTGGACCAACTATATTTGTTCCACCAAAATCATAAGAACCAATCCTAATCGGTATCGGTACATTTGGTGTATAGGTTACATCAATCGCGTTAACTAAGACTGGAAAAATTAAAAATAATAGTAGTAAAGATCCCCAGATAATTGAACGTTTATTTTTCATAATATTATTATTTTAATTTAATACTTTGTAAATTTCCGTTCTGATCGGTAAAATATAGGGTTGATTGGTCGTTTGATACAAAAAGATTATGGGCTGTATAGCTACCACTCTCCCCAACCGGACTGGCAATCAAATTTTTAGAGCCGGAATTTAAGTTGATATAATAGAAATTATCAGGATAACGATCGGCTATTTCCGGATAAAGTCCGGCACCGCGTGGCAATCCCTGAGGTACAGCGCAATACATAATATCTTCACCGACAAAAGCGCATTTATCTGGCCAGGTAGAAATATTTAAGGATACTTTGATATCACCCAACTCACTGCTACTGCCATTGGTCACCCAAAGATTGGGATTGTAATTACTAGTTTCATTATAAACGCTATAAACCAGACTATTGCCCTCTGGTGACCAATCATATTCAAAACCAGCGCCAGCCACTGTAAAAGCCTTAAAAGTCTCGCCGTGTAAGCCAATAGGATAAACCTCTTGCCTTTGAGCGTCCACATATTTTCTATGCATGACGGCTACCTGATTATCTGGAGAAAAACTGACAAAAGTATTATGTGCTTGATCGCCCAAAGGTTGGATAAGATACATACCCGAGCCATCATCATTGGATGCTACCACCCAGTTATCCTCTTCACTAGAGCCCATCCATTTGGCGGCAATTTGGCTATCAGAAGCATCAAAAGAAAAATCTTCCAATTCTTTGGGTAAGGTCACTTGTTGGCCGTTTTTAAAATTATACAAAATATTTGATCCGTCCGGATATTCCAAAATGGCCTTATCTCCGCTACCAGCCCAGGTCACATCCTCTACTTGATAAAACAATTGGCTACTCAATTCTTCTACTGTACCACTATCGGTAATGCGATAAAACTTTTGTTCATTATCATCATAATATTGCAAACCACCGGGACTACTAGTTAGCCCTCTGACTTCATTTTCAGAAACCTCTGACACCTTGGTCAGTCCGCCACTGGCTACATCGGAAACTTTGTCTTTAATATATTGTTGCCAGGGCAATCCTTGGTCAGGAGCATTGATATTTTCATTGACAATCGGTATATTGCCATTACCAATCCCCGGCAAATTCCCAGCGTTAAAATTATCTGTTGGAGTAATTGGAATAGTTGGTTTAAAAAACACCCAATACAAAGCCAAGCCCAGTCCCAAAACTAGAACAATAAACCCGATGACCAAAAAAATCTTTTTCTTATCCATAATGTATATTATTTATACTAACTGGTGATCCAATTCCAAACTACAGCTCCAAGTATTGTTACCCCCAGTACTGGATTACTAATAGCCGCACCTACTATTAAAAAAGCTAATAAAATTACTAAGAGAAATAATAATAATAGTGTTAAAATGCCCCATAAAACCAGCTCCCACCAATCCAATTTTGGTATAATTTTGTCTTTGCCTAACCAATTGGCAATGATGGCTTGCCCGGTCCAAATAATATAAGTAACAATAAGTCCAACACCCGTAGCTCCACAAGCCAGAGAAACTACCCGAACAGTTACTTTGCTAGCTATTTTCTTAGCTACCTTCTGAACCTGTTTCTTGATTTTGTCTTTAACTTGCTTTTTTATCCTTTCTAAATTACGCTGAGCCTCTTTTTGTCCAGCCTCAGAAAGTTCATCATTAAAATCTTCGCCCTCGTCTTCGAAGTCGTCTCCTAAATCTTCCGGATTTAATGCTAAATCAAGAGCCATAAACAAAAATTATTGCCAAATAAATTCATCAACCAACCAAACATCACCCGATTTAATCATCTTGACAGTCGCTTCTTGATAGTAGACCGACTCTTCCAAATTGGCCTTAGTTTCTATTTTCTGAGTATTGACCAATACCTCCGCACTGTTTTCGTCTAAACTGATTATTTTGGCGCTAATACTTTTGGTGGTATTGCCTCGAAACTCTTGTGGTGAAAAATCCAAATCAATACTAGCAATGTATTGCCTCATCTTTTCAGTGCTAAGAGGCAAAAGTTCGTTGAGATTGGCTCCCTGATTATCGGTGGACCAAGAGCCAAATCTAGCCGCATAAGTCTTGGCTAAATTAATCACGGAAAACTCGGTAGAAGTCTGTTTGACCTCTACGGAATCTTTATACTCCAAATTGACACTCGGTGCTTTAAAAACCGGCGGCGGAGTATTGGTGTTTTCATTACCCATCGGCCCTTGATCAGAAGTTTTTAGTATCCAGATTAAAAAAAGTATGATCAATACTACGAGTACAGCTAGAATAAGAAGTATTTTTTTTCTTTTAGCGTCCATATTTTTAAATTAACTTATCTAATATTTTTTCTTTAAAACTAAACTTGATTAGGATTTTTTTCTGCTTCGGCCATCATTTGTTCTTCAAATTCTTTTTTGGCCTCTTCTATTTCTATCAACTGACGAGGGTCTGAGGTAATAATCTGATGCTCGGCATAAGAAGCTTGCACCTTGATAGCCGCATGTTTGGCTCCGGCAAAAAATATACCCTCTCCTAATCCAGCTTCTAGCAGTAGATACTTTTCTCCTTCCGTCAACATAAATGTCTTCTGAACTAGATTGACTGCGGCTGGAGTCTGCTTTAAGAGAAGTTGTAAAGCGCAGTTGGTCACAATAGCATTGCCATAAGTAGAAGTTAAAAAGTCATTAACATCTTGGGTAATAGTAGTAACTCCTAGATAATATTTACGACAACGCTTCACCAAAGCATACATAAATTTGGCACTATCTTCATGGCGCATCATAATCCAGGCCTCATCGACTACCAGTATTCGGCGCTTCAATTCGCTTCTGATAATATTCCAGATATGTGTCATAATCATGTACATGGCAATCGGACGAAGCTCATCTTCCAGGTCCCGAATACAAAATACCACCAATTGATTATCCACTTTAATATTGGTTGGACTATTAAATAACCCCGAAAAAGTACCTTCGGTATATTTTTTAATTCTTAAGGCCATATCTTCCCCACCTTCCATACTGATCAAAACCTCTTCCAAATCAGACATAATCGGCGGTTCAATATTATTCAAATCACTAGCTGGCGTAATATCTTTTTTAGCATAAGTTTCTAAAATAGCCCGATCCAACAGCGAATCTTCCCCGTTGGTAATATCACCAATCATCAGTCGGATCAAACCTTTGAGAGTAATAATAGCGCTTCTGATAATATCTTCCGGCTTACTATCGCCACCAAAACCCTTGGGCAGATCAAAAGGATTAAGTTTGCTCTCAGAATTTAAAGATACATTGATATAAGCACCACCAACCGCCTCAGACAGATGCTGGTATTCATTTTCTGGGTCAATAATAATAACATCCGTACCCAACATCATAGACCTCAGCACTTCCAATTTAATAGCATAGCTTTTACCAGCACCAGAAGTAGCAAACACTACCATGTTGGCATTTTGTAAAGAAAAACGATCAAATAATATCAAACTATTGTTGTGCCGATTGATACCATACAAAATTCCGTCATCGGAAGTCAGCTCGGAAGAGACAAAAGGAAATGACGAAGCGATTGGCGAGCTGTTCATGTTGGTAGAAATACTCAGCTCATCATTACCCAAAGGCAGAGTAGAATTAAAACCCTGTTCGGCCTGAAATAAAGCTCGACGAGAATAAATAAGCTGTATACCCAATAAATTTTCAATACGATCACTGGCTAGATCTAGTTCATCCAAAGTTTTGGCATAAATAGTAATATAGAGAGCAAATTGAAAAAACTTTTCGGTACCCTGACTCAAGCCGTCCCGAAGCGCCTCGATATCCTGAAGGGCTGTTTCGGAAATCGGATCACGTGGTGCACCTTTTTCGTGATCAGCAATAATCTGCGCCTGCATAGTACCAACTTTATTTTTCAACTGTTTTAAAACCAATTTTATATCCAAAGGATAAAAAAACATGGAGATATCCAGAGTCAAACTTTCATTGATAATCGGTGCAAACCAACCAATAGTAACATAACGCGGATAAGTCATCACAAACAAAGTCCGGACATAAAAATCATTGAGCTGTAAAAACCTCGGATCAATTTTCAGAGCGGAAGGAGCTACAATATCTCTAACCGAAACAATACCTTCTCTAAAAACTTTTTCTGCTTCGATCAGCTGTTTTTCTCTAGCGATCACCTCTGTTTGAGACAAAACCCGCCGCTCAGCACTAGCAAATTTTTCCAAATCCTTATCTCCTTTGGTCTTTTGCTCGGCTTGTTTTATTTTATTAAAACCAAACATTATGTTTCAACGGTTAATTTATTTATATCCTCCATTGGTTGTTTTTGAAATATATCAGGATTATAACTATTATAATAAAGTTCAATTAAAGCCTGTGTACTCAAACGCTGGCTTCTTAGTCCTAGCCCAGATAAACCACTACCAATAAAATTACAACGTTTATCTAGCTGTTCACTAAACTCTTCGAAACGCTTACGACTTAAAGTGACAACTTTGGCCGAAGAAAAAACTGAAGCAAAACGACTAATAAATCCCCGACGTTTATCACTGACCTGACTATAGGGAACTACTATATAAAACTTTTTACTCATAATACTTTCTAGAGTTAGAAGCTCTTGGACAAAACCGCGATAATCAGCCGTTTGCATACGCAATAATTCATTGGTCTGCTCTCTTTCTTTTCTCTTCAATCTGTCTAAATACTCATCAATATTTAAAGGTCGAGATTGTATAATCACTTGCAATGGATAGTCTAAAGTATTTAAGAAACCAACATAATTGCTGATAATAGCTCGCTGCTCGTCCTCTGATTTTAAATCAAAATTTATAGAAGAAACCAATAAAACACCGCGGACGGCACCATCATTTAAAACCACCAAATTATCACGGATTTCGGCAATATCCAAATATTTCTGAGTAGAGGTGGCCACTTTATTACCAGCTAATTTTTTATTTTTCATGACTAATCATTAATTTTTTTATTTGAAAAACCAACCCAGTGCTCTTCATTGGCTTGTTTTTCTCCTTTGTAAACTCCACCGGTATCAATAATCAAAGATAATTCTGATAATTTCCGACTAGAAACCATTTGTTTATGAGCTATGGAAACTTGTGGGTTTTGGTTTTCTTTCTTGGATTTAAATTCCTGTACTTTAATGTATTCTTTATGCCAAACTCTCAGCGCCGGCTTTTTAAAAGTACTGTCAATAAAATTTAGAGCAAAAGTATGAAAAGGTGCTCCATTGACTTTATAAAAAGCAAAAACGCCCACAAAAAATGCAATAAAAATTACCCAAAAAATAAATAAAGAAAAATCAGAAAGTTTGTAGGCAATAAACCCAAAAAGCAAGCCCGCTAGAATAATCACAAATTGTCGGACTGTAATCGGCCCCCAAATCTTGTCTTCTGTATCGATAAATTGTGGAACAATAAATCTTTCTGGCATAGCTTAAAACCTCAATTGCTTATTTAAATCAGAAATAGCTGAAAATTCGGCTACACTCAAAGTATCTTCGTTTTTATTTGCTTTGTCTGCTATATAATCAGCCACTTGCCGACCAGCAATCATGCTATCTGCTCCTAGCTTAAGATATAATTTATAAACACCACTCTCTCTCCAAGCAGCAATGCCTTGAGCTTTTTTAGTATAAGAATCCTGCTCTAATAAATTTATCCGATCAAACACTTTTTGGACTCTTTCTTCAGCAGTATTTCCCAAACGACGAAAAGCAATTAAATCAAAAGATTGCAATTCTTGTACTGGCCCCATTAAAGTTGCCCTGGATAGAAAAGAAGCGTCTTCTTTGGCTGGCGTAAAAACATCGCTCATAGACCGCCTAGGAGTTTGCGAAATACCCGGTCTAGATACTTTGGGTAAAGATATATCTATTTTTTCTTCCGGACTATCTAGTTTAATCTCCAAAATTTTATTACTAGCCACTATATCGGTCTTTGGGTTACTAACAATCGGTTTTTTATCAAGTTCCTTTGACCCCGCCGGAATAGAAAATCCAGCCGCTGGTTGAACTCCCTGTTTATCCTTTATCTTACTTTTGTCCTCAACTGTTGTTTCAATAATTTTGGCTTCTACTTTTGGCAAAGCGCCTTTTAACATATCTTTGATCTCGTCTTGAGCTGATTTTTGGTTATTGTTTGTTTCCTCTATTTTGATGGTCGGTATTTCCAACTTAACACTTGTCTCCTGTTTAAGGGCTAATTCTGCTTGATTGACTACCAATCCCCCAGCCAAGTCAATTTTATTTTTTATAACTTTAATAACAGACAATATGGTATCTAAATTTTCTCCCGCTAGTGGTTTATTTTTCAATGAAACATTTTTACTCAAAAGCTCTCTCACGATAGCCGCACTTTTTCTACTTCGGAAAAAATTGTATAAAATATTAGTAAAAAGTTTGGCATTTTTCTCATCAAAATCCAACTCTTGCTTGGCAATAATGCGAGCCACAATTTTTTCTATACTATATTTTTTACTATCATCTAGTGGTACATTTTTAGCAAAAAAATCCAACTCCTGCTTGTCGTGCGGATGAAAAACAAGTTCTGCTTTATCCGAAGAAGAGCCGTAAATATTGGGCAGTGAAATAAAAGAAGCATCCCGAGGTGCTAAATCACCTTCAGAAACTACATCAATTTGCGACTCTGGGCCAAGCTTGATCTGGGGTGCTTTATTTTTGAGGTAAGTCAAATTACCCTTTTCATCTTTGACCAAAAGCGAAGAAGACCAGTTGTCGTTATCTAAAATATTAACGGTTGTATTATTTGCAAAGTCCATGAATTGGAGTATATTATTTTTATTTTTGCTAGCTACTAAGCTTTGTTTTAAAAACTTCTCAGACCATTTCAGTAGATAACTATTGTGAGTATATTATAACATATTTGAGTATTTATAGCCAACAATTAAACAATAAAAAACACCACCGCCCGGCGTTAAAGCTTTGAGTGGTGGTGTTTAAAAAATATATGAAAAAATTAAGCTCTTTCTACATATTCTCCCGTCTCGGTATTAACAACAATTCTGTCCCCAGATTTAATAAACAATGGCGTTCTCAATTCTAAGTCATTTTCTAAAACCACTGTTTTAGTAATAGCTCCCGCACTATTACCTTTGACACCTTCTGGTGCTGATTTGACCTCTAATTTAATTTTAGTCGGTAAGGCTATAGAAACCGGTCGGTCATTGAAAACCAAAACATCTACTTCCTGACCTTCGATTAGATATTTTACTAAATCGCCCAAATCATTTTCTGAAAATTGAAACTGCTCAAAACTTTCATTGTCCATAAAATGAAAAGTATCTTCTTGTTTATAAAGAAAATTGGCTTTGGTACGGTTAATGTCGGCTTCCATGATATCATCCGAACCAGAAAAAGTTTTTTCCAAAGTATTTCCGGAAATCAAATTTTTGAGTTTGGTTTTAACCACTGCTCCACCACGAGCTACTTTGATGTGCTGATTAAACACAATCTGATAGGGCTCTTCATTGACCGATATCACTCGTCCTAATTTTAAATCACTCAGTGACAACATAATCTTATTTGGCTACATAAGGCAAAAGTGCCATAAAACGAGCCCGTTTGATAGCTTGAGCCATTTTTCTTTGATGTTTTGAGCAAACACCGTTTCTTCTTTTTGGTACTATTTTTCCATAAGAAGAAGTAAAGCGTTTTAATTGCTGCCAATTTTTGTAATCAATATCGGAAATATTGTTGACACAAAAATGACAATATTTACTGGTTTGTTTTTTATGCATATTAAACTTTGTATTAATTGGTTTTTAAAATGGAATATCTTCAATGCTAATTTCCTCATCTGAGTCACTAGCTTTATTTTTAGAAACTCCGCTTTGTTCTACATCGACGACTGGTGTTTTGTCCATAGAAGGTTGCTCAGTATTGAAAGAGCCAGCAGCAGAAGAAACTCCACCAGACCTGTCCAACATAATCATATTTTCTAAAATAATTTCGGTCCGATATCTTTTAACACCATTGGGGTCATCCCAGGATCTTGTTTGTAATCTGCCTTCAACATAGACTTTTGATCCTTTCTTTAAATATTGATTGCTGATTTCAGCCAGACGACGCCAAGCGACTACATTATGAAACTCCACCTTTTCCTGTTTTTGACCATTGGTATCATTCCACACTCTGTTGGTAGCCACTGAAAAAGAGCTGACATTTTGACCACTAGGAGTACTACGCATTTCTGGATCGCGTACTACATTGCCGATGATCATTGCTTTGTTCAAATTCATATAATTATCTTAATAAAATTAATCAATTTTTGGATCTTCCAAAATTTCATCCAATCTCTTATCAATATCTTCCAGCCTTACTTTTGGTTGAGTAGCCTCTGGCTTGCTTTTACTGAAATAAGTCTCTCTCTTAAAAGGAGCTCGGGTCGTTGGAGTTTTTGATTTTTTATTAGCCATTACTTTTGTTTTAGCTCGGTCTCTTTCTTCCATTTTAGCAAAATCAACTGTTACATTTTGAGTACGATTTTCCAATCGAATAATCAAATAACGCAACAAGCTAGTATTGTGCTTTAATTTGGTGTCCAACTCTGGCAATTTTTTGCCATCAGCTACTTCAAACTCCAGGCAAACATAAAAACCATGCTTTTGCTTGGCAATAGGGTAGGCCAACTTTCTGCGGCCCATAAAATAAGGCTCTCGAGTGACTTTAGCATCGATGCCTTTGAGATAGTCCAATGCCTCCTGATTAACAGATGTATGATCTGTTTCAGCGATAGCCGGACTAATAATAAAAGATAGTTCGTATTTCATTTTTCTATCTAATTACCTTGATTTTGTGATCAAGGGCCCCCTACAGTTAATAAGAGGAGCGTGGTTAATTAAGATATATTAACTTGAGCGCAATTTAACACAATTTAGTAGATAAGTCAATACTGAAATATTGCCTAAAAATATAATTTACACTATTATATAATAGTTATGAATAAATACCTGCTAATACTAGGACAATCCTCTGCGCTAGCTCGTCAAGAGCTGGCAGCTGTTTTGAGCTCCTCAAATGGCCAAATAGAGCTAACTGGCACAAATTTTGCAGTAATATCGGCTAACCAAACACCTCAGGAACTGATCAATATCTTGGGGGGCACTATCAAAGTCGGCCAATATATTCAAACTATAAAAAATTTATCAGACTTAAATACTAGTCTCTGGTATGATATTCTAAAAAACAATCTGAAACCAACTAGTAAAAACTGTTTTGGCTTTAGTCTTTATAATGACAGCAATAATAATTATCAAAATATAAAAAAAGTTGCCTTTCAATTAAAAAAAATACTACGAGAGAAAAAATACAAAAGCCGCTTGGTCACTGGCCAAGAAGCAGTCTTATCATCAGTCATAGTAGCTAAAAATAAATTACTCGATCATGAACTACTGATTATAAAAAACCACGAAGAGTACCTACTGGGAATAACTAGGACTGTACAAGATTTTGTTTCTTATGGTTTTAGGGATATGGCCAGACCTTATCGCGATAATCGAAGTGGCATGTTGCCACCCAAAGTCGCTCGCATGCTAGTCAATTTAGCTGGCTATGACACCAATAAAAGTCTCTTAGACCCCTTTTGCGGTTCCGGTACCATCCTACAAGAAGCTATGCTTTTGGGTTATAAAAAAATCTATGGCTCTGATATCAGCTCCCAGGCTGTCGAAGAAACCAAACAAAACTTAGATTGGTTGAGCAAAAATTTTGCTCTAAAGGCTGATCTAAAAATAAAGGTTATTGATGTAAAAAATATAGACCAAAATTTTGAAACCAACTCCATCGATCTGATAGTTAGTGAACCTTTTATGGGTGATGCTCGCTTTATTAGCCAGCAAAGAAGCTCCCACAATCTACTAACTATTCAAAAAGACCTGCAAAACCTCTACCAAACAGCTTTTGAAAAATTCCAAAAAATACTCTCCCCTGCTGGCCAAATAATCTTTATCTTCCCGGTTTTTAATATTGCTGGCCAAGATATTTATACTTTAGATAAAAAAAATATTTCCCGACTAGGTTTTGATTACCAGCTCAAAGAGGATATTATCTATAGTCGCGAAGATCAAAAAGTCAAAAGACAAATTACTGTCTGGAAATTTAAATAACAAATATCCCGCGGCCTATGGCCGCGGGTTTTAAATTAAAATAAATAACTCACACTATAAACAATCTTATATTTTATCAACCCAAGAAAATTTATTGGCCACCACCTGAATTTCTAACCACCTAAATGCCTTACTCCTCTTATCTAGATAAACTACCTGTCCAGAACCGGGTATAATATTGGTCAGATAAAAAGCCGTACTATAAGCATCCTCCTCTGATAATCTTAATTTTTCGGATAAAATCATCTCCAAAAAAATACGCCTAACTATCAGCTGATCTATATTTTCATCCAAAGCCCGTTCCATATTTTGACCGTATTTGACACCAATAAATCTCTTTAAAATATTTTTAAAACGACTATCCTCTTTGATCATTTGATCAAAAGATTTTTTGGTTATCAAAACACGTAGACAGCCCAAAGCTTTGTCTTTATCACCAATACCCATGGCCTGCCACAGAATATCTCGGACTTTATTGGGATTATTTTCAGCTTCAGACATAATAATATTGGCGGAAACTATTTTATTATCTAAAGACCGTAAATTTTGATAAAAATTATCCAAAGTCTGGGAAATGTCTATACTAGCATTTTCGGCTACTGGTGTTTTTTCCTGTTCCTGTATTTCCTCAACCATCAATATACCTTGATCAAGATGAAAAAATACTAGGGAATTTTCATCATAAGAAACAAAAAAATAACGCAATCTTTCTCTTTCTTTTTCGCTCACTTTTAAAGCATTGGCTGCTTTAGAAAGATATTGAGCTCTTTTTAAAGAATTGTGGTTTCCTGCTCCCAAAAAATGTACATAATCTTCAATCCAATTTGCCACTATGGGCGGCACTATGTGCCCCGCTTTATTTACAATTTTATTAGCCGTGAGCCGTAAACTAGCAAAATTTTTATAACGCTCCAACATTTTACTGACAGTACTTTGCTCAGTACCATTAAAAAGCTTATTATCATCTTTAGAGCCGGCCTGCAGGGTCTTTTGTCTAGGTACCTTGCCGCCCAAACGTAAAATCAAACGATCCACTCCTCCTAAATAATCCTGTAGTGGCCAAAAGACCTTATAAGCCAAGTCCAGTGCCAAAAGCCGCACATCCACTCCCTTGGCCTGGGGTATTTTATCCAAATAATTAGGCAAATCCAAAATGCTGATTTTTTTCAAAAAAATATCATCGGCTAGATCAAAGATATACATTTCTTGTTCGCCGGACAATTCAAATTTAGCAGCTATATCATAAACTAGCTGTTCAACTTCATTAGCGATAAAAAACATTATCTCTTCCGGAAATTGTAACCAAAGATTTTTTGGCATCATATGCCTAGAATGTTTTAATTTTTATTCTATTTTTATTTTCTGGCCTGACGAAATTATTCTCCTAAATTTTCTGTACTGCCTCTAGGTTTTTTCTTTGTCGCTATCTTCTGAAGATCCCTTAGTTTTTTTATCCACTTCAGCTTTCACTTTTTTTTGCACCACTCCATTAACCAAATAACCAGCACTTTGTACACCTTCAATATCTGCTTCTTCCATCAATTTTTCCAATTCTGGGCTGTTGACTCCTGGCGGTGCATTATCTATCACCAGCATGCCTTGATTAATATTTGTGTTATTCTCATGTATCTTTTGCAAACTTGTTATATACCCCTCTAAAGCCTTATCTTTTTTTAATATCTGAGAAACCGTCATGTTTTGTTGATTGGCCATAGTTTTTAAAACTACCGATATTTTTCTCAAATCAGCTCCCAATAACAACAAGTCCTGAGGCAAGACACCAGCTTGTAGAGCCTTGACATCATTAAATTTCTGCATAGCCTCAGCCGCTAGAACCTTTGGGATATTTTCTAATAATATCTTCTGGGGCTGTTTACCAAGCTCGGCTAGTTTATCTACTATATATTGCGTCTGCTCAGGGGTAGTTACTTTAAATGCTTGAGCTTGTTGCTGATTTTCAGATGAATCAAGAGCATGATCAAGCATAACTGCTTCATGAATATTACCAGTATTTACTTCTGCCAGTCTTTCCCCAGGCGCTCCATCTTGAACTTCTCCCCAGATACTCTTGGATACTAAATCATGAGCTGTTCGCTTATCATCAACCACTTCTGCTACCATCCTTCTTTTTTCTCTTTCAAAAGCACCTTCACCAAATTTATCATCAAAATCTTTATCAACATCTTCCATTTTAATAGCCAATATTTTCTCTATTTCTCTGGTAGCTCTTTGCAAATTATCAAGATAATCAGCATAAGCTGTTTGAGTAGCAAAATTACCTCTATGTAATTTCCTAACTTCATAATCTGGTTCTCCTTCTTTGGCCGGATTGTCTTTTTGAATTATTAAATCTCCGCGAGCTGTTTCTGGAGCTACATATTTTCTAGCCAATTGCTCTGCTTGTTCAGCAATGGTTAAATTATTATTATAGATATGATCATTATTGTGAAAATCAGATCGCTTCTTACCTTGTAAATTTTCTGTATAAGCATCTAAATTCAATATCTGCCTATACATCTTTTGCCTATATTCAACGAATTTCTCTTTATCAATGACATCTTTACCACTCGCATCTTTAGTCACATAACGTCCTCGCAATGCTTGATGTAAGGTGCTGGCATCGTCTAATTTTACAACATCAAGGGCTTCAGCATGTTGCTTTCTTTTCTTAAATTGAACATTGGTTTCTCCGTGTTGTTGTTGCAATCTACTAGCTATTTGGCCAGGTACTACATACGACTCTTTTAAATCTCGGTAACCAGCTGCATGATAATACCTATCTGCACCAAATAGCTTCAATTTACCATCATCACCAAACTCATCCCCCAACATTTGAGGGTAAATCTTTCCTGTCACCTGAGCCCACATCACAGCTTCGTTTGATAACCTAGATGGAATAAAGTTTCTTTTGTCTGGCTGATAACCATCTTTTGAATCCAACGTTTCTCCTGTAAAATGCTTAGCAAAATCAAAACTATCTTTAACAATAGTCATCAAAGTACCCCTGTCTTCTTTGCTCCACTTCAAAATATACTTGGCTATAGTATTGTGATCTGCCTGTCCATGCTCCGGATTAGCAATGGCTTCCAAAGCATATTGGGTAGACTCTTTTACTCGAATTTTTTCTCTTTCCTTGGTTTCACCGGTTGCTGGGTCTATATATTTTTCCATTTCGACCTTGCCTGTTTTTGGATCTATAACCTTTTCTCTAAGATTATCTGTTTTTACACTATCCAATACAGTCCCCAATCCTCCCTTTTCTATCAAACGTTTGGCTTCTGCCTTATCTTTAAAGGTCCAATATTGGGATTGTATTTTTTGCATACCAGCTTCATCACCAAGATCACGCAAGGCGTTGGTGGCTTTATCGGCATTGCCAACATTAATTTCGCCGCGAGCCAACATATTCTGATACATCATAGCTTCTCTTTCCTTGTCACCTCCCCAAGAACCCACCTTGGAATATATTTTACCCAAAGGTATTTTTCCTACTTTAAATTTACTACTAGCTCCCGCTCCATAGGTTTTTTCATAGACCACCTTGTGCTGTGGCAAAAGATATTTTTCGTCTTCAGCTTTTTCCTCCATTATTCTAGCAGCATTTCTACCTTTAACGTTCATAGCTCCTCTTTGTAAGCGACCGCCATAAAAAGGTATTTTACCTAGCGTCTTGAAACCTGTTCTCAAATTACCATCCTTATCAACAACTCGACCAGCTACACCAGAAGCTACTCTCATACCCAGGGCTTTTGGATAACGCCTATAAAGTTTACCGGCTGTTTTTTGCATCAGTCCCATGCCTTTGGCCGCAAAACTGGCTCCAGCGGCTCCCGAACTAGCCGCTATTTTAATACCCGTCAGTAGCAAAGAAATGGCTACTATATAATTTACCAAATTACTAGTACCCAAAAATTCTGTAGCTCCATCCCCCGGAGTGGTGCCCGATTCCATAAAACTTTTATATGCCTCTCCATTTCCCACAATAGAAAAGGTCAGCCACAGAAAAAACGCCAGCATCGGCCCAGAGACCAAATTGCTACCCAGTTGCTTTATCCAGGTGTTATAAAAGCTGTTGGTGGCTGGAAAAATACTAGCCACAAAAGCTAGCGGTGCTAAAATAATCGCTACCCATAAAGCTATAATTCTCATCGTCAGCATCATCACCATAATACCAATAACTACTAAAAGTATAGCCACTAGTAGAGCCCCCATGACCAAAGAGGTAATATAATCAGCATAATCCATGCCATCACCCAAAATATTAATGGTGGTAAATTTTTGAAGTCCGATAGCCACTACTACTCCGCCGGTCAATATATCGTCTACCGCTGAGATAAAAGTCAACATAACAATCTGAGCGATATCAATCACAAAACCAACGATGGTTTTGGAAAAGTTTATCAAAATAGCAATAATCAGTGTGCGCTTTAATAGTTGCTGATAACCATAACTGGAAATTCTAAGTATTGTGGCAAAAGCAATCACCAAAAGTATCAGAATAAAAAACATATTGGAAAGATCGCGTAGCGCTATCCAACCCAAGATTACTCCACCTTCATTGGTAAAATTATTGTATCTGGCTACTAACTTCAATATGGCCAATTCTAGTTGTAAGGCCCAAATCATCGGATAGACAAAAAAGCTCCAAATCGCGTCGCCAATCAATCTAGTAAATGGGTCCACTGCCAAAACCCTATTTGGCAAAAACATCAGCAAGCTAAAAATGGTCGCCAAATAAGGGAAGCGGCTGATTAATTTATGTTTTTTAAATTCCATATTAATATCTTATCTTTATTGAAAATTTATCCCAAAAGATTATTCAGCATAGACTATTATCCAACCATCAAAAGGTACCACTCTAAACCAACCCCAATTGTCCATTACTCTGATACGCGGCTGATAGCAAGAGGCATTTGATATAGTTGGTTTGGCTGGCGTACCAGGAGCGCCACTGGCCGTGCCATTACAATCATGGTTTCTGGTATCATCATACAAATAATCATGGTAGAAAACCTTATACCCCGGCTGACAAGCTCTGTCTTCTCCACCAAAACCCATAATCTGTGGTTCCCGACCAGGCGTAATAGGATTGGCGTCTCCTGGTGCGTCAATATCTTTATCACAATAAGTTTCTGGCAAAGAATTTTTATATTTACCAGGATTGAGTGAAAAATTGTTGACTACGCCATCTCCCCAGTCAGCGTCAACGCTGTAAACCGGCATATGATCTGGATGGGCATGGTAAAAAAATCTAGTATTGGTAAATAGGGAACCGCTCAGACCAATCAAATTACCACCCGTTATACCATTGACAGTAATACCTTGTTCTACACCAACTACGTTTCCACTGGAGTCAACGGTCTCACAAAGAGCATCGCCACAAGTAGCCAAAATACGTGGAGAATAATCTGGGCCAGCGTAAGGATTGCTGTGGTTACCGGCAGCCAAATCTGTTTCCGCATAATATTGGTAAGTGCTAGAAGCAGATGACCAATTGAGATTGTAAACCCTAAAGAATATATCCTGCATTTGAAGTTGCGCTCGGTTGACAGCTTGGGCTAGAGTGTCTACATCGTCGTCAAAATAACTAAAGAAGGTACCAGCTGTTATATTGTCCAGACTAACTCTATGATAAGGAGCTCGAGTAGAGATAATCCTATCTGGATCAAATCTATCCAAACCAGCACCAAAATGAGAAAAATTATTAGGATAATTACCAACTATATTAGGGAAAGCCGCTATATTGTGATAGAGAACTTCATCATCATCGGCTCGTGGTGTTGGACTGGAAGTAACATAGCCTCTAGCTGGATCAGAATACCAAGATGTCCATGTAAATAGCGGCGGTATTCTTTGATTGGTAATATCACTCCTCCACCAAATATCTGTACGAACCGCTGATAGCAATCCCTCACTGTCTAAGTGCGTAATAATACGACATTGTTGATAACAATTTATAGCATCCGCTTCGTCACAATTTACACCAGCACTAACCGTGCTATAAGCTACTGGCACCGGCTCTAAAACACAAGAACTACAAAAAGCAATTAAAGCATCTTCATCAACTCCTAATATAAAGCGGGTAAATTGCTCTTCGTTTTCAGCCAAACAATTATTATACTCACTAACATCATAAATTTCATCTGGGCCAGAGCCGTCCCAGCCTGGTACTGGTACTAAAGCAGTAGCAGGATTATTATCATGATCATACAGCTCATCGGCTGCAAAACAACGAATAGTCTCCTGATATAAATTAGCGCTAGAAATCAAAGCTCCGGTATCATCCAAGATATTAGCAAAACAGTTGGCATCTCCATAGACAGTACAAGAATGCGTGGCATTTTGATTGGTAATGGCTAAATTTTGTATACAACTGACAAAATTACAATCATAATCATTAATAGAAGAAGCTCGACAACCATTTACATCAAAACCACCCGGCAGAGTACTGCTAGTATAATTGGTCAATATGGCGCTATAAGTAGGAGCTAAGATGCTATCTTGTAGACAACCACGGCCATGGTTAGAGTCAGCAATATTTCTGGTTACAAACTTACAGTCTCCCACACAGCTACCAATAAACCCCTGTTCGTAAACTTCGATATCTTCAGCTGGGCTATTTACATCGACATAATAATTATGTAGCAATGGATTGGCCCACATATTTCCATTGCGCCAGCGATGTGTACCACAATGACCACCCATTTTACAAGTTTCATAAACTTTATGATGTGTGGATGGCCAAGGCCAGCTCGGACATTCTTGACACTGTCCACCACTTCTCCAAAAAGTGGTTGGCATCCTGACAAACGCAGCACCATTATCTGCCCCATTGGCACCAACGTTATCATCCCAATAAAATCTACGAATACCACCTGGAGAATCAAACATGTTATTTATAATGTCCATAAAATTGGAAACACTAGGTAAAACATTATTGAAATACTCAACCCTATCAAATCTAGTGTAGCCAGTAGTAATAATAATATCTTTTCCAACTATCGTGCCAGTAGCTGGTGTTATTAAATTGGGTGTCAAATTTATCCAAGAACCCTCATCCAATAATTCACTATATTGATTGGCCATATTTAAGTTAACCTGCGAACCGGCTGGTACTCTTAATAAAACATTACAGTCGTTGCCTCCGTTAAAATACCCGCAATAAAATCTATCTTCATCGGTTACATAAGGCTCGGCCACAGCACAAAATAAAGCATCACGCCCAGCTGGATCAAAATATCCAGCACCTCTATAATTATCATATAAACTGGCGGTGCCTCTAACCTTTTGAGCAGGATACCATTGGTTACAGTAATATGAGTTGCTTCCATCTTTGGTCACTGGGCTACTCAAATCATATTCCAGACAAATACCCGGCCAATTCCTAAAGACAATCTCTTCGGTACGCAAAGCGCAATTACCATCACCTCGAGATGTTTGCATAGCATCATCGTTTCTAGAATCACACTCCGAATTTTTTCCACTAGGGCACTCCTTCGGCACCTTCTGGCCATTGACTTCCTCAAAAGTAATACCAGAAGTACAAATACCAACTGGGATTACACCAGAAGCGGCATCTTCTGGATAATAATAAGTCTCCTGACCACCACCAAAAGTAACTTTCTTAAAGGATAATTCACAAGCATTGGGACTGGTTGCATCATTGGTACAAATATTAGCTCCTTTGTATTTTGACAAGCGTTCTATGCCCCCTGGCTCTATGGCTGAAGGAAATGGAGCATCAGCTACTGAGTAAGCTCTACTTTCTAGAGCGTAAGTACTGGTAGAATTGGAGTTGGCCAATGGGCCAACCCAGCAAACCCTATCCTGACACTCTCCTCTAAAATAATAATCTCCCTCTGCATTGATAGTAGCGGTACAAGCTTGACCATCTAGACTATTTCCAGCAACATCCACACAAGCAGAATGGTAGCTACCTTCAGCATCAGATCTATTGACTATATCATAAGCCAAACGAGTCATTTGATTATTGGTTTGTCCAAAAGAATAAACTGTTAATTCGCTGACTGGTAAACTATTTGGTATAGAATAACCAGTGTATTCCTTATCACTCCAAGCAATATGATTTTTAAAACCTGTATCACGAGACTGATATTTTTCAAAAGTTAGCGCTTCAACCTCTTCATCATAAGATCCCCATTTTTTACATTTGGTAGTATTACTATCTGGATCATATTGAAACTCTAAACAAGTAGACAAATCATCACAAACAATCTTATATTCTTCAGTTTTTTCATCGAAAGAAGCGACCGAAGATTTACAAGCCAACCATTCGGCACACTGACGATCTTTTATTACTTTAATCAAGCGGTTAGAAGTAAGCTCACAGGTTGGATCAAAACTTGGATCACAAATAACTGGGCTGGCCGGACTATTGGATAATTCTGAATCTTCATAAGTTTCTTCCGTATCATAAAGAGTCGTTACCTGGCTATGTTCACCATTCCAATCATTGGCGTCATAGAAAAGCACACAGCCATTTTGCCTATCTACTTGACCATTACAGGCTGTTTCATCAATACTACTATTATCATAATAATAATATTCCTGACAATACGGCGTCCATTGCCAACCGTTGTTTACACAGTCTTTCTCATTATTATATCTATCCGCATTACAATAACCATCCCTACTGGGGAACACCCAAGTAGAACTATTATCCTCACAATCTATTTGGTTATCATAAGTATCGTTGACACAAAAGCCATCATAATCTATAAAATCAATATTTCTACCCTTGGGATCACAATTAATTGGATCCACCGGGTCTTTAAAAATTGTACATGAATCTTCACTGGCCGGACATTGAGCAGCCATTAAATAATTGTTCCAAAAACCACCATTGACCTCACAATCATCTTGGGTAAAATAGAATAATTGAGTTGGGTTGCTCTCTGAAATGCTACAATAGTCCCGAGGTAATATCAATTCCCTGACATCATATAACCCGTTGCTGGCATATGGATTTCCATCGGTATCAGCGCAACCCAGTGGTATAGCATCGCCTAAATTGGTAGTTTTAAACCAGCCGGACAACAAACTACCATCTATCAAAACATTTTGCTGATAAGTACAGGTGTTTAATCCCGGGTCCTTAAGATAAGAAATACCTTTACTAGTATTATATTCCGAACAGTTTAATCCTTCTCCGTCGCACAAAATAGAATTATATTTATCCGGATCATTAATCTTATAAACTGTAGAAAAAATCGCATCATCTAATCTATCAGGCAATCCCAAGGCTGTACAACCTTTGGCCTCTTGAGGGCAATAATTGTTTGGATCTGGCACCAAATAAACCATCTCATCAGCCTCGACAGCGATTTCTGAATAATCACCACTATGAAATACTTCTCTAACCGAATTTGTGGAATTATTGGTAGAAATAGCTGGCATACAACCAATAGCCTCTTCTCGACATAAGCGATCAAAAGATTTTAGATTAAAATCTTGGCCATTTAAATCCCGATAAGCCTGACAACCCAAATGATATCCTTCATAAGGACTATCACAAGATAATGGTGTATTCCAAGAATTTCTAATAACCGCAAAACTATTGGCTACTTCTTTGACTATAAAATTATCAATGTATAAGCCCTGATCAGGCAAAGGAGAAACTGTCTCTACTTGAAACTCTAATTGATCTATAAAGTTAATATCTATCAAATCTAAATCATCGACATAAGCTGAAGCAGTATAATAGTGCCAGCGACCCGGCTCGATATTTTGAAAATTACTATCCACATCAGAATCAGCAAATGTTTCTGAAAAAGAAGCTCCACTACTATCATTACCCCATAATCTCAAAGAAAAAGTATCAAGCACTGCCTCGCTCTTCATCCACCAACTAATCTTATATTCCTTATCGTTTTGCAGCGGCACATCAACCATATTGCGGGTAAATAAATGTCCGGTTTGTGAACGCAAAGAATGTCCATTATTATTTAAAGATTCGGTAGATAAATCCAAGCTACCACCACCCATGGGGCTCCAAGGAGCATAAGTGCCCTGTTCAAAATTATCGGAAACTACCAAACGAATATTATTACTATTATTACCGTAGTATGAACTACAACCGTTATTGACCTCCGCACAAATAATACTTTCTTCTGGCACCGCTTTATAAATCTGGTCAGTCAAAGTTCGCCTATAATCATGACAATTATCTGTAGCAAAAATTACCCTATCCTGTAAACGATAAGAGACATCACTATTAATATCAAAAAATTCTCGACAATTTGGATTATTTTCCGGATCGTCACTTGGATCAGGTGTAGTTGGTCCGCAATCAGCAATATTGGCTGGATCATCTAGACAAACATTACCAGCCGGAGCCATATTGGTACAAGGAGCATCACCTCCCAAATTACTTGGTAAAGCATTCCAAGTCTTGATTTGATAACCGGCCACTTCACTACCTTCCCAAGTATAGTAAGTTGCCCCAGCTGCTGGGGAGACACATTGTCTAAGATAAGTAAAATATTCTTTTCCTTCTCCGCCTTCAGCTACTACATCTAGATTAGTAAATTCTTCACAACCCACCGCTTGATCAGGACACTGCCGGGCTGTATCAGCGATAAAATTATAATATTCTACAAAATTTTCACCTTCAATAATATCAAAAACATTGGGCTGCTCTGTAAAAGTATCATAACCAATACATTCAGCCGGACATAAATCTTCTTGAACAATAACCGCTGGAATCATCGGATCACCATTAGCTGGCAAATATCCCTGACAACCGACTTCATCAACCGAACACATCACTGTATTATCATCCATATAAATCTTTGAGCCGTCGCCATAGGTAGAATAAGTGCTAGCTTCAGCCACGACTGAGCTGACAGCTTCTATTTTTAGATTATCAAACCACAAAGCCCCCTCGCCAAGATTGGTAGTTAGGACACTAAGTATCGCATAATCAGTAAATTCATTGGTGATAAAAGAACAACTACCTTTTTCCATGTCTGTACTAGTTGGTATAAACCACAAATCAGCATTATTTGGATGAGCACCTACGTTCAACAAACAGGTACCACCCGCTCCATCAATTGGGCGAGCTAAAGTAAAGGCCTGGTTACAACCATTTTCATCATCACATAAGCTAGTAACAATACGCACTCTATCGCTTCGACTAGCATCATACTGGGACGCTTCGGCTGATACTATATAGATAGTATTAGGCCGTAAAAACACCTTGGTATTAACAATCTCCGTAGTTGGATAACCACCACCACCAAAAGAATAACCATTGGGCAATCTATCACCATCATAATCCAATGGTACATTATTGGTATTATTAGCTCCGATTGGGTCATCAATACCGTCGACTGGCAAATTACTATTGCCTAGCACCCAAGCATCTGGATAACCGTTTCCGTCAAGATCATCAAAGCTACCGTTGGGTACTAAATTTGTTTCCGTATCAACCGACATAACTATATATTCTGAACAACCGGCATTTTCATCGCTGCACTCGGCTGATTGATTATTTAAAAATAAATCATTATTGTCACTTACAATATCTTCCAAAACCCAATCGCCCGCTCCATTTTTGTCTGGACTATAGCGACGACAACCAGCCTGATTAGAATTGCAATATTCCAAGGTATCCTGAATATAAGAATCATTACCAAATTCTTTATTGGCAAAAGTCAAACAGCCAGCATAGACTTCCCCTCCAGCACAAGCTTGCCCTTCAAAATTCCAACTATTTTCTGTGCGGGTGCAATAATTATATTGATCATCAATACAATTTCCGTCCGCATCTTCCCGCAAACAAACTTTAGGATCAGCGCAATATTTTTGTCGATTACTACTGTCTGGGGACTCCAAAATAGAAGAAAAAGAATAAGCATCACAACGAACTTCTGGAGCTTTTAATACCCAATTTGGATCTACTAAATGATAAAAAGGATTATGATCATTTCCCCCGACAGCAAAGTCCGGTGAAACATCAAATTCACATTTTGTTGGATCTTCAGGTGACTTTTCTTCAAAACAATCCATAGCCTGCTGTAAGGATACTGGTGCTCTCAGAGCAGCCATCTCCCAACCAACTGGAATAATATTAGCCTTTCTTAACTTAACTAAATTAGCATAGCACAAACCATCTCTATAACATTTATCAACAGTGTGATTTTGATGATCTTCTGGATGAACAAAAGAAGTATTTCCATCTATAATACCCCGCTCAACTGCTTGTTTGACAGTCAATTTGTTATTAACCGCCTGCAAAAAGGCTGGACTCATCACACAATTATCCGGGCTTCTAAATTCATTGGGACAAATAGTAAAATCATTTAAATAATCAAAGTCATCAATCGTCTCTACATTGATAGTCACCAAATCCTTAAAAATATCCGATCCGCGTGGCTGTCTAATATCTGCCCCACCCCTTAAGCGATCAATCAAAGTATCTCTATAATTTTGATAGATATCATTTTCTGTGCTACCAAACAAAGACCACATACCTTTTTTAATCCAATTTTTCATCAGCTTGGAAGTAAAGGTATCCAAAAATTTATTACCGGCGTCTTTTAAAATATCCGATAATTTTTTATTATCCGCCGCCTGTTTTTTGGCTAGTTGTTTCTCGGCCTCTATCTGAGTGGCGTTAGTAAATAAATCAGTCGCCATGCTATGATTGACACTACAATGAGTAATTACCTCTTCAGTAATCGGAGTCTTTTTATCAATAAAACCCTGACACTCCTCCACAGACAATTCTAAAGTTTTTTCTGCTTCCAATTTTCTTCTATTTAGCTCCGCTTCCAAGGCAAAAGCCTGTCGCAAATCAGAACTCTCTTTTGATACCAGCCCCTTAAAAAAATCTACTGTACTAGTAGCACCACTCTGTCTGGGGTCTAATTGAAATTTTATAATATCAGCTTGAAGATTGTCATCAAACTGCTGCCAATTTTTTTCTAGTCTGTCCCAATCACACTTTGGTTTAGGAGGTTTTTCTTCATTAATCAATCCTAAAGTCAGAGTAAGTTTTAACTCTAAAGACGGATTACAAAGGTTAATGCCCAACTCATCAAAACCCTTGGTAGTAAGGTCTCCCAAAAATTCCCCCAAAGCCTTATCCTGAGAGTTTTGTAAAGCCTTTTTAATAGAGACGGTTCTAAACTGTGGCTTACCACCCGGTCCTCCTTGGGCTAGTTCTGTAGCCACATCATAAGCCAAAGAATCCAAAAACATTCCCACTGTTCGATTGGAAAGCTCTGAGCCAACAATACTCTGGACCTTATCATATACTTTCTCCACTTTCTCCCAAATATATTTGACAACCGTTGTTGGTCCTCCAATAACATCGGCAAAAAAAGCAGAGGCTGGTCTGGGAACGACTACTCCCAATGACATAAAAACAGCCAACCAAGTAATAAAAATAACCTTTTTGTAACTAGTCATATTATATTATTTTTGTATTTAACATATAACTATTTAGCGATAAGTTCCTCAGCCACAGTTATCAATTCCTCTTCCGACATAGCATTTATTTCAGCTGTATCAACACCCGGCAAGAGTAATAAAAAATTTCTAATTTGTTCCGGCGTACTGCTAGCATTAAGTTTGTCCCCGTCTAAAATATTACTCTCGTCCGTTATTCTAAAAATAGCCAATAAATCTTCATCACTCAAAGCATCCAAATCTTTTTGTTCAAAACCATTATCCAATAAAAACTTACGAAATTCTTTCACAGCCGCTTCCTGAACAGTCAAATTTGGGTCTAGGTTTATGTCTTGAACAATACTAGATAATTTTGTATTAGGAGTGATTAATCTCAACAAATTACATGATTCTCCAATTGGGCAAATTGGGTCTTCTCCTAAATTTACTTCTTCCCCATCAGTAAACCCATCACTATCAGTATCAGGTAAAAAAATACTGGTATAATATTGATAAATTTCTTGATAATCATTTAAACCGTCTTGATCAGTATCTGTCTCTTTAAGCTCAGCAATAGTCTTGGCAGTTTCTTCCTCGACACTGAGCTGATTTTGTAGCCACTCGGGCACATCATACTTCAAGGGATTGATAATATTGCCATAAAAACGATAGCCTACCATCATCAAAATAAAAAATGCGAAAATTAAAAAAATCCAGAATTTTATTGGTCTGTTACTTCTCCTGGATAAGTCATAGAGCCGTTCTCCTTTGGCATCTAAATTGACCGCATAATTATCTTCTAGCGGATCAGTCTGATCTACAAAATCCGGCTCGTTATTTCTTTCGATTTTTTCGTCCATTTTTGTTTATCAACTTAGGTATATTATAACATAAAATTGCAAAATAATAAAAGGATTTAAAAATACTTCTGGTCAACTTATCCCCAGAAGTATTTTATAGAGCTTTAGCTATATTTATCCAGTCTTCTACCTGCAACTTTTCCGCCCGAATGTTCAAATCTAGACCTAATTTTTGAAAAATTAAGGTCAAATTCTTTTTATCTATCTGCGGATCGCTTAATAAATTGTTAAAAAGCTTTTTTCTCTTAAAAGCAAAACCTCTTTTTATAAGCGCCCATGTTTTTCTCTCATCAACCTGATGAGACCAACCCTTGATATCATAAATATACAAAATAGCTGAATCTACTTGGGGCTGAGGATAAAAATTTTCTTTACCGACCAGACAAATGACCTTACTTTTGGCATAAAAATCTATAGCTAAAGACAATAGACTATTTTTTTTATTATCGACTGCTCGCAGAGCTACTTCCTTTTGCACCATCAAAGTCATTGCTAAAGGCTTCTGACCAACGGTCATAAATTTTCTGATAAACTTGCCGGTCAAATAATAGGGAATATTGGCCACTACTTTGTAATCGACAAATTTATACTGCTGTAAAATTTTTTGCCACTGCTCCTCGGTCAAAGATAAAATATCCTGCCAAATAATGGCTACATTATCATTTACTCCGGCCAATTTATCCAAAACTTTTTCAAAATTTTGATCAATCTCCAAAGCTATTACTTGTTTAGCCTGCTCGGCTAATTTTTGGGTTAGGGCCCCTAGTCCAGCACCAACCTCCAGGACTAAATCTTTTTTAGAAATTTCCGAAACATTGACAATGTCCTCCAAGACTTCATCAGAGATCAAAAAATTCTGACCCCGCAATTTATTGGGAGTCAGCCCATGATTTTTTAATAAAAATTTTAACTCTTCTATAGTCATAAAAATTAAAGAAGCATATATAACAAACTCATCGCTCCAGCCAATATAAAGGTTAGTTTAAAGGCCAAGGCTTCATCAGCAATAAGTAAAGTTAAAAAATAAACAGCTACAATAGCCAAGACTTTCCCAACAATCAGGCCCATTTCAAAAAATAAAACCTGATTCATCACGACTTTTTTATGACTAGCCTCCTGATCCTTGGCCTTTTGATAAGAAAGGGCAATCAGTGGTACCGAAATAATATCTTTGCCTAATCTAGATAAAGTATCAACAAAAAATACTCCAACTGTATTTACAATAAAAATTCTAAAAAACCAAGCCAACGCATAAATGTAGGAGCCCAAAGACAACACTTTCCTTTTATTGATAGAATCAGTCAATTTTCCAATATAGACAACTACCAAAGTGGTGATCAAAGTAGCCAGAGTAACCACCAAACCTAAATCAAAAATATCAGCTATCACAATAGAAATAAAAATTGGCCAAATAATCATCACTACCAGCTCTTCCCCAAAGCCAATGTAGCCAAAAAAACTTTTGCGATTTTCTCTACTAAAAAGATCACTATAAGCTTTTTTATAAGGAAAGCTTGGCAAAGATAAATGTTCACTAGTCATGAGCGTGGGTATGTTGGCGGCTAAAAATATAACAGAAGCCACTGTAAAAAGGGCTCCGTAACCCCAACCCGAGACAATGAAACCAGCCAAAACCGGTCCAGCAACAAACACCAAAGAAACCGCCGCTGTGAGGGTGCTGATTTCCCTACCCTCCTCTCTTTGATCAGAAAATCTGGCAAAATTGGCATGATAAGCCGGCCAATAAAACATTTTTTGTAAGGCAAAAATTACCGGCGTAATATAAAATAAGATTGGGTACTGGGCTATAAAAAACAGTGACACATAAAATATTATAAAAAACACCGAACCAACAAACATGCTTTGTTCATAACCGAAATAATGAGCAAATTTTCCACCCAATGGAGCTAAAATAAAATATAAAACATAAACCATAAAATAAAATATCATGATCTCGTTTAGACCATAACCGATTTTATAAAGATAAATTGGCTCAAAAATCATGACTAGGGCTAGAGCAAAATTTATCAAAGTGGTAAAAACAAAAAGCTCTTTAACCTGCCTTCCCATATTGTGAGGTAAAAAACTTTTGACAAAATGCAACATACTTTTTATATTTTAGTTTCCCCTTGACGTAAAATCTCCATTTTATCACCAACCACTTTGACAATAGTAGTTGGTTTTACTTTCGGCAATTTTCCAGCATTGATAAATAAATCTGGTTTTATTTTAGAATTCATAAATTGTTTCTTGATATCCTCTGGACTATAACAATTTGGTTGATTAGATATATTGGCTGAGGTCGAAACAATTGGTTTAGCGAAGTTCGCCGATAAAAGACTAACAAAGGGATGATCGGAAACTCTCAGGGCCAAATAATCATCACCATGATCATTAATTTTATAATATTTATAAGGCAAAACTAGCGTCAGTGGTCCAGGCCAATGTTCCATAGCCAAACGCCTAGCCATACTAGAAAAATCTACCAAAGAAGTAGCTGTTATCAAATCTGGTACAATCACTGGTAAAATATTTTTCTTGTCTCTTTTTTTAATGGCATAAATTTTATTACGAGCTTTGGGGTTGTAAAAATCACAACCCAAACCATAAGCAGTCTCTGTTGGATAAATTACTACACCTCCCTTATTTAACACTTCTACGACTGCCTGAAGAGCTTCTATCCTAGTATTTTTATCTAGTTTGATTTCTTTCATTAAATTAATTTTTGGTTACAATGCTAATTATTTTATTTTTAACATAGATAAATTTTATCAATTCTTTATCACCAACGCTTCTTAATACTTTGTCTCGGGACAATATTTCTTTTTTCAAACTCTCAGAAACTTCGGCATTAAAATCTAACTCGATTTCATCTCGAATCTTGCCATTTATTTGAATACCAATAGTTATTTTATCATCTTGAGCTAAAGTTTGATCATACTGTGGCCACTGATGAGTAGCTAGACTAGCTTGATGACCCAAATTCTGCCACATTTCTTCAGCCAAATGTGGGGCAAAAGGAGCCAAAATTAAGACAAAATCCCGAAAAAGACTTTTAGCAATTTCTTCCTTCTTATCTAAAGCATTAGTCAAAATCATCATTTGAGAAATAGCCGTATTAAAACGCATATTATCAATATCTTCTCCCACTTTTTTAATGCTCTTATGAAGTAGAGAATTTGTTTCCTGATCCGGTCGAGTGTCTGTTACTTTATCTTGTAAATCCCAGACCTTATTTAAAAATCTATACACTCCAGTTACTCCTTTATCGTCCCAAGAAATAGCTTGATCAAAAGGACCCATAAACATTTCATAGACTCTCACAGTATCAGCCCCATACTTTTCCAGATAATTATCAGGGTTGATAACATTGCCCTTTG
Organism: Candidatus Komeilibacteria bacterium RIFOXYD1_FULL_37_29; assembly: GCA_001818495.1. Taxonomy (GTDB): domain Bacteria; phylum Patescibacteriota; class Patescibacteriia; order UBA1558; family GWA2-36-10; genus XYD1-37-29. Next base: position 72,677 of record MHKS01000004.1, on the reverse strand, counting down.
ATTTTGACATTTTAATTCCACCCTCGCCTAGTATCATTCCTTGGGCTGTACGCTTGGCATAAGGTTCATCACCAATACTGGAGTGGCTAGGCACTACACCAATATCAGCTAAAAATTTATAGACAAATCGAGAATATAATAAATGCAAAGTAGTATGCTCCATACCGCCGTTGTACCAATCGACCGGTAACCAATAGTCAGCTTTTTGCCTATCCACCAACTGCTGATCATTTTTTGGATCTAAATAGCGAATAAAATACCAATTAGACCCAGCCCAATTGGGCATCACATCTGTTTCTCGCTCTGCCGCTTGGCCACACTTGGGACAAGTAGTATTAATCCAATCTTTTACCCTAGCGAGTGGCGACTCACCATCGTCACCCGGTTTAAAATCATCAATCGGCGGTAACTGTACTGGTAAATCTTTTTCATTTACCGGTTGCCAACCACACTTTTTACAATGAATCATAGGAATCGGCTCACCCCAATAACGTTGTCTGGAAAATATCCAATCATGTAATTTATAATGAACCTGATTTTGACCTAACTTATTTTTTTCCAGCCAGCGAGTTATTTTTTTCTTACATTCAGAACTCAATAAGCCATTATATTCTCCGGAATTTATCATAAAGCCTTCACCACTATAAGCCTGCTCGCCATTTAGCCTATCCCAGATAATTTGCATCTCTAAAATATTTAAAAACTGTCGAACTGCTTTTTTATTGATCCACTTAATTTCATGAATAGCTTGCTCTTTCTCAGCTATTCCTATATTTTTATCATCTATTAATTCAAAATATAACCCCTGAAAATGTGCCTGGCGGTTTTCATGTTTGATAGCTTGATAAAATTGTCCGTGGACTAGACCTCCCAATTTTTTTATAAATCTCGCATTGGTATACCCAGTTTCTTCGGCTATTTCTCTTTTCGCTGCCTCAATCAAATCTTCCCCATCTTCAATGCCCCCAGTTACAAAAGTGCTGACTGGTATCTGTTTCCAATCAAGACAAAGGTATTTATCTTCTTGATGGTGTTTAATAATACAAACTACGGCATTTCTTTCTACTATTTCTTCATCTAGCCGAAAAGCATCTGGTCCATATTCTTTGGTGACCAGTGGTTCAATCACTTCTCGAATGGCTATATTATATTTTTTGGCAAATTCAAAATCACGCTCATCATGAGCCGGTACAGCCATGATAGCCCCCGTCCCGTAGCTCATCATGACATAATCAGCTACAAATACGGGTATCACTTCACCAGTAACTGGATTAATAGCTTTTATTCCTTCCAAAACTAAACCGGTTTTTTCCTTACTTTCACTAGCTCTTTCAATATCGCTTTTTAAAGACGCCGCTTTGATATATTCTCTGACATCCGAAATATTTTTAATCGTTTTTTCCAAACTATAAATAATGGTGTGTTCGGGGGCAGTGACCATAAAAGTGGCTCCAAACAAAGTATCTGGTCTGGTAGTAAATACTTTTATTTTTTCCTGACTGTCTTTGATAGTAAAATCCACTTCTGCTCCCTGGCTTTTGCCAATCCAGTCGCTTTGTTGTTTTTTAATAGTGGCTAGAAAATTTATTTTGTCCAGTCCCTCAATCAACCGGTCGGCATAGTCAGTAATTTTCAAAAGCCACTGCTCCTTTTGTTTTTTCACTACTGGCCCGCCACATCTTTCACAAACTCCGCCTATCACTTCTTCATTGGCTAAACCAATTTTACAATCCGTACACCAATTGATATTTTCACTAGCTTTATAAGCTAAGCCCTTTTTAAACATTTGGATAAAAATCCATTGCGTCCATTTGTAGTATTTGGGATCAGTGGTTTCTACAAAACGAGACCAATCAAAAGAAAAGCCAGTATTTTTAAGTTGCCTAATAAAATTGTCTATATTTTTACGAGTGGTGATTTGCGGATGAGTGTTAGTTTTGATAGCATAATTTTCTGCTGGCAAACCAAAAGCATCCATACCCATAGGAAACAAAGTATTAAAACCTTGCATTCTTTTTTTTCGGCAAATAATATCAATCGCTGTATAAGAACGTAAGTGTCCGGTGTGCAGACCATCTCCGGATGGATAAGGAAATTCTACTAGACCATAAAATTTGTCCTGATCACTTTTTTCCTCAACTTTAAAAATATTATTGTCTGCCCAATATTTTTGCCACTTTTTTTCTATTTTACTTGGCTGATATTTCATAAAATCGTAGTAAAATTCTATCATTTGCTAGCCAAAAAATCAAATATAAAATTTTACCTTGACTATTAAAATGTGTTCTGATATGTTATTATTTGTATTGAAAAAACTGTTAAACATTAAAAATAACTTTATTACCCTCTTTATTAAAAAAATATTAAATAAACTAGCTATCAGATTAGCTGATGGCCTTCTTTATTTACATAAAAAATCCTTTAAAGTGTGGCATTTTTTGGGACTAGGGCTACTTTTGCTAGGCAAATACACTATTTTGCCATCGATTTTGTTTGTTTATAAAAATATACTAAAAATAAAAATCCGCTCCAAGAACACCAGGGTAAGTAATATAAATTATGTAGTAATAATAAAAAAATATTTACCCAGTGCTACTATCGTTATCATTATTTTAACTGTCACTACCAATAACATTTTTGCTCAAAACTACAATACCGATGAATATGCCAACCGCACCCTTCTGTCAAATATCGTACCAAGTAGTGAAGATCAAGGAAGCTGGAGTGAACTAATAGAAGAAACCGGGCCAGCCATAGATCAAATTCAAGTTACCAGCTACTTAGAAGATCAGGGCACTCTCCAGCAACTAGCAGCTATCAGCCCCTTTGAAGAAAGTAACGATGCTGTCGCTGGCACCTCGCCCGATGCTTCCAGTCTGGTTTTAATCAGCCCAGAAGACACAGAAAATTCTGGTACTAACAATGAAATATCACGAACTAAATTAGTAGAGTATATAGTTGAGCCGGGTGATGTTATCAGCCAAATCGCCGAAAAATTTGGCGTATCAGCCAACACTATCTTGTGGGAAAACAGTCTGACCTGGAGTAGCACCATTCGTCCTGGACAAAAATTAAATATTTTACAAGACTCCGGCGTTAATCATGAAGTTGTCTCTGGTGATACGGTCTTGGGTATTGCCAAAAAGTATCAATCCGATGCTCAAAAAATCATTGACGCCAATAAACTAGCTGATGCTTCTGATATTAGTATTGGTGACCTCTTGTTTGTACCAGATGGTGTCAGGCCGACTCGCGTAGTGTCTTCTTACAAACCACCGGTGATCAGTGACAGCGATGTAATCCCACCAGACTCAACAGTCGATAGCGACAGTAAACTGCTCTGGCCGATTTTGAGTCAACGCATTACTCAATATTACCATTGGGGACACTCCGGTTTAGACGTTGGTGATAAAACCGGCAATCCAATCTATGCGGCTGAGGCTGGAAAAGTAGAACGCTCTGGTTGGTCCAAGGGTTATGGTTATAATGTAGTAATTAATCACGGAAACGGCATAAAAACTCTTTATGGCCATGCTTCAAAATTACTAGTAGAAGTTGGTGATGACGTTTCCCGAGGCGAAACCATAGCTTTGGTAGGTAGTACCGGTTGGTCTACTGGTCCTCATCTTCACTTTGAGGTGAGAGTAAATGATGCTAGACAAAATCCTCTAAACTATATTAAATAAATTTTACTTACCAAAAAACCACCCATTTTCTTAACGAAGCTGGGTGGTTTTCAAATACTAATTATAAAACTAAGTTTCTAAACATTTCATTTCTGAACTACTACATATTATAGTAACATCTCCATTTGTGGCACCATATTCCCAAATATTATTATCAGTATCTGAATTACATGGAAGATATGTAAATCCAGAATTATTAACTGTTATATCAGGCCAACGAAAATATGAAGATGGACAAATTAAATTTCCAGCTGTCGGAGCTACCGAACCATCACAATTATTACCGGCTACATATTGTAAATTTTCTGGTATGTCTTCACAAAGAATGGCCTCAATAATTAATTTTTTTAAATCTGATTGAACATATTCTTTTTTAGCTCTCAAACGCTCCTCTTTTAGGTAGCTGACCATTTCTGGATCCATCAAACCGTCCCCCGTAGGATTATAACCATTGGATATTTCTTGACCATCCAAATATCCATCCCCGTCGGTATCTGAATTATTAATATCAGTGCTAAAGAAAGATTCTAGATAATCATATAAATCATCTCCATCCGTATCTGTAAAATAACTGTCTAAATCCTGATTAAGACTATTATTCTTTAATTCCTCAAAATCATTGTTTGACGGTGCAGCAAAAACTTGAGCACCCATCAGGAGATCACCAAATGCTCCTATTTGTTTAGTGTTAGCTGGTTTAACGATTTCATAAGAATCAATTTTATCAATAAAATACTTAACACTGCCATTAAAAATGGTGGCATAGCCATCTGCTTCTAAGACAAAATTATTTAAAGCTATTTCTAAACCATGAATATTTTTGGTGTCTGGATTAATCAAAATTACTAATTCAACTGCTTTAAACATCTGTTTCATTTTCTCCCAATCAGCTGGTTTCTCCACTTTCATCTTCTCAAAATCTTTTACCCACTGCTCATTGGTCTGCTTATAAACATCGCTAGATTCTGGTCCAGAAAATATCTGAGAGGCCTCTAATTGATAATTTAAAGAAGTAATTATGAACTGCTCTATTTTGTCTTCCTTAATAGTTAATTTAATTTTTCTAAAACCTTTTGAATCTTCTTTTAAGTCCGTAAAATCAAAAATCTTATCTTTTTTAAGTTGCTGTAAATAATCATTAAATTTGTTGTTCAACTGAGCGAGTTTATCCTTATCTATAGAAATGTTATAGGAATCATTAATATCCATTTCAAACCAGATGTTTTGGAAAGCATCCTTAAAAGAGCTCCCACCCCCCTGATCTACTGCCCCAAATATATTAGTCAACAAATCTTCAATACCCTCTAAATTAAAGGTAAAATACAACTTATCTTCTATTTTTTTGGCTTGCAAACCTAAGTCCAAATTAAACCCTTCGGTCTTGGCTTTAATATCAACATCGGACTCCGTATTGGCACCAATATTTTTATTGTGTCCAACTACATCCAAATTAAATTTTTCTCCGCCAAAAAACATGGCATAAATATCCTGTTCACCCTGACTACGATTTTTAATTTCTAAGGACACATTAGTATCCTGTTGGTAGTTTTGTAAATCTTCCAACCCCCAGCTCCACTTGGCTTGCTTCATCAAAAGCAAAACTTGACCCTGAGCATAATACCACCAGCCACCTACTCCCAAAATTGCTAAAATAAAAACTGCTAAGACAATCCAGACAATCCTCCTCTGAAAACGACGCGGGGAAACACTATGATGAGAAATCCGCTCATTTAGCCCACTAGGTGGTGGCACATTGACTGTGGGATGGACAGGATAAGAAATCTCTGGACGAGAGCCTGATAAATTTTCACTGTTTAAATTTTCCATAAAATTAACCCCTAATGATTATATAACCTATATAAAAAATATAAACAAAAACCATGGTCACACCCTGCCATCTTTGTAAAATCATTTTTTTCCCAATAAACATAAATAAAAATAATAATACTGTAATAAAAGCCATAAAATAAATATCAAAATTTAGCGCTGGAGAAAAAATAATCGGCCGAATAATAGCGCTCGCTCCTAAAATCCAAAATATATTAAAAACATTTGAACCAACTACATTGCCAATGGCAATGTCCGCTTTGTGTTTATAAGCAGCCATAGCACTAGCCGCTAACTCCGGAAGTGATGTGCCCACCGCTACAATAGTTAAACCAACTAGTGACTCACTCATCCCAAATTTAAAAGCAATCTTAATAGCACCATCTACTATCCATTGGCCACCCAAAGCTAAAGCAACAATACCACCGACTATCATCAAAATTGATTTCCAAAGGCTGTATTTTTCTACTTCCTCACTTTCACCTTCTACTTTACTCAAACCCAAAGTATAGTACATAAAAATAACGAAGAAGGCCAAAAATATAGCTCCGTCTATCCGAGATAAAGTAGAAAATACTACATTATCGATCAATTGATCATTGGCTAAAAGCCACAACACAAAAACCGCCAAAAGATTGAGCGGAATTTCTTTGTTGACGGTGCCTTTTCTAACAGCTAAAGGGAAAATAATGGCCGCAATTCCCAAAATCAACAAAATGTTGGCAATGTTAGAACCAATAATATTGCCAATGGCCAAATCACTACTGCCTTTAAAAGAAGCCAAAATATTAACTACCAATTCTGGTGCCGAAGTCCCAAAGGATACAACTGTCAGTCCAATCATCAAATTGGACACTTTGAATTTTTTGGCTACAGAAGAGGCGCCCTCAATTAGCCAATCGGCGCCTTTTATCAAAAAATAAAAACCAACAATAAATAATGTATATGTGAGCATAAATTATATCTATGATAAATATATTTTAACATAAATAATGAAAAATAAAAATCCAGCCCCCGCCTCCGGTGGGGAGTGGATTATATATGAGTTGTTTATAATTCTGTAGAACTCTCAACTCTGCCAGCTTTTTCTGGAACAGCTTGCTTCATGACCTGTTTTTCAAACAGGATAGCACCGGAAACTGTTACCAGTATGACGGCCAGTAGTGAAGCGGAAGCCATAGTGGCATCCAAAGCATGATTGGCCAAAGCCACAGCCACAAAAACCAAACCGACTTCACCGCGGATAGACATAGCCAAACCAACAAGTTTGCCATCTTGTTTATCTTTGAAAAGATATTTGACTACATACTTACCGAAGAAAGCCAAAACAGTGAATAATATGGCCCACATCCACACCTTGAAATCAACCAAGGAGCTACGTGGTAACATTGTACCAATGCTGACTAAAAAGCCACCAACGAAGATGTGCATGTACCCTTCGATTTTGGACCAAGCATCATGCTTGATCTCGTTGTCTACTTTAGAGAGTACCACTCCGATACCAAAAGCACCCAAGACTGGTTCCAGACCTAAGAGGGCTGAGAGCGACGCTCCCAGCATCAACATACCAAAGAAAAACCTGGTATAGATACCAGTACTACTTTTAGCGTACCACTGGTCCAAATAACCGGCGATCTTATGAGCGATACCCAAACTCCACAGAGCATAGGTAGCGGCCAAAAATACCACAACACCGATAGTCAGCATAACATAAGGGTTAAGAGCCTCTTCGGCGAAATTGCCGGCATCAGATATCTTAGCCAAGACGGTCAAGATAATAACACCCAAAATGTCGTCAATTACTGCCGCCCCCACTATCTGATTACCCAGATTGGTGTCCAACTTACCAGCTCTTTTGAGAGCCTCAACCGACAAACCAACGGAAGTAGCGGTAAAAATACCCCCTAAGAAAATGCTGGGTACCCAGTCCAATCCGATCACATAGTGACCCAAAGCAGCAAAAGATATGAGTGGTACCAAGACGCCACAGAAAGCCACAACAGTGGCGATGATAATATTCTTTTTCAAAAGGTCCATATCAAAATGAAGACCTGCTTCAAAAAGAATAAATAACACACCGATAAGTCGGGCAAACTCAACGCCCTCAGCATCTGGTTGGAGTACACCCAAAACTGCTGGACCAGCAATAATGCCCATGATTATTTTGCCAGCCATTGGCGCGATGCCCAAAGCATTGGCCATCCGACTACCAAAACTAGCAAATAATGCCAAAAACGAAATATCAATCAACATCGGTAAATAATGACTAACCTCTCGGTGATGACTCTCTACTAGCTGTCCTCTGACAAAATACAAAACAGCTGAAATAACAGCTACTTCTAAGGCGAAAATAAATAGTTCCTTGAGTTTGTCTTGCATATTATTCTCCTATTTACTTAATTAATTAACAAAAAACAGGAATATTATACACTAATTTTCGTAAAAAATCAATCCAGCTTTTCGCGAAAGGCTGGATCAATACTTTCCAAAAATAAAATGCCCTTATTTAGATAGGACATTTTATTCAAAATATAATTAATTCTATTTTTTCTCCATTAATTTTGAAGAAGGAGTAGCGTTGGGAAATAGTTTGGGTAATTTTGGTAAACTAGTATTTCCCCCGCTCATAAATGAAGACCATAAAAATAAGCCACCAATCACTATAGCTGGGCCAGCCATCAGTAGATAAGCCAGCCAGTTGACATCACCCCAAGCTATTACTACATAAGTTAGGGCCGCTAAAATCCACAAGATACCACCAATTTTCTCCTGCACCCAAGAAATGCCTAAAATTATCACCAATACCAAAGTTGGCAAAAGATGCATCAATAATCCCAACCAAGAAAATTTGCCTAAATCAAAGGCAAATAAAACAGTCATCAGTATAAATAATATAGCAAATCCCCGAGTGGCAAAATAAATTGTCTTATTCATATATTTTTTATTAATATATACATTATAACATATTTATTATACTTCGTCCTAAAATTTCTAATTCATAAAAATATCCACAAGTTAAACTTTTTAATTTTCAAAAAATAAGCTATACTAATAAAAATGTTTTATGAAGCTAATATTTATACGAAATCCATTTAAGTATTCCTACCCCCTTAGACTTTTATTTTTTAAAAACTATTGTCTAGCCAATAACCCCTAATAATTTAGGGGTTATTTTTTTACATCAGTAAAATTGTCATTACATATAGTAAAAGGAGCATAGCCATGCGACAAGTTGTTCTTTTCCACCATCCAGTTTCTATCAAAGGATTTACCTTTGAAGCTAATAAGCGGTATGATTTTGACATCAAAACAGTCGGGGTAGAAAAAGGCGTCTACTTCCAAGACACACTTTTAGGACAGATTGATTGTTTCCAAAATCGATATGTCGAAACCCATTGTGTTTCTTGGATTGATTACGGCCGGATCCATAAAAACCCTGCCGCCTAAAGACTGTTTGGAGACATACCCCTAAACCCCTGGCCGAAGCTAGGGGTTTAAACTTTACAAAAACCCCGCCGCGTTAAACGCGGCGGGACTAAAAATTTAAAAGTTATGTGTTTTAAAATCTATTTCTTCTTTTTCTGACTATTTCTTCTTCTGAGTTTCTTTCTACGTCGTCTTTTAACTGATAGTCTTTTATTTTTTAATTTTGTACCCATATATTTGTATTTGTTTAGTTTAACTATACAATTTTACCAAAAACCAATAAGTGTGTCAATTTAATTAAATGGTCGTCCTGCCGGGATTTGAACCCGGGACCCCCACTTTATAAGAGTGATGCTCTAACCAGCTGAGCTACAGGACGTAAATACCCGTCCGCCTCTGACGGAAAACATAGACATTATAAACTACCAACCATTTTTTGTGAAGTATTTTAAAGACTGTTTATGATATCCAATTTTTTAGCCAAAATTTCTATCACCTTAGTCTGACTGGTAATCAGGTCTTTATCTATTATTACTTTGGCTAAATAACGATTACCAGTTGCTCTCAAATCCTTGACCAAATCAAAAGCATTGATATTGGTAATACTATAAACCCAAGCTTCGGTTTGACCAAGCTCTAATTGATAAAATATAACCGCCACCTGCGCACCTGGGGTAGACAGTATCAAATCCTTGACCATATCCGCAAAATCCTTGGGCAAATTTTCTAGTTCATCGTGATTGAGATGGGCACTAATAATACTGCCCTGTTTTTGTAAACGAGACAAAACCTTACCCCAGCTCTTCAGCGTCCTGATGTCTTTGGTCCTATACAATCCTTCAATGATTTGTTCACGCTTGGCACCTTTGATAATCAACTGAGAAGCAATCTCTAAACTGCTGGGAGTAACTTTGGGAGATTGAAAACTATTGGTGGCCATGATCATGCCAGCCAAAAGACAGGTGGCCATATCACGATCAATATTTTTTGACAAAATATTATAAGATACTTCGGCCAAAGAAGTGCTGCTTGATTCTATGATATTAAGCTGACCAAAATTTTCATTGAGCACCGAGATATCCAAATTGACAATTGGTCGGCTATAGAAAAAATGTCTGTTTTCAGAAAATACTTTACCCAAAGACTCCAAATCATCGGCGCCCAAAGTAATAATCAAATCATATTTATACTCTCCCCGATCGGTCGTTACATCCTGAGCATTAAAAACTCCCCCCTCTGGCACCACATCAATAGTCAGATTGTCCTTGTCCATATCATAACTAAGCTGTTTCACCTTGGTCTTAGAAATATCTAAAATAATCTTAAACTTATTCAAATTGCCTAGCGTCTGTAAAATCTCCACCTTTTCCGGCAAGAAAGTATATTGAGAAATCTGACCATCAAAACAAAGATCAACCTTTTTATTTTCCTTCAATAAAAAAAACTGCCAGGCTATAGCTGAAGCCAAAACATCTAAATGAGGGTTGCTGGGTCCACTAATCAATATATTATTAGAAGAGCTGACCAACCTATTCAATTCTTTATTTGACAAATCCATGACTTTTTTAATTTTGACTGTTAAATTTACACTAAATGACCCACCCTTGTCAAGACCAAAAACCCCATAGATGATTGACTTTTTTAGTAATTTCTAGTAAAGTAAGCACGAAATACTATTTTTTACTAACCATACACTCTAGCACCGTGTATTTAATTATTTCATTCTACTATCATGAATGTAAGCACCTTAGCTAGACAACTCAAAGTCACCGTTAATGAGCTCCTGGAAAGACTACCCGGACTCGGTTTTGATATTGGTGCCAGAGCTCTCAAGGTAGATGATAAGCTAGCACCAAAAATTATGGCCGCTTGGAAAAAAGCCACCAAAAAAGAAGTCTTTCAAAAAGAATTATCTAAGATAGAAGAGCGTGGCAAAGAACCACAAGGCGCCAAAAATCTACCAGTCAGCAAAGAACTTAGTATTGCCGAAACTATCGTCGTAAAAGACTTGGCCGAAAAAATGAAATTACCCGTTGCCAAACTAATGGCCGAACTGATGAAAAATGGCATTATGGTTTCTTTAAATGAAAGAATTGATTTTGATACGGCTACTATCATTGCTGAGGATTTGGGATTTAAGGTTACTAGGTCTAATGAAGAAATTTTAGAAGAGCAGAGCAAAAGAGAAAAATTAAAAATACTCTTAACCAATCGTCCGGAACACCAACAAGAAATCAAAGCACCGGTAGTAGTAGTGATGGGCCATGTTGATCATGGCAAAACCAAACTGCTAGACGCAATCCGAGAAACAAATATAGTTGATCAAGAAGCTGGTGGAATTACCCAGCACATTGGTGCTTATCAAGTACGTAAAAAAGATCGATTAATTACTTTTTTAGACACCCCCGGCCACGAAGCTTTTAAAGCCATGCGTAGTCGTGGTGGACAAATCGCTGATATAGCAGTCTTAGTAGTGGCCGCTGATGATGGGCTCCAACCACAGACTCTAGAAAGTATCTCCGTTATTCAAAAAGAGAAACTTCCTTATATAGTAGCCATTAATAAAATTGATAAAGAAGGGGCAGATGTCGATAGGGTCAAACAAGGATTGTCAGAAATAAATATGATTCCCGAAGACTGGGGAGGTAAAACTATTTGCCAACCTATTTCCGCCAAATTCAAAAAAAATATTTCCGAACTTTTAGATACTATTATACTAGTAGCCGACATGGAAGAATTAAAAGCTGACCCATCTGGTGATGCCGTTGGTACTATTATTGAATCACACGTTGATAAAAGCGCCGGACCAGTAGCCACTGTCTTGGTTCAAGCTGGTATACTAAAAATAGGCGACATGTTTCTAGTTGGCTCTGTACCAGGAAAAATAAAAATCATGCAGGACTGGAAAGGACAAGCAATGCCTACAGCTGGCCCAGCTACACCAGTTAAAATACTAGGTTTGAAACAGTTGCCAAGCATTGGTGAAATACTAGAAGTTATTACGGATAAAAAACAATATAAAGTTCGCCTCAAAGAAATGAGTTCCCAAAGCAAGGCTATGAGGAATTCTTCTAGCATCAATAAAAATAGCGATAAGGAAAACAATGAAAATGCCGTAAATTTAAACTTGATTATAAAATCTGATGTCTTGGGCTCAGCCGAGGCCATTGAAGAATCACTATCAAAAATAAACGTACCTAATACTAATATTCAAATACTAAAAAAAGGATTAGGACAAATTACTGAAGACGATGTCTTAAATGCCGCCGCCACCAATGCTTTGATTATTGGTTTTCATATCAAAGAAAATAAAAATCTAAAATCTTTGGCTGATGAAAAACATGTTACTATCCTCCATTTTGATATTATTTATAAATTACTAGAAGAAGTGGAGAAAATTTTAAAAAGTATCAAAGGTAAAAAAACTATTCACAAATTTCTTGGTAAAATGCAGGTTTTGGCAATCTTTAAATCTACCAAAAACTCTATGATAGTCGGCGGTAAAATAACAGCTGGTAAAATTACCAAAAAGAGTAAAATAAAAGTACTAAAAAATGGCCAAGTTGAGGCCTTAGGAGAACTCCTAAGCTTACAATCAGCCAAAGAAGCGGTCTCTGAAGTAGTCGAAGGAAATGAAGCCGGACTGGAATATAAAGGCGAGCCGATTATTGCCATTGGTGACACTTTAGAATTTTTTGAAGAAATATATGAATAAACGTATCCCTCAAGTAGCCGAACTATTGCGTGCAGAAATAAACAAAATAATTATCCGTGATTTTGAGCCGCCTATCGGTATGTTAATCAGCGTCTCTGAAGTAACTGTTTCTGATGACTTAAAAAACGCTACGGCCTATCTCAGTATCATCCCCCAAAATAAAATCGGTACCGGACTGGCAGTGATCCAAAAATTTGCTGGCCATGTCCAAAAAAATTTGGGTAAAAATATAAAACTAAGGGTTGTTCCAAAAATAAATTGGCAACTAGACGAAAGAGCTCTTAAATACAGTGCTATAGATGAAGCTTTAAAAGAATAAATTTTAAGCCCACCACGTCTGACGCGGTGGGCTATTTGATTGTTGAAGCTTAGCGGCGATGCCATTTGGCTGTCATCTCTGCTACCTTCTTTTCACCTGATATCACATTAACATACAAATAAATTATGCCCGACATCTCCGAGCCGATGCCACAAACAAATGTGAGCTTAGATGTCGGCCGAACCGGCAAAAGATAGACAATGTGCGATTTGACCTCAATGGTCACGGCAGTATTTATACCATATTTATGGTAAATAAGCATACCACAGAAGTCGTCACACAGACCCAAGATAACGCCACCGTGCAAAGTCCCGAAGAAATTGGTAGCCTCTCGATTCAAAGAATCGATTTCCACCACATATTTATTCTCCTCGGGAAAATAAATACCCAAAGTATTAACCCCTAATAGCCTGGCAAAACCAGTTGGTTCTGTCGGCGGACCACTTTGACACATAAGAGCTCCTTTCTATAGCTAAAAATGTATAGTACAAACCAATTGTCTATACTAATAAATATCGACCATTATGTCAATATCTATAGCCAAATCATTGACGAAAGCTTATTTTTCCGCTAAACTACCTCGTTATGGAAAATCACAAAACCATCAGTGAAAATATTAGACAGGAAATAAATATTGCTCAAAATATTTTACTTATTTCCCACCAAAAACCCGACGGTGATACGCTGGGATCAAATTTGGCTTTATTGGCTTATCTTAAAAGATTAGGTAAAAATGTTTTTAGTTTTTGTCTGCACCCTTTACCAGAAAAATTTTCCTTTTTACCCAATGCTCATTTGATTAGCGATGATCATAGATTATTTACCAAAAAATACGATCTAATAATCACTGTTGATTGCGCCAGTTTGGAATACGCCGGCGTAGACAAACTGATGACTGCTTTACCCCAAGGCTACAAATTAATAAACATTGACCATCATATTACCAATCCCCATTTTGGCGATATGAATCTGGTCATACCAGAAGCATCTTCCAATGCTGAGGTCCTCTATCGATTGTTTAGGGACTGGCAAATTGATTGGGACAGCGACATAGCGACCGGACTAAGCTGTGGCATGATTACTGACACCAATGGCTTTACCAATGCAGCTACTAGCTATCACTGTTTTAATGCTATTTCAGAAATGACTAAGCAAGGTGCCAAACCACATCGCATTGTAAAAAACGCCTTAACCAACACCAATATAGCTCATCTGCGCCTATGGGGTAGGGCCATGGAGAGATTACGTGAGTCCAAACATCACGGCATTGTTTATACCTGGTTTAATCAAGAAGATTTTAAAGAATGCCAAGTTGATGAAACAGCCACCGAGGGTATAATAAACTTCTTACATATTCTAAAAGATGCTAAAATATTAATGGTCCTGACAGAAATGAAAAACAATGTCATCAAAGGATCGCTGCGCACTACTTTGAATATTGACCTGACACAGCTAGCCAAAATTTTTGGCGGTGGTGGCCATAAAAAAGCCGCTGGGTTCTCCTTGTCAGGCCGTCTGGTTTATGATAATAATAAATTAAAAATAATATAAAAACTTATGCTTATACCAACTGTCATTGAAAAAGTCCCCGGCGGTGAAAGAGCTTATGATATCTACTCTCGCCTCTTAAAAGACCGGATTATCTTTTTAGGCGACGCCATTGACGACCGGATCGCCAATTTGGTTATTGCCCAACTGCTTTTTCTAGATGCTCAAGACAACAAAAATCCGATTAAGATGTATATCAACTGCCCGGGCGGATCGGTCACCGATGGACTAGCAATATACGACACCATCCAACATGTCAAAAGTCCGGTTTCAACCATCTGTGTCGGACTAGCCGCTTCTATGGCGGCCGTACTTTTAGCTGGTGGTGCCAAAGGCCAAAGATTTGCTCTGCCCAACTCAGAAATTTTGATTCATCAAGTCATGGGTGGCGCTAGCGGACAAGCCAGTGATATAAAAATAAAAGCCGAGCAAATCCTCAAACTAAAAGATCGCCTAAATAAAATACTGCAGTATCATACTGGCCAAAAAATAACTAAAATTGAAAAAGATACTGACCGAGATTACTACATGACGGCCGAGGAAGCACTAACTTACGGACTGATAGACAAGATAATAAAATAATCTTTAAAAATACTTTTCAATATTTTCAAAATATGCTAATATTCTGCTCAAGGTGAGTGTTAGAGTTTTTAAACTCTAGTTTTAAACAACTCATCACTGGACCATCAGCGTATAGCACCAATTGATAGTTGAAAAACTTCAACTGATGTCATACATTAAGCTGATGGTCTTTGAATTTATGACAGCACCTATGGTCTTGATTTTTAATAGGGATTATGTTATTCTCAGCAATGAGGATACTATCAAATACTATAAATTAAGGGAAAAATAGTAAAATCCTCACTAAATTTAATAAAATTAATTTACTGTTTTGAACTTTGTTGAAGTTTTATTCTGGAAAATTCTCTTATAATTTCAAAATATTTCAAAGCCAATCTGGCAAATGCATACCAAAAAAATAATCTCTATTTATAAGTATAGCTATCAATTGAGATAGATTTTTTAGCCATTGGCTGCAATCTACAAACAGTAAACTGGAAAGTTTATAAATAATGAACCCACTTCAATTAATTGGCGCCCTAATCATTGGTGCGATTCTTGGTTTTTTTATAAAAAAACTATTTACTAGTCAAAGAGTAAGCTCGGCTGAAAAAAAAGCCGAAACAATCCTAGCCAAAGCCAATCAGAAATCGGCTGATATTCTTTTGGAAGCAAAAGAACGGTCTTTAAAAGTTATCGAAGAAGCTAAAGGCGAAGAAAAAGAACGTCGTAAAAATTTACAGGATTTGGAAAATAGAGTAACCAAAAGAGAAAGTCTATTTGACCAAAAACTGATGGAGTTAGAAAGCGATAAGCAAAAAATAGCTAACGATAAAAAACAATTAGAAAAAAACAAGGCGGAAATAAAAGAAATCCGCCAACAACAGTTGGATAAACTGGAAAAAGTGGCTGCCCTTTCTCAAGAAGAAGCCAAAGAGATACTGATCAAAAATACCGAAGTGCGTATCAAAGATGACTTGTTGCAACGCATGAGAAAATTGGAAGAGCAAGGCTCTGAAGAAATGGAAGCTAAAGCCAAAGAAATGCTTAGCTCCGTCATTGAACGTTGTGCTGCTCCCCACACTGTCGAGACTACCACTACTTCTGTGTCTTTACCTAATGAAGAAATGAAAGGACGTATCATTGGCCGTGAAGGTAGAAACATCAAATCAATTGAACAGTTAACTGGCGTAGAAATCATCATTGATGACACTCCAGATACTATCTTAGTTTCTGCTTTTAATCCTATCCGCCGCCACTTGGCCAAAAGAACTCTGGACAAACTGATGGCTGACGGCCGTATTCACCCGGGTAGAATAGAAGAAACTGTTAATACCGCCAAAAAAGAATTGGCTGTTGATATAAAAAAAGCTGGAGAAGAGGCTGCTTACAAAGCTGGCATAGTCGGCCTAGATAATAAATTACTACAAATACTCGGTCGCTTAAAATACCGTACTAGCTACGGACAAAATCAATTACAACACGCCTTAGAAGTCTCCTATTTGGCCGGTCTTTTGGCTGCTGAGCTTAAGGCTGATGTCAGTGTCTGTAAAAAAGGTGGTTTACTCCATGATATTGGTAAGGCCCTAGACCATGAAATCAAAGGATCTCATCCAGAAATTGGTTATGATCTGATGAAAAAATTTGGTTTACCAGAAGAAGTGGCTTATATGTCACTAGCCCATCATGAAGATCACCCCAAGACACTGGAAGGAACTATTGTAAAAATAGCCGATGCCATCTCTGGATCTAGACCGGGTGCTCGTCGCGATTCTTTTGAAGAATATATCCAGCGTCTAACCGAACTAGAAGATACTGCCAAATCATTTGCTGGAGTAGAAAAAGCTTATGCTATCCAGGCTGGCCGAGAAATCCGTGTTTTTGTCTCTCCAGAGCAAATTGATGATTATGCTAGTGAAAAATTGGCCCGAGATATTGCCAATAAAATAGAAAATGACCTCAAATATCCTGGCGAAATCAAAGTAACTATTATTAGAGAAAAAAGAATAACTGAATATGCTAGGTAGTACTAAAGTATTATTTTTTGGCGATATATCCGGATCGTTGGGTAGAAAAGGCGTCAAAGATATATCCCCCCTTTGGCAGAAAAAATATCGGCCCGATATTATTATTGCTAATGTAGAAAATCTGGCCCACAATAAAGGCGTCACACCGAAGACACTACAAGAAGTATCGGGGGCTGGTGTTAAAATATTTACTGGTGGCAATCACATTTGGAAAAAATACGAATTAGACAAACTAGCCGAAGAAACAAATTATCAGATAGCTGCTCCAGCCAATGATAGTCGTTGTCCCCAAAAATATCTTTTCCAAATTAGTGAAGTAAATGGCACCAAGCTAGTTGTCATAAATTTAAATGGCCGCACTTTTATGGACAACGAAACAACTCTGGCCAATCCTTTTACTGAAATAAATTACTTACTAACAAAAATACCCAAAGACAGCAATATTATCATCGATCTGCACGCTGAAGCTACTAGCGATAAAAGAGCCATGGGTCTTTATTTAGACGGTCGGGTATCTGCTGTCCTGGGTACTCATACTCATGTTCCGACAGCTGATGCTCAAATTTTAGACCAGGGTACTGGCTATATCACCGATATTGGTATGGTTGGAGCCCACCCTTCGGTCTTAGGTGTAAAAGCTGATATAATTATTGAAAAATTTTTAACTGAAACCAAAATTAGACATGATTTACCAACATCTGGTCAAATCGAAGTAAATGCAGTATTATTAGAAATAGATAATAAGACTCATCAAACTAAGAAGATAAAATTATTAAGAGAAATAATCAATTAACATAACTCTATGAATAAAGCTCAGCTCATAGAAACAGTGGCTATCAAAGCCGGCATCAGTAAAAAAGAGACTGAGGACGTCCTCCAGGCTTTCGAAGATTTAGTTATCGAAAGGCTAAAGGGTGGCAAAGAGTTGACACTAACTGGTTTTGGAACTTTCTCTGCCAGAGAAAGACACGCCAGGATGGGTGTCAATCCTCGTAACCCCCAAGAACGTATAGAGATACCCAAGGTAGTGGTACCAAAATTTAAAGCTGGAAAAACTTTAAAAGACGCCCTAAAAAAATAAGTCCTGATGGAATTAAAATTAAAAGATATAAAAAAAGATCCGCGGATCAATTCTTTTATAGATCAAACGGATAAATATATGCATTCTTTGGGTTACACTGATCACGGTCGTCGTCATTTGGATATTGTCGGTGACCGCTCTAAAATACTGGCCAAAGCCGTAGGCCTAAGCGCCAAAGACCAAGAAATTGCTGCAATCTCGGGCTGGTGTCATGATATGGGCAATTTTTTGGGACGCACTCAGCATCATTATTGGGCAGGTATGCTTTTTTCTCAATGCTACATCAACCAAGCCGACCCAGTCCAAATATCTAGAATCATCCAAGCCATAGTTTCTCACGATAAAGATGATTTAAAAATAGTAGATAAAATAACAGCCTGTTTAATTATCGCCGATAAATCTGATGTGCATAGAAACCGCGTGGTTATTAAAAATAACAAAAAAATAAAAGAAGATATCCATGATCGAGTAAATTATGCTGTCACGGCTAATCATCTAAATATAAACAACAAAAAAAAGACCATTACTTTGTCTTTAACCCTTGATACCAAGGTCACCAATATTATGGACTATTTCTCTATCTTTGTAGAGCGCATGAACTACTGCCAAAAAGCTGCCGAGTATTTAAAATATGATTTTAATCTAAACATAAACCATACGAAACTAGCTTAGTCTTTATACAAAATCAAACCAACCTTAGGCCCGACTGTCAGGGCCTTTTCTTTATCCCAATCAGCTATGGCGGCCAACAAATTTTCTTCTGTATAGATAAAGTCCGCCCCCCTTTTGGTACCAGGATCATTGGTAATAAATTTGTCACCCACAAATCCTTTGACCACCAACATATGATAATCTGGACCATCACCACTAAAATAAGGATTGTCCAAAATATGACCGTTAGCCGGCACAATCATTGGCTGCCCCATTCTTAAAAACTCCCGGATTTTTTCGGCTGTAAGATTGGGTATTACTTTGGCCTGGTAATCAAAAAATCCCTGCGCCAATTGACCAGTTTCTTCAATAGTAATATCATGAGTGCCATTCATAAATTCAGCCTGCCAATCTACCATACTATTTAAAATACTCTCTACCTCTAGGGCTGACGGCATTTTTTTATTTTGATAATAATAAACCGTCATTAGTATACTAGCCTCTTCACAAGCGTCCTGAAAAGGTTGCTCCCAATTGGCCGTGGGCGCCTGAGATGTAAAAGGTACAGCCAAATTAACATCGTTTATTTGTTTGACTATTGGTTCTGGCTCCATAATTTCATCGGCTGTTTCTGGTATTTCAGTTACCTCTAGCTCTTCGGGCACATCATTGACTACTAACTCTGGATTAAAATTTTCATTAGCAAAATTATCAAAATCCTGAGCGACTGGTAATTCTATTTTTATTATTTCCGGACGGCTACTTTGATAAGCCCACCACAAACCCAGACCAATGATTATTATAATAGCTAAAATATATTTTTTCATAAAAGTATAGTAACATAATTTTAGCTATTCACCTATATTATTGACAAATAACTATATTTATAATATAATATACAATTAATTATCCTGTACTCTAAACCACCCACTCATAGGGAGGAATCGACTATGTGGCTATGGCTCTTCATGTCGCTGGCTTTTATTTTCAATATAGTCAGCTGGATGGTCCAGGTCGACAAAAGGAAAAAGACCTGGACCACCAACCGCTTGGAAGACGGTCAAGCCTATTTGGCTATTGTCTGTTTCCTGGTGGCACTCATCTCCTTTATCTGGCATATTGCCTCTCCAAACAACCTGACGGCCAGCATCAATATCGCCAGCAACTCATTGTGTGCTTTACTCTTTTGGTCAATGCTTCGGTCCAACCGAAACATCTACAAAAAAGAGCACAAGTATAGCTGATGCCCCCGTCAAGCTGCTCAACCAGCTAATAAATCGTCGCAAAATCTTTTGCGACGATTTCTATTTATAAAAAGAAGAGGCCGATGTGAATCGGACCTCATACTTCTAGCTAAACCAGAGGTTATAAACCCTCTGGAAAAGTGTTTGGCATGCCCTCGGTGGACAAAGAACCAGCGGCTTCATTGAGGAAGCTTAGAATAGTAATTAGCAATTGAATTGCTAAATCAAAAACCTCGGGGGCAAATATCTTGAACAGTATCAACATAAATATCAGATTAAAAAATCCGTAAAGTGCACGAAACATATGC
This sequence comes from Candidatus Komeilibacteria bacterium RIFOXYD1_FULL_37_29, assembly GCA_001818495.1. Lineage (GTDB taxonomy): Bacteria > Patescibacteriota > Patescibacteriia > UBA1558 > GWA2-36-10 > XYD1-37-29. The sequence continues at coordinate 52,284 of MHKS01000004.1, read as the reverse complement.
TTGTTGATTAGACTGCCAGGCCTGGGTAGAGAATACTCTATAGGAAACCTTCGACAAGTATCCCCAAACACTAACAGTGTCCAAGAAATTCTCTTCAGGACACCAGAAAGGAATAACTCCCGTCTGAAGTCCTGAAGAGAATTATTTTATTAAAGAACTACCGACACTTTCCTTATAACATAAAAAATATAAAAAATCAAATTAATTAAAAATTTTAGCTCGATACTGTAAAGCTTCTAAAATATGACTATCCTCTATTTTGGAGCTGGCTTCTAAATCCGCGATGGTCCTAGCTACCTTTAAAATCTTAAAATAAGCCCGTGCCGACAGATCCAAAGTTCTAATAGCCTGAGCTAATATCTGCCGACTAGACTCAGAAATATCGCAAAATTTATAAACCAATTTATTATTTAGATCACTATTTAACTGATTGTTACTCTGAGAAAATCTCTGCTGTTGAATGGCTCTGGCTCTTTTTACTCTACCCGCTATCAAAGTGGAAGACTCACCATAAGACGGGCCGGCGATCAAATCATCCTGCTCTACTCTGTCCAACAATAGCTGCAAATCTATCCGATCTAAAAGCGGACCGGATAACTTTTTTTGATATTTTTTTATATCACTATCTTTACAACGACAAGTTTTGTGTCTATCAGTTAAAAAACCACAAGGACAGGGATTGGCAGTAGCTAGTAATATAAAATTGGCTGGAAAATCTAAACTGCTTTTAGCTCTAGAAACAGTAATTATCTTATCCTCAAGTGGCTGTCTTAAAGATTCTAGTATCTGTCTGGGGAATTCCAAAATCTCATCTAAAAATAAAACATTATTGTGGGCCAAAGATATTTCTCCTGGTCTAGGCCAAGCGCCACCACCAATAATAGCCGCTACCGAAGCCGAATGATGTGGTTTTCTCATTATCCGACTATTTATCATTGGCCGATCATCGGACAAAAGGCCAGCCAAACTGTATATCTTACTGGTGTCCAAAGCTTCCGACGAACTAATATCCGGCAAGATAGATAAGAAAGCTTTGGCTAGTAGTGTTTTGCCAACACCAGGTGGGCCGACCATAAGAACATTGTGTCCGCCAGAGGCGGCAATTTCTAAAACTCTTTTAGCCTGAGCTTGCCCTTTGATATCAGCCATATCAACTTCCCCTAAAGATTTTTCTGGACAAAAAGCTATGTTTTCACTGACCAATAATTTTTTATCACCATTTAAATGATTGACTAGCTCTAAAAGATTTTGTACTGGGAAAATATCAATCCCCTCCACCACCGAAGCTTCTCTGCTATTTACTCTAGGCAAAAATACTTGCTTAAATCCCATCTTTTTTAAGCTAGCGACCATGACCAAAATACCTGGCACAGATTTTAAATCACCATTTAAAGACAACTCACCAATAAAGGCGCTGTTTTGCTCAATATTTTTTATAACTCCACTAGCCAATAATATAGCCATAGCCATCGGCAAATCGTAAGAACCTCCCTCTTTTTTAATTTGAGCCGGCGCTAAATTAATAACTACTTTCTGGCGCGGAAAATTAAAGCCGCTATTTTCAATAGCTGCCCAAACTCTTTCTTTGGCTTCGCAAACGGCCGCATCGGGTAATCCGACTATAATAATTTTAGGTAAATGCCGACTCAAATTGGCTTCAATTTCTACTAATATGCCTTTGAGTCCATAAGGCGCTATACTGTATACTCTTTTCATACAAAATCACTTTTCTACCCAAGAAAAGCGACTTAAATGATCTGCCTTGACTTTAGCCCCCGCTGAAAATCAAAACAAAAACTAACCCGTGCCTAGCTGACAAAAGCCGGCTACTCTCAAATCGCTTTTCTTGGTTATTGGTATCTTAGAAAATAAAAGAAGATATGTCAAGTCACATCTTCTTAAATATCTTACTTAAAAAATTAAGCTACTTTATTTTCCTGTTTATTTTTTCCATAAAACCAATAATACCATAATATCCAAACCACTCCCGCTGATATATAAACATCGGCTAAATTAAAAACCGTAAAATAAGGTACCCTAATAAAATCTATCACCCCGCCATAGCTGACACGATCCAATAAATTACTAATCGCCCCAATAATAATTAAGGCCCAGGGCCAGATCAAGATACTTTTCTTAGCAAAATCTTTTTTCCAAGATATAAATAACACCACCAAAATAGCTATAATAATCGGGTAAAGAACCAAATAGGTCAACGGCAAAGAAAAAGCTATTTCTTGATTGATATGTAAATCAAAAAAACCACCCCAAACTTCTGGTGATGGATTTTCTAGAATATAAATTTTAGTAAATCTATCAACAACAAAAAGTAATAATACTATAAAAAAATGTTTAATCATTTATAATGATTTTTCTTTACATTTCATACAAGCTGTCGCTGACGGGAAAGCTTTTAGACGGTCAGGATTAATCGGTCCACCACATTTTTCGCAAAGACCATAATTTCCTTCTTCAATCTTCTTTAAGGCTAGATTAACATTATATAAAGACACTTCCAAGGTTTTTTCCATTGATAAATTCTTTTCAAACATTTCTACCTCAGCTGCATTTTCATCCTCTTTTTCTCCTAAATCAATAAATTTAGCATCATAATCATTCTCTGTCACCTGATCAGCTGAAGTAAACAGCTCCTTTTTTAGCTGAGTCTTTCTAGCTTCTAAATCATTTTTTCTCTCTTCAATAAATTTTTTGTCCATTTTCATAGGTTTGTTGATTAAAACTAAGCCTAAAAATACCCTTACATATTAGCAAATAAACCCTAACAAATCAAGGTTATTGACCCAAATGAAAAAGCGCACCTCCGGTGCCCTTAAACTGTTGTTTTTGTGGCTGGTGTGTGCGCTTTTAGCGCTTATGCAAATTATGATTTGCTTAACTTTTTTGTAAGTCGAATTGACAAATACTTTTTCGCAAAAGCGTAATTTTGATGCTCATCTTGACTCAGAGCTACTCATTTTACCGTGCTATGGAGCTAACTCCTCTACACGAAAGAGCTGAATACTTCTAATCAATTTCCGCCAAAGGCGGATCAGCCTCTGGCTGAAATACTCAATTCTTTCGTGTAGAAAGGATAGTCCTTTTTATGTTTTTATTTTTGTTTTATTTTTGGAAATGGTCAAGGCATTTTCCCATTTTTTAAATAGAACAGTAAAATGAAAAGGGTTATACACTAAATTGGCTAATATACAATCCTTTTTCTCAAAATGATATTAAAGATCTACTTATCAACATAGTAAGTATATCATATAATAACTTTTCTGTCAATGTAGAATATTAACTAATATTAGCTAAAAAAATAACATATTAAAATATAATTTGACAGAAAGTAAAAATATAATTTAAATATATCAACAAGTTATCCACATGGTACAACTTCGCTACGCTCAGTATAGGGTGCAAGCACTATTGTTATAAATATTGACCTAAAAACAAATGTTTAGACCGGAAATAGTACCAGTAGCAAAGGAAAACATTTCTAGTTTAGATACCTGATTATCCAATAAATAGTCTTTTATTTGCCCAGTCGGCAAATTGGCTGTGGCTAAATAAATAAAATCTCCTATTTGAGCGTCCATACTAACACAATCTTGCAAAATATTGACTAAATAATGGTTATCAGAGCTTAAATTTTCAATCATTTCTCTACGATTAGTCAAATAATGCTGCTCGCCGATATCCCAAAGAAATATTTGATCAATTTGCAAGATTTTTTGACCATTAATCTGCTGTTCAATGATAGTTTGATCCTTGGCGGCCACCAGCTCAGTATAAGCCGTACCATCAGACAATACCCTAGCTACTTCTTCCACTTTTAAATTATGGATAAAATCCAAAATATTCTCTCGGAAGGGCTGATGGCTAGCCAAAAGCCAGCCGTCACCTTTTTGCCAAACAATAGTATCCTTTAAAATACGTTCTTTAATGGCTGTTTTACTCAAATGATAATAAGGCAAGGAATCAAAAAATGGTTTTAGTAAATCATTGGATATTTTTCCCGCCAAATCATCAGACATTTGGCTACCAAAACCAAAAGCTAGCTCAAAATCGGCCGGAGTAAAAAAATTTTTGAAATCTTTGACTCCGACCGCTCGTTCTTCCAATAAAACAAGCTTGTTTCTTTGTAGCGAAACCTTTTGCCAATTTATCAAAACGTCATTAGTGGAAAATAAAGGTTCTAAAGTACCAGCCAATTCTTGTAAAAAATCCGGTGCCTGATTTTTCTGCCAATAAATACTCATACCAGCGTCAAAATAATCAGTTTTGTCTGGGTTGGCTATCAAATTATCTATACTTTTTCCTTTGTTTATCAGCAAAATATTTTTGGCTGGGCTATAAACCCTAAAATCCAATCTCCTATCCTCTAAATCTCTGACATATGACCGTGGCAGTCTGGAAAACCTCAATAGATAATTATCATTGGCCGAATTATTATCTACTTGAAACCACAAAACTTCCTGTAAATTCAAAAAATTACTACCCAAGATGTTTTTTAGCTCATCCATCCGGCTATCTACCTCGGTCTGAGCTAAAAAATCCTGAGAAAAATAATTTTTACTAGTCCAGTGCCAATAAAAAGAAGCTCCTTCCGGCAAATAAGTGAGTAATTTATGTTGAGAGGCCCCTGGCCAAAATACTATAGCCGACATTATCAAAACAACCAAAATAACCGTGGCTATAATTATCTTATTGTCAGCTATCTGCTCTTTTTTTTGTACTAGTTTAAGAAAATCCACAGAATAATTTTAATACTCTGTTAAATTAACGCCTTTAAAATGGCCAAAAATTATTTTTTGAAAAATCCTGGTTTTTTAAACTTTGATGTTCTGTCAGCTGGTGGAGTAAATCCTTCTGGCTTAGGCAATAAGTCTTTGATAGAAAGACTAACTCTGTTTTTTTCCTTATCAACCTCAACTACCTTGACCTTAACCACATCACCCACCTTGATTTTATCGGAAACCTTGTTAACTCGCTCGTAGGCAATTTGTGATATGTGCACCATACCATCTTTATTGGGGGTCAATTGAACAATGGCCCCTATTTCTGTGCCTTTATTTTTATCGGTAACGATTTTTAAAACTTGTCCTTCATAAATTTCTCCCGGCACTATCTCCTTAACAATCCCCTCAATCCAAGCCTGGGCTTTTTTGGCTCCTTCACCATCAGTAGAAGTAATCATGACTAAGCCGTCTTGCTCAATATCAATACTAACATTACAAGCGGCGATTATTTCATTGATTATTTTGCCACCCGTACCAATCACTTCTCGAATTTTTTCCGGATCAATGTGTAAAGTAGTAATACGAGGAGCATAAGGAGAAAGTTCGGCTCGTGGCTCTGAAATCACTGCCGCCATAACATCTAAAATTTTCTCTCGAGCTACCTTGGCTTTAGCTAAGGTCTCTTCAACCACCTGATAACTAATACCACCCAATTTTATATCTAACTGAATAGCCGTAATACCGTCTCTGGTGCCAGCAATTTTAAAATCCATATGGCCAGCATGGTCCTCAATACCTTGAATATCGGTCAAAATTTTATAATTATTCTTGTTGTTATCATCTACCACTACTCCCATAGCAATACCAGCTACTGGTTTTTTAATCGGTACGCCAGCATCCATCAGTGATAATGTTGACCCACAAATAGAAGCTTGAGATGATGAGCCATTAGAGCCCAATACTTCCGAAACTACCCGAATAGTATAAGGAAAATCTTCGTCTTTAGGCAAAACTGGCACCAAAGCTTTTTCTGCCAAAGCACCATGACCAATTTCCCGACGACCAGGACCACGTAGCGGTTTTACTTCTCCGACAGAATAGCCAGGGAAGTTGTAATGATGCATATATTTTTTAGTACCAGATTCTTCCATAGTATCTAGAGTCTGTTCGTCTCCCGGAGAGCCAAGAGTAACCACTGACAATACTTGAGTTTCACCACGAGCAAACAAGCCACTACCGTGAGTACGTGGCAATAAGCCTACTTCGGCTTCCAATACGCGGATCTCATCAAATTTTCTTTTGTCTGGTCGCTGTCCTTGCTTTAAAACCAAATCTTTAAAAGCCTTGACGAGAGCTTCATCAATCATAGCCAAGCCCATAGCCCGCATATCCTTGGAAACCTCATTATCTTCTTTTAAAACTAGGTTTACTTTTTCATTCACCTCATCAATCGAGGCTTTCATTTTAGATTTATCAGGATGAAAACAATTGCTTAAATCATATTGAGCTAAAACTTGATCTACCTTGGCCTTGACCAAAGAAATAACCGCTTCTTTTTCTGGGTTGTTTAAAGACTCCTGCTTTTTAGCACCAACATTTTTGATAATATCTTCTACAAAATCTATGATTTTAGCAATGTGTTTACCAGCAAACTTAATCGCTTCAAAAATATCAGCTTCCAAAGCTTCGTTAGCGCCAGCTTCAATCATAATCACTTCATCTTTGGAACCAGAAACAAATAAATCAATATCACTTTTACTCTTAGCTTCAACGCTAGGATTGATGACCCACTCTTTTTCGACTCGGCCAATCTGCAGTCCAGCTAAAGGACCGCCCCAAGGAATAGGAGAAATCCCCAAGGCCACCGAAGTAGCCATGATAGCCGGAAAAACTGGATCATTTATGCCGTCATAAGACAAAACCGTCACTACGACTTGTATATCGTTTCTTTCACTTTCTTTAAACAACGGCCTAATAGAACGATCAATTAAACGACCGGTAAGTATCGCATCATCGGTAGCCCGACCTTCTCGTTTGATAAAACGAGATCCCTTAATCTTACCGGCGGCATACATTTTTTCTTCATAATCAACCATCAAAGGAAAATAATCTACTCCTTCTTTTGGTTGGCCTGAACTGACAACCGTAGCTAAAACTACAGTCTCACCATAGGTAACTGTACAAGCTCCATGAGCTTGTTTGGCTAATTTACCGACTTCTACCTTTAGTTCTTGCCCGGCAACTTGTGTGTTAAATTGTTTGATACTCATATTTGAGCTCCTTTCAAAATGGTCGTCGAGCTGATATGGCAAATATTAGATTATTAGACCACTGACAATCTAATACTTACCTACCAACTCTCGACTGTTAATTATTTTATTAAAACCCCGTAACACAGCCTCCTTGAGGCAAAATGGTCCGGGGTTTTAAATTTATTCTTTGATTTCTTCTTGTTCCTCTTCTCCATCCACTTCTTCAGCTGCTAATTCTATAGTTTCTTCTATATCAAATCTTTCTTTCTTGCTGATCTTAAGCTTTAATACTTTAACCAGTTTGGTAAATCTCTTTTCATCTTCTCTCTCCAAATAACGCAACAGTTTGTGACGAAGAGATACTTTGGCTAATAGCCCGCGTCTAGAAGAAAAATCCTTTTTGTGTTCTCTAAGATGCTTAGTCAGCTCTTTGATCTCTTCGGTCAAAATGGCAATTTGCACCTCAGCTGAACCGGTATCGCTCTTATGAATCTTAAATTTTTCAATAATCCGCTGTTTTTTCTTTTTGTCTAACATATTTATCCTTTCTACTCCCGAATCCGAGCTTGGTCTCAATTAGACTTGGTCAGGCTAAGCCCAGTACTGGGAAATTAATTATATACTCAGCTATCAGCCGAAATACGGACTTATGTTAACATTTTTATCTTTAAAAGTCAAGGTTTGGAAGCCAAGACTATATAATTACTTTTGTGTCGTTTTATGTTAAAATAAACTTATGGATAATTATAAAAAATATTTAAAATCAAAAAATCTCAAAAATTCCACCATCAAAAATTACCTTTGGCATGTCCGACAGTTTTTGCATTGGCTAAATAATAAAAAAGCGACGGCCAGTGAACTAAAAAATTATTTTAAATATTTACTAAAAAAATATCAAAAAATTAATACTATAAATCTACGTTTAAAAATTATTAATAATTATCTACACTTTATACATCAACAATTCCAATTTGACCTTTTATCTGACCATAATCTGGAGTTAAAAATATTGGATAATGAAATATTGAACCAATTTTTAGAAAACCCCCTCAAAAAAAATAGTCACCTAGCTTTACGCGACAAAGCTTTATTGGAATTACTCTATCACTCCGGTTTAAAAGTCGGGCGCTTAATCGAAGTAAAAAAACAACAAGTAGATGACATCCGCCAAGAATTATTTTTATCAAAAAATAATTCTATCTATCTCAGCCCCCACGTTTGGATGCATCTTAAAAAATACTTAGATAGTCGTCATGATGATATTGATTATCTATTCATAAATTTCGATAGATCAAATAAATCAAAAAATAAATCCTTAAGCGTCCGCTCAGTAGAGAGAATAATTTCTCAATACTCCAAAAATATCAAACCAGCAGTTAATATCAACCCGCAAATACTGAGAAATACTCTGGCCTATCAATTAAAATCTACTGGCGCGCAAAGCGAACATATAAAAGCCGCTCTCCATTTTCAAACCAGAGCCGGAGCCAAAAATTATCTGAAAAAAATTTAACAAAAAAATAAATCTCCCTAAAAGGAGATTTATTTAAAACTATTTAAAATATTTTTAATCTTCAAAGGAAAAGCTATTTAAAATCTTTTTGTAAATCTGCCAATTCTCTTGATCATTGGTATGGATAATGGTGATGTTATAAAGCTGACCATCTTTGATAAAATAAAAATAATCAGTTGCCCAAGCTGTGCTAGTCTTTTCTTGGACATAATGGACAGTATCTAGCCCGGCAATACTAATCTTTTCTCCTTGCCCATAACCAGGAAATGGTTTGACCCACTGACTAACATCAGCCCCGGTACTGGGACGATAAAAATCATTATTATAATGAGAAATAGAAATTTGAGGCCACCATTCATTATCTACTAACTGGCCATTAAATTCTACATGCTCATCCAAGTTATTACCCATGATATTGACAATAGTTGGATAGTCAACGCTATAAGCAAAAAAATCATTACTATACTTTTTCCATTCTAAATCTTCAAAAATAATTGACTCTCTGGCCTCTGTTTGCTCAATCGGACAAGTTTCTTCCCAAGTTCGCAAACATTTATTTTTGGACTGACACCAAGAATAACCAGCTGCTATCAGACAACCGTGGGCATCCTGATCACCGCCGATTAATTTTTGATCTTCGCTCTGAGACTCGTCAGTTGTTGAAGCTTGATCATTACTATCTAAATTTAAATCTTGAGCCTTGTTTCTTTGACAGCCAACTAAAAACAAAGTTAATAATATCACCACGCTACCAAAAACTAGCTTATTTCTTCTATTAAACATACTTTTATTGATTAAAATAAGGGTTTTTACCCTTAGCCATTTTCATTATTAGCTTTTTACAAAAGATTGTCAATAATTTATAAACACCCAAAAAATAGTTAGGGAATAAGTTCACTCCAAGTACAATTGGATATATCCTTGGCACAAGAATACCTTACTTTTCTAGTCGCTTGGGTAGTGGAAGCTGTTGCTTCTATCAAAGAGCGACAAGACTCACCTTCACAATAATTTTCAATGAAATTACGTTGAATTGATATACCATTAATCAAAAGGTCTTCAAAAATATAATTATTTGGCTCTTTCCTCAACTGGATTAAAGATTCTTCTACTCCAGATTCAGCCGCGTAAAAAGTATGTGTGGCATCTACAAATGAATTAAGACTGCTTCTCATATTAATAGAAATCAAAGATAAAGACAAAGATATAGACAGCATAGCCGAAGCTACAAAAATAGCTGATATGAGAGTAGCGGCACCTTTTTTATTTTTTAAAAAATAAATATACATCATCTAATACTAATAAAAGTTGAGAAATTTTTTTGATAATACCCAAATTGATCATTGGCCGATCCAGTGCTTAGAGTAAAATTTATCTGCACTCCTTGATTAGTGGCGCCTTGATAATCATTGACTGCTAATAACGACAAATTGGAAACTATAATATTGGAATTATTCAATACAACTGGTGCTAAACTTGGCTGCTCTGGGAAACCAGCTCCAGTGTCTTGCCCTTCGCGATATACAAAATCCTCTCCGGAAATTTCCATACTAAAACGAGTACTAGGTATCTGATAAAAATGAAATTTTTCAACTGCTGGGCTAACATCTACAATATTATCCACATTATGCATCCGATTAGTTAAATAATGAATAATAAATCTAGCATTATGATTAACATCGTTTATTGATATAAAATATCGACGAGCATTAAAAATAGATAAAACCAAACCAGAAATCGTTATCATCAAAATAGTGGCTATAAATAAATACATTATAGTTTCTAATAAAGTGAATCCGCGTTTATTTTTTACAAAAATTTTCATACTATTGATTTTCTGAATAACTAATGGCTACCTCATCTAAAATGGGCGTTTGTAAATCCGCTTGGCTATCTAAAAAAAGTTTATACCTAATATATCGATTGGAAGCATGGCTGGCATAATCTATATATTCACCATTACTATCTGTATAATAAGTAGCACTAGTGCCATCTGGCCCTGTGAACACCCAAGGTCCACCAGCGTTATCGCTAGTAGCCACTTGAAAACGGATATCGGTGTTTAGTGGCTCCTGACCAGACCATGAAATCCAATTATAAGAACTAGTGGCATTACCAGCATCAAAGGTAGAAGATTCTAAAATACCACTAGTAGAATAATCACAATCTGTTATTTCTGTGGAAATAATAAAGAACTCCCCGATGTTACTGGATGTAGCGGCATAAATCATAGAGCAATTAGCTGACATGCCTAATACATAACCCTCTAAATTAAAACCAAATTCTTTTAAAATACTACCTGGGTTAGTAACATTTAAAACATTTAATTCTTCCTCTAAAAAATTGGTCCCCAAAAGAGCATAAGGGCCTACTAAAGCAAAAGAGTGCACTGTTTCATTAACTTCGTATTCACCCAAAAAAATAGGCGTGGCCGGATTATTAACATCTAGGACAAAAAATTCAGATCCGCTACCATTATTTTGTGTTGATATATAAGCCTTATCTCCTCTGACCACTACGTCTGTTCCTTTGAGTGCACCAGGTAAATTATAGATGCCCACTAAATTTAAATCCGCCGGATTGACTACATTAATTATTTGAAATTCCGCTTCACTATCTAAGGTGGCCAGATAAACATAGGTGTCTGAAAAAAATAATTTATCCAGGCCTTCATCTAAATCCAATGAATCTAATAGCTGAATATTTGCCGGATTTAAAATACTTAAAGAATATAAATCATCACCCTGGACTATGTATATCTCTGTTCCTGTCAGAGCTAAATCAATAGCGTCATCATTGCTCGGCAAATTATAACTGTTATATATATAAGGATTGGCCAAATTATTAATATCTATAATTTTAAATTCAGCCACATTATCAGAGGTCGCCAAATATGCATAATGGTCATCTACTTTAATACCATTAATAGAGGCGCCAACATCTATAGATGATATTTCAAAAACATTATAAGGATCACTGACATCTAATATAAATAGCTCAGCTCCAGAAGGATTATTTTCTGTGATTAGGTAAGCAATCCCATCTTTCTCAGTTACATCATTGTCATCAAAATTACTAGGCGTATCAAAATTATCCGTGGTGGTGGTATTGCTCCAATCAATATAACCAAGCTGTAAAGTAGTAATGCCAGCTACAGAAACATCTACGCCTTGCTCTTTAGAAAAAAACCTAGTTTCATCCAACCAATCTATTTGTCCTGCTCCGCCAACCCAATCGGTTTGGACCCAACGATTAGCTGCCCAGCGATGTAAATAGGTTTCCATTTCCTCTTGCTCGGTTATACCAGCCTTACTATTCCAACTGATATTAATAGTAATTTTTTTAGTATCTGTATCTAAATAACCCCCCGCCTCCACAATATCACCATAAACTTGGCCGTTACCATAACTTTCTCTATAAACATCAGAAACTGTAATAGTTCTAGTATAGACACCATCTAAAACTTGACTACCCTCACTCACTACCCAATTATTGCCCACTAAATTAATAGCGTAATCCCCCGGTAATAGATTAACCCAATCCACCAGTCTGATGGCCTCCATTGATTCTATGGTATAGAAAAGGGCTTTGGTTTTTTCTTCGTTAATATATCTCAATTTATTGTTGGAAACATTAACGGATAATACCAAAACGATCATGGAAGCTATAAAAGATATACTCACCAATAACTCCATCATAGAAAACCCCTGAAGATTTTTTATTTTTATTTTTGTCATAATTTAATCAATCTGACCAGGTGCTCTAACCTCTATACTTTTATTATAACTAGAATCCGTGCCCAAAATGATTGACACTGTGCCGGTATTATTAGCCTCTCCATCAAATTTGGAAAAAATTACATCTGGGCCATAAACTCCCCAAGCATTAGAAAATGTGTTTTCTGGATTTTGAATTTCTACATTTTCCAAATTCCAAATTTTGTTATTGGCATTAAGAGGATTATAAACACTACCAGGAAAAATAGTATAAGATGAAGTAGCTAAATGCAGCCCCCAATCACTACTACCAGAAGCAGCTGTAGCTAATTGTTGAGCTCTGATTAATGCACTTTTTATTTCATCATGAGTATTTATAAGTAATATTTTTCTCTGCCAAATTTTATAAGCACCAAACCCCATGCTAGCAATCAAAGATACCAACATAATCACTATTAACAATTCCAACATCGTGACGCCATCTCTGTTTTTTATAAGCATAAAAATTAATCAGCGAAAGAATTAGTTAATTCATACATTGGCCCAATAACAGAAACTGCGATAAAGCCCACTGCTATGCCCACAATTACCAATAAAACTGGTTCTAAAATTGTAGATAAATTATTCAAAACACCATTAACTCTATCCTCATAAAATCTTGCAATTTTTGATAATATTTCTTCTAGCTGGCCAGTTGTTTCACCCACTTGCGTTAATTGTATAGTCAAAGATGGAAATAACTTTGGTCTTTTGGCCATGGCACTTTGCAAAGTTTTTCCTTTTTCCAGTTCTTTGGCCATTATTAAAATTTCTTTTTTATATTTCATGTTGCCTAAAGTTTTAGCCACTATCTCCATAGATTGAACAATGGCCAAACCAGCAGCCAAAAGAGCTTGCAGATTACCAGCAAAACGGGTCAGGGCTAATTCTCTGACTAATTTTCCAATAAAAGGCACTCTTAATAAAGCTGTGTGCCATAATAACTTGGGACCTGGTTTAGAAAACACTACTTTAGTCAAAATTATTATAACCACAAAAACCCCTAATACGTATGGCCAGTAGTTACTAATAGTAAAATTTATGGCGTTAACAGCCACTAAAATAAAAGGTAATTTTACTCCCGAAGCTTCAAATAATCCAATCAACTGGGGAAATATAACCATAGATAAAAACACACTTACTGCCAACAAAGCTAATATAACAATAGACGGATACATCATTGCTCCCAGTACTTTGCTACGAAGAGCTTTTTGTCTTTTCATAATATCAGCCAAATGACCAAAAGTATCAGACAACATGCCAGTATTTTCTCCTACTTCTACTGTCGCTATGACCATATCAGGAAAAACTTTGGGATAGTGTTTCATACCAGTAGACAAAGTTTGACCATTTTCAATATGATTATATAAATACTCTAAGACCTCCTTAAAATATTTATTTCTTATCTCATTTCTAATAGTTTTTAAAGATGGTGTGAGTGATAGACCGGCTCTTAGCATAGTAGACATATTATCCATAAAAAGCATATTATCCGTTAAAGAAACCCGTTTAAATAGAAAAATAGCTTTTTTATGAATCGGCTTTTTTAATAATTCCTTGGAAACATTCTTGGGTAGTTCCTTTTTCTTATTCTCAGTGTCTTTTTTAACCGCAGTGTCTTTATTAACCTCAGTGTCTTTATTTTTATCAACGACTTCTTTTTTTACCCACTGAGCCGATGGCTTAGTTAAATAAAACTTAAAAGAAGACATCTGAGAAGCTCCTTTGGTCAATTCTCCCTCGCCACTTAATTTACTAAGATCCAAAGTGCCAGTAGTATCATCTTTTTTAGTTTGATCTTTGATATATTCCATATTATTTTATTCTCTTTTTATACGTAATACTTCTTCAATGGTCGTCATACCTAAAAGAACTTTTTGCATACCATCCTCAAAAATAGTAATCATACCATCCTCTTTAGCTATAGTTTTTAACTCTGAAGAACTACTACTTTTAATAACACAGTCCTGAATTTTTTTAGTATTCTCCAATAATTCCAAAACGGCTATTCTTTTGCTATAACCAGAACTATTACAGCGAGAGCAACCCTTGCCTTTGTAAAAAGTCAGATCAGCGAAAGAGTCAACTTTACTTTCTATGACTTTTAATCCCTTAAAACGATGAAACATGGCCTCTAGATCAAATTCTTTACTTAAGGCCTTGAGCTGATCTTTATTTAATTTAAAACTCTCAATACAATTTAAACAAATGCGTCGAACCAATCTTTGAGCAATTACTAAATTGAGAGTGGAAGCAACCAAAAATGGTTCTACTCCCATATCCAATAGTCTAGGTGGAGCTCCGGTAGCATTATTGGTATGTAGTGTGGACAATACCAAATGTCCAGTCAAACCAGCTCGGACTGCTACTTGAGCTGTATCATTATCACGAATTTCGCCAATCATGATAATATCTGGATCCTGCCTAAGCAAAGCGCGCAGTCCATTGGCAAAGTCATAACCGGCCTTGGGATTAATTTGCGTTTGATTAACCCGATGAACGCCATATTCAATAGGATCTTCAATGGTGGAGATATTTACCTCTTCAGTATTTAAAATATTTAAAATAGAATATAGGGTAGTGGTTTTACCAGAGCCGGTTGGACCGACCACTAAGATCATACCAAATGGCTTGTTAATCTGGCGCATCATTATATCCTGGTTGTGTTGTAAAAAACCCAAATCTTCCAAGCTAAGGTTTTGAGCATCATCGGTCATCAGACGCATAACTATTTTTTCTCCATAAAAAGCCGGTAAAACTGAGACTCTAACTGATTCTTCTTCATCTTCTATTTTAAAAGAAAAACGACCGTCTTGAGGAACGCGATGTTCATCAATCCTAAGATTAGACAGAATCTTAATACGGGCCACCACCGCATCATGAATTGATGAGGGTAATTCTACTACATCGTGTAAATCACCGTCTACTCTAAATCTAATTACTACTGCATCAGGCAAGGCCTCAATATGTATATCTGAGGCCTGATCGAAAAGAGCTGACTCTAAAATAGTGTCAATAATTTTAATAATCGGTATTTCTACCTCAGTAGGCTTACCATCTACTTTTAATACCTTGCTATCCAATATCTGATTAAGCTCCTCTTGGATATTTTTTTGATAAAGACGAGAGGCAAAAAGGAAATTTTTATAATTGGTAAAAAAGACATCTACCTTCTTTTTGCTGACTTTTTTCACCATCTCCAATTTTTCTTTATTTCTAGGATCAACAAAAGCTACCTTAAGTTTGCCTTTTTCTAAAGCAAAAGGAATGGCACGGGCTTTTCTAGCGGTTTTTTCATCAATTATGTTGAGAACTTCGTGATCCAATTTTCTTTTACGTAAATTGATAAAAGGAACCTGTAAATAATCACTGATCAATTCATACAAATAATTAATATTTAAAAAGCCCCGCTCTATCAAAACTTCCTCAATCCCCCGACGACGACGGTGAGCGTTGTCCTGAGCTTCATTCCAATCATTCTCTTTGATTGCTTTAGAATCAAAAAGAATCTTTTTTAGTTCTTCTTGAGATATTGGTAAATGAGATGACATAGTGAAATTTATTATGCTACCTAACAACAGGCAAGTATACTTAAATTATACCAGAAATAGCCCCTTTAGACAAAATAAAAGTTCTATGGCTAAATCTCTCCTACTTAAAACACCCTGCCTAAAAGCTGGGTGTTTTATTTTTATAACTCAACGACTAACTATTTGTTTTTTCTGCGGACTTTTTTACTAGTAGATTTTTTCTTGGTTGGGGCTGGAACTTTTTTAATTTTCTTTTTAATGCCAAAAGAGTCCACCAGGGCTTTCTCCAAATTAATGAAATCTTTAACCGTCATTTCCACTGAATGATTAAAACTTTCTGAGGAAAAAACTGCCTTCTTAATATTGGCTAACCTTTTTTCTACAATCACCGGCAATTTATAAAGTGACCCAAAAGCAGCAATAGCATCATTTTTTACTTTCAAAAAATCTCGAGCCACCGACTCTCCGGGAATCTTGACTACTTTAACTTGTTTTTGTTTACCCTTACTTAAAACTTTTTTGATTTTATCCATATCTAAATTATGATCCGCTGGCAAAAGTACCATATAATAATCTTTATCGGCTTTAACCAAAAGTGATTTGGCGATTTCGGCCATTTTTTTCTTCATAGTATTGGCGGCGTCAACAGCTGTATAAATTGTCTTGTGCTGTAAAAGATTGTGTTTAACGCCAGCTTTTTCCAAATAACCAATAGTTTTAGTCGGTAATTTTAGCTTTCTAACTGAAGATTTGTTGGCTTTTTTCTTAACAGACATATATTTATATTTAATATTTACTTAAAAAGTATAGCATTTTTAGTCAAAAAACAAAAACACCCCTGGGGGTGTTTTTGTAAATATAATAGTTATATTTTAGCGCGCCTGATTCTCAAACTATTGACCACTACCGAAACACTACTAAAGCTCATAGCAGCAGCAGCAATCATAGGACTCAGTAGCCCCAAAGCTGCTAGCGGAATAGCAATCACATTATAAATAAAAGCAAAAAATAAATTTTCCTTAATAACTCTAAAGGTCTTTTTAGATAAATTAATGGCACTAATTACTTTCATTGGATCGCTATTCATGAGCACAATATTACCGCTTTCCATAGCAATGTCTGTACCGCCACCGACTGCAATACCCAAATCAGCCAAAGTCAACGCTGGAGCGTCATTGATGCCATCTCCCACAAAGGCCACGACCTTGCCCTGTTTTTTAAGCTCACGAATCTTGGCTACTTTTTGATCTGGTAAAACTTCAGCGATAACATTTTTAATCCCCAAATCCTTGGCAATAGCCTGAGCGGTTAGTTTGTGATCACCAGTCAGCATATATACTTCCATGCTCTGCTGTAATTTTTTAATTGCCTCGCGAGAAGATAAACGGATAATATCGGCGACCGCTATGACTGCTACTACTTGATTATCTTTTACAAAATAAATTGGTGTTTTGGCTTGGCTAGCATAATTTTCAAAAATTTTATCCTGTAGCTCAGTAGATTTTATACCCAGATCTTTTAAAAGCTCCTTATTGCCTAAATATATTTTTTTACTACCTACTAGTCCACTAATGCCCTTACCTTTTAAAGCAGTTACCTGACTGGTATTTTCTAGTTTTATTTTTTTATAACGCGCATACTTTAAAAAAGCATTGGCTAGAGAATGTTCGCTACTAGCTTCCAAAGAGCAGGCCAAAGACATAATTTTGTCTTCTGATGAATTGGAGTCTAAAACTTTTATATCTGTCACTGTCGGCTGTCCTTCGGTCAAAGTACCAGTTTTGTCAAAAACTACCACATCAATCTTATGGGCCACCTCTAAGCTTTGTGAATCTTTGATCAATATTCCGTTAGCCGCACCATGCCCAGAACCCACCATAATAGCTGTCGGCGTAGCCAATCCTAAAGCACAAGGACAAGCAATCACAATAACCGCGACAGCATTTATTAAGCTAATTTCTAATCCAGCTCCCACTAGCCAAAACCATACCACAAAGGTAAAAATAGCTATAGCAATGACCGCCGGTACAAAAATCCCCGAAACTCTATCAGCCAATTTTTGAATTGGCGCTTTAGAAGCTTGGGCATCTTCAACCAATTTTATAATCTGGGACAAGACAGTGTCGGCACCAATTTTAGTAATTCTTATCTTAATCACTCCCTGATTATTAATAGTTGCTCCATAGACAGAATCACCGATTTTTTTCTCTACTGGTACACTTTCTCCGGTGAGCATTGATTCATCAATAGAGGTTTCACCAGCTATAATCTCACCATCTAGTGGAATTTTTTCTCCCGGCTTAACTAAAACAACATCATTAATTTTTAGATGCTCAACATTTCTTTTTTCCTCCTTTACTCCGATTAAAACCGTAGCCATTTTTACTCCTAAAGACAAAAGTTGTTTAATAGCGGTAGAGGCCCGACCCTTACTTTTTTCTTCCAGATATTTACCTAGTAATATCAAAGTAATAATCACTGCCGCGGTTTCATAATAAACATGCTTGTCAGAAAACATAGCATATAAACTATAAAAATAAGCCGCTAGTGTGCCAATGGAAATCAGTGTATCCATATTGGCTCTTAGTCTTTTCAGCTGTAACCACATACCCCGATGAAACTGCCAACCGCTGATAAAGACCACAATAAAAGTTAAATTGTGCACTAACCATTCTTCCAAACCAATACCAGAAATCATCACATTAAAATCTGGCCTATAAAACATAGTGACTAAAAGTGGTAGAGTAAAAATAAGTGCCCAGATAAACTTTTTATAAGCTTTTTTGGTTAAATCAATCTCCAGACCGTGCTCATGTTCTCCTACCACTTTATAATCACCAGCCTGCGAAACAGCTACCTCGATATCCTGACGAGTAATCTGAGCATTATCAAATTCTACCCTAGCTTGATTATTGGCATAGTTAACACTAACGTTCTTTACCCCTGGCTTTTTTTTGATGTTTTTCTCTATATTGAGAGCGCAGGAAGCACAATGCATCCCCGAAATCTTTAAATTTATACTTTCCATATATTTTATAATAAATTATTCAACAATAAACTTACCGCGCACCATGCCCATTGAACAAGAAAAATTAATTGTTCCAACTTCCTGTGGTGTAAATTCAATAATATTTTCTCCGGCCGTAAGAGTTTTTTTAATTCCTAAGTCCGGCACAATAATTGCATTGGTACATCCAACAGCTTCAGTTCCATCAATAATCCATTTAACTGGCACACCTTTTTCCAATTTAAAGGTACTAGGGGTATAAGCACTATAATCTACCTTCATATTGATCACTTGAACATTATCTTCTCTGACTGCGCTACTGATAGTAGTAGCCTGGTTGGAGAACAAATCAATATTTATGCCTCTGATGGCCAATCCAGAAGATAGTGTATAAAAAGCAAATAATAATACTATAAAACCAATAGCTTTTTGTAAGACCACCGCTTTCATATTATTAAACCGAGTAGTAGCTACTCCTAAACCAAACAAAACCGGCGTAGTGCCTAAGGCAAATAAAGTTAAAGTGATGGCTCCGGTCATAAAATCGCCTGAAGCCATAGCAAAAAGCTGCATACTCTGAGTAAAGCCGCAAGGCAGAAAAAAAGTAAACCCTCCTAAAACAAAGGGTGCCAAAGCATGCTCTGATGTCTGTAATTTTTTCCATAAAGCCAAACTATTTTTGGGCATCCTAATACCCAAAACACTTAAAGACGGCACTAGCCCTAAAATATTTAAAGCTAACCATAATAAAATAAGTGCAATAAAAATAGTAAACCAGCTAACAAAAAAATCTGAAATATTAAACCATGAGCCGACTAAACCCAAAACTCCGCCTAAGACAAAAAATGTTAGTAGTCGTCCCAGATGAAACAATAAATGTGGCTTTACATTACGCTGATAAAACGTACCATAAGACTGATATTTAGCGGCAAAAGAAACGACCACCGCCCCGACCACTACCAAACAAGTAGATAGTGAGGCCACAACACCAATAATAAAGGCTGCTCCATAATTTATATTATTAGTATCAACTTTAAGCCAATCTAGTAGCCCGATCCACTGTAAGTATTTATAAACTAAATACAAACCAAAAACTATTAACACAGCGTAAAACCACTGTTCACCTGTGACTCTAACTTTTTCTTCTTTAATGGGTTCAAAAGAAGTACCATATCCCAAAGTTTTAATTTTTTTAAAAATCCGATCCCAAGATATTTGGCCAGCTTCATATTCAACATCAGCTCGCCCGCGGCTATGACTAATTTTAATGTCTTTAACGCCCTCCTCTTTCAAAACGTCCGTTATCAAGACCTCACAAGAAGTACAAGTCATGCCCGATATATATATAGATTTACTTTGTTTATTTTTCATATTAATAAATTATCATTATTTTAACTATCAAAAAAGCCCACTTTAATTAAATTACTAAAAAATACAAAAGCAAGGCCTAGATAATACGGGCTAGTAGATTTTCGGATTGAGTATCCCCTTTTTAAACAAAAGAATAAATTTATAAAATAATTTGAAACCGCCGTAACGATCTTTAATAGTATAATAATTTAAAAAATTTATTTCTTTTACATATACGACCAGCATCAAGGCTACCAACAGCCCTACATTCAATAATAAATAATCGATATCCGTTAAATTGTATTCTAGACCGTAGCCAACATGTTCTGATGAATCGCTACTGCTAATGCTACAACACTCACTAACCATAGGTGTATGATCATGGGTATCCATCAGACTTTGCCCAGCAAAAAAGCAGCCTACGGCTAATAAATTAACCAAAGAGATAAATAAAGAAAAAATAACTATTCTACTTTGCTTCAATTTCATAGATACTTTTATATTATACCTGAAAACACTATTTTGTAAATAAAGCATAATTTAGTATAATATAGACAATGTTGGAAACAAAAGACATATTTCAAAAGCATATCAAAAGAAAAATATGGATACATAGCTGGATCTTGGCTTTGGTGATTTATATTGGTCTACTAGGGCTGACCTATTGGTTAGATAAATCTTTTAATTTTCTTACTATCTCCAAGGCTTTAGCTGGTACTTCTGCTTTACTTTTGGGTATCTCTTTTTCGCTCAGTGGGTTTTGTTATTGGTGGGATTTTTTAGATACCAAAATCGGCTATCGCAAACAAATCGGTCTGGCGGCTTATTGGCTGGCTCTAGCTTATAGCTTATCACTTTTACTAGTAGACCAGAACAAATATTTATTCCATTTTTTTGATAATCTATTTTCAGCCGACATCTTACTAGGCACTATTTCCATGGCTATTTTTACTTTCCTAGCCATTATTTCTACGGACAAGATGATGTTGCGGCTAGGGCCAAAAATATGGCGCCAAATGTTGCGCTTGGGCTATTTGGCCTGGTTACTTTTAGCGCTGAGAGCTTATTTTATAGAAAAAACTGTATGGCTAGAGTATCTCAATTCTCCCGAAGGATTTCCTCCACCTCGCTTACTGTTGACTGTTTTTGTCATAGTGGTAATAATATTTCGTCTATCAGTTGATCTATCAAAAAAATGTGTTCCTTTTACTAATAAAAAAATTAACCCACAAAAAAATGAAAGATAAATTAAAATACTCCAAGGGACTACTGAGAATTTTTCTCGGTTGGCTCTTACTCTGGGCATTTTTGGATAAAGTTTTTGGCTTGAGTTTTACCACCGAAGCTGATAAGTCCTGGCTCGGTGGCACTTCACCCACTTTGGGCTTTTTAAAATTTGGCAGTAGTGGACCTTTTAAAGAAATCTTCCAGGCGATGGCCGGCCAACCCCTAGTCGATTGGCTATTTATGTTGGGCTTACTTTTCATCGGTCTAGCACTCATACTGGGTATTGCTAGCCGTTTGGCTACCTTAGGTGGAGCTATGATGTTTGCACTCATGTATCTGGCTGTTTTACCACCAGAGCATAACCCCCTAGTAGACGAGCATATAATTTATATTTTAATTTTGATGGGACTATACATTGATGAGGCCGGTAATAATTTGGGACTGGGTCAGCAGTGGCAAAAATGCCCTTTGGTAAAAAATAATCCCTGGTTAAAATAAAAAGATAAAAAAACACCCATCGCGCCCGGGTGTTTTTTTGTTATGAAAATCTCCTTACTTCTTTTATTATTCGACTAAATTTTCTCCTCTAAATTGATGCCCCATTCTCAAGCCTCGGCCAAATCCCATACCCATCATTGGTCCAGCTTTTTCCAAGCCCAATTCATCTCGTATTTCTTGAGCTGCCTCAAAATCTCCTTCTTGCATATAGTTATGCATTTGGACAAACTGCCCAAAATTATCAGCATTGATAATATCGGTTATTCTAGGATGACTATCCATGGCTGTTTTCCAAGCCTCATAATCACCATTGTCTAAAGCTGTGACAATGACATTATGATATGTCTCCATTTCTTGACGAGCTTCCTCCATGGCCTGTTGTCGCTCAGGAGAAATATTGCCCCGATCAAATTGTCCGCCCAAACCATGGGCCGAAGCTAAAGAAGATACGATAAGCGTGGTAGCCACTAGACCCAAAAATCCACTGAGTAAATAAAATTTACTTTTCTTCATGTTAATTATTCTCTTAGGTTGATTAAATAAAAGCGATCGATCGGGCTTTCTATTTTATTAATACGCTTTTATCTAAAATTTCTTTCATTGATCATAGGTGGTGGTACAGCTGGCGGAAAATTTTGCCCCCTCATCCAATGCATACCGCGCATCGGTAGCATTATAAACATTTCAAAATTTTGACTGTCTATTTTTTGACCAATAATGCGAACCGGCTGACCAAGTTGCAAACGAACAAATTCTGGAGTAGTAGTATTAAAATGCTTTATAGTCCAAACATTTCCCTCTATATCTTTTATAAGTATATATTCTTCTTCAATAGCCGTGACCACTCCCCCCAAAAGACCATCATCAATTCTAGACCAAATGTGCTTTCTTTTATTAATAAATTCTTTATAAAAAGGCACACGTTTGGCTACCGCATTATCAATAGCTTGGCCGACTCCGACATTATATAAAAATGTGCCGAGCAATATATTTATTAAAAACGAAGCTAAAAATATTTTACTAAGCGGATACTTGTATCCATTTTTAGTATGCCGAAAATTATAATAGGTAATTAAAATAAATCCTCCCAAAAATATCAACCAAAAATAAGGAAATGTCAAAAATACAAATTCCAATAGGCTGTTGCTGATACGAGTATAGACATCCCAATCATTATCTACCAACATATATAAAACAACGGCAAAGGCTAGACTACTAACAATCAAGGAGAAACTGGCCAAAAACCAAATCAAATAATCATTCAGCAAAAATTGCCAACGGGGTTTTGGTTTAACTTCCTTTATTTTATCAAGTATTTCTTGAGAAATATCTTTTTCCTCCATATATTATAATTTAATATCTTGTTTTTTTAATTTTTCCAGAAACTGCTTTTTGGCCCGATTGATCAGAGTAGCTACCGTGCCCATTGGTTTTTTTAAAATATCCGATATTTCTTTATATTCTTTTTCTTCCAAAAATTTTAAAACCAACACTTCCCGATACTTCAAATCTAAACTGCTAAGAAGCTGACTAATATGTGTCTGCAAATACTTACGATCAAGCTCGCGAGAAATATCCAAATCACCAATGATATTATTTAGTATTAATTCATTATCATAAGTAATCATCTGTGGCCTAGCTTGTTTTTTGCGATAATTATCAATCACCTCATTATGAGTAATACGATAAATCCAGGAAGAAAATTTTAAATCTTTATCAAAGCTATTGATATTTTGATAAGTTTTTATAAAAACTTCTTGCAAAATATCTTCCGTGTCTTCTTTATTTAGCCCAGCGATACGACTGATATAACGGCTTAGTTTACCTTCATATCTTTTAATCAAATACAAAAAATTGTCTTTCTCTTTTAAAGTAAGCCTAACGATTTCTTCGTCCGATAATTTGTCTGGATTTTGGACAATTGACATGTGTGAGTGGGCTTTTATCTAATACGTATTAAAACACATTTTATTTCAAACCACAAGGTTGCTTTTTTTATCAAATAACATTAAAATACATACTGTAAAATGAAATTATGAGTATAAAATTAACAATTCCTTTTGTAAAGCTTGGCCTTAAAGAACCATCGGTAGAAGAGCAGACTCCTTATGCTAAAACCCGACAGGTAATTAATGGCCCCTACACCAGAATCTATCTGATACGACATTGCCATCCTGACTATTCTCTCAAAAAAAAATTAGGTGACAAAGGTATGCCTTTGTCTAAATTGGGTAAAAAACAAAGGAAATTACTTAATAATAAATTAAAACAGATTGGGCTGGAAAAAATATATATCAGTGAATTTGTCAGGTCCAAAGAAACAGCTCAGGAATTTGCCAAAGAACACAAAAAAAAGATGTATATAGATAAACGTCTAGATGAAGTAGATTGGACTGAATGGTATAAAGTAAAATATTTTAGAATGTCTGAAAAAACCCGTATTAAAAAAGTCCGGGAATATACATCTATGAATGATAAGATGAACAAACTACAAGAAAAATCCCGCCGTATTTTAGCTGATATCTATAAAAAAAATAAAGGCCAAAGGGTTGGACTTTTTTGCCATGGCAACTTAATCCGCGCGATGATCACCAGTATTTTAAATACTGATATTATTGGCTTTTTATCAATGGAAATATATCAATCATCAGTGACGAAACTTGTCATTGATCGTGATGGCTATATAAAAATAAACTATATAAATAATATCGGCCATCTCCCCCACAAACCCAATGAAGATCTATTTTTAGCGGCCTTAAATCAATAAAATTAAAACTCATCGCTACTGACGATGAGTTTTTAAATCAATCACTGCTTGCCGGACACGATGTCCGATCTCTTTTCTCACTCGACCTGACATATCCAGGTCGGAAAAATCAATCGGCTGCCCGATAACAATGCGACCTTTGTGGCCACCAGAAATACCTTTGTAGCTGAAACCTACTTCAATTGGCATGATTACCTGTATGTCTTCCAATAATATTGGAACGACAAAACGTGGTTTAGCTAAGCGGATGGTCTCAGATACCCCTGGACGACATTCGCCGATATCGCCATTCCTGGTCCGAGTGCCTTCAAAAAATAATAACAGATTACTACCAGTTAGAGCTTCACAAAAAAGCTCTACCTGATGATTGATGGTTTCTAGATTAGTAATCTTACGCTCTACTGGTACATTTTTCAAAAGCTGGAAAAGGTGTTTCCAGACCCTATGCGTCAAAAAGTTGGTTCGATCAGGGGCATTCCAAGGAATACGCTCGGGATGAAAAAGCGTCTCCCAAAAACTGACCGTAACCAATCCAATTAGGAAAGAGTCGATCAGTGTTTGATGGTTGGAAAGGAATAGTGCATTGGTACTATGGGGTATATTTTCTCGGCCGATTATCTCGACCTTGTTTTTGATACGGAAAATGTAATAAGCCCATAGCCAGCCAACAATTAAGACCATATGACTGAGGCAGTCATAAAGCCATCTCGATACAGCTTTCATGACAAACTCCTTTCATAGTCATAGGTTATGTAAAAAAACTTCTTCTCAACTACCTAAACTACTCTCTAAAAACTATTTTGTCAAACTATAAATATTGACTAGCTCTAAGTTTTCAATTAAACTTCAAAATTATATCCCCGTTCTATATCACAAAGTATCTTGGCTTGAAAGGAGGATTAAAAGATGGGTATTCGTAAAGACCTAATTCATGGCAGTATCTACTTATTGGTTAGTATGGTAGGCATAATACTTGCTTTCCTTGCCTACCTATACCTTCCAGGCATTCTCCACTAAATACCCAACCATGTCTCTTGCCCGAAAGGAGTATTTTATGGCCGAGATTGACACTTGCCCGTTCTGTCATGTTGGTGTGCCCGTGGGCCTCCAATGTAGTTGTACTGGCGCCAAAAGCGCTAGACAAAATCATGGACGGCCAGACCATCTTCCGCCAGTGTCTGTTACATCAGACGAAGAGCCGGTTGAAGATTTCGAACGAGAAGAGCGTTAAACTCTACACTACTCGCCCGGAAATCAAAAATAGAGTGAGACGCCAAAACGCCTTACTCTATTAATTTCTAAAATATTTTCTCCAACTTTTCCAAAAATCCCCTTTTCTTTTTAAAAATACTATTGAGCCATAATTTAACATTCCCCAGTAACATAAGATTCTACTAAACTATTTTGACAAGCTACACAACTATTAGAAAAAGTTTCCTTAATAGGATCACAGGGCGCTTTGATACATTGGATATTAACTGTGGCACACACTGGACTATAAATAGTCGTACATACTTCAGCCTGTCTTTGCTCTGGCTGACAATAAATCACTGCCACATTTTGCTGGCTGTCCATAATAATATTTACATCCGCCGATAAGCTCTGACGAATAATATCTAGATCATATTGTGATACGTTATTACCTGATAAATTTAATATTTTTAAATTTTTTAAATTTCCGAGTTCGTAAGGTAAACCAGTCAATTGATTGTTTGATAAATCCAGTTCTATCAAATTACTAAGTTGTCCAATCTCCGCTGGTACACCAGTCATTTGATTATTGGTCGCTCTTAAAATCTGCAAATTTTGTAACTGTCTAATCTCAGCTGGCAAAGCCCCGGTCAATTGGTTGTCAGAAACATCTAACTGACGTAAATTGCTTTGCTTAAAAACTGATTGATCAACCTGGCTCAAGCCTTGCCCACTCAAATCAAGACTATCTTTAACGGTAACCACTGGCGCTGGCGAATTGGTGTTTATACCATCTGGTGATTGAGTATTTGGCTCTATTTTGGGAACGGATCTAATCAAAGAGCAACCAGACAAAAGCAAGCTTATGGCTAAAATAAATACTATATTTTTCATATTTTTTATATTAATAATACACTTAGTATACCAAAAAATCGCCCTAGAGGCGATTTTTATTAAAAAAATTTATAAAAATTAACTGTCTTTAGGTTTTAAGATGTCTATATTTTCAGAAAAAAATACCAATTTTGGGTGTTTCATGAAAAATTTTTCAAGTTATTCTTCCAATTTTACGGCTGGTAAGTCAACTACTGGCTCGGCTGGAGCTGTCTCTTCTGATGACACTGTTTGATCCTCCATAATCTGTACTGGCAAATCACCACCCTGCATCCTTTGATCAATAATTTCTTTGGCCAGTGGAATAACTACGCTCTCCCGATAAAAATACTCGGCATCGGTAGGAATATTGGTGACCGGAAAAATCAAAGCTGGGACCAATAACTCATGGCTAACATTATCAGTATACTGCCAGGTCTGCATATAGCCCAAGCGTGGAGTACCCAGAGTTATTTCTACTGTTTTAGCACTAGGATCCTGATAGTAGTAATAATAATTTCCGCCACGTGAGGCTAAGTCTAATATTTTATTAACATCTGTTTCCATGTCATAAATTGAGCTCTGATATTTCTGATTGCTCAAATTCCACATGTTGCTGACCTTGTTATATCTAACATTTATAGACACTCGAAGCCCCATAGTTCCACCCCATTCTTCATAAATTTCCTGCCCATTAATAATCAATGGGTAAACAATAGTCATTACATCCGGCACATAGACCATACTCTTATCTTCAGTCCGCATATAAATTTCGCGCCAACTATTGTCTACCCGTGGCTCGCCATAGCTAGCGGTACTGATACCATAATCATTTAAAAATTTATTGGCCATGCCTATCAGTTGTTCGTCGCCAGGAATATTTTCTATCTTCATCGGCTCAAGATAAGTATTGTAATTATAGATTGGCCATCTTTCCCAAGTTTCATTGATAGAAATCATACCTTCATACAAATCAACATAAATAGAATAACCAAAGTCTTTGTCCTCGTAGATAGTAAAGTTTCTTAGTTTAGGATCGTCCAAAGATTGTAAACTGATATTATCAAAATTTACGTTTTGTAAAAATTGAGCCATCTCGTTTTGAGAACCTGAACCTTTGATCTTTTTCAAAACTTCCATTTGAGCATTATCAAGAGAAAATTCTTCTCCGGCATAAACATATTTGTACTCTACGGGCTGAGGGTATATTAATTTACTGTCCGCTTCAACAGCCATATCCCCGGCTGCGGCTACTCCACCACCGCCACCACCACGACCAACGGCATAAGAAACTTCTGATCCGGCTGTAGCAGCATTTTGAGCCACCAATGGACCAAAAGCATTTTTACTGACCTTATTAACCTGTAAGTCAAAATTGACTTTGGCTGTCTTGGTATTCTTGAAAGAACTCTCTGGAGATAAGCTTGGTATAATTAGCAATAAAAATAGTGCTAATGCACCAAAAGCATAAAATAGTTTGTTATTCATATAATTAAAATTAATTTTTTTATTTTCTTTTTGGGCTAATTTTTCCAAAAGCTCGGCGCGCAACCGGCTTTGGAAAGATTTATTAAATTTTATATCTGGTTTAGAAGATAATAATTTTTCTATAATATCAATCAATTCTCTTTCGTGTTTTTTAAAGCTACTGTCCACTGCATATAAGTCATCTAAAAAAATTTTTATATTTTCTGTCATATTTTTAATTGATCAACATAGTAAATAATATTATGAGACTAGCTAGTGATAATCTAAGTTCTTTAATACCCCGGGAAAAAATCATTTTGCAGTTATCCTCTGACTTGCCGACTATTTCGGCTATCTCTTGATATGATAAATCATGCCAAACCCGTAAAATAATTATTTCTCTCTGGGTTTCATTTAACTTATATAATTTATCACGCACTTCTTCCAAAGATAATCTTTGATCTATAGTACTATCTATCTCTGAAAAATCCGGTAAAGCCCCCAAATCTTGAACATCTTTACTACCGCGGTAGTGATCAATCACTGTATTCCTGGCTATTCGATAAATCCAGGCGTTGAAATTTCCTTGAGCGCTATTAAATTTTTTTAAATTAGCCAGAGCTTTATAAAAAGTATCCGCTACCAAATCTTCCGCGCTTTCCTTGTGGCTAACCTTATAATAGATAAAACTGTATATTTTTTTAAAATACTGGTCATATAATTGTCCAAAAGCTTCATTGTTTCCGCTTTGACAGGCCTGAATTAGCGCTAATTCTTTATTATCCATGGATTTTTATCTTCTCTCACTAATATATAACGAATAAAAAGTTAAAAGGTAACAAAAAGATTAGTTGACTGTGCCCCAGCTAATCTTTTTTCGCTTTATTTTAATTTATAGAATATTTAGCTGTGGGTATTGATCTTTTATGGTTTGTTTCTCGCTATCTTTTAAGCTACGCAAATAGACAATGCCCCCCACCTCTTCTGGAAGATTGAGACTATCTGCCGAAAGTAGTCCAGATAAATCAAGATCTCCGGAAATATTCTTTGGTAAAACCAAGTCTTTGGCGGAAGTCAGACTATTTAAATAAAGATTACCCTTGACTGTCTGTGGCAGATTTAATCCCTCAGCGGAAGTCAGACTAAAAAGATAAAGATCTCCTTCCATACTCTCCGGCAGATCAAGTCCCTCTGATGACCGAATAGCCCCTAAACGTAAATCACCTTTTAAGGCCTGTGGAAGTTCCAAACCAACCGCTGAGTTAAGATCCGAATAATCCAAATCGCCTTCTACAACTTTATTGTCCTCAACTTGATTATTATTATTTTCCCCTGTTGGATTGGTTTGTTTATCTTTCCCCCATAGGCTACAACCGGCTAAGAGGGGTATTAAAAATAATGAAATAATGACTTTGTTCATAGTAATGATTTAATAATGCCTTTATTATACCAAAAAATCGCCCAACTGGCGATTTCTATTATTCTAAATAATTAACTACAAAACAATTGCTAACAAAACAATTCCCAATATCAGTATGGAAAACAGCAAAGTATAAGCTAAAATATGTAAAGCTCTTTTGATATTTTGGCCGATCATTAAATAACTTGGGTAGCCAAAAACCAAAGTGCCACAAACAGCGACCGAAAAAACCAATAAAAATAACATTGTGGCCATTCCTAAAATCTGTGGTGGTTCGTCAAGATTATTCCCCATTGACCAGAAAAATAAAGAGACCAGAGCACAGTAAATAGCCACACCAACTGACTGCAAAAATCCAACAAGGACCGGGGACATTTTATTTAGATTCATAAATTAAACAATTAAAATTTAATTTACTAGCCACCATGATAATTATCTAGGTACCACCACAACCAGCGGCACTAATATGAATATGGGTTGGTGGATCAGACGGCGGATGGTATAAATAATTTCCATGACAAGAAACAATAATAGTTCTAATAACATCTCTCTGACTATCACTTAAATGAGTGCTCCTTAAATCAGCGGCATAAGATCCGTCCATATTTTTGGCTGGTCCGCCATAATGGCAAGAATTTCTGACATGCACACAAGTAGCATCTACCCAATTGTCTCGACAAGTTGCCAGACCAATATCTTGACTAATAGAAGTAATAATCAAATCACTAGGATCTAAAACCTGACTATTATTTACACCCTGTGTCAAACAAGTAAGTAAATCTGTCAAAGCCGGTGAAGCATCGGAACATTGTTGGGTGTTTATACCGCTGGTGTTAATACCACCACAACTGCCACCACAAGAGATTCCTCCCTCCCAAGCCGAAGTACAACCAACTGCATTATTAGCCCGGTTCTGGGTAACATTAAGTGCTTCGTCACAGACACCGGCTGCCCCCAAACGAATTTCCTCCATATTAACATTTAAAATATCTTCAATAAAAAACTTGATCATAATATTACTGCTAAAGGCCAAAATAATAGCAAAAACAGTATTAATCATAATAGATTTGCCTTCATTCACTCTTTCCATATTACCACCAGAAATCATCCAACGAGTACCACCCCAGACAAAATAGACCAAGGCCACGGCACCAATCGCTCCCAGTAATATTACTATTAAATCATAAAAAGCTGTGGCAATATCCGCAAAACCGCAATTGCCACATTTTACACAAGCCAAGCCATCTAAAAGTCCTGCCTGAGAAACACTGGGTAACGCCCAAAATAAAAGGCTGAAAGAAAATATAAAAATGATTTTTTTGGCCATAATTGCCCTGCTTACTGATAAGTAATTATATTATACCAAAAAACCACCTTTTTGTAGATGGCTTTTGGTTATTGATAATATTGTTGATTAATCACTACCATTATCTTCGTCTCGGCCTTCATCTGAAAAATCATCTCGGCCTGACTCGTTGCTATTTTTTAATGGCTCATCATTGTCATCATTATTATCAGAACGTCTTTCCCAAAGACTTTTTTTAGAGTCTTCTTTTTTATTGGAAGATTTTTCATCATCTTCCAATATTTTTTGATACTTCCTGATGGCCTGTTTGGCTTCATCAACTTTATCAGAAATTTCATGGTCTCTTTTTTGGCGAGCAATATCTCCCAAATCTTCCAAATACTTTATAACATTTTCATTTTTCTCTTTAATATTTTCCTTAACTTGCTGGGCTTTATCCTGATCGCCTATTTCCTGAGAAATAGTAACTGCCTCATTCAAATTTTCTACCAATTCATCAAGATTTTGTTTAATATTACTATTAGACTCCTGCTCATTGTCATTTTTCTCAATATCTTCACTAGCCAAATTAATAGCTTCTTTTAAGCGACGCTCAGATAGTTTATTCAAAGTATTGACCTGAGCATTTTTGGTCAAAGATAGATTTTGTTCAACTGTCTCAATAGTTTTTTTCAAGGGATAAAGTGAATGTCCGGGAGTAATGTTGTCATTGTTGGCTGCATAAACTGCGCTACTACCCAAAACAATCATAATAATCAAAGTCATATAAGAAACCCTAAGCCAAAAAGAATGTGGATGTAAAAGAGTGGACATTGAATTCCCCATACCTTTCCAAATCATAAAACGATAAATTCTAAACCGAATTTTAAGATCGACCAGACGGCTAAGCTTTGGCTTTGGTAAATTTGATAAATATTTTTCTAAATTATCCATAGCTATTTTTCTAATTTTTTTCTCAATTTATCTAAACTACGGCTTATTTTGGTGCGAATTGCTCCCTCTTCTTTGTCCAATAAATCGGCAATCTCTGGATTGGTTAGCTCGTCAACAAAACGCATTAATAATATTTCCTTGTCGCTATCCTCCAAACCATTAATTTCTTTTAAAACCAGATCCAGTTCATAATTTACTTCAATTTTTTTGATATCCTCTTTAGTACTAAAAATATTTTCTGTTAACTCTACTTCCCGCTTGGCAGTTCGATAATAATTGACCAGGTGATTGTGAGCAATGGCATAAATCCAGGCTTGGAAAGAACGATTATGATCAAAATTTTCAAAACTTTTTAAGGCTTTCAAAAAAACTTCTGAGGTAAGATCTTCGGCTGTATCCCGATTAAAATTGACCCGATACAAAAAATATAGATAAATCTTATCTTTATATTTCTCATAATAACTAATAAAACTGTCCTGACCAACCCCCATAGCTATATAATATACAAATAAGTTAACCAATTGTCTCACCTTAATATAGCAAAATAACAATTCTTGTCTAATCTCTCCTCCCCGAACGGATTTAAAAATACCACTATTTGCCTAATATTAGACAATTTTTAACCCCCTCTTATGACTATCGCCGCCCACCTATTAATATACCATGTAACATACAGATTGTTGCTTTGTATTAATTTATATAAGCGATTTTAATTAATCAAATAATTATTAAAATAACTATGAAAAAAGTAGTATTAATCTTGGGATCATTACTCATCGGAGTATTTTCTTTGGTAATGATAAATTCAGCCCAAGCTGTAGACGATATCGTCTCTCCTTCTGTACCAAGCAATCTAAGTGCTAGCCCAGTCTCGGCTTCACAAATAAATTTGAGTTGGGTAACTTCCACTGACAATGTTGGTGTCACTGGCTATTCTATTTTTAGAAACGGCCTACAAATCGCCAACACCACCAACACGGTTTTCTATAATATCGGCCTAACAGCTTCGACTACTTACTCTTATACTATCAAAGCTTATGACGGAGCTGGAAATGCTTCTGCTCATTCGACTTCTATTTCGGCTACCACTCTAAGCGCCACTAGTGATACTACAGCTCCTAGCGCACCAACTAATCTGACAGCCAATGCTGTTTCATTTGCTCAAATAAGCTTGGCTTGGAATACCTCGACTGACAATGTAGCTGTGACTGGTTATGCTATCTTTAGAGACAATACAGAAATTGCCAATATCATTGGCTCAACTTTTAATGATTTGGGACTAACAGCTTCAACTACTTACTCTTATACTGTCAAAGCTTATGACGGAGCTGGCAATAGATCAAATTTTTCTAACACGGCTTCCGCTACTACTTTAGCTACTTCCACTGACAATACAGCACCTAGTGCACCAACGAACTTAACAGCCAACCCAGTTTCTGCTTCTCAAATCAATTTGAGTTGGACCACTTCCACTGATAATGTCGGTGTTACTGGTTATTCTATTTTTAGAAACAACACAAAAATTGCCAATGTCACTACTAATACTTACCACAATACTGGTCTAACCGCTTCAACTACTTACTCTTATACCATCAAAGCTTATGATGGAGCTGGCAATACTTCTGCTAATTCCAATACAGCTACCGCTACCACCTATACAGCACCCCCTGACACTACTGTCCCCACTGCCCCTAGTCAACTTAAAGCTCATGTGGTTTCTTATAAACATGTAAATTTAAAATGGAAAGCTCCAGCTGATAAAACCAATATCGCAGGTTATGCAGTCTTTAAAGACGGCGTACAAATTGCTAAAGTAAAAAGACCACACTTTAACAATATCAGACTTAATCCCGGTACTACCTATACCTTTACAGTTAAGGCCTATGACAAAGACGGCGATATGTCTGCTGCTTCCAACACTATCACGGTTACTACCAAGGCTAGAAAAGCTCCAAAATATTGGACTAGTGAAAGACATGATGATGATAGTGATGATGACGATGACAAAAAGTACTCTCAAAGTAAATCAGAAATAATCAAAAAAATAAATAAAAATATAAAAAAGATTATTTCCCCAAAAAATACTAACAATAAAGGAAAAAATAAATAAAAATTGAGACCTGGCCATACAAAAAAACAACTCCATTAGGGGAGTTGTTTTTTATTAACTAAATCATTTTTACAACAAACTGCTGGCTACCAGCAAATATATAGTAACACTCATCAAATCCTGAATAATAGTAGCAATTGGCCCGCTGGCATTGGCCGGATCAAGTTTTACCCGACTAAAAGCATAAGGTATAAAAAGACCCGTAATGACCGATGATAGGATGGCCAAAAACATAGCCCAAGCTAAAACAAAAGCAATCATCAGTTCACTGTAAAAAATCCAAGTGATACCAAAAACCGCCAAAGAGATGATTATGCCAATGAGTAAAATAACTTTAAGTTGGTGTACAGTATAAGTTAAAAAATTTATCTTGGGGTTAATAGCTAGGTCTCTGATAATAAAAAATCCTACCTGTGTCCCCACTGCGCTGGCCATATAAACTACTAGTGGAATAAAAGCGGCTAAAATTATATTTTGCGCTAAGGTGCTTTCAAAAAAACCAATCACTCGGGCCGCCAAAAGTCCCCCCAAAAGTCCAATAATCAACCAAGGCAAACGATGTTTCAATGAAACAAACAGTGACAAACTAGTAACATCATCAATATTAATTGATGAGTGGTGTGGTACACCGGCAAAGTGCGAAATATCTTCCTGGGCTTCAGAATAAATAACTCGTAGGATATCATCATTTAAAACTACACCTAAAAATTTACCTTCTTTATCCACCACTGGTATGGCTTTGATATTATGTTTTAAAGCCAAGTAAGCTACTCTTTCCTGACTGGTATGAAGATGGGCTACTACTAATTCAGAAATCATTACTTCCGATACTTTTTTGCTTTTGGGCTGACGAAAAATCTCTTTAATAGAAATAACCCCCTTGAGGACACCTGTTTTACTCAAAATATAAACATAATTTATTGATTTGAGCTGCTTGGTATTTATTAATAAATACTCCTCAATAGAAAAAATAGTACTATCTAAAAAGGTGGTAGGTACGCTAGTGGTCATCAGACTGCCGGCACTGGCCTTGTGAAATAAATTGGTGGATTTTTCTTTCATTTTTATCAAAATAATCTACTTATATTTTACTCTATTTTCCATTATTTAAAAAGAGGAGGATGCGTGTTATACATCCTCCCAGGTGGCTGATTGTAGCTGTGGGGAGTTATTGGATAGAACGTTCCGAAAGGAGATCGGTGAAAAACGCGATAGATAGCGTTTGCTGAAGAGCTTGGACCGATACCTTAACCGGCAAAAGTTGACTCGAACCATTTATGCGGATGTCACAAGTGTAGACATCGCCTTCTACGTCCTCGATAATAATCCAGGCGTCTAAAGTACGATGTTTCCAGATAGTGCCTGGAATGGCCCGAGTGTTTACAGGAAACGTCGTTTCTTTGGGTGTTCCAACATCTGCGATCTGCTGAAGATCTAGGGCTTCAGAAAAGACGATGAAAGCTGCCAAAGAAATTTCGGCCTGGAATTGATGGCTGCCATCAATTCTAATATCGAATGCATACACGCCACCGCTGTCAGTTTCGTTTCGAGGGATAAAAATCGCATTACGGTGTGAGTCTGAATATGACGCTCCGGCGACAAAAGACGTTGCCGCGCCTAACATCGTGGGAGTGTCATTGGTTTGGGTAGACATTGCCGTCGGGACTGATCCGTCCTGGCAGGCAATGATTATCCCAGTGACTATGAGGATACTGAAGGACAGTACCCAGAGGGCTCGCCTCATGTTGCCCCCTTCGCCGCTGGCGTCAGGGGAATGTGAAGTTCTCTGGCAGCGAGAACAACAGCACCCTCTGGCGAGATATGCTCCTTTTGGCATATCTCAACGGCACGAATAGCTACTTTCTTACTATTCATTAGTTAGCCTCCTAAAATAAGGCGGTTTAGGGTTGTGAAATAACTACAATCAGCTACTTACACATTAACGATTACCTGATATTTTGTCAATTAATATTAATAGACAAAAAAATAAATGCTGACGTAAATTTTATTTTAAATTTTACTTATATTTTAATAATTTCTAAAGATAAGCTTTCAAGAGGTAAACCTTGGTACTGTTTTTTACTAATATCTTTATTTTCACTTAAAATATTTACTGTTAAACCAGCTTGTTTAACCTTGTCTATATAATCATCCTTTAAAAGCGCTCCACCGACACAGCTGGCTATTAAATCTTCATTGTTTCTCTGTTCTTTAGACAAATCTTTTAATAAAACAATATCGGAAACGTACATTTTACCTCCGGTTTTTAAAACTCTATAGGCTTCTTTAAATACCTTTAATTTATCTGGAGCCAAATTAATCACACAATTGCTAATTACAACATCTATAGAATTATCAGCTATGGGTAAATTTTCAATTTCCCCCCACTTAAATCCGACATTTTTATAATTATATTTTTCAGCCAATACTTTGGCTTTATCAATCATCTCCTGAGTCATATCTACACCAATAACCTTACCAGTATCGCCAACTTTTTTGGCGGCTAAAAAAGCATCAAAGCCGGCACCACAGCCAAGATCCAAAACAGTCTCCCCGACTTTTATTTTACTAATAGCCGTTGGATTGCCACAACCCAGACCAAGGTTGGCTTCTGGTGCGACTGCTATCTGCTCGTCAGAGTAGCCAATGCTTTTGGAAATTGCTTCACTGTTATCTGAACTACAGCTACACTTACAACCACCACTGGGCTTGGTGGCTATGTTGGCATAACTTTTTTGAACAACTTGTTTGATTTTATCTGCCTCCATAAAATATCTATTATTTTATCTTTTTACTCATGCAATATACTACACTCTCTTAACATATTTACTAGGAGCTTTGTAGACAAACCAATCTTCTTTAACAATCTCATGAAAATAATCAGCTTCATCAATCAACGCTTTGGAGGTAGTTTTTTTAAGAGCTGCTATCTCTACTCTGACACCCTCACCTTTCATATATGACACCAAATCTACATAATCAGAATCACCAGACATTATTATAATAGTGTCAACCTTGGAAGCCAGCTGAGTGGCTTTGATTGTCAAAGGAATGTCAGCTGATTTATGGCAGGGAATCACTGAACCATAATAATTTTCATGCAGTCTTTCAGCAAACTTGGCTGAAATAGAGGTGCCTTCACGAAAATATAGTAATCTATTCAAACCTCGGCCGTTTAATAGCTTGGGAATAACGGCATCAAAATCAATCATGGCATTTTTGTTATTAGAAATCGCGTGAATACTTCTTTCAATATTATTACCATCGCAAAGTATAGCGACCGATTGATTGATAATCCGTTGTCTTATTTTTTGATTTATCTGATTTTGCTCTTCCATAATTTTAATTCCTAATTTTTATATTTTTATTATACCACCTATTCTTTCAAATAAAAAACTAGCCACCTTTGGCGGAATGTGACCGACAGGCAGATAGTGAGGGAAGATGCCTCTACTATTGACAAATATACTATTATAGTATATAATAGCCAATTATTAAGCTCCGATTTTAAGGAGCAGGGCTCGGAACCTCTCGTTTTATATAAATACGACCAGATGGAATATCGGGTCGTAATTTTTATATATGACAAAAACAAGTAACGAAAACTTATCTTTTACTGGATTAAATATCCTTCCAAGTATATTGAGCCAATTGCAAAAATTGGGCTTTAATAAACCTACACCTATACAACAACAAACTATCCCCATTGCTATTACTGGCCAGGATCTTATGGGTATTGCCCAAACAGGCACCGGTAAAACCATGGCTTTTGGTATTCCTATGATTCAACGTTTGTTTCACAACAAAGGTACTGGACTAGTGCTTTTACCGACTCGTGAATTAGCTGCTCAAGTGGACCAATCTCTCAAGGCTTTGGGTGGTACTTTTGGTTTGCGCACCGCTATCATTATCGGTGGTACAGCCATTGGCCCACAGACTAGAGCTCTGGCTAATCGACCACATATTATTATAGCTACCCCTGGTCGTTTGATAGATCATCTCAGTAAGAAAAGATCTATTCTTGGTAATGTAAAAATTTTGGTATTAGACGAAGCTGATCGGATGTTAGATATGGGCTTTGAACCAGATATTAAAAAAATCTTAGCTACTATACCAACTGGTCAGCGTCAAACTATGCTTTTTTCAGCTACTATGCCCGAAAGAATAACTAGACTGGCTAAAAACTACATGCGTTCTCCACTACGAGTGGAAGTGGCGCCAGCTGGAACTACTCTGGCTAGTATAACTCAAGAAGTATTTATTGTATCCCAAGCCCAAAAACTTTCTTTACTAAACGAATTACTGGCCGAATATGGTCAGCGGGTGCTTATTTTTAGTAGAACCAAACATGGTGCCAAAAAGATTACTAGCTCTATAAACGCTATGGGTTATCCGGCCGCCGAAATACATTCTAATAAATCATTGATGCAACGCACCAAGGCTCTCAAAGATTTTAAATCAGGTTTAACTAGAGTTTTGGTAGCCACTGATATTGCTTCTCGTGGTATTGATGTCCAAGACATAGAATTGGTTATCAACTATGATCTGCCAGATAATCCAGAAGATTATGTCCACCGCATTGGTCGGACTGGTCGCGCTGGTAAAAACGGCAAAGCCATATCGTTTGCTGCTCCCGAACAAAAAAGAGATATTTTTACTATTGAAAAACTGATTCGCACCCGTTTGCCTATCAGGTCTTTACCAAAAATGGATAAAATTATTGTTGCTCCTAAAGAAGCGCCTCGTAAAAGAGGTTTTGGTAATAGAACTAGACCAAGTAATAATTTTCATTCTAAAAAACGTCGACACCAACCATTTAAACGCGACTGGAGAAAAAACATTTAATTGATTAAAGCTTATTTTAAAGCATCAAAAACCCCCGAGAGGGGGTTTTTGTTATAAAAAATTTGCTTAATACAACCTTAAATCTTTATCATATTGATTCTGAATAATATATTCATCAAATGTATCGGCTTGTACATTGTATTGACCAAGATATAATACATATGGCCCGCTCGTAGGCTCTCCGTCAACACAACCTATACTCGGTATAAACCCACACCAATTAGCCCAATTAAACCTGGTATCTTGCCATATTAACATCAATGAATCTTCACTACTATAAACTCCCAATAAAGAACGAGCGGTTGAAAATAATTTTTTAGGTTCACTCCATCTATCGCCCTCTTCCAGTTTTCTGATATATACTTCTCCACAATCATATCCGAGAGCAGGAAATATACTAATATTGTCACACCAGCTTGAATATATATGATATAAAGTTTCGTTATGAATAACAAAATAAGTTTCTTTAATACGCTGAGGGATAGGGACAGAAGATTGTTGCCAAGATTTGCCATAGTCGTTGGAATATTCTAAATATTGTTCTGATAAACAATTAAAACTATTGGCTGTTTCAGTACATCCACTATTCACAAAATATAAAACATTATTGTACATTGTTGGTAAACCAGCCATTTTACTCATGCCACCTATACTCTCCTGCCAGGAAAATTTACGAGGCAAAATTCTATCATTTGGACCATATATTATAGTTGGTTCCTGTCTTCCGCTGACCTCTGCATAATATCCATTTTCTGGTGCACTGATAAAATAAAAATAAGCCGCTTGCCAATCTTCCAAATTAACTCCTAATTTTTGAAATTCTTTTATTTTTTCTTCTTTAAATTCTTGCAAAAAAACCTTGGCCTCTGTTTGTTTTTGAATGTTAGTCTGCGGTATTTCTGCTTCTGTTAAAAATGATTTAATCAAAATAAAAGCTAGATAAACTACTAACACTGCTCCGATTCCCAGAATGATCTTTTTCATATTTGAATTTTAATATCTTAATTATACCACTTATTTTTTGTTTGAAAAAATAAGTGGTATAATTAGCTCATGAGCAAAGCGAAAAAAAAGAAAAAAAATTTTTATACCCCAATGATCTTGGCTATAGGATTAATCGCTCTGGCTTTTATTATATTTGACCAGTTAATTACAAAAAATCCCGCTAGAACCACCAGCCCAGCCATTGAAACACGAAATTGTCTTGCTGCTAGCGCTAAGTATTTAGATCCCAGTATTCCAACTGAAGAAAGAATAAAGGATTTACTTGGTCGTATGACCGAGGCGGAAAAAATCGGCCAATTGGCCTTGGTGGAAAAAAACAGTCTCCTAAAACCACAAGACATTGCTGATTACCACTTGGGTGCATTACTGAGCGGAGCCGGAGCAAAACCCAATCCAAATACGCCGGAGGCTTGGCTTAAAATGGTAGAAAATTTTAATGCCGTAGCTTTAAAAACCTGTCTAAAAATTCCCTTGCTTTACGGCGTCGACGCCAACCATGGTCATGCCAATGTTCCGGGATCTGTGGTTTTCCCACAGGCCATTGGTCTAGGAGCTACCAACGATACCGAGTTGGTCAAAAGAGTGGCCCAGGCTACCAGAGAAGAGCTGCTAGCCACAGGCATTCACTGGACTTTTGGTCCGAATCTAGATGTGCCTCAAGACATACGCTGGGGCAGGGTCTATGAAACTTTTGGAAGCAACACTCAAACAGTGACCAAACTAGGACGCGCTTATTTAAACGGTTTACAAAATCCAAACAGTGACTGGCCGATGGTTTTAGGTACAGCTAAACACTATGTCGGTACCGGTGCTATGACTTGGGGAACTTCAATTAATGAAAACTTTAAAATTGATCAAGGCGACAGTCAAATAACCGAAGCGCAGTTGCGACTCACTCACCTACCGCCGTTTCAAGCGGCAATTGATGAGGGCGCTCTGAGCGTCATGGCCGGCTTAAATAACTGGCAAGGAAAAAATATGGCCGCCCAGCGTTATTTATTGACCGATGTTTTAAAAAACGAATTGGACTTCAAAGGTTTTGTAGTATCTGATTGGTATGGCGTTTACGAAATATCTAACAATAAGTATCAATCCATTGTCACAGCCATCAATGCCGGAGTTGATCTAGTGATGTTGCCGTTTGATTACCAGCAATTTACCGCCGACCTTCAAAAAGCCCTTCGAAACCATGATATCAGCCCAGCGCGGTTAGATGATGCCGTCAGTAGAATTTTGCGAGCCAAATTTAGTTTGGGACTTTTTGATCAAAACCAGACGAAAATTGATCTGTCTATACTCGGCGCTCCAGCTCACCGTAAGCTAGCTCGAGAAGCTGTCCGCAAATCATTGGTAGAACTAAAAAACAAAAATAATACTTTGCCCCTGGCAAACAATGCTAAGAGAATTGTAGTGGCTGGTTCGGCGGCCGATAATCTTGGCCAGCAGATGGGCGCTTGGACTGTAGAATGGCAAGGTATCGACGGCAACTGGGTACCTGGTACTACTATTTTGTCGGGAATCAAACAGGCTGTTTCGGCTAACACAAGCATTGATTATAATCTTGAAGGAAAATTTACCGTAAGCGACGACTTGGCTGATATAGGTATTGCCGTAGTTGGCGAAAAACCTTATGCCGAGGGTTGGGGCGACAATCAGCATCCTAGATTGAGTACCGAAGACCTAGCCAGAATTACACGAGTCAAAACGGCCAGTAAAAAATTGGTAGTTATTATTATATCCGGTCGACCCTTGGATATTAGTGCTGTAAGCAATGATTGGGATGCCATCGTAGCTGCCTGGCTACCAGGTAGTGAAGGCTCTGGAGTAGCTGATGTACTATTTGGTGATTATGATTTTGTCGGTCAGCTATCAATTCCGTGGGATATTGAATAAATCAGTTTAGTGGCTAAATTTCTTTCAATTTTTTGTAACCAAAAACTCGGTTTTAGACCCGAGTTTTTAGATGGCATAATTTGGAGGACAAATTCTGAACCCTAAAAATGTTCTATAAAATATTTACAATAAAATACTATCTATAAGTTTTACGATTTCCTTAGTGTTTTTAAGTGAATCTACAACTACCTTTGCACCCACCTTATTTAAATCTTCTTTTGAATACACTCCCGTTGTAACCCCAATTGTATATATATCTGCATCAATACCTGCTTTCATATCCTGCGGTGCATCTCCAAATAGAATTACATTCTTATCAAAAACAAAATTAAATTTTTTTTCTGCTCTTTGAATTGCTAATTTAACTAGTCTGGCTCTGCTAATATCATCGCTACCAAAACCACCCACATTAAAGTATCCCCATAAATTCAATTTTTCTAACTTAGCCCGAGCAATGGAAACTATATTTCCTGTTACCAATCCCAATAATGCTCCTTTAGATTTCAATTCTATTAATAATTTTTCTACGCCATCTAAAGGATGTATTGTACTGTTACCAATACTAGCATTAAAAGATTTCTCCATCTCCTTCATATAACTGACCATATTCTTACTAATGATATTTTCTGGAATATTATTAACCACTAAATATTTTGTTAATATCTGCTGGTCAGTCATACCCTGAACACCTTTCCAGTCAATTTCAATATCAAT
Organism: Candidatus Komeilibacteria bacterium RIFOXYD1_FULL_37_29; assembly: GCA_001818495.1. Classification (GTDB taxonomy): domain Bacteria; phylum Patescibacteriota; class Patescibacteriia; order UBA1558; family GWA2-36-10; genus XYD1-37-29. The sequence goes on along the minus strand of MHKS01000004.1, from coordinate 9,889 downwards.
ACCGTGAATAGCTTTTATAGCATCACTATATGATTTGGGATGTCCGTGTTTTCCTCCAATAAGTGTCCCATCAATATCAAATAATATAAGTTTCATAATTTTAATTTCTAATTTTAATATACCAATTATATCACTTATTCTAACAAACAAAAAATTAGCTATTGTTAGGTAACTTTTTGATGGGGTCACTTATGGGATAAATTCAAAACCCTAGATTGGTCAAAATTGCAATATAGTATTCCTGAAATACAATTAAATTAATTTTTATAAAATGAACATACCTCCGGCTAATCGCTGGTGGTTTATCTGATTAAGAAAAAGGTCGCATAAAATTATGCGACCTTCCTCTGGGATAATCATTGTGTCCTCCTTATTTATTCAATCCCAGATGGTTATAAGAATCTAACAAATTGTGCTGTCGTAAAAAACTTTCCACGACATCAAACGGCAAACCCACAAACTTCCCAGCTAGAGCCTGGAGAGCCACCTTAGCATCTCTATCTGCATAGGCCATGACTGCATAACCACGCTCGATACTTGAAGCTCTAACTACAACTCCATGGTTTAGCCAGATAACTATCTTATGCCTCTCCAAAGAAGATATGCTAGATTCTACTAAAATAGCTGATCCAGATGGCTTGTAAAGCACAAGAGCTACTAAGCCTGGCTCTATTCTGTTAATTCCCTCTACTTGGGTATACAAAATAGCGTTGAAGAGATCTTGGTTACCCTTGATTCTGGGGTGCGATGCCAACAGAATAAGTTCTAAGGGATGAGCGTGAACCAAAGCTGGCGTTTCTATTCCCTCCTTAATTCCTATGGCTCCTCCTAAAATATGAACATGTGTTTCTATGGAGGGAATAGAACCAAACTGTTTGTTGCCAAACAAAATTCTGATAGCATCACCAGCATCATTGATTTCCAGAAGAACAAGTAATGTGCCTTCTAAACCCTCTAAAATGGTTTGTGAAATAGCCGGGATTTGTGATCCTGTTCTGGTAATGAGCATCACTCTATTGGCAAGACACTTGGAATAAGCATAGAAAGAAGTGTTGCTAACTCCCTCGCTTCTATAATCTGTGCGTCCGTCAGCCCTAATATATGCCAACTCCTCTATTTTGGAAATTGGAAACCATTTGCTGGCTTGACTGTGAAAACGAGATGCTAATTCCGTACTTGCTTCACTGGAAAAAACCTGACTAACATCCCCTGCCGCAGCAGGATGAAAATTGTGATTCAACTTTCCAAAAAAAGCTAAATCTAGAATTGCTCTGTCAAGCTCCGTGTGTATGTCCAGCAGCTTTTTGTTAATCTTGGACATTTGTGTTCCTCCGATTTATTATGATTGTTAAGTAACGATTCAATGTGATATTATAACAATACTGTTTTATATGTCAAATATATATAATATGAAAGCAATATTTATACGCCACGGGCAAACATATGAAAACACTGTAGGTATATCTATGGGTCAGACCATTGATAGTAATCTTAATGATGTTGGAATAAAGCAGGCTATAAATATAGCTAATGTTTTGAAAAACCAAAAAATAGATTATCTATATAGTAGCGATATGAAAAGATGTCTGGAAACTGCTCAGGAAGTAATCAAAAATCACTCTAAATTAAAAATTATTCCTTGTCCGGAACTCAAAGAAAGAAATCACGGCATACATGGCGGTATCTTAAGAAAAGACAGAGAAGCACTAGAGAAATCTAGCGGTGAAATTTTTGGAACACAGCGTTTTCCTGAAGGAGAGTCCTATCTTGATTTACAAAAAAGAATATATAATTTTTATTTATCTTTAATAGGCAAACATAAAAATAATCAGATATTGATAGTCAGCCATGTGGGGGCTATTGCTATGTTAATTTTAAAAATACTAAATTTACCTATTACTAAAGACAACTATAAAAAATATAAATTAAAAAATGGAGCTATTGCTATTATAGAAAATACTGATAAAAATAAGCATAAACTCATACAATTTAATTAAAACAAAAAATTAGCTATCGTTAGCTAACTTTCTGATAGGGTGCCACAGTAGAGCGTATAAAAACCAGCTTGATGTTTATTTCAGACGATTTTGACATACCAAAAGTGATATTCCAACCTTATGAAATGCCACTCAGTAGTATTTGATAATTTAGGTTAAAACTAATTGTTATATTTTTGCCTTAAAAGCTCAATATCTTCCTCTTCCATTTTCCATCCTACTCCTCCCAAATTTTCTTCTAAATGCTCTATATTATCTGATTTGGGAATAGTAACTACATTTTTTTGTGATATTAACCAGTTAATAGCAATTTGTGCATACGACTTATTATACTTTTTAACCATCTTACCCATCAACTCATTTTTTTCTAATAATATACCTCTTTCTAAAGGCCTTTCTGCCACGACCAAAATATCATTCTCCTGACAATATGGTAAAGTCTTAGACTCCATATCTACGTTATCAGCATATGGTAATCCGTGGCTACCTTTGTTTCTAGTAAGTAAGCTGTATTCTATTTGATTAGCTACAATTTTATTATCTGAATAAGCTTGTGCTTCTTTTAATAAATCAACTGTAAAATTACTAACCGCTATATTTTTTACCAATTTATCACTCACTAACCTGTCCATTGCCCTTATTGTTTCTTTCAGAGAAATTTCAGGATTTGGCGCGTGAATATAATAAAGGTCTATATAATCTATGTCCAGTTTTTGCAAGCTTTTTTCAGCGGCTCTAAGTACATCGTCATAGGCCAAATTAACTCTGGCTACTTTACTGGTAATAATTAAATTTTCTCTAGGGAAATCTTTAATAGCTTGACCAATTAGCTCTTCACAATGACCGGCTCCATAGACTTCAGCCGTGTCAATATGGATATAGCCCATAGCTATAGCTTTCTTGACCGCTTCTATAGACCCGCTGTCGCGTGACGTATCAACCTCCCGACCGCCACCAATTTTCCAAGTACCAAGCCCTAAATCTGGTAACTCAAATCCATTTTTAAGTTTTTTTGTGGGTATTTTCATAAAATTATTATATCAAATTATAATTTAGTTCGATACCCCATTAGAGTGTATCAAAAAATTAGCCTTTTAAGCTAACTTTCTGATGGGGTCACTTGTGGGATGAATTCCGAACCCTAGATTGGTCAAAATTTTAATTCGTGTTACTAAACTATAATTTTCTAACTATTCCGTGATCAGCATCCACTTCAACCATATCGCCATCTTTAAATACCTCTGTCGCAATATGCGTGCCAACAATACAAGGGATATCAAACTCTCTTGATATGATGGCTGCGTGGGAAGTTATACCACCCTGATTTGTTACCATCGCGCATGCTCTCTTCATAATAGAAATAAGGCTGGGCTGTGTCATTGTAGTAATTAATACCTCACCTTGCTGAAAATATGTTAAAGCTCTTTGAATATGCTCAAAACTTTTAGGTAAAATGATTCTGACTTTTCCACTAACTTTCCCTGGATTAGCCGATACACCCCTCACTACGCTCTCTTGCTTAATGGCTGTACCCATTAGTACCTCCTCTTTTTCTTCAGCAGATTTACCACTATAAAAATATTTCTTCCCTTTGTTTTGATAAAATATAAATATCTTTGATCTTTCGTATATTGTAGTCTGAGAAACTTTAATATCATTTTGTAAAAATTTAATAGTATCATCAATACGATAACTAAGAAAATAATCTTCCAATGAAATTCCTAAACGCTTGGCAATCTCTTTAAATATATATAAAAATTTATACTCCGCTCCAAAAAACCACTCTTTATATTCGAAACGTAATCTCCCTTGCTCTCTTAAAAATTGGATAGTGTTAACCAATTGTTTATTTTTGATTAATTTTTTCATTATTCTATTACGTTGATTCATAAGTGATCTTCTCTCTTTACTAAATTTATTGATATAAAGAGAATCGGACTTGTATTTTTTCTTTAAATCTAAAATACGCTGCTTAAGTGAACTCAGTATTTTCTCATCATTATATCCACATAAATAATGAAAGGCATAATTAATAGCATGATCAATAAGTTGTTTTGAATTGATTGCTTTTTTTGCTGATAATTTAAGTAAAGCTATTTCCTCGCGCTCCAATAAATCAATTTTTGTAGATGTTAAAACTAAAGAATAATATTTAGGTACGTCATTTTTATTAAAATAAGAATACATTTCTTGTTTAACATATTCTTCCAATAATGGGTAAGACCTTCCGCCTGAAACCTGATAATAAGCGCACATTAATGTTAAATTATCTATATATTCTTTAAAAAGAGAAAGTAGCTGATCATTATTAAGTAATAAAATCTTTGTTTTTTTGTACTTTTGCCAAAATAAATTAAATTTTGCTGCTTGGTTGGCTATATTTTTCTTAAATTGTGCCCGATACTTAACGTCAAAAAAGATTTTACCTTGTTGACGCACGCGAGTCATTTCAGATGGGGGTACATAACAAGTCTGATCCCCGTGTCTATTTATATAAAGGATGGTTTTAAAAATACCAGGAATTTGGGGAAAATTAGTAAAGGCATTAAAAAATACTTCATTAAGAAGCAATGAATGTCCTTCACTATATACAAAATTCCAATTTTTATTTTTCATAAGACTAAAATATTAATATAATTAACTTATATCTTTTTCCTGCCCCCTAAATGATGCCTTTATATTATCTTCATCAACTTGAAAACTGACTGTCTCACAATTCTTGATTTCATGATCTTGAAAATACTCGTTCAATGCTACACCTAAATAGTTTTCATGTCCAAAACCAAGAATTTTAATCTTTTTCTCTGATCCCGACTCTTTTATCTTTTTATCGGCAAATTTAACAAGCCTTAATACGTTCTTAAACTGTGCTTCATCTAAATCTTTAGCCGATTTTAATTCAGGAAAAATCTTTTTTATTTCTTCAGAATGATAATAATAATTAGCCCCCCATGAACCATGATCATCGGCTTCAATAATTTTTCTAGCCCTATCCCATTTTTCTTTTGTTTCCTCTGAAACCTTATCCCAATCAACTCCTTTTAAAGCTTCCTCCCTAGAAAATACATGTTGAATAATCATATTGGGAACCTGCAATGATAAACTTTGGACAACTCTTATATCTCCACCACTCATATCTTCTGAATATTCACTCCTAGTATGCTCTGGTTTTAGTATCTCAAATCCTTTCTCTTTAGCAACCTCCCGATAAATATTAGCTGTCTCAATAGCTCTTATCTGATTACTAGAAACAAAAAACAAAGAATCTTCTTGGTGATTTAATTTAGAAAAAAATTCTTCTGCTTTTTCCCTAGCAAGTTTTTTCCCTTTTTCTGATAAATCGGGCGAAATTTGATCTTCTGGATCTAACGAACCTTCTGGATCATTTTCTAGAATGGCTCTATTGGTCCTATATTCAGCCTCACTGTGCCTGGTTAGAAATATTTCATTACTATTATTTTGTGTGGGATTTTCTTTATTCATAAATTTCATATTTACATAGAAAGTATAGCAAAATTTATATTTTAATTCTATAATAAACTATACCTTATCAAAAAATAAGCTTAAATTAGCTTACTTTCTGATGGGGTCACTTGTGGGATGAATTCCGAACCCTAGATTGGTCAAAATTTTAATTCGTGTTACTAAACTATAATTTTCTAACTATTCCATGATTAGCATCCACTTCAACCATATCGCCATCTTTTAATACTTTGCTAGCTATCTTAGTACCAACTATACAGGGCAAATTGAGTTCCCTGCTAGTAATAGAAGCGTGTGATAAAACTCCTCCCTCGTCTGTGATAATAGCTGATGCTATACGCATATAAGGGGTATAACGGGGATCTGTAACTTTGGCAACTAAAATATCCCCTCTATTTACCTTTTCTAACTCCTGATATGAATTAACAATCTTTACTGCCCCTTTAGCTATCCCCTCATTAGCTATGGTTCCTGTAAACTCTTGCACTGGAGATACATTGTGCTTAAACATATTTTGTATATCAATAATATCTTGTTTATCTGTTACTATGTGCATACTATCTGTAAAATAATAAATAAAAGCGCTATCTCTCTTTTTTATTTCTGATTCTTTGGGTATTTTTTGATTCAAAAGAATTCTCTCTATTTCTTCGTAAGTCAAATTTGAAGCTGCCCTAAGAGATATATTGGTAAACTTTGATTGTAAATACTTAAAAAATGGTCTTGTTAAATAAAGCCCTCGTTTCCAAATATCAACTCTATCGTTTCTCAAATATGCATATTGATGAAACAAAATACATTTTACTTTGTCTTCTGAATTTTTAACTTGTTTAATAAATTTATCAAATTCTACTTTGTTCTTTGAAAAACTACTAAATAACTTTTCTACTATATTTTTATCCAAAGCAGTCTTAATTTTTTCTAGCTCCGCTATAGAATAAGACGGTTCAGCTACATGATAAGCATTTAACCACCCCCACTCTTTTTGTACTTTTTCTAATGATTCAGTCAAAAGCATTTGCTCCATTAATTGATACTTAGTAGCTTTTTCTGGGGCTATAATAGTTTCAAAATTATTAGCAAATTTTCTTTTTAATTCTGGCTCCGTATATTGTATTAAAGCAAATGGTAAGAATATATAATCAAAAAAATTATTGGTGCTTACTAAATATTGATAGTACTTTTCTAATAACTGCTGATCGGCCACTACACCAGCTGACGAACCTAAATCCATTGATTTTTGTAAGAGATCTTTAACTTTTTTGTCATAATCATTCAAATGCAAATCAGAAGATTTAAGTATTCGTTTATACACCTTTTTTAAAACAATATTATAAGAATGCTCATCAAGATAATAATTACCTATATATTTACTTTCTGGTACTAGAAGAAAACATTTGAGACCCTCTTTGTTAAATTGTTGCAAAAATGTAAATTCTCTAGATATGGAATATGGCCTGGTAACCCATATAAAAAATTTATATTTTCTCAAGTGATCTATGTTCATAACCTAAATTTTAGTGAGTTTTAATACTCCAACTCATAAAATTATTATACCAAAAAAAACCTAAAAAAACACCTCCCCAGAGGGAGGTGTTCTTGTGGGGTCAGGCACTGTCGGGTCTTATAACAGTGCTCGAGGATAAAGAGTATATGGTTACTTTACGCGAAAAAATGAATAACATCAAGAAAGTTGCCAAGTTTTACAACTACGACCTCCTCCTAGCCAAAAAGTAAAACGTTGTTGCCCCGTGTCTGCCCTTGGGGCGAGCTTTGCACCCCGAATAGACCTTTGACACCTCTTGCAAACATAGCCCACCGGTTTGACGAAATTTGCGAGCCTAGAACGATTTGCTTAACTTCGGAAAAGTTAAGCAAATTACGCTGAGTCATGTTTGCTTAACCTTTTCGTTTTTTTGATTTAGAGACTTCCTTCCGATCTGCCTGAATCTTTTTAACGATTTCCGCCTGCTCTGCTAGCCACTTATCATAGTCCGGTCCTGCAAAACTCGGTTCTCCACCGGTGTCGATATACTTCTGGATATCCTCCATAGCGAATCTCCCCAGAGCATCGTAAAAGTTAAGCAAGTTAAATGCTTCATCCGAGGCTTCCTGATCCGTCCATTCAACACCAAAATCTCTTTTGACCAATTCCTTTAACTCGTCGATTTTCTTTTTTGATGGAATCATAAAAATTAAAGACTTTCTTCGATTTCGACGGCATCATCCTCGTCCACACCTAAATCTTCCATGATCTCTTGCACACGCTCGGCCGTGTCCTTATCAAGATCGTGAGCTTCCATAAGCTCGGCGACTTCCTCGTCCGGAGCTTCTTCTGTTTCGTTTTCTATTGGATTATTATCATCAGCCATAATTACTTCTTTTTATTTTGATATTCCAACAGTTTTTCAGCTGGAGAAATACCACCAAGGATTTTATGTGGAAAATAATTCCAAGCATCTGTTACCAATTCAAGAACATTACTCAATTCTGAAGCGTCACCGCCACGATCGAACATGGCCACAACTTTCATCATATCGTCGTTATCATCTTCGTGAAAAATGACATCTCGGATATGATCCAAAGTAAAATCACTCTTGGTCTCTTTGAGCATATCCACGAGTTCCCGTTCAATCTCTTTCCGGCGTTCTAAAATTTGTTGTTTTGATTCGGTTTGCATAATTATTCACAAAACAAATTATAAAAAAGATGGTGAATCTCTACGCTTTTTGATTCATCCTGGCTTAATGCATGATGGGAGAGAAAATGAGTTGTAGATATTTGTTGAAAACCCGATTTATAACTTGCGTGTTGAGTAACTATACCTTGCACCTCATTTAATATTTTTGAAAAGTTTTTTTGTTTAACAAAAGTTATCATTATTCCAAAATTTTGCCTCCAAGTTAAATATCCGAGCAACTGGTCGATTGTTTTTCCATAAAGAGCTTGACCTCCCCAAATCTTACATTCGCAAATAAGAACATTGCCTTTATCAATATTAAGATAAATATCTGTTTTTCCTTTATTAGAAAAAGTTTCTCCAGTTGCCTTGCCTTCAAAAAGAGAATTTAAACTGACAAGAATAACATCCCTCAACCCCTCCTCTTCAAATGTTTTATATGTTTTCGGCGTTTTCTCAAATTGACGACCTTGATTATCAATAACCGAAACAACATCCAAAACTTTTGAATGATCAAGAACATATTCTTCCGGCAATTTAGGGTTTGGTTTAACTTTCTGCACTAATGGTTTAGGATCTAATTTTATTCTGGTTATTGCATCATTTTCTTTTTGTTTAAGTGGAATATTTATTTTTTGAATCAAAGAATTAATTCTTTGCCCATCTTCATTTAACTTTGATTTTCGTTGCTCAATAAACGTCTTAATACCCGGTTTAAGTTGAGCGTTTTCTCTGGTAATATCATTATTTTTTCGTCCAATCCATGTTTTAACTGACTCAATATTTCCATTTACTTCTGATGCGACTTTATCATCATCCCACTTAAAGCCATAACCTTTGATATCGATATTAAAATATAGAGCACTATGGCCTATAGTTACCTGTGGCTCTCCGCTAAGCGAGTATGTGGAAGATTGTAGTTCGAGGATGGTTTTAATATTTTCGTTAGGAATAATTGGCATTGTAATAACAATACTCTCATATTCAAAACTTAGATCGCCTTCATTTCTGTAAAATTCTTCTCTGCGATTAGCTGGCACATTCCTAACTTCTTTTTTATGCTCAAAGGTCGGAGGCTGACCAGAATCAAACTCAATCGTTTCGAAACTATTGTGTGAAAAATAATAATCCACCAACTCGTCAGTATTTGAATGCAAAATGGTCTCATCTTTTTCTTTAAGAATTTGATCCTGAACCTGTTTCAATAAGGCTCGGTAGTAATCTGATATTGATGCTTGATTTCTAAACATATTATTTATCTATGAATTTACTTCTCAAATTGCCGACGAGAATTCCAATAGGCACAATAATCACAGTCGTGACCGGATTGCGGCATCGCACCGTCTAAACATTTCTTTATTTCAAATAGCGTTTTTTCTACCCACGAATCATTGCCTTTGTGCTCTATCAGATTTACATCAAAATCAATTCGCTTATCAAAAGCTTGTCGGTCCATTTTGCCAGTGCAATAAACAAAGTATCCGATATCAGAAACTTTTAACCCATTCTGCCTGAGTAGCCACTGGTAGACTTCCATTTGTCGCTTATAGCCATCCTGCCACTCCTTGTCTAAAGCTTTTACCGCTTCATCCTTGGCCGTTGCTTTATAATCAACGACAATATATTCGTCTTTTCCGTTGATCCATAAATCATCAATCGCACCGGTTACCAAAAATCCTGTTGGCTCGTGTAGATATCTAACACCGCCAAAGTTTCTCCTCCATTCATC
>MHKS01000003.1 GCA_001818495.1 Candidatus Komeilibacteria bacterium RIFOXYD1_FULL_37_29 | reverse complement strand
TTGGAAATGCCCACATATCCACGGGCTGACGCCCGTGGTTTTGCGTAAGGTATTGAAGGCATATAAAAAACCGAGGTGTTGTCCAAACACCTCGGTGTTGTTTTCCCTATGAGGGGAAAATATAGTTTAGCTGCCTGATCCAAGAGACATCTTGTCTCCCCAACCAGAAAACATCTTGTAGAGTACACTCGAATTTTCGGCGCCGATAAGACGTTCCAGAGCCTGAGCTCCGAGTGCTGCCTGCGGATTTTCGGCAATTATAGCCGCGACACGCGAAATCTCTGCGGCTCGACGATCACCTTGACCAATACCCATGTTCCTAAGGATTTCCATCTTGATTTGAGATTCTCTCAACTGCTTTTCAGCGTCTTCGACAATCTGGTCACCACTAACGTCTAAGACGTCAAATTGAATAAGACGGCAACCCGTCATGGTCAAAAGTAACCAGTCAAGATACTCAAAAAAAGTGGCTGGGATAAAACGGCCCCGCTCATCATTTTTGACACAGTTACCCCTGTCGTCAACCTTGATTTGCAAATACCTAGAGTTCTCCCGATATTCACGCTTGACCATTTCATACTCTTCCAAAGCAGCTTTTTTTGCCTCGCCTTCCGGAAGGTTATTAGCATACTCTAGCAGAGTATCAAGATCTTGTCTTCGGACAGCATGCCGATAAACATTACTGACTTTTGCCTCATCATAAGTGATGCGGCGGGTCACTTCACGCAAAGCTGCTTGAACATAACGAATGATCACTTCTTTGATCCTGTCAGGATCGCGATCCTCCTCATCCATAGAAAGCCAGCGCATCGGATCATAGCGTTGAACCGTTGCTTTGCCTGAAACAGTAATAGTCTGACCAGCTTTATTGGCATTCAAAGGATCAAGAGTAGGAAGCTCTTCCGTCTTAATCTGTTCGATTTCCCACTTGGCAAAATCTACCAAATAGATGTTGACTCTCCAGAGCCACGATGGCAACAACGTTGGTTTGAGACCACCGCTGTCTATATACTGTGCACCCAACATAGCCAACCGATTAAAAATCGGCTTTTTAAACCAGATGAGTACCAAGCGTCCTCGGATATGAGGCTCATAGATACCGCCTAGAACATAGAAAAATGGTAACAGACTAAAAATCACCACCACGATAGGGATTCTCCATCTGGCGATAAAGAATAGTGAAATCAAAAGCACCAACAGAATAACAACCGATGTCAACTGAATCCATGGCTGAACGTTTTTCCAACGATCAAAACCCGACTGGTAGATGTTTTTGACTTTGTTGACCGTCCTCTTGCCACGATCGTTTTTGGTTGTTCTATCAATATACCAAACAATCAAAGCGTAGAAAACAAACACTACCAAAAACTCCCAAAACAGACGAATCTTAATCTGCCAAAACAGACTAGATAATGGCCCTAATATCATGAACCAAGCGAGATGAAAAAGTGCGTTCCCCCAAACACCATACCAGTGTTTCTGGGGTCCGCGTTTTCCTTCCCCCGCCTCTGGGTCAATGTTCCAAGACATTGTCCTGTCAATTGACTTGTGTCTCCAAAACCAATGGCCAGCTATTATCCCACCTAGGAAAAGCTGCCACAAGCCAAAAGACATAGCCAACCAGTCGGCCGGTAAAAACTGCGAGCGAAAGACTGTCGCTACAGCCAACCCAAGCAAGGCAATAACGCCACCCGTTTTGTACTTCTTTGATCGCATCAGCCACCAGACCACTGCTAGTACAACTACCAGATAAGCTATGGCTAGTAGATATCTCCACCAGCGAGGATCATCTGTGTAGTTTTTGAACAGTTTCTCCGCCATTGGAGTATCAACGGGCTGAGCAACTTGGTTTGACTGTTTAATATCAGTCCCAGTTGAAGAAGTTGGAGTTGATACATTAGAATCAGTCTTAGCGACCTCATCATCTGTACCAAAAAATACCCCAAATACCATGGCCGGAAATCTCTGGACTTGTTCTTTCCAGAGAGGCCTGTGCTGAGTGACATCTTCACCACCAAAATATTCTACTGAGGTCAGAATTATGACCATCAGTATGAATAATGTAGCCGCCGTGGCTACTATCTTGAAGACAGAGCCCCAAAGAGTTGCGCCAGCAAAGGCCTCTTTGCCTTTAAACATGACACGAACACTGCGATAGAGAAGATTGAGTAGTATTGCCATTATAAAAATTGGCAATATGTACTCTGGCCAGACAATGTCCCAATTGCTTGAGACAAAATATCCAACCCGTTCTGAAAACGTCTGTTCGTACATTGAACTCTCCTTTATCTAATTTGTTTCTTGTTTACTAAACTATATATTTCAAAGTACCAATATCAAGGCGCGTTGTGGTCAAATGACACAACATACCCACCTTAAATAATGAACAGATTATTATCTCATATAATAAAAAATTTGTCAATACATAAATACTGACAAATTTTATCTAATTTTAGCTAAATTGTAATAATTTACTTGTTCTCTGGCTTTTCTAATTTCCGATACAACCAATAAGAATAAGCAAAACTAAAACCCACTATAAAAATTATTACTAAGATAAATATGATTGGCACAAAAGTAGCTGACACATAAGGCATAAATAAAAAAACTATACCCCCACTAATAAATACCTTCTGAGCCATCAAATGAGTTTTTCGCCAAACTTCTGGGCTAGACATGGTCCAGGGTGTGCGGATACCCATAAACCAATTTTGTTCAACGTTTTTTATCAAAAATCCTATCAATATAAATAAAATACCAACTGACCAAGTCATTATATCGGACATTGGCAAATCATAACCCAAATTTATAAAAATAGAAACAAAATAAATAATAGCTAAGAAAACAACCATGACCAGCTTGAAAGCATGATAAGCTGAATCAAATTTTATATAATTTTCCTTTTTCGGATCAAGTTTGGGTAAAAATCTAAATAAAATATAAATACCAATAATCAAAAATGGAATAAAGATTATTAAAAGACTCTTATCCCCCCAACCATCAGGCTGACCATTAAATCCCCAATGAGTAATGACTATATCAGGCAATATACTATTAAAATAATAAGCGGAAACAGCCACCACCAAGATAATGAGAATAGAAATCAAGTCGTAAAATTTAATTTTTTTCATATTTCAACTACGCTCAATATTTATATAATTATTTTTGACAATGTGAGCAAAGATGCGTTCCGCGCCCGGCCAATCTGATTTTCTGGATTTTATTCTTACAGACCAAGCATTTTTCACCGGACCGACCATAAACTTTTAAATACTGGATAAAATTGCCTTTTTTATTATCAACATCACGATAATCCCTAAAGGTAGTACCTTTTTTGGCTATGGCCTTTTTGATAATAAACTGACTGGCTTGATAAAGCCTTTTAACATCTGTCGGCGACAAAGACTCCACTCTCCTCTGAGGTAATAATCTGGCTCGCCAGCATATTTCATCGGCATAAATATTGCCAATACCGGCTATAAAGCGTTGGTCCAATAAAAATGCTTTGAGTACCCCTCGCCTACTCTTTATTATACTCTGAAAATTTTTCCAGGTAAAATCACGACTAGCTGGCTCAATGCCAAATTTACTTCGGACTTTTTGGTGCCCTTTAGCATCGACAATTTGCATATAGCCAAACTGCCGCATATCATTAAAAAACAAAGATGAGCCATCAGAAAATCTAAAAATAATATGCGAATATTTATTGGGCAAACTCTCCAGACTGGGAAAATTGTGCCCGCCGGCTACTATATCGCTGTTAAAAGAATAAATCAATTGCCCCGTCATCTTCAGATGAATCAGTAAAAAATTACTATCGGCTAGATTCAATATCAAAAGCTTGCCTACTCTATCAATAGACAAGATGTGATTTTTATAAACCAGTGCCTTAAAATCCGCCAATTTGTTGCGAATTAGTCTGGGCTTTTTGATTTCTATATCAACAATCTTTTTATTGACAATCCGCTCACTCAAACCACGTCTAATTGTTTCTACTTCTGGTAACTCTGGCATACCCCGTTAGAAATTAATCTATCTTTTTTACTTACCCCGCCAGTTAAAATATTTTCAAATTTCTAACGGGGCATATCACATATAGATTACCTGGCCTGCTAATTTTTCGCAAGTACTAGAAGGTAAACAAAAACCCCGCCACCGCGTCAGACGCAACGGCGGGGTTTTAAAATTGCTTTATTAGTATTGGTTCAAAACTTCATCGCTGACATTGATAATTTCCTGACCAGCATATTTGAGTAACTCTTCCAAACTAGTAATATGTCGTTTATGACCATCTTCTATGATATAAACCTTCATATTACTGCCTCGAAGCAAGGTGCCATCGGCATAATATTTCACACCCAAAACTTTTGGTGTCCAATTAGGATAATTATTTAATACTGTACTTAAAATATTGTATATCCTCTGACCAAAATAATGATCATGTAAATATTTCCAATTTGGTATATGCCATTTCTGTTGATCTTTGATCAAATAAACTGGCATAGTCTTATTACAAGCATCTCTTAACAATGATCCATCTGGATATTGAATAACGCCATTAATATCCTGATCTTGACCATGCGAACCGCTTGGTCTCAAGAAATCACAAAGTAGTGGAGATCCTATCTTTTCACCTAAGACTGCTCCACATTGTTCAACGGGAGGAGTGGTAAAGGATTTTTCTACTACTTTTATTTCAGTACCAGTACCACTGATAGCTCTAACCTGATAATAATAAGTGGTATTTGACAAAAGTCCAGTTAAAGTAATTTCATGACCAGTGGCGTTGGTGTCATTACTTATATGCTCGGTATAAACACCGCTGCTTGTACCATAATCTAAAATGGTGTCAGAAATTAAATTGGTTAACCAAGACATCTCAACACCAGAACAACTAACCTCGGTGTTTAAATTTTTGATAGAGAAAGTAACAGGACCGCCTCCGCCGCCTCCACCAGTAGTGGTAACACCACAATTTACTGTACATGGAGGTTCTGGAATTGTTTCACATTGAGTAGTACAAGTACTAGATCCGTCTGGACCATGATCACATTGTTCATTACCATTTAAAAGACCGTCTCCACATTCTTCTTCAGTCACACATAAATTCCAAGTACAAGCCAATAATTGCGATTCTTCAGAAGACATGTTACAGCTCTGTGTACCAGCATATCCATCTTCTGTAGTACATGCTTGTCCATTAATATCGCATTGTTCATTTCCGTCATTTTCAGGTCCACCTATTCCTTCATCATTTGGTGTTTGAATAATGCCGTCGCCACAATATGTTTGTCCTTCAGATAATTGTTGATTAGCAAAATTATATTCAGGAGCAAGCACTGCATTTTGTGTTTGAGACTCATCATTTGGCAAGCTTATCCAATGACATCCATCTTCACCTGGATAAATTTGTTGCCAACCATTTTTTAGTTCTTCACAAATACGATAATCCCCAGCTAAAAGTCCTTCAAACCAATACCAGCCAAAATGTTCATCAGCAGCATCTGAAGTATCCATAGTCATCAATGGAGTAGAACTCTCACCTTCATATAAATTGATAGTCCAACCTGAAAGTACAGATTCACATTCAGTTAAAGGTGTCTGTAAATCTGTAACTGCTGCCGTTACCAAAAATTCACAATCACGAAGACCATTTCCATTTATATCTTCCCACTTATAGCCATGTACGTCATAAGTGGGTTCTTCAAAATTCCTTTTATTAACAAAAGTAACTGTTGGATTATCATTTTCTTCATTAAAATCTACTGTGAAATAATTTAGGTCAATAGGTTCAATTTGTTCCCAGCCTTCCTGCATCGTTTCCATGACTTGATAAATATCGTATGACAAATTGACAAACTCTACACAACCATTTTCTTCGGTTAGACCACTAACGGTTTGTAGTAACACTACATCATCTAAATAACCACCCAAAGAATTACTGGTACCCAAATCAGCAAATTTAATTTCTGTACTGGTTTGTGTAGCGGTAAAGCTGTACTCATATAAAGCCCAAGTAGTATTAGATCCGCCAACGGCAGTAGCACCAATGGTATCACTGACCAAAAAACCACTATCACCTACTCCTTGAACACTTACGCCAATGGTATTGTCACCAGATCCAATACCTGGTCGTGGTGAATACCAAAAACTAAAATTATATTCTTCGCCAGGTATAGTAGTAATAGTTTGGGAAACTACTGAAGAATTATTACTATCTAACTCGGCTAATTGATTACCACCGTGCGGTGCACCAGCAGCATTATATTGAATTTCCAAGCCATCACCAGAATTGACTGTCCAAGAGGTCAGACTAGCGTCAGGATAAATAGACCAAGAGCCACTAGACAAAATTGGTGTTTCAAAACCACCGTTGGTTATCAAATTTGAACCATAAAGAGTCATTTCCCAATCAGCTAATGGATTTTCCTGTTCATCCATCTTACAGACAGTGATAACATCTTCACACTCACCAATATAACCGCCTGACAGCGCTTCTACAGCATTTAAATCATAGCCATCAGCTGAAGCACTATGAACGCTAGGATCGCTGGTATCAACTACTTTGATATATTGTCCCCAGGTAAGTCCAGTAGCAGCCAAATCAAATTCTGAAGTGGTATGAATTACATTTAAATTGGTATTATCAGCTGTGCCTAAAAATGCCCACGTTGTTCCATCTTGGCTGACATAGACATCAGCTTTTTCTAATGGATAACCGCCACCCCAAGTATCTTCAGTGATTTTAATATCATTACCTGGGCCATCAACAAAGACATTGTCAAAGCTGACAATAGTCCAACCACCAAAACCCAAGCTAAAGAAGTTGGAAACATTTTGACCAAGCTCTAAGACTAATCCCTGTTCTGGCACTGAACGATTGGCATCAACATTGGATCCATCTTTTTTCTGACCTTGATCATAAGAAAATACAGTAGAAGCAAAGAATGGTTCACCTTCAACATAACAAATTGGTGGCTGCTCACTAATTGTACATTCTGTTGTACAAGTGATTGAGCCATTTAGACCAGCATCACACTCTTCGTCGCCTTCAACAATACCATTTCCACAAATAGCACATTCTTCCGGCATTGGTACTATATCTAAAGTCTCGTCAGCAAATTCAAAACTCATATGAGATTGCGTAACATGTCTTTCAGCAAAGAAAATATCGACAATATGACTACCATCTAAAGTCATTGTGCCATTGATATTAGATGGAGCATGAATTCCGTCATTTTCAGCTACCAAAACACCATCTAAATAAACCCATAGATCATCATCAGAAGTAGCTGAAAAATCATAATCTCCAGCTGTATCGGTTGTAACTTGAGCGCGCCAATGAATACCAAAGTGGTAATCATGACCGTTGTGAATTTCTTCAGCCGCAAAATCCATCGGGAAGAAAGCACCACCAAACATCAAATTATCATCTACTCTATTAAATTTAAAATACTGACTATCATACCAATCGGTATTCCATATGCCCAATGGATCACCATGACCGTCATCTGGCCACTGGCCGCTTGGTAAATCCATATCAGGATGTTCAGCTAAATAATTAAAATACTGTCCATACCAACCATTTTGGCTAGTTATGTCTTCACATTCATAAGTATTTTCTAAGCTACAGTTAGCGGTACAACCATCACCATCTTCGGCATTACCGTCATCACACTGCTCACTAGCTTCTCTTTTTTCATTACCACATTCAATTTGTGATCCTTCGGTAGTACAGCTAGCACTACAACCATCACCATCTTCGGCATTACCGTCATCACACTGTTCATTTAAATTTCTATCAATATTACCGTCACCACAATAAGAAGCTTCCCAAGTATCTCCACAGCCCTGCATACTAATCCAGTCAATTGCTACTTGTCCATAAGTACCACATAAATTCCAAATATCATCTGTAGCCACTAATTTTATCTGTAAATCTCCTGAAAATTCATAATCTGAAAGATCAAAAGTAGTTTCGCGCCATGTTTCACTAGATATTTGAGTTTCATCAAGCCAATTAGCTATGTATTGATCATTTATGTATACATCAAAACTGTCCATAAGTGAGATACCATCTAAATGACGAATAGTAATAGAATCAACCAACCCTTCACCGGCATGTAATATTGTAGTTGCTCCTCTTCCTTCTTCGGTACACAAATCTTCCTCAATTACCTGTCTATAATCACAAACCACTCCATTTTGACATCCACCGTATCCACCAGAAATATTGGCAGAACTCCAACCATCTATAGGATGACTAGCTTCAGATAGAGTATCACCAATATTCACCATATCCAATGTTCCATTATAATCATCAGAATCTGTAGTACATTGATCCTCATCTTCACAAACTACGCTAGTTTGTTCGGCAATTTCTGTCCAAGTATTTTCTGAATCTAATTTAAATTTAGCAGTATTAGTCAAAGTAGAATCACAAGCAGTTTCATCCTTTACCAACATAGTAAGATCAACTTCCTCAAAATTACCAGGGGTTATGGTATTAAACCACCAACCAACACGATACCCTGGATCATTAATAGTTGGCGTTAAAGTAGTGGAAACATAGGAAGTATTGGCATCGTAATAATCTTTTAACCAAACGCCATTGCAATCAGCTGTACCAGTATTGGTCAAAGTCAAATGATAAGTAATTTCTGCACCTGGGGCAATCGGCTCAAAACCTTCGTCAGATTTGGTCAAAGTTAATTCGCAATATGGTTCTGGATCATTATAACAAAAACTAGCATGACTTAAATCTGCTCTTTGATCGCCTCCATTCAAAGGAGTGAGTAAACCGTTACCACCAGTAGAAGCTGGATTATAAGTGTACACATTAGCCCCATCGCCTCCCTTAGCGATCACTCCATCAATACCAAAAGTAGAACTCCAGTCAAATTGACCAGTGCCGGTATTAGTCAATGTTATATCACCTTCTGTTGTAGTATAAGTTCCGTCACTAGGCGGATCAACCTTATACTCATTGTCATATCCTAAGTCAATACAACTTGGATTACCCTCTTCAAATTGAGTATTCTCTATAGTAATAGCATGAGCTACAGGTATAGAAAAATCAATGCTCAGCACTGAGTTTCCCAAAACCATAGCAAAGACTACTAAATAGAAAAAGCCCATTTTAAAAACTTTTTTCATATTTGTAATATTTATTATTTAATTGTTTAAATGTGATAGAGATCACAATTTTATATATAAAAATTATTATTTATTATGATAAGCTGATCTATCATCTGTCAATAGCAAAATAAAATTTATTTCCACTTAGACCTTAACCTTTTTTTAAAAAATAGTCAAGAAAATAAGTAGGGCTATAAAACCGACAGTTGAAGCAATAGTACTGGTGTGCTGTTTTTTTATTTTAACAAAAATATTTAAGGCTAAAGCAATAATGGCTAGACCTAGCATAATTTTATAATATATGGCTCCGATATCAAACAAGGGAGTAGCCACCTGTGGATTACTTTGCTTTAGAAAAGAATAACGATTAATGGTAGAACCAAGCACTGGCTTAATTTCTTCCCATTTGATGTCCTGCACCAAGCTATTTCCACTAGCATCACTAGCGGTCAAAGTAGCTAGAGTTAGCGGATTAAATAAAGCATCATACTCTACACCGGAAATAATCTGATGTCCGGTCCATTTGCCTTCTTGGCTATAATCTCTATTTAAAGTTATTTCTTGACCAGCAAAAGACACCTTGGCACTACTTGTTTCATCACTTAAATAAGCGGTCGCTTTAAGGACAAAATCATCACTATTACTTGGTTTATTGACCAAAATACTGGTCTTATTTTGATCTAAAATGGGTGGAGTGTTATCCACAAGTAAAGAATAAAAATCCGAATCGACCACTTCTTGATCTTGATAAGCTTTTATTTGTATTTGATTATCCCCTTCGACCAATTTAACAGCTATATCAAATTGATCACTAGTTACTACTTTATTAGCCACTATTTCACTATTGACATAAATAGTGATCCGCTCGGCGCCTTTGGCTAAAATTGTCAATATATTCAAACTTTCTTTAGAAACATAGTTATTAGCCGGACTAAGTAAAATAGGTTTTTCCAAAACAACAATGTCTTTTTCAGCCAAAACTAAATCATTTTCTACTATATTTTCCTGTATTTCCGGCTCAGCTGGCTCTTCAACAGGAGACTCTACAAAGTTATCCACAGCTTGCTTAACTTTACTATTATAGTCCTGTTTTACTTCAATATTTTCCTTAATTTCAGATTCTATTGGTTTAACTGGCTCTACTACTACTGGCTCGGCTACAGTAAAAGGATCGCCAAAATATTGAGCAATCAAGGTAGTATCATAACCATTATATTCTCCACTGACAGCCCCTACCCCGATTTCAGTAAAATCTGGGTCAATAATATTACTATAGTGGGTCGGTGACTCCTCCCAGGCAGCTATTACATCTTCTGGATCAGAAAAACCAATAGCTAAGTTTTCTCCAGCTACCCTAAAATCATAATTTACATCATAGAGCCAATGTCTCAGAGCGCGATTATCTGGACTAACATGAGCGAAATATTGATCAACCAACATATCCTCAGCCTTATCTAAAGCAGCTTGGTTTAAAACTGTGTTTTCTTTGAGAATATTTAAGCCTAAATCAGCCCGAATATTATTGGTAAGTTTTACTATCTTTTTAGCCTGCTCATAAAGTATATCCGGGGATAACCAAGCTTGGACCGGCAAAGACAAAGCAAAACCAACCATAATAACCTTAACAACTATGGCTGCGACAGCATGAAAAACTAATCTTTTTGGATGTAAAGCGTGGGGTTTATAATTATTGCCTTCATGAGGAATAAAAAGATCCCGCAAAGATCCCTTGCCCCGGGGATTTCTGCCCATTTTGACCTCATCACCATCACTCATCTGATCTTTATCTGTATCTGGATCTAAAGGATTGGTCTGATAGACCTTAGCTTCTTGGTAATCATCTAAACCATCGTGATCTGAGTCTTTGTCTTGTGGATTGGTACCTAGGTTTTTTTCTTCTTCATCCAATAAACCATCGGCATCAGAGTCTAATATTTTTTTGTCGTCTCTTTTATACGACATAGTTTGTTTTAGACAAATATTAATAATCAATTAAATCACTTTTTGAAACTCCTGTCAAGAGCTATATAAAGCCACTATTTCAGTCTTTTTATTATATCATAAAAAAAAGAAAAATAACTAAAATTAGATGAATGTTGACTACTCCCCTATTAAGTGATAATCTAAACAAGATTATTTGTACTATTAAAAAACAACTTTTGTTGCTCCAATTCAGGAGCACCATACCTATTTAGGTAAGCTCAACTAAGAGCTGGAAAATATCCCGACAAAGACTTTGGAGGAAGTCTTTACAAGTATATTGACCAATGGTCAGACAAAAAGTTGTACATCAACGAAAACCGAAGGAACAGGAGATACCTATGTTAAAAAGAATTTGGCTGGGTCATCTATTCCTGCTAATTCTGGTGTCGCTGACGTCATTTCTCGCCGTTAACACGGTTGCTTATCCGGGTCCGTTCTCCTGCTCAAGGAACACGGATTCAGGCCTCTACTCGGCCCATGGATTAGCACCGCCCGTCATGGATAAGACGTTTGTTTACGACGCCAAGATGGCCTCACTTACTACGGCTTTTGCCAATCTTTCCGGCGACGAAGACAACGGCGCCATACTGCCAACCGCAGATACTACAAATGGCGGCCTCTATCAGAATGTCGCAATGAATCGGTTCGAAACTGCTTTTTCGGGTGATTCG
>MHKS01000002.1 GCA_001818495.1 Candidatus Komeilibacteria bacterium RIFOXYD1_FULL_37_29 | reverse complement strand
TTCTGTCGTCATACTTCCCCGGGTTTGAGATAGACAGACAAACTATACTTCTCGGGGAGTTAAAGAAAAACAAGCTGATAAAAAGTTTTATCTGGAAAGACGGCGATTTTATAATTACTAAGCCAAGCCGGTCTGGGATAATTGAGTTTTTTAACAAAATTGAAAATAAAAAGAACAAACCAAAGGAAACCGGTCCGATAGACAACAAAATCAGATTTAATGAACAAACCGGAGTGATAGGTATGGGAGGAAAAACCTGCCCTATTCCGATTAACACCAACCAATACTTCCTATGCAAAACTATTTTCGCAGTCCCGTTTGGCACACTGGTCAAAGAAATAGACTTTTTAGATTTAATGGACTGGGCAAAGGATAGCAAAGACAGTGTCTATGATGCTATGCGAGCGATAAACAAGAAAATCAAGCATACTCTAGGAATAGATAAGTTTTTGAAATGGAAAGTTAGGCGCATATTTATTAATTACAAAACCGAATAAGGTGGAGTCCGTCCTGATTCGGACAACAAAGAGCAGACTGGAAGAAACGGTCTGCTTTTTTATTTGCGGGCCGGCAAACGATATGCCGAAGCCAATAATCACAAAGAAAATACCACCCCTCACCCCAGCTCAAATGGAGGAAATTTTTATGGACAGATTAGCCGATCTGATTGTCCGACTTTTGGATTATCGCTACGAGCAAAAAGAGAAAGAAAAACAAGCTAATAATCAAAATGAATATGAAAAACCAAACACCGGACAATAATTTCACTACCAGCGACTTCTATGTGGCTGCTTTTCTGATTGCCTACAAATACCAGCTTGTCGGCATAAATAAAACCGATGCTCGCCGGTTTCGTTTTGTCTTTGTTGACCAACCAGGACGACCCCAATTCGTGGAGGGTTATTTTTTAGGTTATACCGACGTGAACGCCAAGGAATTTGTCTTGGCGATCAAAGAGCTGAAATCACTGATGTATAACGACGCTATCAGTTGAAAATAATTGAATATGAAATATGGAAAATTTGCCATTCGAAATAGATAACAATGATTACGTAAAGCTTCCCCGAAGCATCAAGACCGCCCTTGTGGACGGCTATTTGAGTTTTGAGGAATACTCGGTCCTCGTCTGGTTATGGATCACTGCCAACCCACGAATGGGAAAAGCTCATGTCAGCTACGCAGGACTTTCCAAGGACTTCAAGGAAAAGTATTCCAAGAATCACATCAATCGGCTGATGCTGAGCCTGAAGCGTAAGAAGTGGGTATGGTTTGCCATACAGCAAGGTCGCAGAAGTTCGTTCCATGTTGATATCTCCCGTTACCCCTTATCAAATGGTGGTTTTGTAGACTTTGAAACTCGTAGCAAACAGAAGTCTGGCAGAAGTGAGGGTGGTACTGATACACAATTACCAGCAGAAGCACCGACAGAAGTCAGTGACGTTCGGCAGAAGCTGGAAAGTGACAAAAACGCTTTAGTAGATAGGTTTTCTTTCGGTTCGGAAAGCTCGCTCGGCAGAAGTTCCAAGAACGACAACGAGAAAGAAAATAAAAACAACCGATCGAATCGTGGTCGACCCGTAAGAGAATTCACTCCCAAGTCTTATGAGGAACAGAAATGTTGGGAGATTGCCCAAGAGCTGGGAGAAAAGGATATGACTTTCATCCTATCAGCTCTCAAGAAGTACGGATTGACGAGAATTGAGGAAGCGTACCGGTCCGTAATGGAACAACCGAGCGAAAAAGTACGAAGCAGAGGCGCGTATTTCAATAAATTATTAACCCTTTAAAAGATACTAAATGATACCCAAATGGCAAAAAATGTAGACATAAAAAATGAAAAATACCAGAATGCAATCCGCTTAAAATACGGCGATTTTACTTATTCAGAGATTGCTCAACTGCTAAAAGTCTCTCACGTTACTGTAAAGAGATGGTTTCGGTCAGACGGTTTACTTAAAGACGAATACGAACGATACGAAAAAGAAAGAAATAAGGTTCGTGATAAAGAGACCGATACCGTCCTAATGAAACACGCCGAAACCGCATCCAAAATGTTGGTTAGTCTTATGGGTGCCAAGAGCGATGCCATGAAATTCCGAGCGGCCAAAACCATTCTTGATTTTGTCCGAGGTCCGGCCGGAGGCAGAGACGATGATCTCAATGATGAGGAATATAAAAGAAGTAGTCGTCAAATAGAGGAAATTTTAGAGAAATACAAGAATAAAAAGACTGTGGGCAACTAACGCTTAGCTTGTTGCCCAAAATAGCGTATGTTGTGTTTGAAAGCTAAGCCTAAAATTATTAGCAAAAATTAAAATGAAAATAATATGGAACATGCATTAATTTATTGCCGAGTCTCAACTGAGGAACAAGCCGAGGACGGCCACCACTCCCTTGCGACTCAGCTCAAGCTCTGCAAACGAGCGATTGAGGAAAGTAACAAATTCAAACTGATAGATGACGGTGTTTTTGAAGACCCTGGCCGATCAGCCACTAATATGAATCGTCCCGGCCTACAAGACATGTTACTTAAAATCCAAGACGACAAAACAATCAGGGCGGTTTTTATTCAAGACACCGACCGACTGGCCAGAAATGCTCTTGATCACATGCAGATCAAGGCAATCATGAAAAAGCACGATGTCGAGCTTTTCTCTGTCTCCCAGCCGGGCATTACCGATAGCCCCGAGGGAAACTTTATGGATTTAGTGATTGCCGGTGTGAACCAACTGCAATCACAGATCACTTCCAGAAAGACCTTGAAAAGTCTTGAACTGAAATTCTGGGAGGGTTGGTGGCCGACCGGTGTGGCTGTTGGATATTTAAATGCTGGCGAACCGGACGATGAGAAAAAAAGAATTATTATTGTAGACGAAGAACGAGCACCGCTTATTCAAGAGGCATTCAAAATGTATGTGACTGGAGATTATTCAGTCTTTGAAGTTCGTGACGCTTTATACAAAAAAGGTTTTAGAACTCACGCCGACAAACGACTGGCTCACAGCAAGATGATTGAGATCTTAAAAAATCCTTTTTATTACGGCGAGATGCGTTGGCGAGGATTAGTTAACACCGGAAAACATAAACCGCTTATAGATAAAGATTTGTGGGAACGAGTCCAATTGGTTATGGCCGAGCATAACCGCTATGCCTGCCGACGGCAAAAGTTTAACTTTATTCTGCGAGGTCTGACTTTTTGTGCCAACTGCGGACAAAGATACACGGCCGAACATCACCCAAAGAAAAATAAATCTTATTATCACTGCAACCGGTCTGGTGATCAGATTAAATGCCAAGATAAGTATGTGGAGGTTTGGGACATAGAACAGCAAGTTGCTAACTTGTTCAAGTACATAGAATTTACTCCCAATTTTACCGATAGACTAGTGACCAAGATTGAAAAGATTTATAGCACTCGTAAAGAAGTGATTAATAAAGATAAGAAAGCCCTGAATACTCAAAAGATGATGTTTGAAAAGAAACGGGATACAGCCGAGGAAAAACTTTTTGCCGGATTAATCACTGATGACGACTTCTCCAGAGTAAAAGTTAAAATCAAAGAACAGCTCGAGCTATTGCAAGACGAATTGTATACCCAAGATAAAAAACTCAATATGAGAATTGATGAACTCCAAGATATGCTCTTGTTTGTCCGCAACGCTTACGAAGCCTATACCAAATCGCCGGATGAAATGAAAAGACTATTCCTTGGCCTTTATTGGGAGAGGTTTGAGGTGGCTGACAAAAAAATCCAAACCGTAATACCATCACCGATCATCAGAGGACTGATGCAAGCCGAAGACATGGTCTTTACCAAGAAATACAAAGAAATTACCGGTCCGAGAATAATAACCGACTTGGCCGTAGAATTCACACCGTTCATAGCTGGCAAATCAAAATCCAAGATTGCCCCTAAAACGCAAAAATCCCGACAAATTGCCGAGATTCCTGCAATGATATCCAATCAACCGAACTCGGTTATATTAGATACCGTTTGGGGTGCCCAGAGGGAATCGAACCCTCATTAGCGGTACCACAAACCGCTGTGTTAACCGTTACACCATGGGCACCATATGATATGGTACCCCGGCCAGGAATCGAACCTGAATCTAAAGCTTAGAAGGCTTCTATTCTATCCGTTGAACTACCGGGGCAAAAATTAAAAACACAGCCAACTATAACAAAAAATAAAGATTTAGTCAATGATTTTAGCTTCTGGCTCCTGACTGCTCTCGCCACAAGGCAGCATAAAGTCCACCTTGTTTTATCAAATCATCGTGTCGACCAATCTCCACAATCCGACCTTTTTCCAAAACATATATTTTCTTGACATGCGCTATAGTGGAAAGCCGATGAGCGACCAAAACACTGATCATCTGCGGATGAGCTGCTTCAATAGTTTTGATAGTGTCTGTAATCTGACGCTCAGTCAAAGAATCTAAGCTCGAAGTGGCCTCATCAAAAATCAAAATATCCGGCCGACGAAGCAAAGCTCTGGCAATAGCCAGTCTTTGTTTTTCTCCGCCCGAGAGCTTCAGACCACCCTCGCCTATCTTGGTATCTAAGCCATGATCGCCTCTTTTGACTAGGCTGTCAGCAGCGGCCATATGCAACACTTTCAAACATTCTTCTTCATTGGCTTCTGGCCTGACAAATAAAAGATTCTCCCGAATCGTTCCGGAAAAAAGTTGCGTTTCTTGAGAAACCAAGCCGATTTTTTTTCGCAAATTTTCATTGGCGACATCGTAGAGACTAATCTGATCATTTAATAAAATCTGCCCACCGGTAATTTGGAAAAGTTTGACTAAAAGTTTTATCAGAGTAGTTTTGCCTGACCCAGATGGACCGACAAAAGCGACTGACTCGCCAGCTTTGATATCTAAATTTATATCATACAAAGCCCGCTCCCCGTCCTGACGATAGGTAAAATTTACATCTTTTAGAGAAATCTTATAAATATCACCAATGGCTATTGGATTTTTCGGTTGTGGTTCGGGAGGAATATTTAAAACCTTGTCCAGTTCTTCGCTACTAGCTCGGGCTTGCTGATACTGCTCAGCCAAATTGGCCAACTCAGCCAAAGGACTAAACAAGAAAAATGAATAAAATAATAAAGTAAAAAATTGTCCCAAGCTCACAACCTGATTATACATCAAATACAACATCACCAGCATGATAAAGGCCCGCAGACCATTGATGAGAGTACCTTGGATAAAACTCAAGGTTCTGACCAATTTTACTCGTTTCAGCTCCAAATCTAAAATAGCATCATTGACTTTATTTAACCGATCTATTTCCTGTTGTTCCAAACCTAGACTTTTAACCAATTCAATATTGCGTAAAGTCTCAGTAGTAAAACCGGCCAAACTAGCCTGTTGAGATACTACTTTGGTCTGAATATTTTTTATCCGCCGACTAATTAAAAATATTGTGATACCCAGTGTCGGCACTACCAAAAATATTACTAGCCCAATCAGCCAATGCACCCAGAAAGCATAAGCTAAGACAAAAGCAATTCCCAAAATATAGACAAATAATACATTGATCAAGCCCGTAATAATCCTCTGAATATCTTCTCGGGCTTTTTTCATTTTCTGCAAAATCTCTCCGGAGCTTTGATCAGTAAATATTTTATAGGGTAAAAATAAAGAATGGTGGACACTCTCCGCATAAAGCTTGGTACCAAGACGATGGGTAATCACATTGACATAGTAATCCTGAAAATTTTTGGCAATCCGCGAAATTAAGGCTACGCTCACAAAGCCTAAAAGTAATAATCCCGAACCGCTAAAAAATTCCGCTTTGGACAGCTCATTTACCCGTGCAGCATAATTGTCCACCAGCAGACGAAAAATTTGGGGATCTAACAGAGAAAAAACTTGATTGATGGTAGCCAAAAATAGAACTCCCACCAGCGTTTTTCGATAATCTTTAAGATATTTAAAAATAAACTTCATATATTATAAATAGTGAAATTATTCTAACATTTTTAAACTAAGCTAGCAAACTCTGGGCTGTCAGCCAAATTCTCTTTTTGCTTTATGGTAAAATATGGTAAAATATAGCTATGAAACAGCTGACACTGGAATTACTATTTTGGAAAATACTCAGCGATGTCTGGGGATCGGTCACTGCTATATTTTTCTTACTAACTTTTTTTAAAGTTTACGACTTATCCCACATTTTATCTGATGTCACTATTATTTATCTGTCCATTTTATCCATCTTTACCGGTATTAAAGAATTAAACCGTTGGAAAAACAAACAGTTCCTTTCCCGCTACCACGGTGAGGTTTTCATTATTCTCTGGACTATCCTAATGTTGGGATTTATTCTACTCAGTGCCTACGACAAAAGCCACTACAAAATATCTACTGAATTTACAGCTACCTATCTGTCAGTTTTGGGTATTTTTGCCATCAGCCGCAAATCAAAAAATTTAAAATTAAGATAATTATATGTTGTATTTAGGAGCGGACCACAATGGTTTTCACCTCAAAGAATATTTAAAAAAATATCTAGATGAACGCGGCATTATCTATGTCGATCTGGGTAATAAAAAATTTCAAAAAACCGACGATTACCCAGATTGGGCCAAGCTAGTGGCCAAAAAAGTCCAAAAAAATAAAAAAGACCTGGGTATTTTGATGTGTGGCAGTGGCCAAGGCATGTGTATAACAGCCAATCGCTACAAAAATGTCCGAGCAGCTTTTGGCTGGTCAGCCGCCGCCGCCCGCCGAGTCCGCCATGATGACGATGCCAATATCCTTTGTCTGCCGGCCTGGGGTCTAACCAACGAACAAGGCAAACACATTGTCAGCGCCTGGCTCAACACTGCCTTTGCCGGACTAACTCGCTACAAGAGAAGAATAAAAAAAATAGACCGCTAATGACCAAAAGAAAAATTAAAATCATTCCTTCGTTATTAGCTCTCAACAAAGCTGAATTTATAAAACAATTTAAAAAAGTCAGTCCTTATTTTAAGTGTTTACAAATTGATATTATGGACGGCCATTTGGTCAAAGCCAAAAATACTCTAACGCCTCAGTCTATAAAAAATTTGACCAGACAACATAAATTAGAAATACACTTGATGGTCAAAGATCTACCACGCCATATCAACTCCTGGTTAAAATTAAAAAATGTCCAAAAAATTATCTGGCACTATGAAGCCGACAAAAATATCCGTCATATTACCTTTCTAAACAAATACCTGAAAGCCCACAAAATAAAAACTGGCCTGGCTCTTAATCCCAACACCTCTCTAGCTAAAATAAAAAACCTTATTGCCTATTTTGATACTATCCAGCTGATGGGCGTCACTCCCGGTCGCCAAGGACAAAAATTTGAGACTAAAATAATTCCTAAAATCAAAGCCCTACGTTACAAATTTCCTAAAATAAATATTGAAATAGATGGCGGAGTAAATAATCAGACCTTTCACGCTCTCGTGAGAGCTGGTGCCAATATAGTCTGTCCTGGATCATACTTTCAAAAATCTACCAATATCAGACAAGCACTAAATAAACTAAAATAAAAAATCTCCGACTGTCCGTCGGAAATTTTTTTAATAGCTATTATTTAGTATATATTTTATTTTTAATAGAAAATAAAAGCAGGGCTCCTAAAACAGTGATAATGGCCGCTACTATAAACAATACTTCAAAGCCATAAAGACTGACAATAAATCCGCCCAAAGCAGCGGCAGCGGCCATACCAGCTCCTAGTAGTACATCGTATAAACTCCACTCAAAACCTTCTTTGCCTTTATCCACGTGTCTGGTAAACAAAGTGTACCAGCCAGGGAAAGCTATGGCAGCGGCTATACCCAAGACCGCTTGTAGAACATACAACTGTAATATTGAATCTACAAAAATATAAGAAAAATAAACCATAGCTACCAAAATTGATCCCAAGATAGCTGCCCACAAATCATCTTTTTCTGATTTGCTCTTATCAATAAAAATACCAACTGGCATTTCAAAAATTGATTTAAAAATCAAATAAATAGCCACGGTGATGCCGGCGGCTTCTACATGCCCGCCGATTTCGTCCACTATAAAAATAGCAAACAGAGGAGTAAAAAGCTGATAAGCTGAAAAAATTAAAAAATCCGATAAGATCAATATTTTGATAACCGCATTTATCTTATAAGAAGCAATCGATCGAACAATAGTGCGTGAATACATTTTATTTACTTAAATTATTAGCTGGGGGTGCTGCTTTGTGTATCAATTTGTTGTAAATCGGCACAGTAAAATAAAACTGTGACCCAACATGTTTAATACTATCAACATAAATTTTTCCACCCATTAGTTCTACCAGCTGTTTGGTAATCCACAATCCTAAACCAGTACCCACTATACCCCGAGTATCTTCGGTCTGTACCCGATAAAACTTTTCAAACAAGGCCTCTCTCTCCTTGGCATCCATACCAATCCCCGTATCTTTGACATTAATAGTAACAAATTTTGGCTCAGTTTGTTTGGCAATCAGTTCTATTTCTCCCTGCTTGGTGTACTTAATAGCATTACCCATCAAATTGACCAAAATCTGCCTAAATTTATCTTCATCAGCCCAAATAGTCGGTAGCTCTCCTTCTTGGGTCAGTTTAAATTTTAAACCCTTTTCTTCCATGCGCAAAGAAAATTCCGCTTCAATACTTTCTAACACTTCTGGTAAACTAATGACTTTGGGTGAAATAGTCAATCTATTTTGTTCAATCCGACTAACATTTAAAAGATCATCCACCAAAGCTCCTAGACGATTGACTGAGGCCTCCATTATTCTAAAACCTTTTTTACCAATATCGTTTAACTCCCCATAATCGCCTTCCATCGCCATAGACAAAAATCCTTTGATGGTAGTAATCGGCGTTCTGAGCTCATGAGAAGCAATAGAAATAAACTCGTCTTTCATCTTGTCTACCTCTTTTAGTTTCTTAAAAAGCAGTGCATGTTCAAACAACCGAGTGTTTAGGGCTAAGAGTAAAATCACAATCAAAACCGTGATGGCTAAAATAATATAAGACTTGGTTAAGGTTTCTCTGACCAAATCATCAATCAATTTAAGTGACAAACGCAAACTAAGTAGGGCCTCTTTATTGCCCTCGGCATCTTTGAGCGGCATTACTACCTCCCAGAGACGCTCACTATCGGCCGTACCACTAATACTGTTGGAAACCAGTGTGGCCACTGCTTCATTTTGGTGCCAACTAATAACATAGTTTAGATCATCGACAGAATTACCAATTTTGTTTTCATCAAAGCTGGCTATAATTTTAAAAGCTTCACCGTCTCTAGCTAAAATATCAAAATTGCGCACAGCAATGCCAGAATTTTGAATTTTTTTTATTTTAGCTTGAATCTCCGCCTGACTGTCCTGGCCCTCATAAACAGTACTATCAAAAAATTGACCAATCATCAGAGCCTGACGTTGCAGAGAAACATCAATATTGAGCTGAAAAGACTGAACTGACCAAATAGTATTTAAAATAATAGCCAAAGGTATCAAAAGAATCAGCACCACAGCATAAATTACCTGATGGCTCTGTCTAAGTAAAAAATTATTAGGTTTTTTTAGCATTATACTATACCCCTAAATTTTTATTTTTGCCTTTGTTAATAAATATTATTATACCCAGCGCTAAAAATACCAAAAATGCTCCACCTAAAATATAATAAATAAAGAAATTATTAACGGCCGCGCTAGTAGTGGCTTCATCAAAGTAATTATCAGCGCTGACAGCCTGAGCTTCTTTGATTAAAAATGAAAGTGGACGAGATTGTTTGACTATCTTTCCGGTATCATCATTGACTGTCACAAAAACCTGGTGATGACCATCGGTCAAAGATTGTTTGATATCATAGGACCAGTTGCCACTAGCATCAGTTTTGGTAGCCATCACTAAAGGCAATTCACTATACAAATACAAATTCACCCAAGTATTAGCCTCGGCTTTGCCAAACAATTTTATTTTTTTATCAGTTTCCTCGATAATAATTACCTCCAAACGATTATCAATTTTTTCAGATTTTGTTTTCGGCTGTTCAATACTTATATCTCCAGCCAAAAGCAGTCTATCAATGTCTGTTCGCTCAATAGTCAGTGGCCCCTCACCGGCTGGATTATAACCATTGATAATCTCTGTACCATCAGAATACCCATCACCATCGGTGTCTGAATTATTTAAATCAGTACCATAGTAAGCTTCTAAATCATCGGGCAAATTATCTCCATCAGCATCTAAAATAATAACGGCCTGATTTAAAATAGTCAGCTTATCCTCTTCTTCTAAAACAGTTTCTTTCTGGGCTTTGGCTAAAAGTACTTTGATACTCTGATTAGCGATAAGTGGTAAGACATCACCATTACTAATACCTTTGTTTTGTAAATTGTCACTCAGCTCTTGTAAAGTAATATTTTTACCAAGTAGTGAAGCGATAGCCTGATTAATATTGTCACTAAATTTCTGACCAACAACCAAGCGGCTCAAATATCTATTTCGTAAAACATTGTTACATAAATTTATATCACCCAATTTACAATTTACCTGTGAACTATATTTTTCCAATAAATAATTTTTACAAGCTTCGCCGTCAATAATGTTGTTGTCCTGGCATTCAAAATCTGTCAATACTCGATAAAGATAATCTTCACAAGCCTGGGCTTCATAAATACTTTGATCTAAACAAGTTTTATCGAGCGAACTAATGGTAGCCATAAAACGGCGACATTTGTCTTCATTGTTGATGCCTTGATCCTGACAAGTAGCATAAAAATTTATACCTAAATTATTTATACCGACACTACTAGTCGAAGGAATAACTACGACAACTGGCTGAGGATTACTATTTTCATTACCTGCTTCCTGTTCTCCAGACTCAGCACCATCATTACCATCCCCCGGTTCTATAATAATAGGATTATTAATCAGTATAGATATCTGACTATTCGGATAACCAATGACTGATAAATTATAAGTCTCGTTGGGCCAAGTAGTAGAATCAACCACATTACTAATATAGACAAAGGGCGCGTTGGTATAATTACTCTGTCTGATACCCAAATTTCCTAATAAAGTATTGGACCAAGCAGATTGTTTGGCTGATGGATAAGCCAAGGGAGTGTTGTCCGAACCTTTTAGCTCTATTTCTAAACCACTTACCAAATCAATATTTGATCCGACTACAATATAAAATTGTCCGCTAACAGTAGCACTTCCCGACGGACTTAAAAATACAGCTGTGGCATCAGTAACGGGTGTCTGACTGTTAGGATTAAAGTATGACAAAAGTAAACGCTCACTAGAATCTTCATCGTGCTCTAGATAAAAATAATAATTGCCACTGGCTACCTCATTTGATAAAACAGCATAAAAACAATAATTATGCCCCGCGGCTTGAGCGGCTTGCGTATTGGCTAATCCAAAAATAGTGCTGTTGCAAGCTATGGCCGTATTATTCAAAATATAATTATTACCATTATCGCTAGTGGCGTCGGCCAATTTAAATTCTACATCGGCTACATTGGCACTACCAAATAAAATATCCCCCAAACTAATTTGATTATTGGTGGTATTATAGGCCTTTAAATCTGGATCAACTGGAATAGTTTGATCCAAAATCTCCCAGGTAAAAACTATTGGTCCTACACTAGCTGTATGACCCTGGCCATCGTCAGCTGTAGCCAATAGAGCATAAGTGTCATTAATTAAACTATATTGTTGAGCGCTAATATTAGAGCGCCACAAATTACTGCCGGCTACTGGTGGTATACTACCTTCTATACCCAAATCTGGCCGATTGGTAGGCACCAAGCTAAAAGTCAAACTATTAGCAGTAAAACTAGTATCAAATTCCAAAGCCAAGCTGTCCCCTTTGACAACGCTACCAGCCAAAGGTTTGTTGATAGACAATTCATAGCTAGGAATAATATCTGCTAAATTTCTATCTAGAGTAATACTGATTTGCCCCAAAACTACATTTTGAGTAGTACCGGCATAAACTAATTCAAAAGATAAATTATACTGTCCATCTGGAAAAATACTATTCGTATTGATATTTGCCCCATCGCTAGATGGCGTACCCAAATCTATTGTGTATTCATAGTTGGCAAGATTATCAGCTGTGGCGGTCAAAGTATATACTTTTTCTGAGAAAGTTGAATTACTTATTTTAGCTATAATAGATTGACCAGTTAGCAAAAAATTATTAGGCCTAACTAAAATTGGCAACTGATTAGCAGTAATAGTAGTTTGCTCTGGCGAAATAATATTGATACTACTTGGACTAACTGGTTCAGTCACCAAATTTACTCTTTGAATAGTGAATAATATATTTTCATTGATAGGCAGTGCATTTATGCTACTGTCATAGGAAATATTAGCATAGATTAAATAATTTCCATCACTAAAAGTGTCCGAATCATTCATATCAATAGTGCCAGAATTTTGCCAGATACTATAATCATTTTCCGAACCAACCATTTGTGCCTGTGATCTTAATACAACAACGCCATCTGCCCCCTCTTTATAAATATCAAAAATTATACCCTTAATAGTCTGACTAATAGTTGAATTTACAGCAAATTTTATGTTTAAATGTTGCTCGGCTTCATTAAGAGGGTTGATAACTATATTGGCTTCTGGACTCATAAAATACGCCTGATCGCCAGTAGCCGCTGCTTGTATTTGACCATTTAAATTTATTAATACATAATCGGAAGAATAAATATTTTCTAGCTGACCGTCCTGATACTGATAAGCAGTGACCGATAAATAATATTGGCCCGGCTGATAATTGTTATCCGTATTCCAAGCGCTTTGGGCGCGCCAGCTACCATCACTTTGTAAGCTGGCCTGATAATTTTCATCCAATCCAGTGCTAAGATTTGTCAAATTAAAAGCTACAAAATCAAAAGAACCCCCATCTTTGCTTGATAGCATGGCTTGAAAATAAATACTCTGGCCAATCTCTAGGCTATCAGTCACTGGTTCGACAAAAACAGCTTGCAGTAAATTATTATTGTCAGCAGCCTTAACTGCCACAAAAATCAAAGCTTGGGTAAAGACCAAGGCTGTGAAAAAAACAATGCTAAGATAACGCTGGATCCTATCTAAAATCATATTTTTTCTCTTACTTTATTTAATCTATTATACCATAAATTAATTAAAACAAAAAAATCTCGTCCCATCTAACGTGGCGAGATTTTTTAATACACTATTACTGACAGGGACAAATTCCCGTCTGGCTAGCACCAGAGACCTCACTGCAAATCACCGCTCCATTTTGGATAGTGCAGATATCACCACTAAGTGGTGGAGTACCAGTAGCCGAGATCGTACAACTAGTGGAACAGGCTGATCCCAAATCTTTATTTAACCTACAAAATGCGCTTCCAGCTACAATTACATCTGGTCCATATCGAGCATTTCTGACACAATTCAAATTTAGAGCCGCGCAAGTATCATCACAATCAATATTGGTGCTGAGCGCTAGATACCAGCAATGTCCGCCGCCATAAGCTCCACTGGCACAAACATCTCTCAGGCTTAGATTTTTAGTAATGGTTTCACTATCATGAGTACTACAAGCACCAACTATCAAATCATTGCTGGCATT
Organism: Candidatus Komeilibacteria bacterium RIFOXYD1_FULL_37_29; assembly: GCA_001818495.1. Taxonomy (GTDB): domain Bacteria; phylum Patescibacteriota; class Patescibacteriia; order UBA1558; family GWA2-36-10; genus XYD1-37-29. Next base: position 69,752 of record MHKS01000002.1, on the reverse strand, counting down.
TTTAAACAAATAATAACCAGTGTCAGCCGCTGAGCTTTTATCTGGATCGTATGGCAACTGTCTTAAATATTTATAAAAATCTTGATCATCAATAGTCAAACAAAGCTCGGTATCAGCACCGCAAGTCAATTCCGAACCACTTTGAGACGAACATAATACTTTCTTACTGGTACTCAACTCTCCCAAGACCGGCATCATTCCACTGTGCTCTTTGGCATAATTAAATAAAGCAGCCGATATAACACTTACATCTTGCGTTCTTTTTTTATTTTGAGCGTCCCCCATTCTATCTAAGGGATCAATCCATAAAAAAACTGCCGCTGACAAAACCAAAACGATCGTCATACTGACAATAAGCTGAACTAGTGTAAAACCGAATTGATTTTTGTAAAACATAAAGTTATTTTTAAGCAAACTCCTTTAAGAGCTGCTCAATATTTCGGACTTTCATCGGCCGCTTTACTAAGGCTGGACCATTAAGCTGTGGTAAATATTTATCATAACTAGGACGCTTGTCTTCATAAAACAGACCATAGGCGATCTTATCGCCCCAGACCATAGCTTCTTTATAAGCGGCTAGCACATCATTGGTTGTGTACCCCTCTTTTTTGTCCAAATTATACAAGCGATCAAAAAAATATTTAAAAGTATTAACCTTATTGAAAGTCACACAGGGTTGAAAAACATCCACTAGTGAAAAACCCTGATGCAAAATAGCTTTTTTAAGTAGCTCTTTTAAATGAGTAGCGTCGCCAGAAAAACCTCGAGCCACAAAACTGCCACCAGATGATAAAGCCAAAGTAATCGGATTGGCCTTTTCTTCTATTAAGCCCCCCGGAGTAGATTTGGTTTGAGTGCCCTTATCAGTGGTGGGGGCAGCTTGACCAGTCGTCAAAGCATAAAGTTGGTTGTCGTGGGTGATATAAGTAATATTGGTATTACCCCGCACCGCATGGATAAAATGCGCCATACCCTCTCCATAACCATCACCGTCTCCAGCCATCACTATCACTGTCAAATCTTTATTGGCCAGCTTAGCTCCAACTGCCGTCGGTAGTGCCCGACCATGCAAAGAGTGCCAACCATAAGCTTTGAGAAAATTTACTCCATTACCAGAGCAACCCACACCCGCTACCAACAAAACATTTTCCGGCTTAATATTCAATTCCACCAAAGCATTTTTTAAAGCAATAAAAATCCCAAAATTTCCGCAACCGGGACACCAACTAGGTTTATAACTGGTATTAAAATCTTTTTCTATCATATATTTAAAAATTTTTTAGGGCACTAATTATATCTTCCCGAAAAAATGGCCGACCGTCATATTTAAGTAATTTATTTTTAATCACAATACCAGTTTCTTGAGCAATTAGATTTCCCAACTGAGCATTAGAATTATTTTCAATCAATAAAATTTCCTTGGAATTATTTAAAATATGCTTGGTAAACTCCGCTGGAAAAGGCCACAGATACTGATATTGCATTATCCTGAGCTTGGATTTTATTTTATCTGGCAAGTTAACATACGAATCCAAAATCACTCCTTTGTTTGACCCCCAGAAAACTACTGTTTTTTTGGCTTTGGGATTACCATAAACTAATGGCTGGGACATTGTTTTGGCAAATTGCTCCAATTTTCTATACCTTTTATCCACCTGCTCAATGCGATTTTGACTATCCTCATTGGAAAAACCATAGGGATCGTGCTCATCGCTATTGGCTATAAAAAAACCATTAGCCATACCAGGCAAAGTGCGTGGCGAAATACCATCTGGGACTACTTTATATCTTCGATACTCTTTGATTTTCCTGAGTTGCTCGACCGTCAATATTTTACCCCGATTTATTTTTATATTCTTAGTATCAAATTTGGGAATAGTGGTATTGCCTTCGGCAATGAGTTTATCAGACAGTATGATGACTGGTAGCTGATACATATCGGCCCAGTTTAAAGCTTGGTGTCCCATCTGATAGGCTTCTGTGGCATCACCAGGCGCCATGATAATTCTAGGAAAATCTCCTTGAGCAGCGTGGAGCATAAATTGCAAGTCTCCTTGCTCGGTCCAAGTAGGTAACCCGGTGGCTGGGCCTGGTCTTTGTACATCTACCATGACCAAAGGTGTTTCGGTTAATCCAACCAACCCCAAAGTTTCCGTCATCAGAGAAAAGCCTCCACCTGATGTGCCAATCATAGCTCGAGCCCCTACATGAGAAGCTCCCAAGGCCATATTGGCTACTGATATTTCATCCTCTGCATGTTTGACTACTATACCAGTTTTGTCAGCTATCTTAGCCAAATAATGAAGAATAGTAGAAGATGGTGTCATCGGGTAGGCAGCATAAAAATTTAATCCTCCGGCCACTGCGCCCAAAGCCAAGGCTTCATTAGCGGTGATTAAAATATTATTATTAGCTGGTCGAGTCAAAAGCTGACACATAAATTGACCTTTGAAATTGGCTGTAACAAAATCAAAACCGATTTTTAAAGCTTTGATATTATTGGTGACTACTACTTCGCCTTTTCGTGAAAAATTTTCTTTAACAATCTTGTTGGCTATGTCTAAAGATTGGCCGATCAAAGCTAAACTGGCACCCAGAGACATAACATTTCTCATCACTTCGCCACCCGCTTCTTTGGCTAGAGTAGTCAAAGGTATTCCAAGACCAGTTATTTGTGCCTTAGCCAATTTGGCTGGCAAAATCTTTGCTTTATCACTATCATAAATCAATACCCCACCGACATTTAGCTCGGAAAAATTTTGTTCAATAGTATTTTGATTTAAGGCGACCAAAATATCAATCTTTTTATTAATACTATTGACTGGTCGTGTGTCTACCAGTAGTTGATAAGTATTGTGACCACCTCTGATAATAGAAGGATACTCGGTATAGTCAAAAACCTCATAACCAGCCCGCATAAATATCTTACCAAACATCATACCAGCTGATTTGATACCAAAACCGGCCTCGCCACCGATCTTCCAAGTTAAATTATTTTTTTTGTTTTCCATGATAATTTTTCCCTTAAAGTTCTTTCTTATTATAACATTTTTTCCGACTAATAAAAAATCCATCCCGCCGCGTCAAACGCGGCGGGATGGATGAATATATTAAATATCAAGGCGAATCTTTATTATTAGAAATTTCTTTTTTAATATCTATATTATTTGATTGCCTTTCCTTAACTGCTTTAATAATCATTAGGTCATCGGGAGAAGCTGTAGCCAATTGGTTGGCTGGTTCCTCCATAATTTGAGTTTCTTTTTTAGAAACGCCAAATAAGTTTTTCCAAAATGACATAAATTTAAATTTTTAATGTTCTTTTTGTTTTTGTTTTTATCCGATTTCTCAATAAGCTAGCTTAGATTGATTCTTACACGAAGCTTAGCAATATAAAGCGACCGGGGTCCAGCTAAAAATTAGCAGGACATAAAATACTTGCGACATTTTTTTATTTTTATTTTTGTTACTAGCGGGATATTATCCCCCCAAATATGATCTCAGACCACCGCTGAGATTTTTTTATATTCAATTGTTTAGGCGGTCCAAAATAATAGACCAAATAGGAAAAGGGTTAAAATTGCCCAATTCTCATGACTCTCTACTTGACTATTACAATGATAGCCCGCCAAGCGAAAGGACCGACACTGTTTCATAATCTTTATTTTATTTTAATTAGATAGAGTTTCCTACTACAAAAAGGAGAACAAAGGCGCCAACGGCGCATAAAGCGAATACTGCCCAGTAATCGCTATTTCTTAATTTTCTATCTCCTGGTCTGATGACCAGTTTGAAAGATTCGGAATTATTGCTTAGCATAATTTATTCCTCCTACCATTTTTCACGAAGAAAATATGGAAGTTTATTGTAAGTTATTAATTAAAATTGGGGCATTAATCATTTTTCTACTAAATTATATCATAGAAAAATAAAAATTGGCATAGTTCCCTTTGGAACCGAGTGCCAATTCTAACTTACCAATACAGTATAGCATTAAAAACGCCTTTTGTCAACCTATATAAAAATTTTTCATTTTGGGTTACAATAATACTACTATATTATAATTAAAAATAATTCAAATATGCGCATAGAAGTAGACAGAGAACTCTGTACCAGTGTGGCTAGCTGTGTAGCTATTGCTCCCAATACCTTTGAGCTTGATGATGAGGGCATCGCCGTAGTAAAAAACCCTACCGGAGATGATAGGCAAACAATTTTACAAGCTGCTCAAAGCTGTCCGGTCAACGCTATCATTATCTATGATGATGACGGCAAACAGATTCATCCTCCTCTAAAATAAATCGTATGTCAGTTTATCAAGACATACCGCCTATCAAAATTGGTGATCAGGCGCCTTTATTTTCTCTGAAAAACCAATCAGGGGAAGAAATCTCTCTAAAAAATTATTTAGGCAAAAGAAATGTCTTGCTAATTTTTTATCCCGGTGATAATACCCCCGGCTGTACCAAACAGCTCTGTGCTTTAAGAGATGACTTTACTAAGTTGAAAGAGTTGGACATCGAAGTGTTGGGTATCAATCCAGCCGATGAAAAATCACATCAGGACTTTATAAACAATTACCGTTTTCCCTTTGACCTTTTAATAGATAAAGATCATCAAGTGGCTCAAAAATACAAAGCCTTAAAATTTATGTTTGGCCATGAAAGCGTTAAAAGATCCGTAATTTTAATAGATAAAAAGGGAAAAATTATCTTTTTACAGCGCGGTCTGCCGAAAAATCAAGAAATACTTAAAGCTTTAAAATAATTTATGAAAAAAAATATATATCTAGATCACGCTTCTACTACCCCGACTGACCCGCGGGTAGTCAAAGCTATGGAGCCATATTGGACCAAATATTATGGCAACCCTTCCAGTCTTTACCAATTGGGACTACAAAGCAAAAATGCTATTACCTTGGCTCGCGTAAAAATCAGTCAGTTACTAGACTGCCAAGCCGATGAGCTAATCTTTACTGGTGGCGGAACCGAAAGTATTAATCTAGCTTTAAAAGGTGTTTTACAAAAAAATCCCGGCGCTCACTTTATTACCTCCTCCATAGAGCACCACGCTGTTTTACATACCGCTGATACTTTGAAAAAACTCGGCCACAGTGTCTCTATTTTACCGGTCGATGACCAAGGTTTTATCAGATTAGAAGATATTGAAAAAGCTATTAAAGACAACACCAAGCTAATTTCTATCATGATAGCCAATAATGAAATTGGCGTGATTCAAGATATTCAAAAAATCGGCGCTTTGATAGAAAAAATAAACCGCGAAAGAATAGCCAAAGGATTACCAATAATTTACTTCCACACTGATGCCTGCCAAGCTGGTGGAACATTAGATTTAAACGTCAAAAAACTACACGTTGATCTTTTGACTATCAATGGCTCTAAGGTCTACGGCCCTAAAGGCGTCGGCGCTTTGTATATGAAAACTGGCACCAACCTGGGACCAATTATTGACGGTGGCGGTCAGGAAAAAAATATTCGCTCTGGTACAGAAAACGTCCCGGGCATAGTCGGCTTAGCCACTGCCTTGGAACTAGCGCACCAGTCGCAGACCAAAGAAAATGCCCGACTGATAAAATTGCGAGATAAATTAATCAAAGAAATTTTGGCTATAATTCCCAAAACTAGATTAAATGGCCACCCCAGCCAAAGACTGCCCAATAATGTCAATATTTCTATCCTAGATATTGAAGGCGAAGCCATGTTACTTTATCTTGATGAAATAGGTATCCAGGCTTCTACCGGCTCAGCTTGCACCTCTACGACCCTTGATCCGTCGCATGTCATCAGAGCCCTGGGCTGCCCTTATGAAGTGGCTCATGGATCCATGCGTTTTACTTTGGGTAAAGCTACCACCGAAGATGACATAGACTATGTTATCAAACATTTACCAAAAATAGTGGATCACTTACGACACGCCAGTCCAGTGCGCGTTGATATGGATGAAGTAGCCAAAGCGATAAAAAATGCACCTCGGCAAATCATTGAACTTTAAATAATAATTAAAAGACATTTATATATATGACTACTAAAAAGAAAATCAGTGCGGCCAGCGCTGTGGATGTGGTGCCCAAAGGCACCAATGACGTCTGGGTCTACACTGATATAGTCAAAGAACATTTTTTCCACCCCAAAAATCTGGTCATGGATGCTTCGGCTATGAAAGGCTACGACGGCTTAGGTATGGTCGGCTCCCCAGCCTGCGGTGATATGATGAAAATCTGGATAAAAGTAGATAAAAAAGACGACCGCCTCCAAGAAATGAAGTGGCAAACCTTTGGTTGCGGTAGCGCCATAGCGGCTACCTCTATGCTATCTGTGATGGTCACTGAAAATGGCGGCATGAAAATAGCCCAAGCGCTTAGCATCAAGCCACAAGATATCACCAAACGTCTCGGCGATCTACCAACCAGAAAAATACACTGCTCTGTCTTGGGTGATAAGGCCTTGCGCTCGGCCATTAACAATTATTTTATAAAATCTCATCAAAAAGATCGCGTGGTCAAAGAGCAGGTCCGTATCATAGACAAAGCGGCCAATGTCACCGATCACGATATTGAAGAAGCCGTCCTCGAAGGAGCTCAGACTCTGGAAGCCGTCCAGAAAAAAACCAAAGTGGGTGTAGGTAATCCCGAAGTTATTCCCGAAGTAGAACAACTAATCAGATTCTATACGGAAAAATACTTCGGCTAAAATTATTTAATAAACTAACCAATAAAATATATGTCACAATTTCAAACACCAGATTTACCATATGCTTACAATGCTTTAGAACCATATATAGACGAAGCGACTATGAAAATTCATCATGATAAACACCATGTCGCCTACACTACCAATTTTAATAAAGCCTTAGAAAATTATCCAAAACTAGCTGAAAAATCGGCTGAAGAAATACTCAGTCAGCTAAACTCTGTGCCCGAAGAAATACGTACCGCTGTCAAAAATCACGGCGGGGGTCATGTCCATCACAATTTTTTCTGGGAAATTATGGCTCCAGCCGGCCAAGGCGGTAAACCACAAGGAGAGCTACTTAAAGCCATTATTAGCAGCTTCAACTCTTTTGAAAAATTTAAAGAGGAGTTTACCACTGCCGCTATGACTGTTTTTGGTGCTGGCTGGGCTTGGCTATCTTTGGTTGATGGAAAACTAATCATAGAAAAAACTAGCAATCAAGATAGTCCTTATTCTTTGGGTCATCAACCAATCTTAGGCATTGATGTCTGGGAACACTCCTATTATTTAAAATACCAAAATCGCCGCGCCGAATTTGTCGAAAACTTCTTTAATGTGATAAACTGGCTAAAGGTAGCCGAAAAATATCAGGCCAATAAATAAACTACTAGTCAAAAATCATGGAAACAGAGCGAGATATTATCATCATTGTCAAAGGCGGTACCATCCAGGGAATATTTAGCACCGGTGTTTTAACAGCCTTTGAAAGACACAATATTTATGATCGCGTACACTCTATTTACGCTGTGTCTTCTGGCGCTCACAGCTCAGCTTATTTTTTGGCTCATCAAACCGAATTGGCTGCTCAAATCTATCATGATAAATTATGCAAAAAACATCGTTTCCTAACAGACTTATCACCAAAAATAATTTGGCATAAATTTTGGCAACTACTACTTTACAAAAAATCCTTTGACATTATTGACCTAGATTATGCTCGGGAAATAGAAACCATGGGCGAAACCAAACTAGATGTCAAAAGCATCAAACAATCACCCGTCAACTTCTATGTCCGGGTCTTTAATCCTGATACTTTGGGTTTGGAATATCTCGACGCTAAAATAGACACCATTAATCGTTTGGTTCAATCGGCCAAAATACCGCCTTATGCTTATACCAAAATAAAAAATGAACTTTACTATGACGGCGGTATTATGCCCACCCGCGATTTTATAAAAAATGTCATTAGCAAACACCCGGACAAACAAATATTTTATATTTTCAACGACAAAAAAACCGTCCCACGAGTTTTAAAATATATCCTTTGGGACCTGCTAGACCTTTTATTTAAAACCCGTTATTTAGGGTTGGCCTATGGCATTAAACATTTTTTTAGCCTGTTTAGCTACCCTTATATAGAGACCTTAAGGGGCTATAAAAATGTTCACGTAGTCTATGATGAAATATATATTTCCAAAACTGAAAAAAATCTAGACCGCATCCATCAGTCTTATGAGCACGGTATTTACAAAGGAGAACAGCTCCTCAAAAAAATCGGCTTTATTATTTAATAAATAACCTAAATCAAATATGGAAAAAGAAAACTGTTGTGGTGGCCAGTGCTGCCAAGAAGAATATTTTGACAACCTGACCCCGCCGATAGACTCTCTAGCTCCCGATTTTACAGCTGAGGCCTATCATGAAGATAGTGCCAAAAAAATTAGCCTAAAAGATTATCGAGGCAAATGGGTAATTTTGATCTTTTACCCCAAAGATTTTACTTTTGTCTGCCCAACCGAGCTCGGTGATGTAGCCAATCGTTATCAAACTATCAAAAATCTCAATACCGAAGTATTATCAGTTTCTACCGATACAGTAGAGGTGCACAAATCTTGGTATGAAGCTAGTGATACGATTAAAAAAATAAAATTTCCTATGCTAGCTGACGCCTCCCATGAAATTTGTAGAAAATACGGCGTGCTAATAGCCAATCAAGGCATTGCTTTACGCGGTACTTATATTATTTCTCCGGAAGGAAAAATAAAAACCATTGAAATACATGGTGACGGTATCGGCCGAAGTGGTGATGAGCTGATGCGTAAACTGCAAGCCGCACAATTTGTTGCTAAATATGGCGATCAGGTTTGTCCAGCCAATTGGCAACCCGGCCAAGACACTCTAAAACCTGGTTTGAATCTAGTCGGAAAAATATAATTACTAAAAAACTTTGAAAGCGAAAAACTCGGAACTAGTCCGAGTTTTTTGGCGAGGATTTTTGATGGAGAGGGTCCATTATTTGCTGGCGATCATCGCAATGATGAACAAGATCCAACCTAAAGCGGTCAGAACACACTTGGTATAAAACATTGTCTTAAACATAGCTTCTCCAAAAAATTTGAATAGAACTTTATCTATTTAAATAATATCTGGAGAAATTATTTTTGTCAAAACGAGAAACCGCGACACGTGTGACGTGTCGCGGCCAAAAATAAGGACATTAGGAGTCGCTCTTCCAAATTGATAAAATTCTCTGACCAGCAGAAATACACGTAAAAATAGCCAGAACTATAACTGATATTGACAAAGGCCAATAAGCAATCGCAAATAATTGGCCAATGTCCCCTTGAGATTGAGAATTGCTATTAAACAATAAACTATTTACCGATGTTAATAGCAATCCCACAACTAGGATTATCACTCTGTCCTGCCGATAGAATAAACAACTAAATACACCCATGCTTTCCGCTCTAGAAATAGCTCGTGCGTAGCTAGTCAGTATACTACCGATCAATGCAACAAAGGATAAAATTGCGAGTATTCTTGAACCATATTGTTCAAAAAAGAACCCCAAAGCTGTTAGAAATACCATCTCCGACAATCTGTCAGCGATAGAATCAAGGGCAGCGCCTCTTGATGAATTACGTAGTGTTGCTCGTGCCACTCCACCATCTATGTAATCACATAATCCTCCGAATGCTAATAACAAACCCGAAATTAAAAACTGTTGTACATATGCGAAGTATGACGCCAATAGGTTTGTTATAAGCCCAATTATTGTAATATAATTGGGATCTACATTCCATTTTGCCAACTTCAGTATCACCAGCTGAAGTAGCTTCAAGGCTATCGAGAGTACTGTCCTAGGGATAAAAACACATCGTGGCATTACTTGTGTTATATTCATAATTACTACTCCTTTGCTATCATAGCTTCTCCAAAAAATTTGAATAGAACTTTATCTATTTAAATAATATCTGGAGAAATTATTTTTGTCAAAACGAGAAACCGCGACACGTGTGACGTGTCGCGGCCAAAAATTTGGTGGGTACAATTAGCCAAGAAGTGCTTTGGCGCCTGCTTGGATCCTGTAGCTCTGATCAGCTATAGTAGTGGAGGTCTTTTCCTTGTGGTTCTCATGAACCGCACTACTGATCAAAAACAGTAGCGAATAGACCAAGCCGCAGGCTAGGAGCATTTGTGTTTGGTACTCAGGCATAAGTGCCGAGAAAACACGCCAGGCAACAACACCTGTCATGACTCCAACAAGAAGCCCCCAAACAAAGGAGCGGCCTACTCCGATAGCCACCACCGCGACATAAGCTGTCGCTCCCCAGAAGATGGACAGCTGTTCACCGTGCAAGTTTCCGTACGAATACGAATACTTGAAATAGAAACCGGCGATTAAAGCTGCCACCACTAGGATGCTCAGTACGTAAGAGCTGGTTTTCATAAAAGAATCCCTTTCTCTATAAAGTGGTGATTGATTTCAAGAACAGATAATTAAATCATACTATAACATACTTTTTTAATTTTGTCAAAGAATAGCCCTTCTCAATTTTTTAGAAAAGAGCCTTTTTATGCTATAATGCTCATATTATCAAACACTAATCATGAGCATCATCATACCTAAAGCAAAAAAATTAGCGGCTACTATAAAAGCCATCCGACAAGACGGTCCAGCTAAACTACATGTCTTGGCTGATTTTGACCGCACCATGACTTATCGTGCCATCAATAATGTCCCCACACCATCTTTAATCGCTATTTTAAGAAACGGCCATTATCTCAGCGCTGACTATGCTAAAAAAGCGCATGCTTTATTTGATAAATACCAACCAATAGAAAAAGATCCGAACCTGGCTTTGTCTAAAAAGAAAAAAGCTATGAACACCTGGTGGCGCACTCATAAAAAACTATTAATAAAATCTGGTCTGAGTAAATATGACCTACTAAAAATAGTTAAAGACCCGCAGATAAAATTTCGCCAAGGAGCACCGGAATTTTTAGATTATCTAAAAACCAAAAAAATTCCCCTAGTGATTTTATCAGCCAGCGGTGTCGGCGAAGCGGTACCACTGTATTTTAAAAACGCCAAAAAAAATTATAAAAACATTCACTATATTGTCAATTCTCTGAAGTGGTCAAAATCTGGTCAGGCCTTGGCCATCAAAGAACCAATCATTCACTCTTTAAACAAAGACGAAACAGTGCTTAAAAATTTCCCTAAAATTTATCGGCAAATTTCTCAGAGAAAAAATGTTATTTTGCTAGGAGATAATATCAGCGATGTCGCTATGATCACTGGCTTTGCTTATGATCAGCTGATAAAAGTGGGATTCTTAAACTACTCTGAGCCAAAAATAAAAAATACTTTTTTAAAAAACTTTGATATAATAATAACTGACGATGGCGACTTCAAGTATCTAAACAAATTGCTCAAAACTTTATGTGCATAGAATATAAAGCTACTTTTAAAAATATCAACAATGGAAATAAAATTAACATCCTATGGAGCCACCGAAGAAGTCACCGGATCATGTCATCTCTTAAATATTGATGGCCACCGAATACTGATTGACTGTGGCCTGTGGCAAGGCGACTGGGAAAACTATGTAAAAAACTGGGACAAATTTTTATTTGATCCGAAAAGTTTGGACGCGGTTATTTTAACCCACGCCCACTTGGATCACTGCGGCCGTCTGCCCAAGCTCTACGCCGAAGGCTACAATGGACCGATTTTTGCCACCCCGGCCACTATTGATTTGGCTAAAATAGTTTTGGAAGACAGCTACTTTATTATGGAAGAAAAATCCTTCCGTAAAAAAATACCCAGATTCTACCGTCAAAACGACCTCCTAAAAACCAATAAGAGTTTCACACCTATAAGCTATTATCAAAGTCGTCAGCTAACCCCCGACATCAGCTTTACTCTCTACAATGCCGGACATATTTTGGGCTCGGCCATTATCAAAATACAAGCTGGGTCAAAAACTATTGTTTTCTCCGGTGATCTAGGTGGACAAAATATGCCCTTGGTCAAAGATGTTGACTTTATTGATAAAGCCGACTATGTAGTTTGTGAATCAACCTATGGCGATAGAAGCCATCAAGCTATAAAAACCCGTGATCAAGAACTAATCAAAGCACTGCTGCGTACCACCCTAAATAAATCTACTCTCTTAATCACTATCTTTGCTATTGAGCGCACTCAAGATATCCTACGGGTACTCAATGATTATTATGAGTCACACATAGATTTTAAGGTGCCAGTATTTTTGGACAGCCCCATGGCGGCTCAAGCTACCAAAATATACAAAAAGCATTTACTAGATTTAAATGAAACCGCCCAAGCTGATCTAGAAAGAGACCGAGATATTTTTGATTTCCCTCATCTAAAGATAACCAACAACATTCGTCAATCCAAAGAAATAAATAAAACCCCCAACCCCAAGATTATCATGGCTGGCTCGGGTATGATGGAAGGCGGACGGATAATCCACCACCTAGCTCAATATGTATCTGATAAAAAAAATCAAATACTTTTCATGGGTTTTCAAGTTCCTGGCACCTTGGGCTATCAAATACTAAGTGGTGACTTTGATTTTGACTACTATGGCCAAAAAATACCCATCCACGCCACCACCCAACAAATCGATGGCTTCTCCGCTCACGCTGACCAGGGGTCTTTGCTGGGGTGGCTAAAACACTTCGAAAATCCCAAAAAAATCTGTCTAAGCCATGGGGACAAGCCAAGTTTGCAAAAATTTGCTATAATGATAGGAGAGGATTTGAAACGTGAAGTAGAAATACTAAAGTATAATCAACCCGTAATATTAAAATAAATAATTCTTAACTAAAAAAGTATGGCCAAACAAAATAAGCTTACTTTTCCTTGGTTGATGCTATATATCTTGGTTGCCTTTATTCTAGTCACTTATGTGGTGCTAGCTACCTGGTATATACAAGGAGGAGGTAATTGTCTCTGTCGTTAAATAAAATCCCCCGCGTTTAACGCGGGGTTTTTTGTTTGACTAATTTAAAGACTAATAATTATAAAGTCCGTCGCTGATTTAAAGGGTTCTCCACATCCTCTTCTACTTTAGTCTCATTTTCCAGTGGCAACTGTGGATATTTTTCCTTATCCAAACCCCCACTATATAAAATCGGATCCATAATGTCTTCTTTGACTGACGGGACTGGTCGCTGAGATAAATTGCTATTTTTTACAAATGATTTTTTAAATATTTTAGACATGAAAGTATCATAGCAAATAGCTATTGGGCTGACAATAGCCCAAAATCCGCCGGTTGGCGGACAAGATTGGACAAATTTTTTTTCATCTACTATAATATAAAAGCTCTGGTCAAAGCGTTTTTGACTGCAAAATAAAAACAAAAGACAGAAATTTGGCAAATCTATATCTTGTGTGCTATAATATTTTTGGACACAACATGTAGTACAAAATAGCTAAAAATTTTTGTCCTTTTTTTATCTGCCCTGATAAAAACAATAAAAAATACTAAAATATTTCCCCATGCCCCTAAAAGAAATAAAAAAAAGAGATGGCCGAATAGAAGCCTTCGACCTTAGTAAGCTGACTTACTCTCTTTCTCAGGCTATTACCGCCACCGGACTAAAAGATAACCCTATTTCTGGCAAGGTAGCCGCTCAAGTTACCAAGTATTTAGAAGAAAACCACTCTCCCTACCAAACAATTGATACCGATGACATCCGTAGTGCTGTTAATATTGTACTTTTGGACAACAATTACTCCGAAGTAGCCAAAGTTTACTTCAAAACCCGTGGCCAAAAACTAGTACGGGAAAGAAAAATGGCTACTGGCGTCAAACAAATCAAAAAAAGAGACGGCTCCATTGTAGATTTTGATAAAGATAAGATATTTTCCGCTCTGTTTAGAGCTGGCCAGGCCTCTGGTGAATATAACCGCGAAGAAGCCCAACGTTTGGCCGATGTGGTGACCGCTATTTTGGAACATAAGTTCAATGACCGTCTAACTCCCAATGTAGAACAAATCCAAGATATCATTGAAATCATCCTGATTCAGTCCAACTGGGCCAGAACCGCCAAACATTTCATCCTCTATCGCGAACAAAGAAAAAAGATCCGTCTAGAAAAAGGCAAGGATATTACTTCTGAGGAAGTAAAAAAACTCCAAGAGGCTGGAGTAGAATTATCCAAACAAGCCAAGCATATTTTAAATAACTCCACCAATTTTGATAAACTGGGTCGGATTATTTTTTTGGATCGCTATTCTATCAAAGAAAAACGGGAAGATATTGCCCTGGGCGATCTAGTGATTGTCATTACCAAAGAAGACCGCAAATATCCCAAAAAAGATTTGGGCATTATCAAAGAAATGCTCAAAGACGAGAAAGTTAAATTGCATATGCTGACCGGTGTCTTTGCTGATGAGACCAATAATTTTGAATTTACTCAAGATATTTTCAAGTGCGACAAACCCAAAGAAGCTATTGCCGACTCACACCGCCGGATTGCCCGAGCGGTCGCTAGTGTGGAAACTACTGAAGAAAATAAAACCAAATACTTTGAAGCTTTTTTTGAAGCTTTGTCTAAAAAATATATCCAACCGGGCGGACGCATCATGACCGGCGCCAATATTGACCAACACGGTAACTATACTTCCAACCTAACACTTTTTAATTGCTATGTCTTACCATCTCCTTTGGATAGTCGTAAATCCATCATCAAAGATTCCCTGCATCAAATGGTAGAGGTAATGAGTCGGGGTGGCGGTGTCGGTATGACTTTATCAGCTCTACGACCTCGCTACGCCTATGTCAAAGGTGTCCACGGTAAATCCTCTGGCTCAGTGTCTTGGGCCGGGCTATTTTCCTATGCTACAGGGCTAATAGAGCAAGGCGGCTCTCGTCGGGGTGCTCTGATGCTGATGCAATGGGACTGGCATCCTGATGTGATAGAGTTTATCTCTTCTAAAACAGTGGCCGGACAAATAGAAAATGCCAATATCTCTGTGATGGTCTCTGACGGCTTTATGGAAGCCGTCAAAAACAACGGTGACTGGAATTTAGAATTTCCTGATTATGAAAATCCAGCTTTTTCCGATATCTATGACAAAGAGTGGGACGGCGATTTGCAGGCTTGGAAAACTGCCGGCTATCCTACCAAAGTATACAAGACCTTAAAAGCTCGCGATCTTTGGAACAAACTGGTTACTTCAGCTCACGCTAGTGCTGAACCGGGCGTGGTCTTTATGGAAAGATACAACAAGCAGTCCAATTCCTATTATTTCAATAAAATAATTTCTACCAACCCTTGTGGTGAACAGGGACTACCGGGCTGGGGAGTCTGTAATCTGGGCCATCTTTATCTGGCTTCATTTTTGGAAGAAACCGGCTATGATGATTTGGGACCACTTTACAAATTAAATTGGGATGAGCTCCGCTTAGCCTCCCGCACCCTGACTAGATTTTTGGACAACGTCATTGATCTTACTCCCTACCACTTCCCAGAAAATGAAGATAATCAGAAAAAAGAACGACGTGTCGGCGGTGGTACGCTAGGACTAGGAGAAATGCTAATCAAACTACGCTTGCGCTACGGCTCTGATGAGTCTTTGGTTTTTATCGATGAACTCTACAAAACCATTACCTCTGAAATGTATAAAGAGTCCTCTCGTATTGCCAAAGAAAAAGGCTCTTTCCCCAAATTTAATGCCGCCAAATTCCTAGACTCCGGCTTTATGAAAAATATGCCAGAAGATGTCCGCCAGTTGATTATGGAAAATGGTATTAGAAATGTTACTTTGACTACCCAGGCACCAACCGGTACAGTCGGCTCTATGCTCTCAACTTCGACTGGTATTGAACCATACTATGCTTTTAAATTTTACCGCCAATCACGCCTGGGCTTTCATGAGGTCTTTATACCACTGGCGCAAAATTATAAGAGCAACGGATCTTTACCGGAATTTTTTGTCTCAGCCATGGGTCTAGAACCGCTCGAGCACATCAAAGTCCAAGCCGCTGTCCAAAAATGGACTGACTCCTCAATTTCTAAAACTGCCAATGCTCCAGCTGACTATACTGTCGAGCAAACTGCTCAGCTTTATGAAAAGGCCTATGAACTGGGTTGTAAGGGTGTGACCATTTACCGCGACAATTCTCGTGATGAGCAAGTACTCTCCACTGACAGCCACACTGAAGAAAAAAACCTGGCTTATAACGGTGAGAGAAAACCCGCCAAACAAGAACAAATCCCCGCTTTCAAAGAAGCGGTCAAACCAGAAATACCGGAAATGCAAAACCCCCGCCAACAAGCTGGCGTAGAGCTACCAGAAGATGATGATAAGGTCTACGGCTCGGGAGTTGGTCAAACCTGCCCCCAATGTAAAAAGGGCATCATGGTCAAAATTGGCGGTTGTACCGAGTGCTCCAAACAATGCGGTATGAAAGGTTCGTGTGATATGAAATAGTTAACCAAACGAGAGCTTTTATAGCTCTCGTTTTTAAAATATTAAATATTAAAAATATGAATAACACTAAACATCAAGATATACTGCACATGAGTAAATCAGAAAATATAATAAGTCTATTAGAAGGTGCTAAAAAAGACGCTATACTTCATTTTCCAGACCCTAACAATAAATATTTTCCCTTATTATATAAAACTAGTCCCCCTATAGAATATATACTTTCTCAGCTAAATGATTTTATAGACCGGATTGAATTTTTAGATATATACGAACCGGCAATAAATTCCCTTAAAAAAGAAATAAAAATTTTAGAAAATTTTAGCTACACCACTAATAAAAAAGATTTTAAAGTACACTTAGATTCAATATTTGAAAATATAGATGTAATATATAATGAAGAAATAAATGAAAAATTGTCTAAACTAACATGCCAAGAATGCATACGTTTAGATGAGGCTATAACAAATTTCAGAAATGGTTGTTTCTCTTCCTCTGTGATTATGGCTGTTTCTTCCGTTGAAGCTAGACTACATTATTTAATCAAGAAAAAAAATAAAACCTTATACAAAAAATATTTCGAAACATCACCATTAGGTACCCTCATTTCTTTATTTGATAAAAATGGTATAAAATTCAAAGATAAAAAATTTAACTCTCTAAGAAAAATACTGCCAGGAGAACACTCACCTCTAATAGAAATTTTTAATATATATAGGATATATTCAGCTCATCCTAAAGATAAAAATATACCCCAAAAAATTGCACAGTCTATACTAAATTTTACTTTTGTTTTGCTCCTTGATGAAAAATTACAAATTAGTGATAAAAGACTTCTTAAACATCAAAAAATAATAAAATAAACTCGCATCATAAAAATCTCTAATTTAGCCGCGGCTATTCGCGGCTTTTTTAATAATTTACATATTTATCAAAATTGGTTATCCTAGTAGTATATTAATCAAAAATTATGATTGGTTTGAAAAGAGGTATTGTTAAACTAGTGCCACACCAAAAAAAATGGACCAGTCTTTTTGAACAGGAAAGAAAATCACTCAATAAAATACTTGGAAATAATATTAAAATTGAACATGTAGGAAGCACTGCCATACCTGACATAATGGCCAAACCAATTATTGATATTGCTGTTGGATATACTGATGATAGTCAGAAAGAAAATATATTTAATTTAATAAAATCAGCTGGTTATGAAGATATGGGTGAAAAAGGTAAAATAGAGTATAGGTTTTTTGCCAAAGGTCTAGATCATAATCGTACTCATTATATACATGCCGTTAAATATAATAGTTTGGGATGGGATGAAATGATACTTTTTCGTGATTTTCTTTTAAAAGATAAAAAGGCAAGAGATGAATATAATAACCTAAAAAACGAATTAGCAGAAAAATACAGCAATCTCCGTGAAAAATATACTGAAGGCAAAGCTGAATTTATAAATAATATTTTAAATAGAGCAAAACATTAGTTATCCTAATAGTATATCAATAAAAATTATGCTAAAAATAGTAGTCCCCTTAAATCTTGAACTATTTCCTGATCAAATCAAAAGATTAAAAAAATTAGGTGCTGTCACCTTCTATAACGACTGGGCCAAAACGCCAGAAGAGTGGCTCCAAAGAGTCAAGAGTGCTGATATAATCTGTGGCGGTAAATTTGGTCTTAAAGAAAAATATCAAGATTTAGAAAATGTTTTCATATCACTGCCCTTTGTGGGAGTTGATTTTTTTGATGAAAAGATTTTAAAAAAAAGAAATATCGTAGTGGCCAAAAGTCCGGGCTGTAATAAAGTAGCGGTTTCGGAATGGATTATTGGCATGATCTTTAATCTACTGAGAAGATTTCCCTTTTATATAAACAACACCACCTTAAACAACGATTTGCCTCCGATTGAGCATAGTCTAAAAGACAAAAATATTACAATTTTAGGAAAGGGGCATGTAGGCTCAAGGGTGGGAAAAATATGCGAAGCACTAGAGATGAATGTCTCTTACTTTCAAAGGGGCGATGATTTATTAAAATCAGTCAAAAATGCCGATGTGGTTGTAGATACTTTAAGTTCCAATCCAACCACTAAAGGATTACTAAACGAAAAATTCTTTTTATCTCTCAAAGAGGGCTCTTATTTTTTAACCGTTACTGGAACGGAAATTTATGATACTGATGGTATAATAAAATCTTTAGACCAAAATATCTTAGCCGGAGTAGCGATGGATGCTGGCAGTATCAAGGTAGGAAATACCAATGACCATTATTATCAAAAACTGCTCCAGCATCCCAAAATACTGACTACACCACACATTGCCTATAACACTTGGGATACAAAAAGAGTGGCCAATGATATGATGATAGATAATGTAGAAGCCTGGTTAAATAAAAAACCGATTAATTTGATCTATTAAAACCCACGAACACCCATGATCAATCAATACCTCTATATAATTAAATTCTAATCTATTATTATGAACATCACAATCTGCGGAAGCATAGCATTTTACGATGAAATGCTCGATATAAAGAAAAAATTGTTCACCGAAGTTGGGCATAAATTTAGCTT
Organism: Candidatus Komeilibacteria bacterium RIFOXYD1_FULL_37_29; assembly: GCA_001818495.1. Lineage (GTDB taxonomy): Bacteria > Patescibacteriota > Patescibacteriia > UBA1558 > GWA2-36-10 > XYD1-37-29. Next base: position 50,734 of record MHKS01000002.1, on the reverse strand, counting down.
AAAAGTTTATCTATAGCTATAATATAAAAGAATGGGCAAATTAGCAAGATAAAACAACTTGTATACAGCTGTTGACACAATGTATACAAACATATATACTTTGTATATATTATAAATAGGATGTAAACAAACATGAAACACTTAGAAATTGGCAAATTAATTGAGCAAAAAGCTGGCTTTAAAGCCTTTATTCCTAATCCCTACCCACCAAAAGAGGACTTTGATTTTGAGCCAAAAATACTAAAAAAGAATAATGAGGCTACTCGTCTCTTGGGCAAGCTTGATGGCATTACCAAACTATTACCTGATTCTGATTTTTTTCTTTTGATGTATTTGAGAAAAGATGCGGCTTCATCCAGCCAAATTGAAGGCACTATGGCCACGATGATTGACGCTATTGAGGCTGAAGTAAAAATAAATAATAATACACCAGAAGATGTGGATGATATTTTACACTATATCAAAGCTCTAAATTATGGGATGAAACGAATGAAAAATGATAACTTTCCTATGGCGCTAAGATTTGTCAAAGAACTACATAAACAGCTAATGCATAAGGCACGAGCCACACATTTTTCTGATCCTGGTGAATTTAGAAAAAGCCAAAATTGGATTGGCGGAACACGACCAGACAATGCCCGCTTTGTGCCACCACCAGTTGTGGAAATGCACAATGCTTTAAATGATTTAGAAAAATTTATACATACTAATGACTCTATCCCTACTGTTATAAAAGCGGGATTAATTCATGCTCAATTTGAAAGTATCCATCCATTTTTAGACGGCAATGGCAGAACTGGTAGAATGTTAATTACTTTTTATCTTTGGCAAGAAGGCTATCTAGAAAAACCTGTCTTGTTCTTATCCTCATATTTTAAAAAACACCAAAAAGTATATTATGAAAAGTTGTTTGCTTATCACAATGGTGAGGTAGCTGACTGGACAAACTTTTTTCTTGATGGCGTCATTGAGATTGCCAATGAAGCTATAACTATTGTTGATAAAATTACTTTATTGCGAGAAAAAAATATTAGCAAAGTCCAAGCTCTGGGCAAACGAGCTTCAGAAAGTGCGACTGTTATTTTACCAAAGCTTTATGGCCAGCCAATAGTCAATGTTAATGTTATCCAAAAATGGACTGGCTTTACTAGAGCTGGAGCGCAAACTGTAATTGATCGATTTATACAAATGGGGATATTGACGCCAAAGGATAAGGATAATAAATACGGACAGTCTTATGTTTATAAAGAGTATATAAACTTATTTATTGGCAAGGATTAAATAGCGTACTTAGGCTCGGGTGTATTCACCTCTGCCCCCTGCTTCTTTTTTGGGCTATCGCCCAATTGATTTAAAAAATTTTCAAACTTCTTTTTCATTAATTAAAGAGGGGTGATAAGGTGTTTTCTTCGTTCCGCTACGAAAACGATTTATTATAAAACAGCCTAAAAAATTATGAAAAAATACTAAATAAAAAAAGTAAAAAATAACTAAACAATATCCCCTATCCTTATGTTAGTAGAATGCCTAACTTTACATGGTAATAAAAAAATGATTCCTCGTGAAAAATTGGTTTTTCGACCAGCGGCTTATGCGGTGATCATTAATAAAGGAAAAGTTTTATTGTTGAAGACTAAAAGTACTGGAAAATATTGGTTTCCAGGCGGTGGTATTGATCTAGGTGAAAAACTAGAAGAAGGCCTCAGGCGTGAAGTACGCGAAGAAACTGGTATTGAACTAGTCATCAAAAAATTCCTTTCCTTCCAAGAAATTTTCTTCTATTACGAACCGCTAGATGAAGCATACCAAAATTTCTCCTTCTTTTATCTGTGCCGGCCAAAAAAAACAAAACTAATAAAAGATGATCAAGTCGATCAATTAGACGAATCGGAAAAACCACGCTGGCTAGCTTTAAAATCCATCAAGCCAGAAGAAATGCAAATTGGCGCTGAAAAAATTTTACAGTTAATAAAATAATTGCCTTAAATTATGTCTAAACCCAAAGAAATTGCCCTAATCTACGACTTTGACGGCACTCTAGCCGAAGGAAATCTGCCCGATCATAAACTACTTCCCGATATTGGTATAGATAAAGAATCCTTCTGGCAAGAAGTAGAAAAAATCACCGAAGAAAAAGATATTGACGGGGTCTTGGCCTACATGTATCTATTGGCTAAATATGCCAAAGAGAAAAATTTTAAATTATCCAGAAAAATATTAAATGGCTACGGCCAAGATGTCCCCTTATTTTCTGGTGTCCAAGATTGGTTTGAAAGAATAAATAGTTATAGCGCCAAAATTTCTAACAATGATTATATCTTAAAACACTACGTAATTTCTTCCGGTCTATACGAAATAATGGAAGCCACTAGTATTGCTAAACACTTTCAAACTATCTTTGCTTCTAAATATATTTTTGATGATCAGGATAATCTATTGTACCCGGGCGTGGCCATAAACTACACTACCAAAACCCAATATCTCTTTAGAATAAATAAAGGTATTTTAAATCACCATGACAATAAGGGTCTAAACAAATGGATGGTCATGAAAAAGCGACCAGTATCTTTTGAGCGGATGATTTATCTAGGCGATGGCGATACGGATATCCCAGCCATGAAAATGGTCAAATTTCACGGTGGCTCTTCTCTAGGAGTTTTTGGCCCTAAAGAATGGGCAGATACTAAACACAAAGAAAAAATCTATAAACTGATTTCCGAAGACAGAGTAAACTATGTCGCTCCAGCTGACTACTCGGCCAACTCTCAGCTAGATGTGATTATCAAAGGTCTTTTGGAAAGAATCATTAGTGAAGAAAAATAAATAATTACTCCCCACTATGCAAAACCCCAATATACCAAGACAAAAAACTGAAGCTGAATTAAAAATAGACTCCCTATTAGAAAAACTAAAGACAGTAGATATTGATCTGGAACAAGAAACTGCTGATCAGGAACAGCTAAATCCCTATGAAAGGATGCTGTCCATACGAAATGTCTGGGAAACAATCAAAGATAAACTCCATAATCCAGAGACAGCTTTAGATGTTGGATCGGGTTTTGGCTATGGCACTGTTATGTTGGATGCTCAAGGAATTAAAACTGTCGGTATTGAAAATGTGCCGGCCAAAAATGAGCAGGCCTTAGAATTATTTAATCAATTAGACATTACTCTTAAAGAAATAGATAAAATTGATTTTGAAAACTCGCCAGCTATTTTAGAAACTGACTTTAATAAATTATCAGACCAAGAAGTGACTGATTTAATAACTATGTTTTATCTCAGTGGCGAACTAATAAGCAACCCCGAAACACTGAAGACTTGCGAAAAATTACTAAAAACAAATGGCCAAATGATTTTATCGACTGAAGCAGATAGGGCTCATGTGGAAGAAATCCTTGCTTCGGGCAATCTAAAATTACCGACTAATTTTTCCTGGGAAATAATCGATGTCCCAAATAATTTTGAAAAAACAATTATACTGTTAACTAAAAACTAAAATAATTTTAAACCAACTAGTTTTCTGGACACTCTTTTAGGTAAAAAGGGTGTCCTTTTATCATTGACACATAGCCCTATTTATGATAATTTAGCCAGTCTATGCTTTGTTATTTACAACCTCTTATATATAGATAAATAGGACTTACAGCCCGGAAATGGATTTTCAAACCCAACACCCTAAAGAAGGGAATCTCTTATGCTGAAACTCTTATCTTTCATCAGCCTGCTCGGTCTGGCCATATTTTTGGTCCTGATCGACTACACGCCCGCCATGGCCAATGACATCGGACCGTTGTCGGTTCAGACTATCGCAGGCGGCATCGTGGTTATCATCGGCCTGGGTGGCGTCATCCTGAAAAGAGTCGGGAAAACAAGCGACCCCGACATCAAATCCAAGGTCAGGAAGACCCTCAAAGATATGCGTGGCGACGGCCGATAACTACTACCTACCCGGGGGAGCAATTGCTCCCCCTCGGGAAAAAAGAAAGGAGCGTCAGTGCGCACCAAAAAAGAAGCGAGAGCTATCTACCGTCACGGTGTCTCGCTGATTACTGGTAAGCCTTTACCATCCTTCTTTACCTTGCTCCTTGGTAATTCTATCAATGGCATGCCCAAGGCAGCCCTGTTTCTGGAAGAAGATAACTCCACCAATATCCTAGCTTTGGATATCTGCCCTAGAAGATATTGGGAATCACTCAGCGAGCCCGGTATCTGGGCTCTGATCACCCAGGAGTTTGTCCACGGAAAAATGCTGGAGCATATTCCCCAAGCCTTAGCCGAACTGGAAGAAAAAGTTCTGCAAATCAAACGGGAATACACCCAGCTTTCTTCTCAAGAAATTTATCAACGAGAAATCGTGGTGCGTGAAGAATATGAAATCCACAATGGATTAATTATTCCTCTGCTCAACTGGAAACTGCACATTGATTTGGCAGTTATAGAACATCTCGAAGATAAAGAGCTGCCTACAATCGGGCATCTAGAATTACTCCAGGCTGAGGCCGAAGAAGAATGGCGTCAAGCCAAACCAAGATCACGGCAGATAGCCAGACACCGGCTAGTTCAGATGAGGCTCTGTCACCTCGAAATGCTACTCAAACACACTGAACAATCTATGACTGATGCCACTATGCTACGCCACAATCTGAAACAGCAGAGTGTCAAAATTCTGTCCAATTTATCTACCACCTCTACCAAGACCCCACCAAATGCTTAACACAACAGGCAAATGCCGGGGTCTTTTTTTATATTAAAAACAACCCTTATCGACAATCTGTGTGATTGTGGGTTGTAACGGGGCAGTCGATGCGCTCGACTCCGCAACGTTTTTGATCAGGCCTTGGGCTGATAGAAGATCACGATGGTGCAGTTGACAATGGGCTCGCCTTTGAAATTGACGGTAGACACGGTCTTAACCTGCCGAGCGGTGATGGTGATGCCTTCATTTTTTGAGAACCAGGTGTTGATCCGGTTCTCCAGCTCAGTGAATTCATCATTGGTTCCGCTGATAAAAATCTTAATCTTCTCCATTTGACCAATCCTTTCTTTTGCTTTGTCCAATGACCTCATTGTCATTAAACAGGCTAATATAGCAAATATTTAGTAAAAAATCAAGCCTACTATCTGTAAAATAAAGCACCTCCGAATTTCTCCGGAGGTGCTTAGACAATTCATATTGATCTCCTTTTTACAAAGGCAGAGTTTCCTGCTGGCCGACATTGGCGCCGGTCAAGTTGAGATAGGCCGAGATGGCAAAGTTGTGTTCGGCCACTTTGCGAAAAGCTTTGGCCGCCAAATACTTACGAAAAGTCGGGGTAGTTTCCCCCAAGTGCTTAAGATGCTCTTTCAAGCGGCGATAGTCACCACCCTCACAGATGATGGCTGTCTGGTGGTAGTTTGCAGCCGCCACCAAAATAATAGCCTGGTGTTCCAAATCCATCTTAGCTCTAGCCTCTTCTTCGGTCAGCCCACCCTCTTGATTCATCAGATTCTGAAAATCAAAGAGATCGCAGACCACCAGATCAAATTGAGGCATGTCGACCTCAGATACCAGTTGGGCCACCTCAACACCATTTTGGCCCAAAAAAGAAGCTGTCTCGACCGAACAAGTCAGAGCATAACCAGCGGCCGTCAAGTGACCCGCCAACTCCAAAAGCCCCTTAGTGTCTCTAACACTAATAAAAGCTTGACAGTTTTCAGACATATTACACCTCTTTCCATAATAGTGTTATTTGGCTTTAATTGTCTAATGTATAGAACTATGACTAATAAATCATTCTTCCGATCTTAGCAGAGCTATATTAATCTGTCCAGTACTAAAAAGATACAAAAATCCCACCGCGTCAATCACATCAAATGTGAACAGCTACGGTGGGATTTAAAAATTAAAAAATTATTTAAGTAAAGTTGGTTTTCTAAAACCCTTACCCTGATTCATGCCAGCCGATATCCCTCCACCCAAACCACCACTATTATTTCCGGCGCCAGACCAAGGATTTTTAGAAACCGATACGCTCCCTCTATGTTTCAAAAAATCCGGCAACTCTCTAACTGGTTCTGGATTAAGTCTAGCTCTAGCTTCGGCTGCTCTTTTTAAAGCAGCACTTGGTTCAGTTGGCTTAACTGGTGCTGTATTACCAGTTGACTGATCACCCTTGCCCCAATATTCTACAATACCTTTCAGTTCTTTTTTGTCGTCCTGACTTAAACTCTTGTCTTTAAAAGCCCTCTCTATATCTGTCTTCCTTTCTTCACTAGTATAATGACCGCCGCGAATATCTGACTGCCGCTTAGAGGCTATCTGCTTAATCAATTCCTGATTATCAGCTAGATTATCCAAGGCACCAGAACGAGTAGCTTCATAGAGCTTTTTTTCCAAACTACCTGACCCTACTTTGGCTTGAAATTTACGACCAGTAGGCAATTTCTTTTTTAAAATATCTCCCAATAGACCCATAATAATATTTATTAATAATCTTCTAATTAAAGAATAGCATAATCTAATTAAAGAGCCAAAATGACTAAGTAAAATAGTTTGACTAAACAAATAATAGCAAGGTAAAATAAGGGTAAATAAACTTCTAAAAATAATCTACGAAATGCAAAAAACTACCGGTAAAATACATATTTATACTGGGGACGGCAAGGGCAAAACCACTGCTTCTCTGGGTCTGGCTATTCGAGCCATTGGCAATGGTCTAAAAGTTGGTATTATTTATTTTGATAAAGGTGGCGATTATTATGGCGAGAGAAAGATTTTGGACAAGTTGACCACCGACGGCTTAAAATATTTGGCTTTTGGCGAAGCACGGATGAGTGACGGCCGAGGTTTTCGCTTTCAAAATAACCAAAAAGATCTAGAGCAGGCTCAGCTGGCTATCAGACAAGCATTAGAGTGGATGAAAGAAGCTTTTGATCTCTTAATTTTGGATGAAATAAATACCACCGTAGCTACCGACCTCTTAGAACTAGACGATATTTTAAATTTATTGGAACAAAAACCAGCCAATCTAGAATTAGTCTTGACTGGTCGCTATTGCCCTGATAAAGTAATGGAACGAGCGGATCTGATTACTGAGATGAAGCCCCTCAAACACTATATGACTACTGGACTAGGAGCTAGAAAAGGCATTGAATTTTGATCTCTAGAGTCCTCCTGAGAGTAGTTGAGGAATAAAAAATATAACTATGAAAAAATTATCAATTCTTGTAATTTTAATCATCGTCATTGGGGCAATTTTTTATTTTTGGCAAAAAAAACCAGTGGCTGACACCACCCCAAACGCCAATCAGCCCCAAAATATTATTGTAGCTTTTTATTTTTCCGAAACCGAACAAGTTTCTTTCAATATCAAAAACCCAGAACCACTTAGTCTATCTGAAATAACACAAAATATAGCTGGCCAGGAAAAATGGGCTTATGATTTTAAAGATTATGGGGACATGGGTGTCTTGATTGTCCAAATCAAAGACAAAGCGAATGGTCAAGATCAAAAATACTGGCAATTTTTTGCAGACAGCAAGCAGGTCCAAGTCTCAGCTGACAAATATTTCCCTCCTGACGGATCAATAATTGAATGGAAGTTTATGGAATCAGAATTTTAAATAATTATATAGGGTGAATTCAAAATATGAACAAAAAAAATATATTATTAATATTAATTATCTGCACTGTGGCGGTCGTCGCTCGGCTAATACCACATCTGCCAAATTTCTCTCCGCTAGCTAGCGTAGCGCTTTTTACTGGTGTCTATGGACAATCCAAAAAATATATTATCTTACCTTTAATAGCTTTGTTTATTTCCGATCTATTTATAGGCTTTTACAAATTTGAAATCATGCTATCTGTTTATGGATCACTGGCGCTAATCGGCCTACTTGGCATGTGGCTCAAGAAAAACAAAAACTTCTTAAATATCACTACTTCTGCCCTGGCTTCATCTTTGCTATTTTTCCTGCTGACCAATTTTGCGGTCTGGTATTTTGGCACTTGGTATAGTCATGATCTGGCTGGACTAGCTTGGTCTTATACTCTAGCTATTCCCTTCTTTAAGGCCACTTTACTAAGTGATATCAGCTATTCCCTAATAATTTTTGGTGCTTGGGAAGCCATCGCTTTGGCTATCAAACACAAAAAACTAGCTGTCGTTAAATAAATATTTAATAAAAACGTCTTTTCGGTCAACGAGGACGTTTTTTTTATTTTGTGGTATAATAAAAATGCTAAAAAATTAAAAACAAACAATGAATATTAACTCTTTATTTAAAAAAGCAACTGAGTGTAAAGCCTCTGATTTACATATTATTGTCGGTAAACCACCAATATTACGAATAGATGGCGAACTTAAATTTATCGACGGCGAACCGGAAATCACTAAAACCAAAGCTGAAGAAATGATCTTTAGCGTTTTGACTGAAAGACAAAAAAACAAATTCATTGAAGAAAGAGAACTAGACCTCTCCTATGAAATACCCAAATTTTCTCGCTATCGTGTCAACTTACACTGGGAAAAAGACAATATCGGTCTAGTGGCTCGAGTTATCTCCAATGATGTGCCTAATATGGAAGATTTGGGACTACCACCGATTGTCAATGAAATGATAGAGCGTACCGCCGGATTACTCCTAGTCACTGGTCCGACTGGTTGCGGTAAATCTACTACTTTGGCCGCTATGGTAGAAAAAATAAATTCCATGCGTTTTGCCAATATCATCACTTTGGAAGATCCGATAGAATACATTCACAAGCCCAATAAAAGTATCATCAAACAGCGCCAACTAGGCAACGATATGCTATCTTTCGACTCGGCCTTACGCCATGTCTTGCGTCAAGACCCCAATGTCATCATGGTCGGCGAAGTTAGAGACCTAGAATCTATGTCGGCTACGATTACTCTAGCTGAAACTGGTCACTTGGTCCTAGCTACTTTACACACCCACAATGCTGCCCAAACCATTGATCGTATTATTGATGTTTTCCCACCCCACCAACAATCTCAAGTCAGATTACAATTGTCTATTTCTTTAAACGGCATTATCTCCCAACAGCTTTTACCAAAAACCGGCGGTGGACGAGTAGCGGCTAGAGAGATACTAATCAATACTCCAGCGGTCGCCAATATTATCCGCGAAAATAAAATTCCGCAGATTAAAAGTGTCATTCAAACCAGCGCCGATGAAGGCATGTTTTCTATGGAACAAAATATCAAAGAGTTGTTGGAGGAGGGGCTAATAGAAGAAACCACTGCCTTGGCCTACCTTAATAATTTACAATAGTCATGAGTAAAATGGAAATAAAAAATATCCCCCTCTTTAAAAATCTCACCAGCGAAGAGTTGGATTTGGTCAAAACTTTTTTGATTGACACAAAATACAAACAAGACGATTTGATCTTTACCAAAGGAAAAATACGCGACAAAATAATCATTGTTGATGAGGGCTTGGTAGTCCTAGAAGCCGAACTAAAAGGGCCCAAGACCATTGCCCTCTTTAAACAAGGCGACAGCTTGGGAGAAATGGCTTTAATAGATAATAGCAGTCACCATAATTATAATGTCAAAGTAGTCAGTCCAAATTTTAGCGGATGGGAACTGTCTAGCTACAATTGGTATACTATTATTAAAAAAGCTCCTCAGCTAGCAGAAAAGGTTTATCAAAACATCGCTAGAAATCTCAAAAATAGATTAAACCATGCCAATAATAAACTAGTCACTCTGTTTACTACCGGAAAAATGATCGGCTCTTACAATAGCTTCAATGAACTAAGCGGTGCGATTGTAGATATTATCCAAAATATTATTCCCTTTGACCGCGCCTTATTTTTAACCTATTCACCAGAAACAAAAAAAGCTCTAGTCCACAAAAGCCTTGGCTATCCCAATATCAAAGAAGGTCAATATATAGACGCCCACAAAGATCATGTTTTAAATTTATTGGTTAAAGAGCCGGGCACCAGTGTGTTTGATTTTGACACTTGGCCCAAAGGATCCTCTGATTTACCCTATAAATGCAACAACCTCATTATTTCTCCTATCCATGTCAAAAACCGTGTTTTTGGTTTTATAATTTTGGGAGACAGAAGTGATAAAAGTAACTTCAGCGTCAATAATAAAATATTGCTCCAAGCCATTGCTAGCCAATTAGCGCCAGCTATAGAAGATATGATTTGGGAAAAATTTTCTTCTGCTCAAGCTGAAATAAAAGAGATTTATATTGATCCGTTTGTTAAATATTAGTCTTGATTTATCTAGATTATTATGTTATAGTGTTGGGACTTCATGGCTTTTATAAAGCTTTTTTTAATTTAAGCACCTGTAGCTCAATTGGATAGAGCGGCTGGCTTCGGACCAGTAGGTTGCGGGTTCAAATCCTGCCGGGTGCACCAAAAAAACCAGCCCTTATAGCTCAGTTGGTAGAGCAGTTGCCTCTTAAGCAAACGGTCCCAGGTTCGAATCCTGGTGAGGGCACCATCCTAAATATATCTACCTACATTTACAAAAAACATGGCTTCTGAATACCTAATCATTTTACTAATAGTCCTTGGTATAACTATTTGGCTAGAAAAAACTTGCCACTTACAACTTTTTAATACTAAAAAAGAAAGAGTTATAATTACACTAGTATTATTTTTAATAGGCGTAGCCTGGGACACATTCGCTATTTATAGAGGGCACTGGCTTTTTCTTCCTGAAAAAAATCTTGGTATTACAATAGGGTTAATGCCGCTAGAAGAGTATTTATTTATGCTGATACAACCCTATTTTATTATAACAATTTACAAATTAGTTGAATCTAAACTGAAAATAAAAAAATAATTTTACTATAGTTCAATAACAAAATACCCCTTGGGGGGTATTTTTTAATATAACTTATAGACAAGTATCTTTACGGGATTGACTAAAACGTTATATTATGATAAAGTAGCTTGTTTACTAGTCCTCTCCACTTAATAAAGTACCCGAAAGGCGGTAATTCTATGTCTGGCATTGGCAATCGTGGTCCCTTCGAATCAGAGGACCCTCTGGAAATGATCGATTTCAACCGAGATCTGGACGAGCCAGATCATTTCTTCCCCTTTGGGACAGTCTGCCAGGAGCTTTCCGGGCAGAATAGCTGAGGTAATGTTGGTGCCTCGGTTGGTGGTGCTCTGTTTAGAGTGCCGCCTTTTTATTTGCTAAACTTTATTTTTAATCCAATATCTGTTAAATTATAGGTATGAAGATAAATTATCAAGGAACTGACAAAGAACGCTTGGATAAATATTTAATCCAGCATCTTGGTATATCCCGCAGTCAGATTAAAAAAATTATTTTAGATGGCCAAGTCAGCGTCAATGAACGGTTGGCTAGTGTCCATCATTGGCTTAAGCCTGGCGACAAAATTGACTATGCGCAATTAAAGGCAGCCAAACCCGCTGACTTTCCAGCTCTGCCTAAGATAGTAGAAAAAACCGACGAGTTTTTGATTATAGAAAAACCACACAATCTCTTGACCCACCCGACTGATAAGAAAGAAACCAACACCCTGGCCGACTGGTTGATTCAAGAATTTCCCCAAACCAAAAAAATTGGTGATGACCCTACCCGACCGGCTATAGTCCATCGATTGGACAAAGAAGTATCGGGACTGATGGTTATCCCGCTGACTCAAGCTAGTTTTGATAATCTAAAAAACCAATTTCAAGATCGGACTATTACCAAAGAATATACCGCTCTAGTCCACGGCCAAATGATCAATGAAAGTGGTGAAGTAAACACACCTCTAGAGCGCGACAAAAAAACTGGCCTGATGAAAGTCCAGTCTGATAAATATCTAGATAAGCCAGCAATAACGATTTATCAGGTAGTAAAAAAATTAATAAATTACACTTTGCTTAAAGTACAGATAAAAACTGGCCGTATGCACCAAATCCGCGCCCATTTTTATAGTATTGGTCATTCAGTTGTCGGGGACAAGCTATATCAAACCAAAGATATCCGAAAAAAGAAAAAAGTATTGGAGCAAAGAATATTTTTACACGCCAGTTACTTAAAATTTAAAGATCTAGCTGGAAATAACAGAGAATACAATTCAAAACTACCAGGCCTACTGCAAGACTTTTTAAACAAAGCCAAATAAATGAAGGCGGAAAAAATAATAGCTATTATTACTGGACCATCAGCGGTTGGCAAAACTACTATTGCTAAAGGTGTTTTAAAGCAGCTAAAAAACTTTAAACCATCCACTACTTATACTACCCGAGACAAAAGAGACAAAGAGTCCGAGGACAAAATCATGCATTATATTTCGGAGAAAGAATTTAGAAACATGATGGATGAAGAAAAATTTGTTGAATGGGCCCAAGTTTATGGAAATTTTTATGGCACCAGTAGGCAGGCCCTAGAAGAAACTCTCCGGACCCACAATGTCCTAATGAATATAGATGTCCAAGGCGCTAGAAGTATCAAGAAAAAATTTCCTCGCCATATTTCCATTTTCATCTTGCCAGAAAAAATTGAAGACCTGATAGCTAGAATTGGCCAAAGAAAAATGAGTAAAACTATGAAAAATCTTCGAATTGCCCAGGCCAAATCAACTATTGATCAGGCGGAGTATTTTGATTATAAAATTATCAACTACAATAACAAAGCTGAGCAAACCATTGAAAAAGTAGTAAAAATACTAAATAAATACTAAAAAATACCCCCCATTGTCCGCCTATTACCAATATTGACAAAATGGGCAAAATCGGCTAAAATAGATACGTCATTATTTCATTAATGGCTTTTTTTATCCCCCTTCGTATGTATTTACTAATAATACGAAGTTTTAAAACTACGGGGGATTTCGCCCTATTAAAAATTAATTAAAGGGGCTCAATAATAAATAACCAAGATATTATGTCTGAAGAAAAAAAGACCGGTCCAAAAGAAGTTGAAAAAACTGCTGAAAATAAGTCCGGAGGAAAATCAAATACCGAGATTAAACCTGGTATGACTGTCCGCATTCACGAAACCATCCGCGAGAAAAATGCCAAAGGCGAAGAAAAACAAAGAATTCAAATTTTTGAAGGTATTGTCTTGGCCAGAAAACACCGCCAAGAAATTGGAGCTACTATTACTGTCCGAAAAATATCAGACGGTGTCGGTGTAGAAAAAATATTTCCCTTGAGTTCACCACTGATTGTTAAAATAGAGCCAGTCAAACAAGCTCAGGTAAACCGCGCCAAGCTTTCTTATCTTAGAGATTACAAGAAAAAACTCAAAGAGAACAAAATTTCCTAAATTATTATATTGTAATTGGTCTATTTGAACTCCCTGCCGAAGTGGTGAAATTGGTAGACACGCAAGCTTGAGGGGCTTGTACCCGTTCTTGGGTGTGGAGGTTCAAATCCTCTCTTCGGCACCAATCAATTCATTTTGGGCCCATAGCTCAGTTGGCTAGAGCGCCTCGTTTGCACCGAGGAGGTCAGGAGTTCGAATCCCCTTGGGTCCACCAAATTAAAATTTACATTTAGGGCGCTTAGCTCAGCTGGCTAGAGCATCTCGTTTACACCGAGAGGGTCAGGGGTTCGAATCCCTTAGCGCCCACCAAAAAAACGTCTTGTCTAACAAGGCTGTTTTTTGTTAGAATAATCTTAGAAAATGTTCTTTTGCAGAAAGGAGATTTTATTTGAAAAAGATTAAAACCCTTTAACCGTAATATACGCAAAGCCCGCACATGGGATCCTAGGGTATAAATAAGGATAATATCCTGTGCTGTCATGCGGGTGCTGTTCTTTGCAATATACTTAGCGTAAAAGTTCAGATATTACGTGAACCAGCTCTGGAAAGTATATTTATGGGAATTGCTGTTGTACCCCCGAAGAACAGGAAAATTCACGCCCTTTATGGGAAACAACAGGTGACCAACTGGTCACGGACACGCTGATTGTCCCAGCGAAAGGATGAAACATTCCAAATTAGCACGACGCACATCATTAACTTGATGTGCGTCTATTCTTATTATTTGACAAAAATAATACTTGTGTTAATATAAATATCACATTGACAATTTAGATCCCGTATCAAGTACGGGACAAGCTTATCAAGAGTACTATCTGCTAAGGGACTGGCCCGATGATAGTCAGCAACCGACTAATAAACAGTACAGGTGCTAAATCCAGCCCATCCGACATACGCCGGACGAATGCGGGGAAGATAACACACTAAAATAGTTCTTGTCCAAGGACTTTTTTTGATTCTAAAAAAGCTAATCTTTCCAAAGGTTAGTTTTTTTAGGCTCATTGCAATAGTGGCGAAATAAAACTAGATCAACCATAAATTGGTAAAAGGAGCAAACCATGAAAACCCTATCTTGTCCTCACTGCTTACAGAAAATTTACCGTTGGTTTGTCAAACTACACGGCGCTTGCCCAAGTTGTGGCAAAAAAATAAAAACCATCAAGGCCAAAGCCGCTTGATCGTTTCGCCTTCTTAAGCCGGTCGATGATTTTTCATCGACCGGCTATTTTATTTCTAATTTTAAAAAAATATAAAATTTTACGCCAAAACTATTCTCACGATTGGTAAATTATGGTATAATAAAAGTTGTTATAAATCTTAATTTGTTTTTATGAGCTTTGGAAATTTTTTTGGTGGACTACTTATAGCAGCAATTGGTTTTGTTATTGTTTGGAAAGCCGATTGGCTGTTAAATAATTTAGGCCGGATTGATTGGGCCGATAGACATCTCGGTTCAGAGGGAGGTACTAGATTGATGTACAAGCTAATAGGTATTGTGATTATCTTTGGTGGTTTTTTGCAAGCGACCAATCTAGGTGAGGCTTTTGCCAAATGGATCGCTACCAGCATTTTTGGGGCTAAAATTAGCTAAAAAATAATAAAAATAAAAGTCAATTAATTGACACAAAATCTTTACAAAAGAAAGGAGGTGGGACACGTGAAAAAGAAAAAAGTTGCTAAAAAGAGAGTAGCTAAAAAAACTTCTAAGAAGAGAAAAGTTGCTAAAAAGAGAGTAGCTAAAAAAACTTCTAAGAAGAGAAAAGTTGCTCGCAGAAAGAAAAGATAAAATTCATTTCTGTTTATCCAATTTTTTAAAAAACAGGATAAAATTAAAATCCCTTTATACCCAGTGGAATAAGGGGATTTTTTATTTTTAAAGTCATCGCGAGCGTAAAACAAACTAAAACAATTTAGTCTGCTGATTGTCCCTGGCTACCTGACGCTCTTTTTTAGAAAATATTTCCACCTGACCGTACTGGCCATCATAGCCAGGAATTAATTTTATTTTATTCTGACGCATTCTGATAATACCATCTGCTAAAACAGCTGGCATAATTTTTATGAGCTCCTCGGCTGATAAATCAAGTAAAACTTTAAATTCATTACCAGCGCTAACTATAATATCTAAAAATAATTTTTGTACCCGCTGGGAATTTCTACCCACCCCCAAATAATCGGAAATTATACTAGGCAAGGGTACAATGCTCTTATAAGGAATATGCTGATTTTTGTCTACCTCATTATCTTTTAAGGTGGCTAATTTTTCTACCTGCGCCAAGACTCCAATAGTTAAAGGCTTTTTGCATTTTGGACATAGGCCTTTGAGTTTCTGACTAGCCTCTGGCAGACAAGAAAATCCGCAGTCTTTATGGCCATCGGCATGATACATACCTTCTTCGGGGTAAAACTCAATAGTGTACAAAAATTTTGTTCTATTTTTTGTGGCTATAATATCCACAATTTCCTGATAAGTTTTCTCCGATAAATCCATGACATTGGCCTCTCGACCAATCTGCGGTCCGCTATGAGCATCCGAGTTGGAAACTAAAGTGATATTATCTAACTCTTTTAAGCGCCAATTCATCAGCGGATCAGATGATAAACCGGTTTCAATCGCTTTAATATGCGGCGTTAATTCTTCAAAACATTCTTCCAAAGATTCAAAACCAGATTTAGATCCAAAAACTGCAAACCACGGTGTCCAGACGTGCGCTGGGATCATCATCGCCCGCTTGTCAGTTTCTAACATAATCTGTAACACTTCTTTGGCACTCATCCCCAATATCGGTCGGCCATCGGAAGCCAATTTAGCACCACGTGCTGCTAGAGCCTGATTAAATTTTCCAGCGGATGTTAAATTTGGCATTAAAATACAAAGATGCAAGCGTCTAGTTTTGTCACCTTGGCGATAAATACAAGAAACTTCGGTAGAAATAATAAACCTAACAGCCGAATTGCTGTCTTTTAATCTATATAGTCCGCTACTATTGTCCTCTATTAAATTTTTTTCTAGCTGGGCAAACCAAGCTGGATGAGTAAAATCAGCGCAGGAGATAATATCTACTCCTTTTATTTCTGACCATTTGACCATTTCTGCTAAATCAAAAAATTTAGAAGTGGCACGAGCATATTTGCTATGAATATGTAAATCTATGATCTGTCTCATGATAATAATTTAAAATAACTTGGTAAATTTGGTAAACAATTTTCTGGATTGTTTTTAACTTGGTCTTCTAAATCACTTTTAGAAAACCACCTGATTTTAACCACTTCCTCTGGTTGAATATCAAAATCTTTAATTTTTTTATCCAGAATAGCAATATACCATTGAGTAAAATGTATATAGTCACTATTGTAAAATGTTTTAGGGCCTTTAACAAAACTAAAATTTATAAGTCCTAATTCTTCAGCACATTCCTTTAAAATGTTGCTGTCGTAGGTCTCACCTTTCTCTAAAGTGCCCGCTACAGCTGGACCCCACTTACCGGGATGCTGTTTTTTATCAAAGGCCCGCTGAGCCAATAAAATATCCCCACGAGAATTGGTTAGCCAAAGAGCAGAGACACGATAAATATCGCTGGGCTTTATGTTCTGACGAAGCTTATAACCGATCACTTCGTCATTTTTATCGACAATAATAATTTCTTCTGACATGAAATCATCTTAGCAAAATAACTATAAAAAATAAAGTATTGCCGAAATCTCGGGCCAAATTGGCGCCTCTTTTAAATTGTTTACAAAAAGAAAAGCACCTCCCCAACTATAGGTCGGGGAGGGCTCAAATATCTTGTCCTCCTAAAATAGAATGCACCCGAAGGTAATTAGCATCAAAAGGCTGCCCGCCAAAATGTAGGCTGATTCTTTTTTTTCGTCGCCAGGTTGGCCAAAAGCCAGAGAGTGGGTAGTGATCAGAAATACACCAACACTTAGCACATACGGTATAATAGTATACCAATTATAACTGACTAGCTTGACTCCGAAGATCACGGACACAAGAGTAGTCACCAGCATTAAGCCGGAAGCTATGCGCCTAGCTGGCATTACCCCTAGCCACAAAGGCAAGGTAATACGATGTCCATGATTGACCACTCGGTCCTGAATATCTTTGACCACTTCTCTGGTCAGATAAGTCAAAAACGTCACACCGATTCCATATGGTACAGCCGGATGCAGACGATGACCCGCTAACCACCCCAGTAAAACTGGCGAAGCACAGACAAAAGCCATTAGCAAATTCTTAGTGGCCCAATGACGAGACAGTATGCCGGCATAAGCCGCTATGATAAGAGCATCAAGTGCGACCACTATCTGGCAAGAAGTGTTTAGATAATTAACGGACAAATACACTGCCCCAGCCATGCCCAAAATACCCAGGCCAATCAATCCTCCACGAACTAATAGACTAACGGACAAAACTTCATTCTTCCGGGCGTACATAGGATTAGCCGCGCCGAAATGGTATAGACTGGCTGATAAAACCGACAGTCCCATCACAGCTGACGAAACAACTTTAGCCGTTGTAAACCAATGCGGTCCATTGGACAACATAGCAATCACCCAGGTAGCCGTAGCCGCAAAGACAACATGCCAAAAGCGAGATACCTTAAGGCACAAAACTATAGAGTTCACTGGACTCTCCTTTCTATTTTATATTTAATGTAACAATTAACACCTTATATTGTCATAAAATATATTCATTGTCAATTTAAATTTTGCCAAATAAAAAACGACATTGCGGTAATGTTAATTAGAGAAAAAGGCATAACTCTCGCGACGACCTACTCTCACAGCCATGATAAGCTATTACCATCGGCGCTGAGTCGCTTAACTACTGAGTTCGAAATGGGATCAGGTGTTGCCAACTCGCTAGTGCCACGAGAGTAATACCTTCTTCTTAACCTAATTTCTTACCAAAATATCGTTTTTTATACTATTTGTTTTAACGGGGTTAGAAAAAATACTACCCCTAAGAATACAATTAGCATCAGGAAGATCAAAATTATTTTGATCATTCCGGTGTGTTTATCAATGTTCATGAGCTTATAAAATATCACGTATAAAGCTCCACTTCCCGCCGAAGCGGGATCCACTCATTACTTCTTGTAAAGTAGAGTGAAAAAACTTCCAAAATTTTTAATGGTTGCTATTGATCTATTAGTACTCCTTTGCTAAATACATTACTGTAATTACACATAGAGCCTATCAACCTGGTCATCTCCCAGGGATCTATAACGAATTCTAATCTTGGGGACGGCTTCGTGCTTATATGCTTTCAGCACTTATCCGCGCCGAATGTAGCTACCCAGCAATGCATCTGGTGATACAACTGGTACACTAGAGATTCGTTCTTCTCGGTCCTCTCGTACTAGAGAAGAATCCCCTCAAAATTCAACGACCGTAGCGGATAGGAGACCGAACTGTCTCACGACGTTCTGAACCCAGCTCGCGTACCGCTTTAATAGGCGAACAGCCTAACCCTTGGGAGCTTCTCCACCCCCAGGATGCGATGAGCCGACATCGAGGTGCCAAACCAGGTCGTCGATATGGACTCTTGGACCTGATCAGCCTGTTATCCCCGGAGTAACTTTTATCCGTTGAGCTTCCGCCGTCCTATTTCGTACGGTCGGATCACTAACTTCTGCTTTCGCAACTGCTCGAGTTGTGGCTCTTGCAGTAAAGCTGGCTTATGCGTTTGCACGACAACTCCTATTTCCATCAGGAGCTAGCCAACCTTTGTAAACGCCTCCGTTACATTTTGGGAGGCAACCGCCCCAGTTAAACTACCCATCAGATACTGTCCCTTCCCCAGATTCATGGGGATAGGTTAGATTTAATATTACACAAGGGTGGTATCTCACTGGTGACTCCACCTCGACTGAAGTCGAGGCTTCAAAGTCTCCCACCTATGCTGAACAAATATAGCATTAAATCAATACCAAATTATAGTAAAGCTTCACGGGGTCTTTTCGTCCGGCTACGGTTAACGAGCATCTTTACTCGTATTGCAATTTCGCCGAGTACTTCCTTGAGACAGTTTTCAAGTCGTTATGCCATTCGTGCAGGTCGGAACTCACCCGACAAGGAATTTCGCTACCTTAGGACCGTTATAGTTACGGCCGGCGTTCATCCGCGCTTCAGCTCTCCCCGTGAAGGGATCCCCTTAACGTTCGGACACTGGCCAGGCATCAGCCCCTATACATCAGCTTGCGCTTTAGCAGGGACCTAAGTTTTTGGTAAACAGTCGCTTGAAATCTTTCGCTGCGGCTCCTCAATAAAGAGGAGCGAGCCTTATCCCTAAGTTACGGCTGCTGTTTTGCCGAGTTCCTAAAGGAAGTTTCTCTCGTACACCTGAGGATACTCTCCTCACCCACCTGTGTCGGTTTACAGTACAGATGCTACTATTTTAGCTCTAGAGGTTTTTCTTGGTGACCCTTTAACTTAGATTGACTTTGACCGAGGTCGCAGTCTTTCCGCTGATCAAATTTTGATGTGCCCGGATTTACCTGAAGCACAAATTTTTTCAGTAGACGTTCATAACCAAATAACGCCTAAGCATTCAAATCACGTCTCCCCATCGAAAAATAGCAGCAGGGCAGGAATATTAACCTGCTCATCCATCGACTACGCCTTTCGGCCTCGCCTTAGGGCTGCCTAACCCTGGGTTGATTCACATTGCCCAGGAAACCTTGGGTTTACGGTGTCAGGGATTCTCACCCTGATTTTTGCTACTCATGCCAACATTCTCACTTCTATCCGCTCCACGACTCCTTCCGGTATCGCTTCGATGCAGATAAAACGCTCCTCTACCACGCACAGATAAATCTGTGCATTCCAATCTTCGGTACTAGGTTTAGCCCCGTTAAATTTTCGGCGCAAAGTAACTTGACTAGTGAGCTATTACGCTATCTTTAAAGGATGGCTGCTTCTAAGCCAACCTCCTAGTTGTATAAGTTACGACACCACCTTTCACACTTAACCTAAATTTAGGGACCTTAGATATGGATCTGGGCTGTTTCCCTTTTGACCAATGAAGCTTAGCCCCCATGGTCTGACTCCCGAAGTATACGTAATGGCATTCGGAGTTTGATTGGAGTAAGTATGGACGCAATGCCACCTCACCCCATCCAGTGCTCTACCGCCAAAACTTAAACTTCAAGGCTAGTCCTAAAACTATTTCGAGGAGAACCAGCTATTGCCAGGTTCGATTGGAATTTCTCCTCTTGCCACAACTCATCCCCTAGTGTTGCACGGCTAGTGGGTTCGGGCTTCCACGACATGTTACTGCCGCTTCACCCTGGTCATGGCAAGCTCACCTGGTTTCGGGTCTAGTATATGCAGCCTACAAATATTATACCCTCCGTCCGAAGACGGAAAATATAAAATTTGTTACGGACTATTAATCCTCGCTTTCACTTTACCTTCCTCCCGAAGGAGTTAAATAAGCTACATATAACTAACTCGTTGGCTCATTCTTCAATAGGCACGCCGTTACCCATTTCCGCCCGAAAGCGGACATAGGGCTTCGACTCCTTGTAAGTATATGGTTTCAGATACTATTTCATTCCCCTCTCGGGGTGCTTTTCACCTTTCCCTCACGGTACTAGTTCACTATCGATCATCAAAAGTATTTAGCCTTAGCGCATAGTGACGCCAGATTCACACAAGATTTCTCCGGTCTCGTGTTACTCAAGAAAATTATAAACACTTTATTCTTATCTTTTATTTACAGGGCTATCACCTTCTTTGGCCAGACTTTCCAGACTGTTCTACTAAATAAAAATACAAATGTTTTGGATTCATAAACTCCAAATAATAACTTCTTACAACTCCACATGTAGCATTAAACTTATGATTATTGCATTATCTCTCCCCTCATCCGAAGACTCGGATCAAAA
The DNA here is from genome assembly GCA_001818495.1 of Candidatus Komeilibacteria bacterium RIFOXYD1_FULL_37_29. Lineage (GTDB taxonomy): Bacteria > Patescibacteriota > Patescibacteriia > UBA1558 > GWA2-36-10 > XYD1-37-29. The sequence continues at coordinate 29,577 of MHKS01000002.1, read as the reverse complement.
TAATTTATCTGTCATGTGGTTTAGGCTATTCCCGTTTCGCTCGCCACTACTCAGGGAATCGAGATACTAATAGAAATTAATGGCAAACTAGTTGCCCTTAAATTCTATCAGTACATTAATTCTTTCTATTCCTCCAGCTACTGAGATGTTTCAATTCGCTGGGTATTCTCTAACTAAGCTATGTATTCGCTTAGTAGTTTCCGCGCTTTACACGGAAGGGTTTCCCCATTCGGAGATCTCCGGATCAAAGCTTGCTTATCAGCTACCCGAAGCTTATCGCAGATTGCTACGTCCTTCATCGTCTTTTGATGTCAAGGCATCCACCATATACCCTTAATTAGCAACCATCAAAAATTCTGAAAACTTTTAATGGATTTAATTTTGGATATAATTTTCGTTTATATCTATACGAGATATTTTTTATCTAAAGATGCTCATAAACATTGTTTATTATATTTATGATTTGTATTGTATTCACTTTTCAAAGTTCTTTACCTTTTAATCGGTAATAAGTAGTTTTTTAAAAAAGTCGCGTAAGCCTACCTATTTAAAAAACTACTTGCTAGCGATTATTTTTTTAAGGTCTCAAAAATCCCGTCAGGCGGGATTTCACGTAAAAATAAATTCTACCCAAAATCCTTTTAAGTTTTATTTATTTTTAGACTAACTATCATTAAATGTATTGTTGATTTATTAAGCTTTTTACAGCGCTGGTATTATATACTATTTTTTAGAACTTGTCAAACCCCTCACTAGCCCACAGTTTATCCCCAAAAATAGACCCATTTTAGGGTCTATTTTAGTAATAATTATAATATTTCCATGTCCACAAATTTGGCTCCAAATTTAACGGCTTCAGCCTTTTCGGCCATCCAAATATCCATGTGGTAATAGTATCTTTCATTCATTCTATCTTCTACCACAAACTCCTTATCCCCAAAAAGCTCAGGAAAACGCACCAAAGCGCCCTTTGGTAAAAAATTTGTAGCCACTATACCATCTCTAACATGAGTGCCAAAAGCAGTAATAAAAGGGGTATCATCGGTTTGACCGGGTTCACTATTGTAAGCGGTTACGACAATACGCATAGTTCGATCAGCCACTCTGGCTGGTATTTCTGGTAAAGTCGGCCCATTATAATAGGTAGTAATCACTGCCCTAGGTATTGGTCCTTTCATAATCTGTGGTAAGCTCTCAGAAATAGTAATTTGCGGAAAACTGAAAAACAACATTAATACTAATAAAAATATAGATTTTATATGCTGGGTAAGCTCTTCGATTAAATTTTTCGACAAACTATTAATATAGATTTTCATAAGTTGCCTTAAATTAAAAAAACCCTGTTTCTTTGGGTTATGCGCCATAATAGCATATATTTTACGTTTTGTCAAGGCTGTAAGACAAACTTTATTTATCCGTAGTAAACTATTGAATACAAAAAATAAGTTGTCTTTACAAAAAAAAACTGATATAATAGACAAACTGTTTTCTAATTTAAAATAATTAACCTTAAAAAATATATGGAAGAAAATAACAAGAGTCTAATTGATAATCTTCGTCCAAAAACCGCTTTCAAAGCTGGTCTTTTGTCTGGTCTAGCCGTTGTTTGTATTATCGGTTTCTTTGTGCTTTTGGGCATGATGCTCAATGGTAAAGATTTCGGTAGTAATAAAAACAATAATGACGATAATAATATCGTAGCCAACACTAACGAAAACACTAACCCTAATCCTACGGCTCCGACAGAAATAGTAGTAAACGGTCTTAGTGATGGTGATTGGGTACGCGGTGATAAAAATGCCGATGTAACCATTGTGGAATTTTCTGATATTGACTGCCCATTCTGTACTCGTTTCCATGATACCATGAGACAGGTAATGACTGACTATGCCGGCAAAGTCAGCTGGGTCTATCGTCATTTCCCATTAACCAGCCTCCATCCAGAAGCTTTCAAAAAAGCCGTAGCAGCTGAATGCGTAGCTGAACAAAAAGGTAATGATGCCTTCTGGTCATTTTTGGACAAACTATTTGATGGTGATGAAACCTTGGCTAATATAGCCGATGTAGCCGTTTCAGTTGGTGCTAATAAAGATAAATTCCAAGAATGTTTGGACTCTGATAAATATGACAGTAAGATTCAAGCCCAAAGTCAAGAAGCTCAAAAAGCTGGCGGACGAGGCACACCATATAGTGTCATTATCTCCGGTAACCAAAAAGTAGCTATCCCTGGCGCCTTGCCTTACGAAAGCGTCAAGGCTTCTCTAGATGCTATATTAAAATAAAAGTGCTTTATCATCCCGCCGCGTCAGACGCGGCGGGATTTTTATTTAAATAAATTTATTGACTAAGCTTACCTTGCAGGGTAAAATAAAATAGCCTTAACTATTAAAAACATTATATATATGAAAAGAGAACAGCGTCTGTGGTTTTGGATTATTTCCATTTCTGTCCCCTTGATTTTAACTTGGCTGATAATAAGTATTGCCAAACCAAATACCCAAGGCTCTACAGTGGTGACTGATGAAGAATGGGCTAAGGGCAACCCCAATGCCCTAGTTACTTTGATAGAATATAGTGATTTCCAATGTCCGGCTTGTGCTAGCTATTATCCAATGATCAATAAATTGGCGGAAGAAATGGGTGAGGAAGTACAAGTGATTTATAGACATTACCCATTATCCTCTATCCATCCCCAGGCTCAACTGGCTGCTCAAGCAGCTGAAGCCGCTGGCCAGCAAGGATCGTTTTGGCCCATGCATGATAAATTGTTTTCTAACCAAAGCGCTTGGTCCAACCAACCAAAGGCTGAAGAAATATTTATCAGCTATGCTAAAGAGCTAGGACTAGATGTAGAAAAATTTAAAGCTGATTTAAGCAATGATGATATTGAAGATGCTGTTAAAGACGACGTGCGTAGTGGCAATCAAGCTTTGGTCGAAGGAACTCCCACCTTATTTTTAAATGGCAATAAAATAAATAACCCCCGTAGCTATGACAAACTCCGACAAGCCGTTAGAGACGAGCTTTCAAAACTCCAATAAATTCTTTTTTGCCGTAGCCGGATTGGCTTTGGTTGGATTTTTGGATGCTATCTATTTGACTGTTTCACACTTTACCGGACATATTGCCTGTTCGCTAATTTCTGGTTGCCAAGAAGTCTTAACTAGTCAATATAGCCAAATACTAGGCATACCCTTGGCACTTTTAGGAGCTCTTTATTATTTTTTTATCCTCATCAATACTCTGCTTTATATCGATAATCAAAATAAATGGAGCAAATTAGTGATCTTATATCTCCCGATCGGCGGTTTTATATTTTCTCTTTATCTGATTTATCTAATGTTTTTTGTAATAAACGCCCTCTGTCAATATTGTCTCTTATCTGCCCTTACTTCTACTCTCCTAGCCATTGCCAGCCTAACGCTAATTAGAAAAAATAAACTAATTAAATAAATATGCTACAAGAATTTAAAAATTTTGCCATGAAAGGCAACGTGGTGGATATGGCGGTTGGTGTAGTGATTGGCGCTGCTTTTGGAAAAATTGTCAGTTCTTTTGTCTCTGATATTATCATGCCACCCCTTAGTTTTTTGACTGGCGGAATAGATTTTTCCAATCTACATATCACCCTAAAAAAAGCTGGTGCTGGCGTAGAGGCCATTACTCTTAATTACGGCCTATTTATAAACACCATTTTTGACTTCTTAATTATCTCTTTGTCTATCTTTATTGTCATCAAACAAATAAATAGGTTGCGAAAAAAAGAAGAAGCCAAACCAGCTTTAGTCAATGAAGACACAATACTACTAAGAGAGATTAGGGATTCTTTAAAAAAATAAAAATGCCCAACAATAAAACTGAGCTAGACTCAGTTTTATTGCGACTAAAATTATGATAAAATACAGTATATGAGGAAACCTGATATCCGCGAACTAAAAATTATTGCCAATACTATCCGCCAAGATATTATCCGGATGCTAGTTTTAGCTGGATCTGGACACGCCGGCGGATCATTGGGTATGACCGATATTTTTACTGTACTTTATTTTAAAATTTTAAAACACATACCAGAGCAACCAAATAATCCTTATCGCGATAGACTGATATTATCCAATGGCCATATCTGTCCGGTCCAATATGCTACTTTAGCCCGAGCTGGATATTTTCCGCTAGTTAAATTAAAAAGCTTACGCAAAATAAATAGCCAACTACAAGGACATCCCCACCGCGGATCTCTACCAGGCATAGAAACCAGCTCTGGTCCACTCGGACAAGGAATTTCTCAGGCAGTTGGTATGGCCCTAGCTGCTAAGATGAATAAACAAAATCATCACATTTTTTGTATTAGCTCTGACGGAGAGCACAACGAAGGCCAACTCTGGGAAGCCCTGATGACCGCTCATAAATACCAGCTTGGTAATCTAATCAACATTGTTGATTACAATGGCATTCAAATTGATGGCTACACCAAAGATATTATGCCCCTCCTCTCTCTGCGTAAAAAATACGAAGCTTTTGGCTGGGAGGTTTTAGAAACAAATGGTCATGATATTAAAAATATCATCAAGACTTTGGAAAAAGCCAAAACCATCAAAAGACCCGTGGCTATCATCGCCCACACTATTTTAGGCAAAGGTGTTTCCTTTATGGAAAATAAATATTCTTGGCACGGCTTAGCGCCCAACAAAGAAGAAGCAGCTAAAGCTTTAAAAGAACTACAACATGGTAAGTAACATAAAACAACAAAAAAATAACTGGCGCTCTACTCGCGATGGTTTTGGCGAAGCTATGTTGGAGTTGGGTAAAAAAAATAAAGAGGTAGTAGTAGTCAGTGCTGATTTAGCCGAATCAACTCGCGTCCAGCCTTTTGCCAAAAAATATCATGAGCGATTCATTGAAGTAGGAGTAGCCGAACAAAATATGCTGGGCGTAGCCACTGGTTTAGCGCTAGAAGGAAAAATCCCCTTTGCCACTAGTTTTGGTGTATTTAGCCCCGGCAGAAATTGGGATCAACTACGAGTATCTATTTGCTATTCTCGAGCCAATGTAAAAATAATAGCCAGCCACACTGGATTATCAGTCGGACCAGACGGAGCTAGCCATCAAGCCTTAGAAGATATTGCCATCACTAGATGCTTACCAAACTTGGTAGTTTTAGCGCCAGCGGATTTTAATGAAACTAAAATGGCCACCCTAGCCGCCGCTAAACATCAAGGTCCAGTCTATCTTCGTTTTGCCAGACAAGCCAGTCCGATTTTTACTGTTACTAAACAAACCTTTATCATCGGCCGAGCCAAAATACTAATACCCGGAAAAGATATTACTATCATTGGTATTGGTCCTTTACTTTATGAAGCCATCTTAGCTGCCCGTGAATTAGCCAAAAAAGGAATTAGAGCAGAAATAATAAATTCTTCTAGTATTAAACCATTGGATGCAAAAACTATTTTAGCTAGTGTCAAAAAAACTGGCCGAGCTATTACCCTAGAAGATCATCAAATACATGGTGGCCTAGGATCAGCCGTGGCCGAGCTACTGTCTCAAAGCCTGCCTCGACCACTAAAAATAATGGGTGTCAGTGACCAATTTGGACAAAGCGGCCAGGCCGAAGAACTTTGGGAAAAACACCAATTGACCCATCCTTATATTATTCAACACGCTTTAAAGTTACTTAAAAAATAAATCTATGAAAAAATCCTTTCTAGACTTTCCTAAGCAATTTGCTTATCAACCAATTATAAAAAATAATAAAAAATATCGCCCGACCAAAAAATATATTGTTTTAGGTATGGGTGGATCACATCTAGCGGCTGACGTTATCAAAAGTGTCTATCCCCAGCTTAATATTATTATCCACAAAGACTACAACTTGCCACCCCTGTCTGATAAAGAACTAAAAAATTATCTGATTATTGCCAGCTCTTATTCTGGTAATACCGCCGAAGTAATCAGTGGTGTCAGTCTAGCCTACCGCAAAAAACTAAACATTATAATTATTGCCGTGGGCGGTAAGCTAATTAAATTTGCCATAGCCAAAAATCTTCCCTATATCCAAATACCCAATACTAATATCCAGCCCCGCTCGGCTTTGGGCTTTTCCTGCAGGGCACTACTAAAAGCCATGAAACAAAACCAAGCCAATAAAAATCTACACCAATTGGCCAAAACTCTATCTGGACAAAAATACGAAAAGGCTGGTAAAAAACTGGCTCAACAATTAAAAAATAGAGTGCCTATTGTCTATTCTTCAGAACACAACTTGGCTCTGGCTTACAACTGGAAAATAAAATTTAATGAAACCGGAAAAATACCCGCCTTTTACAATGTCTTGCCGGAATTAAACCACAATGAAATGACTGGTTTTGATGTGGCCGACAAGACAAAAAATTTATCAAAAAATTTTAGTTTTATTTTTATCCAAGATAACAAAGACCACTCCCAGCTAAAAAAACGAATGGCCGTAACCGGTCAGCTTTATCAAAAGAGAGGTCTGCCGATTATCAATATTAAATTATCCGGACACAACCGCTGGCAAGAAATATTTGCCAATCTTTTGCTAGCCGACTGGGCATCATACTATACCTCCCAAGGATATGGACTAGAATCCGAGCAGGTGCCAATGGTTGAAGAGTTTAAGAAAATGATTTAAAACAAAATAAAAACACCCTGTTTGATTGGCGGGGTGTTTTTTTATTTAACTCTGAAAGTGAGATATTTATTACCAAAAAAATTCCAAAATAATACTATACCAGCGGCTAATACTTTACCCCATAAGTAATGAAAGTTAAAATGCTCGACTGATACATACAAAATATAATTATTGATAATCAGACCTATGGTAGCTAAAGTAAAAAATATCGGTAACTGTTTTCTATGCTGACCATTGGATTTAAAGGTCCAATGCTTATTAAGCCAATAGTTGGTAGAGCCTCCTAAAATAAAGGCAATCGTCGCTGAAACTAAATAATATAAATGTGCCCAATCTGTTAAAATAAATAAAGCACCAAAATCAAACACTCCTGAAATCAAACCCACTGTTCCATATTTTATTAAAAAATATATATTATTAACAATATATCGCCAAACAGCTTTTACCATACGATGTTTATCTTTACTTTTTATTTCAAGTAATATAATCTTACTATATTAAAACTTTAAAATCAATCATAAAATGGCCCCAAATAAAAAAATAATAGTGATAACTGGCGGAGCAGGATTTATCGGATCCAACCTTATTGAAAAACTATTAAAATCAAAATCTAATAAGGTTATTTCTCTGGATAACTACTTTTCCGGTTCAGTAAAAAATCACCTGCCCGGCGCTATTTACAGAAAAGGACACACCAAAGATATCGCCAAATACATCCACGAAAAACCAGATATTATCTATCATTTGGGAGAATATTCACGAGTAGCCGCCAGTTTGCATGAACCGGCTGTAGTCTGGGATCTTAATGTGGCTGGTACCTTTGGCGTCTTGGAATTTTGGAGAAAACATAAATGCAAATTAGTCTATGCCGGCTCTTCCACCAAGTTTAATCCATCTCGTGTTGATGGCACCAGAGGACGTGACTTGGCTCCTTATACCTGGACCAAAGCTATCAATACCGAATTGGTAAAAAATTATGCTCGTTGGTACGGATTAAAATATGCGACAGTTTATTTTTACAATGTTTATGGACCACGAGAAAGAGCCGGTCAGTTTAATGGAGCTTACGGCACAATCATTGAGACGCTTAAACAAAGCTATCTAAAAAATAAAAAATGTTCCATCAGAAAACCCGGTACCCAAACTAGAGCCTTCACTCATGTGTCTGATACCGTCGACGGAATTATCTTAGCCGGCCAATACGGCCAGGGGGATGATTATGGAATTAGCGCTAAAGAAACTTATTCACTTTTACAAGTAGCTAAAATGTTTGGCTGCCAAATTACTATGGCTCCAGCTACAAAAACCACTCGCTCCTCCAAAGCTTTTGATTCCAGTAAAATCAAAAAATTGGGTTGGAGACAAAAATACACTTTAAAATCATACATAGAGACAATTAAAAAGAGCCATTAGTATGAAAAAGATTTTGATTTTTTCTCTAAGCTATTACCCCCATAATGTCAGTGGTGCCGAGGCGGCTATCAAAGAGATCACTGATCGCACTCATGATATTGAATTTCACATGGTAACTTTAAGATACAATAGTTACCTACCTAAAACTGAAAAAATTGGTAATATCTTGATTCATCGAATCGGCCTGACCACCCAAAATCCTAGTTTTAAAGATCTGGGAAAATTACCACTGGATTTAAACAAACCACTTTACCAACTTTTAACACCACTAAAAGCCTGGCGTCTGCACAAAAAATATAAATATGACGCATTGTGGTCCATGATGGCTCACTCCACTGGTGTGCCGACAACTATTTTTAATATTTTTTACCCTCAGATAAAATACGCCCTGACTCTGCAGGAAGGCGATCCAATAGCCAAAATAGAAAAGACCATGCGACCGCTCTGGCCTCTATTTACCAAAGCTTTTAGTCAAGCAACAGTTGTCCAGACCATTTCTGCTTACTTGGCTGATTGGGCCAAAAAGCGTGGTGTTAAACCAAAAAATATTGTGTTGATTTATAATGGTGCTAACCCTCAAGATTTTAAAAATGACACACCGGCTGAAGAATTAAATAGATTAAAAATAAAATTAAATAAGCAAACCAATGATATTTATTTGGTTAACACTGCCCGCCTAGTAGCTCAAAAGGGTCATGATAGTGTTATCAGGGCGCTGGCCAAATTGGAGCCAAACATAAAGTTTCTACTAGTCGGAGACGGACCGGAAGAAGACAATCTAAAAAAACTAAGCCAAGAGTTGGGTCTAACATCAAGAGTAATCTTTGTCGGCGCCGTCGACAGGACTGAAGTCACTAAGTATAGAAAAATATCCGATATTTTTGTCGGGCCTAGTCGCAGTGAAGGCCTAGGTAATGCCTTTTTATCAGCCATGGCTTCTCACCTACCGGTGATAGCTACTAGATCGGGTGGACTAAGTGAATTTATCTTTGATCAAAAGACAGCCTGGGTAGTAGATAAAGACAGTCCCCAGCAAATAGCCGAAGCCGTCCGAGATATTTTAAAAAATCCCAGCAAAGTAAAAACTATCACTGACTCAGCTCACCAAATGGTTTGTGAAAAATACAACTGGGACAATATTGCTACACAGATGAAAGAAAAGATATTTAAAAAAATCCTCAACTAAACGAGGATTTTTTTAATGCAATTTCTTTTGACGCTCTTTTTCTTCTGGACTACGCAGATTGTCTCTAATACGTTTATATTCTTCCACAATATTTCTACTTACCGGCTGATCGGCTAAAACAGACTCCAATACTTTAGTCCAAAAAATAATTCTTTTCTGATTTAAAGTGTGTAAATCGCCCACAGCCTTGACTAAAGTGTTAGTATAATACCAAATAATTTCGACTAAACGAAAAACCCTCATTAATCTAAGAGACAAATATTCTGATTGATCACGATTATTTTTTACATAGCTCAGTAAGGCCTGCTCCAACTTTTCATTGTATAAAGTCATAAAATTGATAAACCTGGCCCAGCTTTCATATTTATTACCAAAACGCAAAGCGGCATGATCCAATAAATATATTTCACTACCCCATACTCTAAAATTATGGGGCACAAAGTCCCAATGCGTCAAAAAATTGGAATAAATATCTATGGTTTCTAGATTATTGGCAATAAACTCATGAGCTCTGTCTAAAACCCCTTTCAAATTTTTATCATCTTGAAAAACTATTTCAATATCACGAGAATACTCTTTAATTTTTTCCAAATAAATCTGCGCCGTAAAAATACCAAAGACTTTTTTAATAATATTAGCATGCTCATAAGTGGTAGCGTGAATAGCCTCTTGAGCTTCAAAAGCCTTTAGAGCTATAAAAAACTGCTCGGCCAATGGACGCTCTAAAAAAGTCATTTCCTGCTCAATAAACTCGGTAATAAAAATAACACAACCCTGTTTGTGAGTATATAAAATCTCTGGTGGAAAAGAAAAAATATGATAAGCAAAATTAATTTCTTTTAAAATATTGCGGGACCGCCGCTCATCTTCTATCTCAGAAATTATAGCTGGATCGCTAGAAACTTTCATCACCACTGGTTTTTGGTCGCTATTTCTAAAACCCAATAAAACTAACTTGCGGTTGCCAGTCAAATACCTTTCTCCACTAATATGCACCTGTTTTGTATCCAAAGAAAATCCCAACTGCTCCAAAAGCAAAGTAGCCTTGATTAACTCCTGATCACGAAACTCTTCCCAATTTTTTAGATAACTGATAGCCATATTACTTTTTCAACAAAGATGAGAAAATACTATTTAAGTTATTAAGATGAAACTCCCAAGAAAAATTATCGACCAAATTTTGACTAGCCCGCACGGTCAATCCTTCCCCTAGACTCTCGACTGTCAGTATTTTGTCTAGTTGACTGACCAAATCTTCTGGCTTAGTGGCTGAAAATAAAAGACCACTAGAATTTTTTGATAAAATTTCCTGATTTAAAACATTGTCTTGAGCCAACACCGATGTCTTGGCCAAAAGGCTACGAGTGATTTGATCATTTTGATCCCAGCCGGAAAAATTGTGCACATAAACACTAGAGGTTTTGAGTAAATACCAATTTTCTGCTTGAGAAACTCGACCTAAAAATTTTACATTACTATCTAACTTTAACTTCTGAACTAATCCCATTAATTGTTTTTTCTTTTGCCCCTGGCCAGTAATTATCAACTGAATATCAGCAAATTTTTCCTTGAGCTTAGCTACAGCTTGAATAATTTTGTCCAAACCAGAAGAGTCCAAAAGCGGTCCGCTGGCCAATATCTGATGACGATTCTTTAGGACAGGCAAAGGCAACTTTTCCTCTCTGTCTTCTGCTAAATGATTAACGACAATTTTTTCCGGTGATACTTTATAATTTTCACTAAGCAGTTTAGCCAAATACTCTGAAGAAACTGTGATCAAAGAAGCATGCCTAAGTACCCAGCCTTGTACTTTAATGATCCTTTTAATCTTAGCATTGGCCGGCGGATGTTTTAAAAAAACTTCTAGTGGCTGATCCGTCAAAGACTGATGGAAAGCTCTTTTAAAAGCCTCGTCTTCAAAAAAATTAATTATGACTGGTTTGCGACTTAAATATTTTACCAAAATAGCCGGGAGTCCAATAGCTCCGGCGTTTTGTACATAAATAAGATCATGGCTTTTGGCTAAAGCCAAAAGACTTTTAGCATAATTAAAAAGTCTAATGGGTAGTGGTTTAGTTTTATCAATTACTACCACCTGAAGATTATTTATTGGTTCTATTTTATAGCCATAAGTCAAAACCGTCACCTGATGTTTGGCACCTAAATTTTTGGCCAGCTGGCGACTATAGACAGCTATTCTTTCTCCTTCAGGAGGATATAGGGGTGTAGCAACTATAATTTTCATAAATATATTGTGCCCTAAACTATACCAATAGTCAATTGAAAAACTACTCACTAATCAGGCGCTCGTCATAACCCAGCTCCACCAATTTTTCATAGGCAGACCAAACATCATCGGGAATCTCTTGATAAATTTGATAGCCCATTTTAGGATAAATTTTTATTCTCTGCATATCACCAACCAATGTATTGATTACCCGCTTCATTGATATGCCCTTGGTGGGATAATCTTCAAAAGATATTTGTGGGGAAGTTATTAATATTTTTTTATCCGGCCAATGTTTTTTAAAAGTAGCATAGCTTCTTCTCTCCATATGCGGTTTTTGCACTATAATAAAACTATGTGGGTCAAGACTATGGTTTTTAAAAAGCTCTTTAGTAAAAATTATATTTTCTCCTGTATTAGTAGACTTCTTTTCAATTAAAATTTTTTCTTTAGGCACTCCCATTTTTATAGCGATTTTGGTAAAGCGTTCGGCTTCTGGCTCATGCCAATTTTTTTTGGCAAACTCTCCCAGCCCACCAGAAAAAACCAATAGTGGCGCCCAGCCAGTCAAATACAGCTCTGCCCCACGCATAGCCAATCTTTCATCATAAGTTCCCAAAACCAAAATACAATCAGCTTTCTCCAGCTGATGATGCATCATTAAATAATTGCTAACTTTTTTAGCTAATTGGATAACTTCTTTGGTAATCATAAAATTATGATATATTAATTAAAATATAGAGTCAATTAAAAAAGACTGTGTGGCCCTCCAGTCGCACAGTCCTCTTTTTGGTTCAAGAAGGCAAAGAAAGCGGTGAGGCTTCTATCCCTTCTATAATTTCAGCCATTAGTTGGCTAACCGGAATAATACGATCCATCAGGTGCACGTTGGCACCGGCGAAAATAAGACCGTCATCGAGTAGTCCTAACTTGGCATTATAAAGTGCCCGGGCAATACAAAACCTAGCGGTTTTGATCTCACAGGAAGTGATACAGTGATAAGGACACTCTATCTTAACCTGCCCAGCGGCAACTTTATCCAGAAAAGGACTATGAATAACTCGGCCCAATAGACCGACGGGCGAATGAATGATGTGTACATCTTCTGGCTTAGCCTCCAAGTAAGCCTGTTTAAATTCCGGCGCGGCCGGACATTCGTCTGTCATCACAAAAAGTGTGCCCAGTTGTACAGCGGCAGCGCCTAAAGATAACCAATATGGAACATCAGCTATCAAAATCCCACCAGCAACAATCACTGGGATCTTTTGACCAAACATTTGTTCGTAAGGACGAACAACGGCCAGCACCTCGGCCAAAATATTCTTTAAATTGAATATCTCTGGGTGATCAAGCTCATATTGATTGAAGCCAAGATGACCCCCGGCCAAGGGTCCCTCTAGAACAAAGGCTGCTGGTAAGCGCTGATACTTCTTTGCCCACCGGGAAAGGATTATCCTAACCAATCGGGCTGAACTAACAATTGGTACCAAATTAACACTAAGATCAGGTACTAGCTTGGGCAAATCTAAAGGAATGCCCGCTCCGTAAACAACAATTTTGATACCGCTTCTGACAGCCGTATCAATCAAGTCGTTAACATTGCTGAGCGCCCCCATAACATTGACGGCCATTGGTTTTGTGCTGAGCTGGCAACAACGTTCAATCTCGGCTACGAGCGCCTCATTGGAAATCCGAGGATAATCACGATGGACAGCTTCATCGCCGCCCAAACCAATGGTGGTAATCATACCCCACCCCCCTAGATTAGCCACCATTGGTGGCAAAGGATAGGAAGATATCCTTACCCCCATAGCGCCTTGGACAATCGGCTTGTCAAATGTAAACTGACCGATTGTCAGTTTAGGAACTTGCATATTAACACCGCCTTTCGGATCGTTAAACTATTGTAATGTTCAAACTTTACTAATTAATATTCCTTTAAATTAAACGTCTTGTCAATCAAAATTCTATCCTTGACATTTTATAATAACTGGGGTATATCTTATAGATTATTTGTTGTTTAAAATATAGCCTAAAAGGAGTTTAAACTTATGAATCCCATTGGAGATGATACCCTCAAGAGTACCATGCAAATACGCTTGGAAATTTCCGGGGCCTGTCTGACCGGAGTAGCCCTAGCACTGTTTGTGATAGCTGGCCTCCACATCATCGAAATCTCGATTAATTCCCCTGAGAAAATATCACCCTTTTGGTATTGGGTGAGCGGCTTTGCCTTTGTCACCATACTAGTAGTTATTACTGGCCTCAGTGAAAAGATTGGCAATCGCTGGCCTTACAAAGTGGAAGAAGGAAACACTAATGTTTACTTATTAAACGATGCCCATCGAGTAGAGCTAGCTAAACCTGGTCTATACTGGGGCACTAAAAAACGTCGGCTCTTCAAAATAGAGCTAAACACTACTAGACGAGCCCAATTTATTATTTCCGGTGGCTACCTCTGCTATGCTAGCTACCAGGTCAAGTTCTACTACTACCCGCCACCGGAACAAGTGGAATTATTTCTTGCTTGGCTCAAGGAGCTCGATGGCCTCAAACTAAAAGGCCAAAGAGTAGTCATAGAAAGACTGCAAAAAGACAGCCGAGAGGACAACTACCCTTTTAAACTATCCACCACAAACGAAGTTGGAATAGTATTCTAATCATAGGAGATCTACCAATGAAAATTTTTGGCCTATGTTGTGTCAACCACGATAAGCAGGTCATCAAAGGTGTGGTATTACCTTTTACCTATCACAACTTTGATGAGCCTGGGCTAAGGATGTGGATGCGTAAGTGGCGGATCGAAATCGATGACCACTATATCACAGATGCTAAACCGGGTGACACACACTCATTCATGGTCAACCACCATTTCGTATTCTGGCGTATCAAGTGATCAACTGATTACTTCTGCACCAAAAAAACTGGGGAAACTTCCCCAGTTTTAAATTTTAAAAAATTTTATAAAACATAATCGCCATACGGCAGTTTTAAATCATCCAAACTTTCAAACTCTTTGATATTTAAATACCAATCACTGCCAAAATTTCGACGAGCTGAATCTTCGCTGACAATCCACATCAATTCCAAATTGGTCGCCACATAATAAACGCGCGGAGATAATTTATCCTTGACTAGCCAACCCACCTCTACCAAAGAATTATTACTCTCGTCCGTTACCTGCCCCTCTTCATTTATAAAAGTACGGGTAATCACCCCAAAAAATCCAGTCGCCGGAGAAATCCCTTTGGCTCTTTGGAAACGAGCCAAAGCATCTTGAGTAGCTGGACCAAAATAAGTGGTTTCCTGACCAGTCGACCCAGCACCACTTGAAGCAACATAAAATCCATTGACATTTAAATAAACTTGTAAAGCTTTGACATCATCTCCTTCACTACCCAACTCTAAATCACGCATAAAATGATAACTACTAGCAGTGACATTATCTTCACTAATGACTGGCTGGCCAATAGCCGCCATTAAACTAGGATAAGCATTTATAGATGCTCGCTCTGGTGTCCAGATTTCAAAATGAAGATGGTGGGCCACCCATTCGGCATTGCCACTGTCTCCAGCAAAAGCCACTACCTGGCCAGCCGTCACTCTAGCGCCTCTGACAATATTTTTGGGAAAAGCATAGGATCTTATTTCTTTACCATCGTCAGTACCTGGTGTGTCATTATTAATGTGCAAATAACGATAAGAATAACCCTCGTTATCTTCAATATAAATAGCTAGCCCCCAACCCTGGTCATGCTCCACCAAATAAGTCACTCGTCCACTAACTGCCGCGACCAGTGGCGTCATTTGTTCCACCATAATATCTGTGCCCTCATGACTTCGACCACCAGATCTAGCTGCTCCATAAGTATCAGAAAAATTATAATCCCAACCAGCTTCGACTGGAAAAACAATATCACGCACCTCTACTGCGCTAGTCTTAAAAGGCGTAAAACCTAAGACATATATTAGGATTGATAATAAAATTACCTTAATTTTTGACATGAATTTAATTATAGCAAAAAAACCATTTCTTTTAAACCTGTGGGTATACCCCAAAAACTAATCCGCCAAATATTTTCTTCCTTTTAATTCTTTGGGGAAATATTCCTGACTCTCCTTGTAGTTATAATCCGGACTATATTTATAATCCTGACCATAGCCCAACTCCTTCATCAACTTGGTTGGAGCATTTCTAATATGAAGGGGCACGGAAAGATTGCCATATTTTTTGACATCCTGCGCCGCTTGACCATAGGCTACATATAAATCATTGGATTTTTTACATTTGGCCAGATAAACAACTACTTGGGCCAAGATTACATTGCACTCCGGCAGACCAATAAACGCACAAGCTTGATAAGCGCTGACTGCTTGCTCCAAAGCGCGGGAATTGGCTAGACCAATATCTTCTGAGGCGAATCTGACCAAACGCCTGGCTACATAGAGTGGATCTTCACCAGCTTCCAGCATCCGTGCCAACCAATACAAGGCGGCGTTGGCATCTGAACCGCGCAAAGATTTATGCAAAGCCGAGATAATATTATAATGTTCTTCCCCATCTTTGTCATAAAGCAAATGTGATTTTTGAAAAGCTTCTTTGATGACATCTACACTAATATCCAGACTAAGAGAGCTGGCATATTCTAAAACATTTAAAGCCACCCGGGCGTCGCCATTACTAAACTGGGAAATCAAATCTTTAACTGCACTAGGAATTTTTAATTTCAACTTACCAAGACCCTTTTCTTTATCGGCTAAGGCTCGCTCAATAATCTTTTTAATATGATTAGTGTCTAATTGTTCTAAAACTAAGACTCGAGAACGAGAGAGCAAAGCACCGCGTACTTCAAAGCTGGGATTTTCCGTGGTCGCACCAATTAAAACAATAGTGCCTTTTTCAACGTGGGGCAAAAGTGCATCTTGCTGCGCTTTATTCCAACGATGAATCTCATCAATAAACAAAATTGTTCTTTTATCTATTTTTTTATTCTGCTCCGCCCGAATAATCACTTGCCGCAGATCAGCTACACCACTTGTAACAGCTGACATCTGCACAAAATCTGATTTAGTCGCCTGAGCAATAATATAAGCTAGGGTAGTTTTACCCGATCCTGGCGGCCCCCAAAAAATCAACGGTGGCACATTGTCCGAATCAATGGCCTGACGAAGTAATTTACCGGCCCCAACTATTTTTTCCTGCCCAAAAAAATCCTCCAAGCTCCGAGGTCGCATCCGATCAGCTAGTGGTGGAAGATTTTTGATCTTCATATTTTTTAAGCTAGAGAAATAATAATAGCACCAACTAGCATCGCCAAAGTTCCAATAATAACTTTGAGACTGAGCTTTTCGCCCAAAAATATTACCGCTAAAATTACCGCAAAAACCATACTTAATCGATCAATTGGTACTATTTGTTGCACCTTGCCCAATTTTAAAGCCCAGAAATAAAATAACCAAGAAATAGCTCCGGCCAAACCACTTAAAATGATAAACAATAAGGCCCGATGATTGGCCAAAATTGGCTGAATATTGTGCAATTTGCCTTCAAAAACAACCACTCCAAATAAAAATATAGCCATTACCACAGCGCGAATAGCCGTGGCGGTATTGGTATCCAAATTTTGTAAACCAATTTTACCAAAAATGGCTACCAAAGCGGCGCTAATAGCTGAAAGTAATGCTAAAACTAACCAAAGATAATTCATATTTTTAATTTAATAATATCTTTTTGTATTATACCAAAAATTCGCCCCGAGAGGCGAATCTCAAACAAACAAAAAACAAGTTACAAAACTTGGTTATAAATTAATTATTTACAGATTAATCGCTATTAGTTAAACTATACCTATGACAGTCTGGGATAAAATATACAAAAAATATAAAAAAGATAAACAGACTTGGGCCACCCTGACCGAAGGCATCCATCCTTTATTTATAATTTTTTTGGATAATTATGATTTTAAAATCAAACACGTTTTAGATATAGGTTGTGGTACGGGTAAATATCTAAAATTTCTCCAAAAAGAAAATTTTATCACCGACGGCATTGATTCCAGTCAGACGGCCATTGAGATGACCAAAAAGATACTCGGTAATCAATCTAAAATTGATCAGGCTGATATGTTTACCTTTAAAATTCCCCCTGCTAAATACGATCTGATTATTTCTATTTCTACTATACACCACGGGGAAAAGGAAACTATTAAAAAACTAATAAATAAAATATATAGGGCTTTAGTTAAAAATGGAAAAATTTTTATTACCCTACCAGATATAGCTACTGCCGAACAAAAAGGATATTTAAAAAATCGCCAAGAAATTACTACTGGTGTCTATGTACCTTTATCTGGTCCAGAGAAGGGCTATGTTCATAGCATGTTTAATAAAAAAGAAGTAGAAGATATATTTTACCAATTCAAAAATTTGAAAATTGATTTAGATGATATTGGACGCTGGATTATACAAGCTCAAAAATAAACTAATACAATAAACAAAAAAACAAGTTACAAAACTTATTTTTTCTGAATCCAGCTGCTCGCAAGCGGCTGGATGGAGCGGGTAAGGGGAATCGAACCCCTATCTTCAGCTTGGAAGGCTAACATAATAAACCATTATACTATACCCGCCGACGCAAATAAATTTTTTAAACTGGTCGGGGTGAGAGGATTCGAACCTCCGACCTCGTGGTCCCAAACCACGCGCGCTAGCCAGCTGCGCCACACCCCGACAAAATGGTGCCACGGGGCGGAATTGAACCACCGACACAAGGATTTTCAGTCCTCTGCTCTACCACTGAGCTACCGTGGCTTAAAATAAACTTAAGCCCCAACTTCTTAAAAGCGCTTGGGCTGGTGGGCATGGGAGAACTCGAATCTCCGACCCCCACATTATCAGTGTGGTGCTCTAACCAACTGAGCTACATGCCCCAACAAACCAAAAGCTTTTAATAAATTACATAACAGAAAAGATAATACCAGAAAAAACCATTTTTGGCAAGGTTAAAATACTAAACCCAGCCGATAAAAAAACCCGCAAAAGAGCGGGGTTTTCTATTTAATAACTTAGAAGTGAGAACTTTTAATCAATCCATCCTATCAAAGATAGGATTCGACTATATGAGCAACTAATTGTGAGACGAGTTGCTCGATTATACTCCTTAGAAAGGAGGTGATCCATCCACAGCTTCCGCTACGGATGCCTTGTTACGACTTCACCCCTATCATCGATTTCACCTTCGTCCAACTAATGTCAGCCTTCGGGTGCTACCGACTCTCTTGGTGTGACGGGCGGTGTGTACAAAGCCCGAGAACGTATTCAACGCTGCGTAGCTGATCAGCGTTTACTAGCGATTCCAACTTCATGAGGTCGAGTTGCAGACCTCAATCCGAACTGAGACCAACTTTGATGGGATTGGCTTCACCTTACGGTTTTGCGACCCATTGTATTGGCCATTGTAGCACGTGTGTGGCCCAAGACGTAAGAGCCATGCTGATTTGACGTCATCCTCGCCTTCCTCCCCGTTAAACCGGGGCAGTCTCCTATGAATATTTAACATAGAATAAGGGTTGCGCTCGTTAAGGGACTTAACCCAACATCTCACGACACGAGCTGACGACAACCATGCAGCACCTGTATAGCACTCTCGAAGAGGTTCTAGTTTCCTAGAATTTGCAGCTATATGTCAAGTCTTGGTAAGGTTCCCCGCTTATCGTCGAATTAAACCACATGCTCCACCGCTTGTGCGGGCTCCCGTCAATTCCTTTGAGTTTTAGTCTTGCGACCGTACTTCCCAGGCGGGGTACTTAAGGCGTTAGCTTAATTAAACAGCACTAGGAGGGTCGATACTCCTAATGCTTAGTACCCAACGTTTACAGCATGGACTACTGGGGTATCTAATCCCATTCGCTCCCCATGCTTTCGTCCCTGAGCGTCAGAACTGTTCTAGCAAACTGCCTTCGCTTTTGGTGTTCCTGCCGATATCAACGCATTTTACTACTACACCGGCACTTCCGTTTGCCTCTCCCAGCCTCTAGTTTGAGAGTATCGTTGGCAGTCTTGAAGTTAAGCCTCAAGATTTGACCAACGACTATTCAAACCGCCTACAGACCCTTTACGCCCAATCAATCCGGGTAACGCTCGCCACCTACGTATTACCGCTGCTGCTGGCACGTAGTTAGCAGTGACTTATTCATCAGGTACCGTCACGAATTCGTCCCTGATAAAAGATCTTTACACTCCGAAAAGCGTCATCGATCACGCGGCATTGCTCCTTCAGACTTTCGTCCATTGAGGAAGATTCTCGACTGCAGCCTCCCGTAGGAGTCTGGACAGTATCTCAGTTCCAGTGAGACGGGCCATGCTCTCACACCCGCTACACGTCGTAGCCTTGGTAAGCCGTTACCTTACCAACAAGCTGATGTGCCGTAGGCTCCTCTCCATCCGACGGATCTTTATATGGGAATGACTTATGTCCCCCCATACCTATCAGGTATTACTCCAGATTTCTCCGGGTTATCCCTGAGACAGAGGTAGATTACCAACGTGTTACTCTCCCGTTTGCCATGCTTAGTAAACTAAGCATTCGACTTGCATGCCTTAGACATGCCGCCAGCGTTCACCCTGAGCCAGGATCAAACTCTTAGTTAAAATCAAAGTAAAACTTTGATTATATAGAATTTGAGTCTTTATGACTCAATATTGAAAATAAAATTTAGAAATTGACTAAAAGCTCATCACTTCCAAGTCATTAAAAATTTATAAAATTATATTTAGGTTGTCTATAATATAATTTCCAAATTGTCAAAAAACATTTATTTTCCTATATCAAGAAAAAACAGCAAGGTCCAAAACTTTAGACACTACTGTCTTTTCTTTATATGCAACTCTTAAGTTGTTTTCAATCAGCTACGAAAGATATTATATACTTAAAATTTATGCTCCATTAGGATAAGGCAAAATCAATATTTTGTCAAGCCCTTTAATTATTATTAAAAAGAGCGGGGAGAGAGGCCTCCTGAGGGAAGTCTCTCTCGCCCGCCTTAAAACTAGAACACAATATCCTTGGTTTGATGCTGAGCATCAAGCTTCCAGACAAAAGGTGGATCACTGTTGACCGTCACGTCAACACAAACCACTGGCCAATCACTTTTGAGATGAGTGGCCGAAAGCACTCCGGTATAACCATCTTCCTGCCGATAAACATACAGGCAAAACTTGATCCCGTGACCATTGACTTTGTCCCTTTCCATAGTGACAAAGTACCCTGGTGCACCCAGTGTACCGGTAGTGGTGCCGTCTTTGAGGATCAGACAATCCTGATAGACCAACGAGTCGCCGGACACAAACACCGAGTCAATGATGACCAAGGTGTCGTAATATACGACCGTATCAAAGACGACGGTGCTGTCGTAGATCACCGTAGTGTCATAGACTACGACCGTATCAAAGATAATGGTCGTATCGAAAACCACGGTACTATCATAGACGACAGTAGTATCGAAGACAGTGGTGCTGTCATAGATCACCGTGGTATCCACGATGAAGATGAACAGACTGTCTACCCGTGGCGGCTGAGAATCAACCGGACCAGGGGCCTCACTCTCACAAGCCGAGAGAAGAGCTATGACCATAATGGCCAGCAGAAGAAAGAAAACAATGCGTTTGTTCATGATCAAACTCCTTTAAAAGGTAATGGCCTTGAAATTCAGACCGGCATTGATGGTTGCTTCGGCCCGACGATCCTGTCTTTGGCGATCAAAGTACTGCAGTCCGCCAGTCAGATACAGGCTGAGTGCCTGCTGACGCCAGACAATGCCGGCCGTTGGACCAAACCCCTGCTGGACGTACGCTCCGTACGTCTCCACAGCTTCACTGGCATAGATGATTCTAGCCAATAAACCAAAGTTATTTCCGCGAGGGAAATAAGCGGCTGATCCAGCAAAAAACTTAAAGTCGTTTTCGCCGGTCGGGAAGTAGCCACCAGTCAAGCTAAGCTCAGAGTAAGACTTTGATCTAGTCAGAGATAGCGCTGGCACAAAAATCGGCCGACCATCGCTGACTGCGGTCCATTCAAGGCCACAACCCAAATCCCATTGAGCAGGTTCCTCGTGCTCTAGACACTTGGCTACCAAAAACTGTGTAGTGGAAGTGTAGACTGTGTCTTTGCCGTTGGAAACGCCTCCTTTTTCATAGTGGACATAGTAAACCCTGATCATAGACTCCGGGCCGCGATCAGGTATGTACCTAAACGCCAAGCGTTTCAGTCCCTTATCCCGAAACAACCTGACAGTATTCTGATAGCGCGCTAGATTTAGCGCCGCGTCCAGAGTCAGATTCATCTGATTGGAATCGAGAATTGCAGTCCCCGACTGTTTCTTCAGATAGTTGACCATTTGCCAAACCGTGGGATCATTGTAGATCTCCACATAGAACTCACCGTAACCGGCGTTAACTAGAGCGATCTGCTCGTCGGTATCCTTAAGCCACTTAATTTCAGCGGCCTGGAGCTTATCACCGGGGTCACTCGACTCCAGTTTGATAATGAAGGTGTAAATGGGGACATCATTGGTAGTAGCAACCACTGCTTGGCCAATCAAAAAAATGACCAGCCAGATCAAAAAAATCTTCTTCATCGTGTAGACCTTTCTGCTTGAAGTTTGAAAATAAAAAAAGCTATCCTAAAATCTAATCTTGGCACCTCCTGTGCTTTTTGTTGTTCTAGTTATTAAAGAACTGTTTCTACCTCCTTGGTGAAAAAAATATTTATCCAAATTGTTAGAGATAAAAGATTATACTATATTTATATAAAATAGTCAACTATAAAAACCCTCGTTTTAGAGGATTTTTATACTAAAATACCCAAAAATTAAAATTACTAACGACGACCAGTTTGTTTGGCTCGCCATTCTTTTATCTGCCCGTGGTGACCAGACAAAAGCACTGCTGGAACACTATAACTCTTAAATTTTTCTGGCCTGGTATACTGAGGATACTCAATATTAAACTGGCCACTATTTTTATCAAATTCAGAAAATGACTCGTCTTTTACAGAAGCAACTTTCCCCACTACTCCCGGCAGTAAACGAGCGACACTATCGACTACACAAGTGGCGGCTAGTTCTCCACCAGTTAAAATAAAATTGCCCAAAGAAATTTTTTCATCGACAAAATGATCAATGCGAGCGTCAATCGCTTCATAGTGTCCGGCAATTAAAATAAGTCTTTTGTATTTAGACAATCTTTTAACCTCATTTTGATCCAAGGTCTTGCCACGTGGCGATAAAAGTATCACTCTGGTTTTTTTATTTTTCCGAGGATAAACTTTTTTTAAAGTTTTATAAACCGGCTCAATTTGCAGGACCATGCCCGGTCCGCCGCCATAGGGAGTATCATCAACCGTCTTTCTTTTGTCAGTAGCTGCTTGTCTGATATCGTGGAGTTTTATATCTATCAGTTTTTTATCTTGAGCTCGTTTTAAAATTGAAGAGCCAAAATAGCTATCTAGCGACTCTGGAAAGATTGTGAGAATATCAAATTTCATAATTATTCAAAAATTACTCCTGACGAATACCTTTTAATTAAAATTTTATCGGCCGGAAACAAATTAAGCTTTAAAGCTTCGTCTACACTATACCAATCCCATTCTAGACGACCCTCCTCTTTAAGATTTTTTAATTCCCCAGATTGGTAATCGGCCTTCATACCAATAGTTACATAATTTTTTTGTTTATCTTCGCGATAAAAATCATAAACAGAAATCAACTTAATATTATCACATTTAATACCACTCTCTTCTTTTACTTCTCTGACAGCACATTCTTTCAATGACTCACCATTTTCCCAATGACCACCAGGCACTCCGTAAACATCCTTTCCTTTACGAGTATCGCGTCCAATCAAAATTTTTTTATTTTTAACCACCACAGTAGCTACGCCAATAGCTGGACGATTATTAATTTTTTCTTCCATAAATATATTATTACTAACTTAATAATATTACATATCTAAATAAAATAAAAGACCGCACTTGCGGTCTTTTATTTTAAAATATAAATGTTCAAATTATAATTTTAAATCATCTACGTCAGCTTCGTGGCTAGGAGCGTGGTGAGTTGAAGGACGACCTTCTTTGTCCGGCTCATAAACCTTCAAATTGACATAAGAATTGTTCTTATTACCGATAATGCGAAGTAAAGTTCTAAGAGCTCTGGCAGTCTGACCTTGCTTACCGATGATCTTACCCATTTCTTCTGGGTTGACCTTTAAAGTCAAAAGCACTCCTCTTTCATCGATGTTTCTTTCGACGACTACCTCTTCTGGCTTATCGACTAATTCTTTAACAATAGTTTCTAAAAAATCTTTGTCTTCCATTTCTTTATTGGTTAATTATCTTCTTAATTACATTATTCTAACCTGTTAGAATAACTTTAAAATTATATAATTATTTTTTCGAGCCGTCAACAAACTATTTAGCGACTTCTTCTTTTACTTCAACAGCTGGGGCTGGGGCTTCTTTAGCGTTTTCGGCTTTTTTAGCTTCCATTTTAGCGGCTCTGGTTTTGGTAATACTGACTGATTTCTGCTTAGCGCCCTGAACAATACCTTCTTTAATTAAAATATTGTTAACGCTAGCTGAAGCTTTGGCTCCTTTGGAAATCCAGTATTTAATACGAGCGGCTTTAAAAATTGCCTCTTTTTTATGAGGATTATACTGGCCCAAATTTTCCAGATGATTGCCTTGCGTATCTTTGGTTTTTTCAGAAATTACCAATCTATACAATGGCTGCTTTTTTCTACCTATTCTCTGTAATCTAATGGCTAACATTGACTAAACTCGCTTAATAATTAATAAAAATGATAACGGGCTAAATATTACTATATTTCCACTCGCCTGTCAATATCACCCTTTAAAGACTGGACATTATCAAAAAGGGTGTTATAATAAAAATCAGTTTTAAATTTATAAATAAAAAAATGCCACGAAATTTAAAAATCGGCTTTATTGGCCAAGGTTTTATCGGCAAAAACTATGCTGATGATTTTGAAGAACGGGGTTATACTGTCATCAGATATGACCTGCATAAATACCCAGACAATAAAAACAAAATTAAATATTGTGATGTAGTATTTATTGCTGTACCGACCCCTACTACTACCAAAGGCTTTGACGACAGCATTGTCCACGAAGTTTTAGCTTTGGTCGGCCAGGGGAAAATTGCTGTTATCAAATCTACTTTAAAAGTTGGTACTACTAGAAAAATGCAAGAGCTTTATCCAGATATCGTTGTGATGCATTCACCAGAATTTTTAAGAGAAGCCAGTGCGGCTTATGATGCTAGAAATCCTGATCGTAATATTATCGGCATCATTGATTTAGAAAATAAAGAACTCTATAAAAAAGCTGAGCTGATAATGTCCACCTTGCCCAAAGCCAAATACAGCTTGATTACCAAAGCGGAAAAAGCAGAAATGATCAAATATGGGGGCAACTGTTTTCTATATTTTAAAGTCACCTTCATGAATATTTTGTATGATTTGACTCAAAAGCATGGTTTAGATTATGAAGTGATTACCGAGGCTATGAGTAATGATCCGCGCATTGGCCCATCTCATTTGAGAATAATGCATCAAGGCGGTCGCGGAGCTGGCGGACATTGTTTTATCAAAGACTTTGAGGCTATGATAGAAATGTTAGAGGCCAACGGCTTGCCTGATCAAAAAAAAGCTGCCGAAGCTATCCGTGATTTAAATCTAAAATATTTAAAAGAATCCAATAAAGATTTAGACCTAATCAAAGATATTTACGGCGAATAATTTTATAAATATTTAAGACCACCGCGCTTGTGTCGGTGGTCTTTTTGATTTTGTATTGGGGGCAATGTGGAATCAGCCCTGGATTTCTTTGGCCAAATGGCCGGCGACCCTCATGGTCTTGATTAATGAAAACGGTACAGTCCGTCTCTTACCTCTGCCGTCACGAATGACCGCGGCACCTCTGTCCGTATCAACGAACTTGCAGACCGCAATGGTCCGACCGGTGTGGTAGGTCACTTCGTGAACGTGTCCGTCTTTAAAAAGAGCGGGGAGACCGTGCCGAGCAGCCTGCTTGGCCGTAATCTGAGTAGTAGTTACCTGTTTTCTACTAGACATAGAGTCCTTCCTATGGGGGGGGGTTGATGTGGATGTCCAATACGTCCCGAAATTACAAAACTCCTTTCTGATTGTGAGGTGAACAGCTACGCCAAAAAATGGCGATTATCTATTAGCATAATTACAAATTAAATTTTTGTCAATAATTAATAACAATTATTGACATGTCAATTAGCCAATGTTAATATCGCTAGATTAAGGCAAAATGAAAAGGAGTATAGCATGCATGTTCATTCAAATCCGCTGGATAAAATGGTCAATCGAGCTAATCAGCTTTGTTTGATACGTTTTTTGATGGCTGTCATAGCTGTATTTATATTATACTACTTGCCAGGACCAAAAAATTCCCTCCTGGCCGCTAGTCTTATATTTACATCTGTGCTATTTGATGCGGTAGATGGAGCCTTGGCTCGGAAACTAGGAATCTCCGGAGAAATCGGATCTCTTACGGATATCTACACAGACCACGCTGTAGCTAATACACTGTGGATTGCCTTTGCGGTTTTTGGTTGTATTTCGCTATGGGTTCCGATTATAACATCAACGCGCGATCTACTGGTTGACTACTTACGTCAAATAACCGCTGTGGCAACTGGCAAAAACTGTTTTGCTCAAGTTGCCAATCAGAAATTCAGTTGGCTAGTATCATCACGTTTCATGAGAGCCTTCTACGGTTCTTTAAAACTGACATCCTGGTGTTTGTTAACATTAAGCTGTTGCCTAAATGCCTACCTGTTGGAATTAATAATTCCCTACCTAATCTGGTCAACCTGTTTAGTATGTATTATTCGAGCCATACCATCAATTTCAGTAGGCTGGCCATATGCTGTTTACTACTGGCCAACAACACACCAATGAGCTCACTAACACAAAAAGCCCGACAACAATCACTTGTAGTCGGGCTTTACAATTTATAATACAAATACTTTAAGCTGCTAGCTCATCGGCCTGAGCAAAATTTATAGAAAGTAATTTAGAAATACCATCGTCTCCCATGGTCACTCCATAAATAATTTTAGCATGATGCATGGTGGCTCGATTATGGGTAATGGCCACAAATTGAGTCTTACTGGAGAGCTCTGCTAAAATCTCGCTAAAACGAATAGAGTTGGCTTCATCTAAAGCGGCGTCTACTTCATCTAAAACTACAAATGGTGAGGGGTTGTTGGCAATAATAGCTGAAATCAAAGCAATAGAAGTCAGAGCTTTTTCACCGCCGGAGAGCATATTGATACCAGTCAATCTTTTGCCTGGAGGTGTAGCTTTGATTTCAATGCCATACTGTTTTTTAATTTCTGTTTCTTCAGAGTCGTCTGTTTCTTCCGTTTCTTCACCTTCCTCCACAGTGGCTTGTTTTGATTTTTTGACCTCAGTAATATCTAAAATCAGTTCGGCCCTACCACCGCTAAATAACTTTTTAAAATATTGATTAAACAAAGTATTGATATTTTTAAAAGCCTGATCAAACTGTTCGGCTATGGCCTCTTCCAAATCTTTAATGATCTTTTCCAAATGCCCAATAGCCTCAGATAGATCATCACTTTGCTCTTTCAAAAAAGTGTAACGCTCATTTACTTCTTGATATTCTTCCACTACTATCTCATCAATTCCACCAATCACGCTGAGTTGATTTTTTAATCTACTAATTTGCTCCTTGGTCTCACTGGTATTAATATCTTTGACTGCTCGACTGACAAAAGATGGTAGTTCTTCAGAAATCTCTCGTTCCAATTCTTCAGCTCTGGTCTCTAACCTAGCCAAAACAACTTTTATTTCGTTTAACTGACTACTGCGACTATTAAAATTGGCCTGCACCTCTCTAAATTTTTTCTGAGCATCCACCAAAAAACGCTTTTTGCCTTCTTCGGCCTGATTAAAATCTTTGATCTGTTTTTCAATACCTTTGATTTCCTGATTTTTCTCTTTTATTTTACTCTCCAAAATAGCTAACTGTTTTTTATTTTCATCGCCACTATCAGCATTGGCCAAAAGTGCCTGTTTATCTTGTTCCAATTTTTCTAACTCCGCTTGATCTTTACTCAGTTGAGCCTCCAAAGATTGCAGCTCGCTAGCTAAAATGGCCAGCTTGGTACGAGCCTCACTGATTTCCGATACTAAATTATCTTTGCTAGATAACATTTTATTAAACTCGGCTTGCCAAGTTTTTTTATCATCTTCTCGGCTAACTTTTATCTTGGTAAATAGGTGGCCTAAAGAATCCGTAATAGCCTGACAAATTTTCCTAAGCTTTGGTAAATCTTCCAAATTCTCCAAAGCCTCCAAAGTGCGCTGAAAATCTTTTTGCTGATTTAATATATTTTCTACCGTACTATTCATCTGTTCCGGAGACAAATTGTGTTCATTATTTAAAAGACTGTCCTCCAGCTTAGAAAACTCGGCTAAAATATTTTCTCGCTTGTGTTCTAACAGCTCTACCTCCTCGCGACTGGATTTTAATTTATTATTTTTGTCTTTTATTAATAAACTATTTTTATTGACGTCATTTTTTAAATTGTCGATACGTTGTTTGAGCCAAACTACATCTGCTTGTCCGGCGGACATCAATTTTAAATCAGAGCGCCCTTCTAAAATAGTTTTCTCCTTAAGAAAAGTATTTAATTCGCGTTGTAATTGTTCTAAATTGTCCCGCAAAGCTTCAAAACTATCTTGTCGAGAGACGCCCTTTTCTTCGTGTTCTAATTTGGTTTGCAGTTCTATCAATTGTTGATTCAAATCGGCTACTTGCTGCTGCGCTTTAGTAAAGACCACTTTTCTTTCGCTCATGTCCTGCTCTAAATTTCCTTTTAAAAAACTATAGTACTCTGTCTGCAATTCCCGCAGTTCTTTGCTGAGACTTTCTCTTTTCTCCAGCCTTTTTACTTGGCGGGTCAAAGATTTTAAGCGCGGTTCTAACTCAGCTAAAATTTTGGCTGTTTGTTCCAAGTTTTCTTTAGCATTAGCCAGTTTATTAAGCGCTTGATTTTTTTTAATCTGAAACTGTTTGACACCAGTGGCTTCATCAAAAAAATCTTTTCTCTCCTGAGCGGAAGATACCAAAACAGAATCAATCATCCCCTGACCAATAACACTGTAAGTACGCTGGCCAAAATTGGCTTTGGCTAAGAGGAGCTGGACATCAAACAAGCGAACTTTATTATTATTAATCAAATATTCTGTTTCGCCGTCTCTAGCTACTTTTCTAGTAATAATAATTTGCTCATAATCCACATCAGCCTGTTTATCTTGATTATTCAAATAAAGATTAACTTGGGCAAATCCTAGTTTATTTTTTTTATCAGATCCAGCAAAAATAACATCTTCGGATTTTTTACCACGCAAAGTTTTGACACTCTGCTCACCCAAAACCCAACGCACTGCATCAGCAATATTTGATTTACCGCTACCGTTTGGTCCAACAATGGCCGTCAAATCACGATTAAAAACCAATGTGCTGGGATTGGCGAAAGATTTAAATCCTTGAATTTCTAGTTTTTCTAAATACATAAAAAACGCTTAAATAAGCGCTTACATTTTATCATAAATATATCTTTTTTAAAAATAATTAAAGAGGCCTCCGGCTAGAGGGGAAGAGATGCCGAGAGGCCCCGTGCCAACCATGATGGTCGGCTTATTTTAGGTCGCGAGTCTGTAAACACAGTCTCTTTGCTGGGATGTGGCAAACCACACCAAGGGGAGACTAGATAATGTGCCCAACACTGTGAGTACAGAGATCTCGCGACTCATTGGCTTGAAAAAGGGTTCTCAGGCCTATACTAGTTGCTAATACTTGGAGCAAGGCCTGAGAAACCCAATTTCAAATTTAGTGTACGTTACGGTTGTAGATATTACTATAAAAAAATGTTTGTGTCAATGCCCACCGCTCTTTTTTATCTTAACAAATGAAACTCCACGGCCTTACGGCCGTGGTTTCTTTACCATTCAAGCTTCGCT
>MHKS01000001.1 GCA_001818495.1 Candidatus Komeilibacteria bacterium RIFOXYD1_FULL_37_29 | reverse complement strand
ATATCTGCACTGGCACAATTGCCATCACCAGCAAGATCATGAAGAGCACGAACACAATGAAAAATGCGTTCATCCACTGGGCATAAATATTTTAGTCGGCGACGGTTTACACAATCTCTTAGACGGTATGGCTATTGCGGCTAGTTTTATGCTAGATGTCCAGCTGGGAATTTTGGCTACTATCGCCATCACATTACATGAAATACCCCAGGAGATTGGTGATTTTAGCCTGCTCTTATATGCCGGCTACAGCAAAGCCAAAGCACTACTCTGGAATCTAGCTTCAGCCCTGATGGCCTTACTGGGTGGTGTAGCGACTTATTTTTACGCTCAAACCGGCAATAGCCAGCTAATACTGACGGCTATCGCCTCTGGTAGCTTCCTATATATTGCTATGAGCGATATTATGCCGCATCTTCACAGCAATAAAAATCCGCATTACAAAACTCAAGTGCTATGGTTTATCATCGGACTTTTGGTAATCTACTTTGTCAATCAAATAATCCATATTTAATCAATACTTTAAGTGCTAGTTAAAACATATTTCTAGCACTTTTTGTTTATTTATTTTAATATCAGCATTGACAATTTAACCAAAAAATAGTAGTATATGATTGTTTTATAAACTTTCGGGGATCGTCTAATGGTAGGACAACGGGTTTTGGTCCCGTCAATCGGGGTTCGACTCCCTGTCCCCGAGCCAAGTGAACAAAGTGAACGCAGGCTCAATTTAAATAAATTCTAATTCCTAAGATGCTGTGCAATAGCACAGCGCCCCCCTGCCTGCCGGCAGGCAGGGAGCCAAACGAACGTAGTGAGTGCGGGCTCATTCTGAGAATACTACGCCAACGGCGGAGTGACCGTAGTGAACCAAATCAATCAAATAAAAACAAATGGTGATAGACATAGAGCTGACATTAAACCGGTTTGGATTTAAAAAAATTGCTGAAAATAAATTTCAATTTCTTTTTCTCAGATTTTCTAAATGGAACATACCAAACAAACACTCTATTTCTTTTGAAATAAATTGGCGGAGTAAAGAAAAATAATAGCTTATAATAAAAAACACCCTTTTAAAAGGTGCTTTTTTGTTTACCAATGGTTTATAAAAACTTATTTTTCTTTTTTCTTATCACTAATAGCAATACCAATGGATATGGCGATGATAATTACTACTAGCAGTATTATTTCGATGAAAAACATAGCTTACTGATTTTTTATAGCCGCTTTGATAAAATCCCGAAACAAAGGATGCGGTCTTAGTGGCCGAGATTTAAACTCTGGGTGAAACTGCACCCCTACCATCCAAGGATGTCCTTTAACTTCTACAATTTCTACTAGATTATGCTCTGGATTTATAGCCGCAATACGTAAACCATTTTTTTCTAAAATCTCTAAATATTTATTATTAAATTCATAACGATGACGATGTCTTTCTGATATATTTTCTTTTTGATAAGCTTTAAAACTAAGTGAACCTTTAGATAATTTAGCTATGTGTGCTCCTAATCTCATAGTACCCCCATAATCCTTATTATGAATTTTATCTATTTGATCTTCCATAGTACAAATTACTGGATGTTTAACTCCTTCTTCAAACTCTGTAGAATTAACCTCTTTGTTACGTAAAATTTTACGTGCAAATGAAATAGTCAATATTTGCATGCCTAAACATAAACCAAAATAAGGAATATTATTTTTATGAGCATAATCCGCTGCCAAAATCATACCTTCCGTCCCCCTAGCTCCAAAACCACCCGGAACTATAATACCATCAACTTTTTTAAGTTCTTTTAATTTTTCAGGATTTTTTTCATATTTTTCTGAGTCAAGCCACACAATATTTGGTTTTACATTATGATACCATGACGCATGCTTAATTGCTTCTATGACAGATATATATGTATCTATGCATGATTTAAGATTAAAATACTTACCAACTATACCAATAGTGACTTGTTTATCAATATTTTTAATTTTTTGAGAAAAGGCTACCCAATCTTGCATGTTTTTCTTTTTGGATTTTAACCCTAAAGTTTTGAGAATAACCTCACCAAATTTTTCTTTTTCAAAATTAACTGGTACATCATATATAGAATATACATCCGGCGCTGAAATAATTCTTTCTTTTGGCAAAGAACAAACAGTGCTAATAGTGTTTCTAATAGCTTCTTCCAGAGGTTTTTCTGAACGACAATAAATAAAGTCTGGGGCAATGCCAGCTGAATTCAAAGTGCGAATTGCAAATTGAGTTGGTTTTGATTTCTGTTCACCTATCAATTTCGGAGCCAAAATATAACTAGCCATAACAAAAAATATATCATTTGGTTTATTGGCTTTCATAATACGAGCAGCTTCCAAAAATAAAAGAAGTTGATACTCCCCAATTGTGCCACCAAATTCAATAATGGTAACTTCCGATTTATTTTTTTTCTGACAATTTTTTATTCTACGAATAATTTCATTTGGGATATCTGGTACCACCTCAACATCTTCTCCGTGATACTCTAAATTTCTTTCCCTACGGATAACCTCTTGATAAACCTGACCAGTAGTAATATAGTTATCTTTTGTACAAACTTGATCCGTAAAACGCTCATAATTACCTAAATCTTGGTCAGCTTCAACACCATCTTCACCAACAAAAACTTCGCCATGCTCTGCCGGACGAATAGTACCAGCATCAATATTAACATACATATCACATTTAATATTAGAAACTTTATAGCCTCTAGATTTTATAATTTTACCTATAGAAGCGGCCGCAATACCTTTACCCACAGAAGATATTACTCCTCCAACCACAAAAATAAATTTAGGAGCTTGATAAGTTTTTAATTTCGATGTCATTTGATTTGTTTATTTAAAATTTCTCTAGCATTATACTACTCTGCTTTAATATTTACAAAAAAGCTAATAAGTTGGTTATTGGGTAATCTTAAAAATACATTGTGCTTGCCCAAATTTTTGAGCAAGCTTGGTTTGACAAACCAATTGGCTGAAATGTCCAAATTGAACTTGTCTTTGACCGCCACTATTATATCATCAGTTGAAACACCTTTAAAGAGGGTGTTTTTTTCTGAGACTTTACTGACAAATAATACGCTTTGTTTATTAAGTGTCTTGACAATTTTCTCATATTGGCCCACCTGAGCTTCTTTTTTAGCCACCACTCTATTCTGTTGCGCTTTCAGCTGAGCGACACTGCTTCCAGTCGCTAAAATAGCCTTGCCTTGGGACAACAAAAAATTTGTAGCATAACCATCAGAGACATCTTTTATGTCTCCTCTGGCTCCCAAAGATTTTATATCTTCTAACAAAATTACTTTCATAATACTACTCCAATATCAATTCTTTAGCTTTATCCAGTTGTGGGTCCCGCTCATTTTCATAATCCTCAACCGTTAAATCGACTTCGTAATCCGGTGAAATACCTTGGCCTTCAATAGTTCGGCCGTTAGGAGTGAGCCATCTGGCCACCGTCAATTTTATAGATGATTTATCTTCCAAATCGATTAGTTGCTGGACCGAACCCTTACCAAAAGTAACCATGCCCACTACCTTGGCTAGTTTATAATCCTGCAAAGCTCCGGCTACTATTTCCGAAGCAGAAGCTGAGCCTTCATTGACCAAAATAATGGTTTTCAAATGAGCCAAACTGCTTCTTTTAACAGAGCTATAATCTTGGTCTTTTCGTTTGTCAGAAAATGTCTCTCGCACTACCACTTGACCTGGCTCTAGCCAATAGCTAGCAATTTCTACAGCTATATTAAGAAAACCACCAGGATTATTTCTAACATCAACAATCAAACCACTAGGATTATCTTTTAATATTTGCTGGGCTACTTTTTCAAAACGCTCATCAGTATCATCATTAAAATGAGTAATCTTAACAATAGCAATATCATCTTCCATGTTATAGATGACACTAGGAATATCAATTTTTTGTCTAATTATCTTAATCTCCCGAGCTGCATCGGAACCCTTGGTATAAACATTTAAAACCACCTCGCTACCTTCCTCACCTCTAATAAGCGCGGCGGCGGCGGCCGAAGCAATGCTGGATGTATCCTGGCCATCAATGGCCAAAATAATATCACCAGATTTTAATCCGGCCTGCTCGGCTGGTGAATCAGCCAAAGGCGCTATGATAACCAATACATCGTCTCGGCGGCCAATTTCAGCGCCAATACCAAAGAAAGTACCGTCTAATTCTCTAGTAAACTCCTCCGTTATCTCTGGGTCAAAAAACGTAGAATTGGAATCGCCCAAAGCATCGACCATGCCAGCCACTGCTCCATAAAATAAATCTTGATCATTGATTGATGCTTTGTCCAAGTAGTCATCATGCAAAATATTCCAAACTTCCTCAAATAAACCGACATTGATATCCGAGCGATTGGCAAACAAACTTTTCAGTTCCTGAGAAGTCTTTTGAATAACCTGTTGTGAATCTTGAGGCTTATCAGAGCTAGATCCGACCGATAAACCGATGATAAAAATAACCACTAATAAAAAAATATAGGTGTAAAACTTCATTGGTTTTTTCCACCAGGGTCCTCTATCTTTATTTGTTGGTTGAATACTGGTACTAAATTGATCCATGATATTCTATATGAAATTTATCTAAATATTAATCTTCAATACGTTTAATTTTGGCGCCCATTTTTGATAGACGAAAATCCAATTCCTGATAACCTCTATCAACCTGATAAATATTGCTGACTTTTGATTCACCCGAAGCAGCTAGAGCGGCAATAATCAAAGTAGCTCCGGCCCGCAGATCAAAACTAGTAATTTCTTTGCCAAAAAGTGGCGCCGGACCAATCACTACAATACGATGGGGATCGGACACGACAATATCAGCTCCCATTTTTTGCAGCTCAGCAATATATTTCAAACGACCGTCATACATCCAATCATGAATAACCGATGTACCTTTGGCTTGGGTCATCAAAACTGTAAACGGTTGGATAAGATCGGCCGCAAAACCAGGATAAGGCATATCGTGTAATTTTTTAATAGCCTGAAGATCAACCTTGCCATTTACTTTGATATTGGCCAACTGATAATTACCGTTGGCTTTTAAATCAGTATATTCAATATCCAATTTGATACCGACTTCTCTGTATTTTTCAATTTCCAAAGTCATAAACTGTGGCGCTGTATTTTCTATCACAAAAGTGGACTTGGTTACTCCGGCCAAAGATATAAAAGTACCGGTTTCAATCGGATCGGGCATAATATAATATTCTCCGCCTTTGAGCTTATTGACCCCCTTGATAGTCAAAAAATGTGTACCGAGGCCTTCTATATTTGCACCCAAAGAAATCAAAAACCAACAAAGATCCTGGACTGATGGATCAGCGGCCGCAATATTTATTTTCACCCAACCATGATTTAAGACTGAAGCTAAAATCATATTTTCAGTACCAGTCACGGAAAATTCGCTCAAAGTGATTTCTTCTTCAGCGGGACGCTTTTTTTCCAAAGTATAATATTTTTCATTATCCTTATCTCTAGTAATATCAATACCCAATTGATGAAAACCCAAAAAATGTGAATCTAGTGATCTTGATCCAATCTGACAGCCACCTGGTTCTTTGGTATAAAATTTGCCAAAGCGACCGACCAAAGCTCCCATCAAAAGAATAGATGAGCGCATAGCCGACACCAACTTCATATCCATCTTATGGGGATCGACATCAGCATTATTAATACGCAGACTATTTTTATCCGTCCAAGTGACTTTGGAACCCATGGATACCAAAATCTGCACCATTTTTTTGACATCTTCTATCAGTGGCACATTGTGCAAAACAATATCTTCTTTACTGAGCAAAGAAGCAGCAATAATCGGCGTAGCGGCATTTTTAAAACCAGCTACTTTGATAGAGCCATGTAGATTATTTCCACCTTGAATAATAAAACTAGACATAGTATAGTAATATTAAATTAACAATATAAATAATACCCTAAATTTAGATTTATAACAAGATGAAAAAAGCCCTGAGAAAAATCATTGTTTTGATATTTTTTATACTATTTGTTATTTTGGCACCACTACTGACCGCCTATTCTTTGGGCTATCGCTATGATTTTAAAACCGGTAATATCCAAAAAAATGGAGCTTTTTACATAAAATCCTACCCCCGCAGTGCTGAAATATTTATAAACAATAAAAAAGAAAAGCGCAAAACCCCCACCCAGCTGGTAGATATACTGCCCGGCACCTACACAGTAGAAGTTGCTAAAAATAATTATGTCCCCTGGATCAAAAAATTAGAGGTTTCTTCTGGTGAAACTACTTTTGCTGAAGATATTGTTTTATTTTTAAATGATCGCCCCAAAACTTCTCTGGGCTTGGGTAGTGAAAAAATTCTCTTAAATAAAAACTCTGATAAATATGCCCTCTTGGATGAAGACAACAAACTAATCATCACTGATGTTGAACAGGCCAGATCATTTGACATAGATACTTTGGATCAAAAATATGAATTGATTGATTGGTCATCTGACAATCAACAACTCTTGATGAAAGCTGACAACAAATACTTTGCTTTTGATATTGATAAAAAAATATTAGAAGCCATACCGATTGTCGGCGTCCAGAAAATGCTCTGGGAAAATAATAGTCAGACTCTTATCTATCTAAAAAACAACAAGCTATACAAACGGGAGCATCGATCAGCCCTATCAT
This sequence comes from Candidatus Komeilibacteria bacterium RIFOXYD1_FULL_37_29, assembly GCA_001818495.1. GTDB lineage: Bacteria > Patescibacteriota > Patescibacteriia > UBA1558 > GWA2-36-10 > XYD1-37-29. Next base: position 7,512 of record MHKS01000001.1, on the reverse strand, counting down.
CGGCTGGTCCGGCTGATGAGCTGTTGGATATAAAAAATTATATAAATGATTTTGCCATCACAAATAACTGGCTAATCACCCAATACACTTTTGATAAAAATAATTTCGTTGAACAGTTGGATAAAAATAATCTAGAGTCCAAACAAATCATTAACAATGTCAATCTGGGCAACCTAGAAGTTTTACTAGCTCAAGATGATTATCTGATATTTACTATCGGGGCCAAGCTCTACATCAAAAATATATTTAGAGAATTAATTACTATACCCATCACCACGGCTGAGCTACACGATGAAAGATTACTGATTACCAATGGCCATGAAATCATACTCTTTAACTATCAAGAAGAATGGCAAGACCTGATAGATAGATCATCCAATATTGTCGCCGATGTTTTTTGGCACCCCAATGGTAGTTATTTTGTCTCGGAAATAAATGATAGTACCACTCTGACAGAATTGGACGGCCGGGATAGAAGAAACAATATAGAACTTATAAACAACCCCCGCAAAAAATCTTATGTTTTTGATAAAAAAGGAGAAAAGCTGTTTATTATCAGTCCGGAAGAAAATTATTATTTGAATATACAATAATAAAAATACAAATGACCAGGCTCGCCAATTGATTGGCGAGCCTTTTTGAAACTAGTGGGTCGGTACTAGAATACGCACAGCTTCCAAAACCTTTGCCGTTGGCTGGACCGTAACCTCTGTCGGCGATAGATATATGATCTCATAACGGGGGAACAGCTCTCGCAATCGGCCTAAAGTAGGCTTGGGAATAGCAAAAGCTGTTTCTATGCGCCTGGCAAAGTCTTGATCGGCCAAAGCAGAAACTGTTGCGCTAAGTCGGCTAGAAGTAGCCTGCTTTTGACCGTCCAATTCTAGCGTAAACTGAGCACCGTGACGAAAAACTCGAATGCCATATTCTTTGATCTCTGTAACAACATTAAGTGCGTTACTGACTGTCACCATCCTCTGGCTCATGGTCGAATCCTTTCGTTTATATGAAATTAACTTTAATTCATAATATCCATAAATTTACTAAATTTTATATAAAATGGTAACCCTGTTTACTTATCCACAGGTCAAAACTTGACGTTCGGTTTTTGTTCGGTATATAATACCTATATAGAAAATAATACAAAATATATGCCCCATTTAACTAAAAAACAAAAACAAATTTTAGACTTTGTTACTCAGTTTATCCAAACCAATGAATACGCTCCCAGCTACCGTGAAATTGCCGAACACTTCGGCCTCTCCTCTACAGCCACCGTGCATGAGCATATCAAAGCTTTGGAAGATAAAGGATTAATAACCTCTTCTCAAAAAGCCGCTCGCTCGCTAGAGGTCATAAATTACCGCTTCGGTAAATCCATCGAGCTACCTCTAGCCGGCCTGATTACCGCTGGTGAGCCAATTGAGGCTATTGAGACTAGCGAAACCATTGCCGTACCTCAATCGATGATTAGAGATGAAAATAGCTTTGTTTTAAAAGTCCGAGGCGAATCAATGATTGAAGATGGTATTTTAGACGGTGATTATGTCATTGTAGAAAGAAACTTTTATCCGCGAAACGGTGATGTGGTAGTGGCTCTTTTAGATAATACCTACGCTACCTTAAAAAAATATTTTAGAGAAAAAGACCGCATTAGATTACAACCAGCCAATAAACACATGAAACCTATTTATTCCAAAAACCCAGCCATCCAGGGTGTAGTCAAAGGAATTATGAGAACATTTTTATAAAAATAAATATATGCTAAAAATAAACAGACAAACTAAAATAAAATATCGCAAATTATTTGAAGAGTACCTGCTGCGCAAATATTCTGCCCGCATCAATCATATTAAATACCCCAAAATAATTTACGGTCGGACGCAGTTAAAGATGCTCTAAATCATTATAAAATCAATATTTTATTGATAGAAATGCTCAGTCCTCGCCCTTTTAGCCTGTTTTCTCAATTTCATTGAGAAAAGGGTGAGGACTTGACATATATAGACTTTTTGGCTATTATATTACTGTTTTAATAAATAATTAAAAAATATGGCACATAAGAAAGCAGGCGGTTCCACCAGTTTAGGCCGTGATTCCCAAAGTAAGCGTTTAGGAGTAAAACTATTTGCCGGTCAACATGCCAGTGCTGGCTCTATTTTAATACGCCAACGTGGCACCAAATTCAATCCAGGAGAAAATGTAGGCAGAGCTAAAGATGATTCTCTTTTTGCTAAAATATCTGGTGTAGTAAAATTTCGAAGACTCAAAAAGAAAAAATTTGATGGATCAATAAAAGAAACTAAATTTATTGATGTTATTACTGAATAAATAATTTTATTATAAAAAAATCGTCCCCTAGTATCTTGGGACGATTTTTTGTTTATATTTAAACCTGTAAGTAGCGACGAACAGCTATAATAGTGCTCACGACATTCAAAAAGGCTAAAACAAAAAACTGATAAACAAAAATGCTAACAAAATTATTCCCAAAATATCCCGCCAAATCAATCACCTGGCTACCTTGAAAATACCCATTTAAAGATGGCTGGATAAAATTTATCAGTGGATAAGCCAAAGCTATGACTATCAAAACCGCCGCCAAAGCATAGAAAGTACTCTCTAATACAAAGGGCAATCTCACAAAAGCATTACCAGCTCCGACCAATTTCATTATTATGATCTCGTCCCGACGACTATAAATACTTATTCTAATAGTGTTAAAAATTACTACGACTGATATCAGCAAAAATATACCCGTAATATACCAACTATATTTATTTAAGAAATCGGCAATACTATTGATTTTACCGATAATCTCTTCGTGCGTATCAACATCACTATTCTCTACCAAATTGGCATATTTTTCTTGATTAACAAAATTTATGATATTGGCATACTGGCTGAGTTTGTAAGCTTTGATGGCCAAAGAATAAGAAAACGGATTCTCATCTTCCTCGTAGATATTTAAAACTTCTTTGATTCTTTCATCAGTATTATTTTGCAAAAATATTTCCTTGTTTTGCTCCGGACTGATAATGGCAATCTCTGCTACCTCCTCTAAATCATCAACCTCTAACACAAAATTTTCTACCTGCTCCCTACTGCTTTCTGGTTTTATCTCCACCAAAATATCAATCTGATTTTCTACTGACTGGATAGTTGTTTCTCTGATATAATCCATAGCCATCAGTAGTGTCACCGAGACAACGGCCATCAGCATCATGGTAATAGTTACCAGTGACAACCAAAAATTTCGAAAAAAACCTTGTAAGGCGAATTTAAAAATTCTAAGTAAAGTAATCATGTTTTTTATAATAAATATCTTCCTTGGGACTGATCACTAATGATCTGGCCACTATCCAAAGTAATAACTCTGCTATGTAAACCGTTTACTACATCTTTATTGTGAGTAACCAACACAATAGTGGTCCCCATATTATTTATCTTCTTGAGTAAATCTATAATTTCTCTGGTATTGATAGAATCCAGATTACCAGTCGGCTCATCGGCCACTAAAAGTTTTGGTTTGTGGACCAAGCTTCTGGCAATAGCCACTCTTTGCTGCTCGCCACCAGAAAGTTGATTGGGATACCTATCTTCCTTGCCCTTTAAACCAACCAGGGAAATGATTTGAGAAACTGTCTTGGCAATATCCAATGATTTAAAACCACAGGCTTCCATAGCAAAGGCTACATTTTCAAAAACAGTCTTTTTTGGTAATAATTTAAAATCTTGAAAAATTACTCCCAACTGTCTACGCAGTGTCGGTATCTCTCTATCTTTGATATCAATAATATCCCAACCACCAATAACAATCTTACCGGAATCTGGTCTTTCTTCGGCAATAACCAGTTTGACTAGCGTGGATTTGCCAGAACCGCTCTGTCCAACTATAGAAACAAACTCACCAGGCTTGATGTGTAAGTTGATATTTTTAAGAGCCTGAACCTTTTTGTTGTAACTCTTGTTTAAGTCAATGAGCTTAATCATAAAATTAATATTTTCTGGTTACTTCTACACTATTTAGATAAGTATCAAAAAAATCATCAATGCCCTGAGCATAGACAAATATTCCGCTCATTTCCCACATCTTCTTATCATCTTCTTCTACAATTGAATTAACGTGCCAAATAATATAACCACCCGGCACTTGAACTATCTTGGAAAATCCATCTTCGCCAACTTCTTTGATTGGTTCATAAACATCCACTAACTCTTCTTCACTTAACCAAAAAGTGCTGCCCGATAAAATCTCATCTTCTCCATACTTTGTCACTACCTCTTCCCAATTGGCTCCTGATTCTGATTCTAAAAACATATACGCCTCCTGGATCTTTGATACTCCTCTTTCATCCTCAAAATTGGCCAAAAAATAATTATAGACCAAGGCTTCTAATAAATCAGGCTCTATTAAAAAATAACGATACTCTTCCATAGAAATTCCCTGACTTTTTATAGCCTCAGCCACCTTCTCTTGGCCACCCATGGCTTCCATATAATAATTTACATCTTCTTCCTTGATGGCAATATCATTAGCTATGGCTACTTTTTTAAGCCAAGCTTGTTTTAACAGCTTACTCCAAACCAATTCTGAGATTTCATTTTTATCTTGTTGTAAATTGGCAAATTGTTCGTTAGTGGCTGCTTGCGCCGTTAGCAATCTATTGGCAAATTCATAATTTTCAAAAAAATCCTTTAAATAAACATAGACGTTATCTTCCTCTTCCTCAATCACTCCGGCTTTAAGATTGTATAAGCTAGCTAAAAATTTGGCCGGCGCTCCATTTATTTTGTGATTATAAACCAATTTAACGGCCAACCACTGGGAAAAAATAAACAAAACTACGGCTGCGGTGATTATAATAACCTTTTTGCTATAAATTAACTTGTACATAAATTATTAATCAAAAAAATAATTAAACCATTTTTCTATATTAGAAATATTTTCATCGGAAATATTTTGATTACTAGCTTCAAAACCAACTAGATTGACCTGCTTTTCACCAAGCTTAGTCAGGTTAAGTTCGGTCCTAGCTTGCTTTTCAATATATTCGTCGGTTTTTAAATACGATATCAATTGATCCATTTTTGCTTTTTTGCCCTCCAAATCATCCAGCTGAACCTCTAAAGTATTTATTTCTTTTTTAATCTCCCAACGAAGCATAATTTCCTTAGCCACTTTCAAAAAAGAAGCCAATAATAACAAAATAAGCAAGGCCGAAAAAATATTAGATCTCCATATTCTACCTTTCCAATCACTGCTCTTTGACTGAGTGGAAGGCGCCTTATACCTAAATTGATTATTCATAATGTCTAAGCGTATTATTATTATAACATAATTTATAGATTTTTTACAAAATACTTTTGCCTAAGATCCAAAAAAGTATTATAATATAAACAAATAAAAATAAAGTATGCCTATAGATAAAATAAAAACTCGCAAGCTTCTCTGGATAAATATAGAGAAACCCACTCGGGCTGACATTGACTTTTTAAAGAAAGAATACGATTTTCATCCACTAGACCTAGAAGATTGCATCGGTAGAGCCCAAAGACCACAAATCAGTGAATACGCCCACTATATGTTTTTTATACTGACTTTTCCGGCCTACAACAGAGAAAACAGAGAAATAGAATCTAGCGAAGTAGATTTTTTCATGAGTGCAAAATATATAGTCACTATATCTGACGGTAAAATCCCTACTCTAAAAAACTTTTTCAGTGAACTAAAAACCAATGAGTACAGCCGTGAAAAATATATGATGGACAGCCATTCGGTTTTTTTGCTTTATGAAATACTACACCGCCTACAAAACTATACCATACCTATGCTTGATCATATCAGTCAAGAAATAGAAGATATAGAAAAAAGAATCTTCAAAGGTGAAGAAAAAAAATTAGTTATAGAAATACTCCACACCAAAAGAAATATTGTTGATTTCAGACGTATTATGCAAGCGCACAAAAATATCATCAAAAAACTTATGAATACCAGCGATAAATTTTTCATGCACGATAGAATAAATATTTATTTTGCCAACATTTTGGACCGAGCCAAAGATATTTGGGATATACTAGAAACGCTTAAAGAAAACATTGCTACTTTCCAAGAGACCAACGAGTCTCTAATATCTCACCGATTAAACGATATTATGAAGACTTTGACTGTGGTCTCAGTAATCATGGCACCAGCTACTTTACTTGCTTCTATTTTTGCCATTAGAGCCAAACATATTCCACTAGTAAATATGGACGGTGGTTTTTATTTTATCATGGCCATTATTTTAACCGTTGTAGTATTTTCCCTCATCTACTTCCGCAATAAAAAGTGGCTTTAAAAATTTGATAAAAATCATTATTTTTGCTATAACTATCCCATCTTAATAAATATTCGGATGGGATTTAAAATATAAACAATGAAAAATTTCTGGCAAAAATTAACCAAACCAATCCTGACTACCACGCCTATGGCTGGTATTACCGACAGCGCTTGGCGTCAAATCTGCAAATCATGGGGGGCTGATGTAGTCCATACAGAATTTGTGTCGGTTGATGCCTTGTGCCATAACAGCGCCAAAACTATGGCCATGCTGGCCTATCAAGCCAGTGAGCAGCCAGTGGTAGTCCAAATCTTTGGTAAAAATGCTGAGCTTTATCCTCAGGCGGCCAAAATAGTCGCCAAAACTGGTATAGCTGGCATTGATATAAACTTTGGTTGTCCGGCCAAAAAAGTAGCTGGTCATGGCGGAGGTATTTGCCTACTAAGAGACTTAAAAATAGTTAGAGATATAGTAGCCAAAACTACGGCCGCCGTAGATTTACCAGTTTCTGTCAAAACTAGAATTGGTCTGCGTAAAATACAAGGGCAACCAGAGTCTGGTAATATTAGTGTTTTTGATTTTATGGATGCTTTAAAAGATTTACCGCTAGCCGCCCTCATACTTCACGGCCGAAACTACGAAGTGCCTTTTACTGGCCCTGTGGATTTGGACATGCTAAAAGAAGCTGGAGAAAAATTTAAAAGTCTATGGCCACAAGGTATTTATTTAATCAATGGATCATTTCAAACAGTAGAATCCGTAGTGGCTGATTTAAAATATACTCAAGCTGATGGTATCGCTCTATCTCGCTCTCTCTACGGACGACCGTGGCTATTTAAACAAATCAAAGATTATATCCAAACCGGACATTATCAAGAAGTAGATTGGCCAACTATCAAAGAAACAGCTATCAGACACGCCGAACTGTTGTGGCAATCAAAAAATGAAAAAACTTTTGTAGAAATGAGAAAGCATTTACTATTCTACGTAAAGGGTCGATCTGATGCTAGTGAACTGAGAAAAAAATTGGTCAATGTCACCAGTCCCAAAGAAGTGGCTAAAATATTAAATCCGCTGACCTAACGTATTTTTTATAATGAAACTCCACGGCCTTACGGCCGTGGTTTCTTTACCATTCAAGCTTCGCTTGTCCAATATCTTCTTTTTCTTGAAGCTTGATATACTTTCT